>NZ_JBFATZ010000010.1:0-139859 GCF_040678635.1 Thermopolyspora sp. NPDC052614
GCGCGGCGGCGTCCCGTCGCGGCCTGCACAAGAGCCGGGCCGCAAGGCGCGCGGCGGCGTCCCGTCGCGCGGACCGGTTGTCCGGGGCGGGCTCGCGATCCCGCTCCGGGGCGGCCTGACGCGGCGCGGGCTCGCGATCCGCCGCAGGCTCCTGGCCAAGGGCGGGCTGATGCGGGCCGCGGTTGTGATCGGGCCCCGCGGCGTTGGATCCCTCAGCCTCGGACACCTCGGCCTCGGGCTGGGCGGTGGTGGACGGATCAGCCTCGGGCGAGGCGGCCTCGGGCAGGGCCGTCTCCGGCACCGACCGGTCCGGTCGAGCCGTCCCCGGCGCAGAAGTCTCACGGGAGGCGGAGCCGGAGCCCCCGGGCTGAGGTCCGGCCCCCCGCGGCACACCCGGACGCGGCGCGGGCGGGTGCGCGACGCGCGGGCGCGGCGTGGAGGGTTCCGGCCCATCCGGTTCCGGCATGTCCGATTGCGGCATGTCCGGTTCCGGCACGGGCGAGTTCGGGACACCAGGCCGCGGCGCGGACGGTTCCGATCCGTCCGGTTGTGGCATGCCCGGTCGCCGCACCGACGGGTGTGAGGCGGCCGAGTCCGGCGCGGACGGGTGCGGGACACCCGGGTGCGGCGCGGACGGGTGCGCGACGCGCGGGTGTGGGACGCGCGGGCGCGGCGTGGACGGTTCCGGCCCATCCGGTTGTGGCATGTCCGGTCGCGGCGCCGAGGGGTCCGGGGCGGCCGGGGCCGGTGCGCCGCCGCCGGGCGGAGCGGCCGGGGAACCCGGGTGCGGTGCGGACGGGTGCGCGACGCGCGGGTGTGGGACGCGCGGGTGTGGGACGCGCGGGCGCGGCGTGGACGGTACCGATCCATCCGGTTGTGGCGTGTCCGCTTGCGGCGTGTCCGGTCGCCGCGCCGACGGGTCCGGGGCGGCCGGGGCCGGTGCGCTGCTGCCGCCGGGCGGAGCGGCCGGGGCACCGGGGGCGGCGGGCGCGGCGGAGTCGGAAACGGGGGTGGGGGTGGGGGTGTTACGGCCGGGGATCAGGCCGAGCATGCACATCAGCAGCACGTCGGCGCGGAGCTGGTCCATGGTGCGCGGGTCGCCGTTGTTCTTGAACGCCTTGGCCAGGGCGGTGATGCGGTTGGCGGCGGCGACGGTGGCGATCAGTGGCAGGTTCATCCCCAGCAGCGTGGCGGTGCCCTGCTCGTCCTCACGCACCTCCATGCGCCGGTCCTTCTGCGCCGCTTTGGCCTTGGCGGCGATCTCCTCGGGGGCGAGTTCGGCGAGTTTGGTGGCGACGAAGGCGCGCAACTGGCCCGTGGTCATCGAGGGGGCATGCGGGAGCACGGCGGCTTCCACGGCGCGGGTGGCGGCGGCGGAGACGCCGGTCAATCCGGTGGCGATGACGCGGGCGCGGGGCAGGTCGATCGCGGCGGACTTCAGCAGTGCCAAGGTGGCCGGGAGCTGGTGTACCAGCTGGTGGGACAGGGCTTGCAGGATGGCGGCTGAGTGCTCGGTGAGGGTCAGTGCGAGCGAGATCTCGCTGCCGGTCTCGGCAATGACCTGCGATTGCGTCATCCCGCGGGGGCGGGTGGCCTGGGCACGTGCCTCCAGTTCGGCCACCACCTCCAGTTCGGCTGCCTGGGCCCAGGAGGTCAGCCGTCGCCACCCGATCAACACCGACACCAGCTCATGATCCGGCAGCCGGCTCAACCCGCCTGACGCACCGGGCTTACCCGGCTGGCTGGACGCCTCCGGCTCCGTGCCGGATGACCCGGACGTGCCAGAACCGGAGGCACCCCGCACGGCCGAACCGTCGGATGTGCCATGCGGGCCTTGCTCGGTGGCCGTACCGGACGCGTCCGGCTCGCCGGGTGCAGCCCACATGCCTCGCCCGCCAGACGCCTCCGGGCCGTCCGGCTTGCCGTGGGCACCGGAGGTGACCCGTTCGCTGAGTGCGTCCGGCTCGCCCGATCCGGCGGACACGCCAGGCACATGTGGCTCGCCGGACGTGCCGGGCATGCCCTGCCCGGCGGTGGTGCCGGGTATACCCGGCCCGCCCTGTGCAACGGACGTGCTCCGTCCGCCATGTGCGCCTGGTTTGTCCGATCCGCCGGGGGTGCCAGAGGCGCTCGGGGTGCTCAGTTGGCCGGATGTTTGCGGCTCGCTCGGTTCGCTGAGTGGGCCGGGCATGTTGGAAGTGCAGGGCGTGCCGATCAGGCGGCCCAGTAGTACGGCCAGATCTGGACCTGGTGGCAGGGTCTCGGCATCTTCGGGAGAAAGGGGAGCGTCGCGATCAGGGAGGGTGATGGCGTGATCGGTTGTGTTTGTCACGGATCCGTTCTCCCTTCCCTTGTTTGGTGGCGAGCCGGGTTCCTGTACTGGCTATTGTCCCTCAATTCTATCGAACATGCGAACTAATCATTTGCGACATGACGGATTTGCCGTTACGAAGATGTCCGGTGTTTAGAAGATTTTTTCTATGAGGTGGGCAGTGGGCGCTTGTTTACTCGTTGTATTTGCTGGTAACCGCCTGCAGACCTGCACTGTCGGCGGTTCGTGGGAGGACTGAGGGCAAGGCTCGGTCTCCTCGCCGGAGCCTGACCTAGTGCGTCTTTCGTCGCCAGGTCAACTGTCGCCCTGGGTTGTCGGGGGCTTGGCAGAGGCTGCTCGGCCCTCCCATCGGCCCCGGTCTGCTCCTTTGGACGTGTTCAGGCGGACGTGTTCAGGGCTGGACGACCGGTGGCCGCGCGGAGGCTGCGGAGGTGAGGGCCGCGGCGACGATGTCGAGTGGCCGGGACTGTGAGGCATCCCACACCATGTGCAGGCCCTGCGGCCCGGTGAGGGTAAGGCGGCCCCACAGCAGGACGGGCAGTTGGCGGTTGTTCTTGAAGCGGCGGTCGGGGCCGCCGCTGACGTTTACGTACTGCCACGTCGTGTCAACGATGTGCGCGTCCGGGGGGAGCGGGCCGTCCTCGATGATCCGGATCGGCTGCGTGGTGATCCGTACCTGCTGGTAGGGGATGTCCGCGAACTCTTTGCCCTCGCTGATCAATATCCGATCGGGGAGGAAGTGCACCGCCCGGCTGCCTGTGGCCAGGGTGGGCACGGCGACGTTCGTGACGAGGACGCCGGGCCCCTTCATGTGGATAGTGGCCGGTTGGTTGCTGATCAGGCTGGAGGCTCCGGCGTTGACCTTGTACTGGTAGGTGGTCTCGATCGCGCCTACCTGGATGACCTGTCGCAGCGCACCGACCTGGCTGAGCATGCCCATGGCATTCACGATGGCGGCGAACCTGGTTGCGGCCTCGTCGTTGACGTCGTAAACGACCACGACCGAACGGGCCGCCTTATCGCGCAGGGCAAGCCAGATGATGGCGGGGATCCCAAGCGCGACCAGAAGGAGGCCCCACCGGCCGAGGAGGAGCCCGCACAGGAGCAGAACTCCCAATGCGAACGGCCATGACGGTCGTCGTTTTGCGGCCGTCCGCAGTTGGGCGACCAAATCGCTGGGGGCGGCCGACACGAGTTCTTGGACCGCCGCGCCGGTGATGTCGTACATCACGACGGGGCTCGGCGCGGGAGTGGGTGGGCGGTAAGGAGGGGGTGCCTGGGATGCGCCCGGGGTGGAACTGGTCGAGCGGTAGTAGATTCGATTGCCGCCTATGTGCACGTAGTTGCCACGTGGGCCGCTGTTCACCCGAAACCCTGGGACGCCGACCGAAACGCCCATTCCGGATGAGGACATAGTGAATCGGAACGGTCCAGCTTTGAGGTTATTGCGCGTATAGAAACTCATGGGGACTCATCGACGAGGTGTGTAGAGGTCGGCAGGGAGAGGGCGGTATGGACTCCGGCGAATGCATTATTGCCTGATTCCGCGCAGTCGCGGCGAGTGCGAGGCGCACGTACCCGCCTTACGCATCGTTCAGGCGTACGGCATCAGTGGCAGCAACGGCACCGCCGTCTCGATCGCTCGGACCGCGGCCTTATTCACGCCATTCCGCCTTCCAAACGTGCACCGATGCTCGTATTCGCCGGTGAAGCCTGTATGGATCGTTCCAGAAGGCGGTGTCTGCGGACATCGGGTACGTCGGGGACGGCGGAACACTGGAGAACGTCCGCTGGGGTGATCCTGCGAGCATCCGCAGCCGCTGGGGTGGCTAGGGCTTGCCGAGGTGGCGGGTGAGGAAGTCGGCGATCGTGCGGGTCAGTGTGACGCGGTGGTCGGAGAAGGCGTGGTCGGTGGGGAAAAGGTGGTGTTCTAGGTGGTTGACCGGGTGGGCGAGGTAGGCGTCGACGACCGGGCGGAAGTGCTCGGCCTCGACGGCGATGGTGTCGCGTGCGGCGCCGATCAGCAGTACGGGGCGGTCGGCGAGGCGCGGGGCGAGGGCGGGCAGGCTCCACGCGTCGCCGGTGGCCTCCAGTTCGGCGGCCAGCGCCTCGCCGCTGGTGCCGCGCAGGGGGTGGAGCGAACCGTCGAACGACTCGACCCACGAGGCTCGTGCCGAGGGGTCGGTACGGCAGGCCGAGGCGACGCTTCCGAAATCGACCGCGGCGAGGGAGATGACCGCGGCGATCGACGGGTCGGCGGCGGCGGTCATCAGGGCGGTGAAACCGCCGAGGCTGTGGCCGGCGATCGCCAACCGTTCGGGGTCGAGTCGGTGCTCGCCCGCGAACTCCGGGGCGCGGACGGCGGCGGTGACGGCGGCGGCGTCGGCGAGTACGTTCGTCCACGACCAGGAGCCGCCCACGCCCCAGGAGCCGCGGTAGTGGAATACCAGGGTGGCGTACCCGGCGCGGCGCAGCGCCTGCGCGATGTCGAAGTTGCGCTCGTTGCCGGGGAAGCCGTGCAGGAACACCACGATCGGGTGGAGACCTGGACCGGCGGGCACGTGCAGCACTCCGAACAGTCGCTCGCCGCCGCTGGTGAAGGTGACGAACGGAGTGCTCGCCGGGGGAGCGGCGTCGCTCGGAGGGTCGGTGAAGAGGGCGTCGGTCATGGTCGCGGAACTCCTCGGGCGGGGAGATCTAGGATGCCGAGGCTAACATCGCCGCTCAGACGTACCCTCATGCGGTATGAGGCGATTTCCGGAAACCGATGCGTGAGCTGACGACGGCCGACGAGGTTCGTTCCGCGTCCGCCGACGACACTTTGATCATGTGGGCCGCGCAGGGTCTGAGACCGGGCGCACGCGCCTGGGCGCTGGGCGACAGCATCGCCGTCGCCTGCCCCGATCTGTTCCGGCGCGATCGCGTCTTCGTCCTCGGCGAGCCCGCCGAGGCCGCCGCCCTGGCACGGCACGCCCTCGCCGAATGCGGCCCCAGCTACCGCGTCCTGGGCGACGAGTCCCTGCTCCGCGAGGTCACCCTCCGCGTGCCGGAACTGCGGTTCAACGCCGTCTTCGGGTGGATGGATACCGATCGTCCCACCGGTGCGACGACACCGCCCATTGAGGCGGGTACGGCGGTGCGGGACGTGACCGGAGAGTCGGGGAACGGCGGGCCGGGCGAGGCGGGTGACGAGGTGGCGGACGTTCGCTGGCTCCCGCCGTCGGACGATCCCGATGTGGCGGCCCTGCTGAGGGTGGCGTCGCCCTCCGCCTGGGCGCAGCCCGGGATCTCCGGTGTGCGGCGGTGGGCGGGTCTGCGGCGGAACGGCGAACTCGTCGCCGTCGCGGCCGACGCGTGGTCCGCCCCGGCCGTGGGTTTGATCGCCGGTGTGGCCACCGATCCTGCGCACCGGGGGAAGGGGTACGCCGAGGCCGTGTGTCGGCTGGCGGCCACCACCTTGGTCGCCGCGCATGGCCGGGTGGCGCTGATGGTGGACGCGGACAACTTCCGTGCCATCCGGCTGTACGAACGTCTCGGGTTCGTCGGCCGGGCGATCGCCACCTCCAGCGTCGGTGGCCGATCTGACTGAAGTGGGCCGTTCCTGAGGGGTTCGCGGTGGGCGGGGTCGCCGGGGTGATCGGTGGGCTTCAGCGTTTGAGTCCGACGCCGCAGAAGCCCGCCACCTCCGGTGGCTCGCCCCACTGCGTCTCCTCGGGACGCCACCGCGACATTGACACCAGGCCGGGTTCCACCAACTCCAGGCCGTCGAAGAAGCGGAGGATCTGCTCCTTGCCGCGGGCGGTGAGCGGGGTGTCCGCGTTGGCGTTGTACTCCTCCTGCGCGGCGGCGTTCGCGGTGACGACGGCCTGGTCGCCGATGTCGAAGGTGGCGTGGGTGAGCGCCATGAAGGGGCCGGGGGCCAGCGCGTTCACCAGGCGGGCCACGATTCCCCGGACCTCGTCGAAGTCGGGGACGAAGTGCAGGATTCCCAAGAGCATCAGGCCGATGGGCTGGTCGAAGTCGAGGGTTGCGGCCGCTTTGGCGAGGATGTCGTCGGGTTCGCGCAGGTCCGCCTGGAGGTAGTCGGTGGCGCCTTCGGGGGTGCCGACCAGCAGGGCCTGGGCGTGGACCAGGACCAGCGGGTCGTAGCAAGCCGGGTTGTGCACACGGATCGCGGTAGTCTGCGCGCTTGCGCACACGCCGCCCTGCCCTGGTCGGAGTCGTGCCGGTGCGGAGGACGCGGAACGGGCAGGGTCTTGTGTGGATGGCTCTTGCGCCACTTCCCTCCGTCCCCGATGGCTGCCTCTGGCGCGACTGCCGCCCGGGTTCTGTCAATCCCGGCTTCGCGTGTCCATCGCCCGGCACCTTCCTCGCGCGCTGGTTGTCCTGCCCGCGGTGCCGGGATTGACAGGTTCCGGGTGCCGCGCATCATCGGGCAGCGGGGGCGGGGATACGGCGAGAACCACAGCTTGATGTGTGTAGGGAAACTCGTCACACGGCAGAACGGCAGAGTAGGCAAGATGCCCGGGATGCGGATACCGCGTTTCAGGCGCTTAGCGGATATCTGGCGAGGAGGTCTCGCACTTCGGCGATGTCGCGGTACGGTTCGAGCCGGTTGAGCACGAGACGGGTTCGCGTGGTAGTTCTGTCGCTGGCCACGTCCGCCGACACTTCGCACATGCGTCGGGCGGCGTCTGCGGCCTCTTCCGGTTCGTTGGCATCCAGCAGGGCCACCGCAAGCCAGGAAAGATAGAGCGCCAGTTCCCGCGCATGGGTCGTGTCGTAGCGGGCTAGTACGTCAGTCAACAGCGGCACAGCTCGAAGGGGCCGTCGTAGTTCGGTGTAGACCCGGGCTTCCATGACCTGTAGTTCCCCGTGATCTACCCAGTAGAGGTAGGAAGGGGCCGTCGGTCCGTGGTCGCTTGCGAGCGCGGTTTCAGCTTCACCGAGGGCATGCATGGCGGCCTGTGCATCGTTGTGCCGAGCGTGCGCCCATGCCAACCGATCCCAGGCGAGCGCTCGCGCGAGGGCTGGCGCATCGGGTTCTGCGGTGTCTAAAGCAGCGCGGCTGAGCTGGACTCCTTCGTACGTATCACCGATGTTGGCCACCTGGTAGGAGAGCGAGCCGATCAGATTTGATTCCAAAGTACGGTCTCCAGCCTCGCGGGCCGCGCTGATCCCGAGGCGATAGGTCTGCGCGGCCTGCTCGTGTTTGCCCGCATCTGACGCGATCCATCCGGCTATCTGTGCGTACTCACCGATGGTCGTCAGGAGAGCGCGTCCCACGTCGTCCGTGTGGGTGCTTTCTCGGTAGATCCGTACGGCGGTGTTGAGTTCGCGGAATGCGGGACCGATCAGATCGTCGCCACCGAGCACATCATCGGCGAGTCTTAGCCCGTGCACGCGGGCCGACAAGTCGGTCACTGTGCTCATTCCGACGCGTCGTCCGCCCCGGGTGGGGAGCGGTGCTAACAGCTCACCTTCAGGCAAGATCGAAGCGAGCACCTGTGCGGGGTCCGTCCCTGGGGGCATCACCGCGTCGGCGAACAACTCGCGTTCTTCGAGGCGGAAGACTCGTGAGAGCAGCACCGGATAGGGGTCGCGAGGCCGGTACCTGCCAGCCTCCCAGTTCCGGATGGAGCGGACGAGCGATGTTCGTTCCGGCATCGGAATGCCGAGCTTCGCAGCGGCCTGGGCGAGGCGCTTGGCCAGGTCCTTTTGCGACCAGCCGCGTTGCCGACGCTCGGCGAGCAGGCGAGCCGCCCAGTGGGGAAGGTCAACCGTCGCGTCGGGCATGGCGGGCACCTTAGGGGTCGGGAACACCTTCCTCTAGTTTCCCCTATCGCCCTCTGGCTGGTGCGCGTGCGCGGCGTTGAGATTGGTGCACCAATGAAGACGGCCCCGGCCGGTGCGTGAACACCGGTGGTCCGGGGCCTCGATCGGAAGGAGCTCCGATCTATGAGAGACCTTACTGTCATCGGCTCGTTCGTGGAACTTCCGGCGTTGGGCCGGTTTGTGTCGTGGTGGGTGGTTGGTCATCTGCCGTTGGCGGCCTACGGGGCTACCGCGTCGGTGATCGTCGGCGTCTGGTTCTTCGCCGTCTTGACGGTGTGGGGGCGGCGATGACGACGGCGCGTGCGGGCAGGCACGGCGGGGGGCGGCATCGTGCGGGGGCGGCGTGTACGCCGTGGGCGCGGGTGCGCTGGGATGTGCGGGAGCGCGCGGCGGCGGCGGGGCTGGATGCGATCGAGCCGGGATGGCTGGTGATCTGGCGGCTGTGGGCGCGGCGGTTCTACGCGGTTCCGGCGTGGCCGCTGCCGTGGGCGGGGCTGCTGGGGGTCGAGTCTCGGACGGTCGCGGGCCTGCAAGAGGAGATGCGGCGGGCCGAGCGGGCCGGGTGGGCCGATGGGTCCGAGCGGTTGGGGGCGGCGTGAGCGGCGGGGGCGGGGATGTCCCGCGCGTGGTCTACCGGCCGCCGTTGTTCGTCTACGCCGCCGATGGCGGGGACGGGCACGGGATGCGTGGGGTGACCGACGCCTACGAGGTGGCGGCGGGCCGGGTGGCGGTCGCGTTGCGGGAGATGCCGCCGGGGTCGTCGGGGAGTGTCCGGGGGGCTCGTCTGGACATGACGGCGTTTCCGTTTCCGGCCTACCGGTATGGGGCGGTGGTGGCGCGGGCGTGGCGCGATGAGCATTCGGGCGCGCTGGTGGTCGCCGACGGCCCGGAAGGTGAGGACCACGATATGGCCGTGGAGGGCTGGCATGAGTGATCTTCTGATGGAGAGGGGCGAGGAAACCATGGCAGGGCCGGATTTGCGCGTGGGCGATCGGGCGGGCTGGGCTGGAACGGGCGGGCCTGTGTCGGGCGGGTCTGGGCCGGGTGGGTCTGGGGGCGTGTCGGGCCGGTATGCGGCCGGGCGGTTGTGTGAGGAGCTGGCGGCCTGGGGGGTGGTCGGGGTGGTGTTGGAGTCGGGGCCGGTGGTGGCGGTGTCGGCGGGTGAGGTTCTGGTGTGGGTGGAGCGTGGGCCGGGTGGCGGGTGGGGGTGGGTGTGGGCGACGGGGCGGGTGAATCCGGCGACGGGGCGTCGGGTGCGGACCTGGTGCGCGTGGCCGAATGCGGGGGCGGCGGCGCGGCGGGTGGCGGAGCGGTCGCGGGAGGCGGTCATCTGCCGGGAGCGGGGAGAGGGGGACGGTGCGGGGGGCTGGGGTCTCGCGATGCGGGATGTGCCGTTGCGGCATGGGTTCGCTTTGGGCGATGTGGAGCGGCTCGCGTGGGTGGCGGCGCGGCGGTCGCGGTGGTCGGATCAGACGCTGTTCGTCCATGATCGTTATCTGGTCGCGTTGTCGGCGATCGCCGAGGAGCTTTTCGCGCGGCCGGGGGTGCCTGAGGCGCGGGTGCTGGTGGACTGCGGGGTACGGGCGATCTCCCGGCATGTGTTCGCCGAGAGGCGTGAGCGCGGGGTGAGCGACCGTCCGGATCGGGGGCGCCGGGTGCGGGAGGGAGCCTGGGCCGCGATGCCGCGTTTTGAGGCGTTCTGGTACACGGCCGCCTCCCCGGTGGTCGCGCATGAGGAGCGTGTAGTGGAGGTGGTGGCGCTGGGGCAGGTCTGGGCGCGGCTGAGCGGGCGTAACCGGGAGGTGCTGGCGGCGCTGGCCGAGCATGGCACGTATGAGGGTGCCGCTGCGGCGCTGGGGGTGTCCAGGGTCAGTGTGTCCACGCTGGTGTACCACGCTCGTAAGCAGTTTCTTCGGTTGTGGCATGAGGGTGAGGAGCCGTCGCGGCTGTGGGGGCGTGGCGTGCCGAGGAATCCTGAGTTGCGCAGGTACACGTCGTCGGGGGCATGGGCGCTGGGCACGCTGCGCAGAAGAGATCGAAAGCGCTTGAAAAGGCGGCGGCGTGAGGGAGAGGCGAGGTGAATGCGCCAGTCCTGCCCCTGCTGTGCAGTGGGGGGCGCGGAACGTAGGCGACATCAAGCCTCGTCACGGATTCGCGATGGCTGATATCGAGGGTTTGGCCAGGGGTCGGTAAACAGTGGAGCGCTTTCGTGAACTAGATTCCACGGGCACGGCGATGGGTGTTTTTGGAGGATTCGCATAAAGAGAGAAGGGAGGCGATGCCGCGTCACTGGGAAGGTGGGGAAGAGTGTTTTGTGCACCCTGAAACCGAATAACATGCGCACCACGATTAACTTGTGTCAGCTTCAACGGAAACATCTCGTCAAAGGGTTGGCGGTAGGCTACCCTCGACGTGGATTCGGAGGTATCCATCTGACGGAAGGAGAAAGATGCGGACACAGTCTAGGGAATCGCTACACCCCTGGATATTGGAGCATTCGCCCGATGGTGAATCGCGCGGGCAGATCGCGCGTGTAGGCGATGTGTTCCCGTTGGACCCAAGCGGGCATCGGTTGCTGGCCAGTGGCGAGGCTCCATCGCCGGTACGTCCGTGGGGACTGCGATTCGCGCGGAGGATGCAGCCTCGGGCGGGAGACCACGAGGGCGGGACGAAGGAGACGACCGGTATGCCTGATGGCCAGAATCCGTCCGGCGAAGAGACCAGCAACGACTAAAAGGAGGCATGCGGGTATGTCCGCCCGAGTCATGGTGTTGATCCTTGCGGCTGATCACGACAGGACGGTTGATCGTGTCGCTGCGGAGTTGACCGGGCGAGGGGTGCCGGTGACCCGGGTGGACACCGCCGATTTCCCGATCGGCCTGCGACTGGGGGCCAGTTTCAGCAACGGGGCGGGGCACTGGGGTGGACGGCTGACCGGCCACACTGAAGGCGGCCGTTCGGTTCTGGTGGATCTGGCCGAGGTGACCAGCGTGTACTACCGGCATCCGACGCAGTTCCGGTTGCCGGAGGGCATGTCAGGGCCGGAACGGATATTCGCCTACAACGAGGCCCGGCGGGGTTTCGGCGGGGTGCTCCAGGCTCTTGATTGCCTGTGGGTGAATGACCCGGTGCGGTCGGCTGCCGCCGCGTACAAGCCAGTGCAGCTTGCGGCGGCAGCGGCCGTGGGTCTGCGGGTGCCAGATACCGTCATCGCCAACGATCCGGAGTACATACGCTCCTGGGCGGCCGGGTTGGGGCGGCCGATCATCTACAAGCCGGTGGGCGGGATCTGGCATCCCGAGGCCGGCGAGATACGGATGATCTATACAGAGCGTGTGGAGGATCTCGGCTGGTTGCGGGACGCGGGACTGGATCTGACGGCGCACATGTTCCAAGAATGGGTGGAAAAGGCCCATGAGGCGCGGGCGGTGGTGATCGGGGGTCAGGTCTTCACCATGGCCATACACACTGATTCACCGGCGGGGCGGGTGGACTGGCGGTCGGACTACGACGCGAATCGGTATGAACCAGTAGAGTTGCCCGCCGGTGTCCGCAACGGTTTGATCCGGCTGCATGAACGCCTGGGCCTGGTGTTCGGGGCGTGTGACCTGATCCGGACGCCCGAGGGTGAATGGGTGTTTCTGGAGACGAACGTGACCGGTGAGTGGGGCTGGCTGGAAGCCAATTGTGGAGTGCCGATCGCCAAGACGATCGCCGACGTGCTGGAAGCGGGGCGTGTGAAGTGAATGGCTTCGACGGCGAACGGGCCGCGCGAGGACTCGCGGAAAGACTCGCCGATGAACTGGTGGAGTCCGGGGACATCACCGACCTTCGATTGCGGGATGTCTTCGCCCGGACTCCTCGACATGTTTTCGTTCCGCATTTCGCAGTCACCACCAACACGCCTCGCGGTACGCGTTATGAGCTGCGGAGTGGGAGCAACAGTGAGCAGCATGACGAGTGGTTGAAGGCCGTGTACTCGAATGAGACACTGCTCACTCAGGTCAATGGCCAGCCGGTAGAAAAGATCTTCGCCGGGGGAAGCGGGTTCGGCAGGCATTCCAGTTCGTCAACCGCGCCAGGGTTGATGGCCTGGATGCTGGGGGTCTTAGCGCTGTCGCGGGGGAATCGGGTTCTGGAGATCGGCACCGGGACGGGTTACAACGCGGCGCTGCTGAGTGAGCGGCTGGGCGCGGGCCAGGTGACCACGATCGACATTGACGAGCAACTCACTGGCCTGGCACGTGAGCGGCTGGCGTCGATTGGGCTGCGTCCGTGCGTTGTGACCGGGGACGGACGGGCAGGATATCCGGCGAACGCTCCCTATGATCGGGTGATCTCCACGTGCGGGCTCGGGTACATCCCCCCGGCGTGGATCGAGCAGAGCGAACCGGATGGGCTGATCTTGGCCAACGTGGGCGGGATGCTCGGCGGGGCGATGCTTCTTGCGGCGGTGGAGGAGGGCAACACCGCTCGGGGTCGGTTCCTGCGCCGGTGGGCGGGCTTCATGCCATCGCGTCACGCCCAGCCGAACGACGTTGGCTACTCCAAGGCCGCGATCTCCGGCACGACAGCGGTTTCTCCGGATGTGCTGGACGATCCGGCGTTTGGATTCCTGGCCGAGCTGCACATTCCTCGGGCACGGCGCTATTGGGCCACCGATGCGGAGGGACGGAACATCACCGGCCTGAAGCGGCATGACGGATCATGGGCCGAGGTGCACAAGGCGGGGCGTGACGGAGAGCAGCATGTGAGGCAGGGCGGGCCTGAGCGTCTTTGGGACCGTATTGAGGAGGCATACGGTCTATGGGAGGAGAAGGGGCGGCCCGACTGGTCACGATTCTCCTTCGAAGCACGGCCTGACGGGCAGATCATCGCGCTAGAGGATCGGCAATGGCGGCTGCCTGTAGAAGCGATAGACGAAGCGTCAGTGCTCTAGGTGGTGCTGGTCTCAGCGCTGCTGGCCTGTTGAGCGTCGGGCGGGGCCGCTTTGGAGCGGCGGGCGGCGGGCGAGCACGGCCCTCCAGGGCCGCGCGCAGTCCCGCCTGGCCCGGGAGCGGAGGCGCGGCGGCCCCGGCCGGGCTCGCGTCAGCGAGCCCCTTGAACCAGTGAAGAAACTTTGAGCCAATCGCCAGCGAGGTTCGGCCGCTGGGCTGGGTGGCGTTCGATGCTCGATGCTCGCGGGTGGCGCGCACGCGCGCTCCTTGATCTTCCATAAGAACAATTCGGCAACTGGGCGGGGCTGTTGAGTGGGGGGTTTGTCAGTGCCCCGAGTGGGAGAGCGGCGGATGGTGCCTGCCACGACGGATGCGCGGGTGGGTGGGCGGGCCGCGACCGGCACAATCAAACGATCATGAGGCGTGCGCACTACCCGATAATCTACGGTCGTTGTCGACGTAGACGATGCGGCAGCGGGGGTCCACCCGCTGGGCGACCTCGTGTGTGTTGTCCATGGTGGGAAGCCCGGTGCCGATGTCCAGGAATTGCCGGACGCCCTGTTCGGCGGCCATGAACCGGACGGCGCGGCCGAGGAAGGCGCGGTCCGCGCGGGCGATGTCGTCGATCTGGGGGAAGGTCCGGCGGTACTGGTCGCCCGCCGCACGGTCGACGGGATAGTTGTCCTTCCCTCCGAGGAAGTAGTTCCACACCCTGGCGCTGTGCGGAACGCTGGCGTCGATCTGGGGCAGCGGTGTGCCCGAATCGTCGGTCATGAGCCTCCGTTCTTCGCGGGTTCGGGGGAAGGTGCCTGTGCGCCGCACAGGTCACTCCCTCCAAAGATCATTGCGCCTGTACGCCGCCGGTGCGCGGCTTTGGGCGGACGCGGGGTGGAATCGCCGCCGGGTACGGCCGGGCGGATGCTCGGAGCGGCTCCGGCATGCCGGTCCCGCTCCCGGGGCCACCGTGCGCCGCCTTACCTCCTCCCTGACTGGTGGGGCGTGGGCGATTGTGTGAAGTATTCATGTTTCTCGCTTCGGTTATCAGAGTGAACCGAAACCGGAATATGATTCTGGACCATCCGTATTGTCGCCGTACGAGGGATGTGATCATAGATGGGAGGTTGAGGCGTTGTCGGGGGTAGAACCTGGGGAATTCAGGCAATTGCGAAACTTGAAGTCACGACATGTCGTACATGCTTCTCTAGCATGTTCCCGAAGGGTGCTCGGAGGCGTATTCTTGACCTCCCGGGGGGCGGGCAAGGGGAGGGGAACGCGTGGTGGCGTTCCGCCAGGGCGGAGCTGGGCACGAGCGGTGAATCAGTACTTCATAATCAAGGACCCGCGGGCGGTGTTGCGCGGGGAAAGGCTGAGTGGGGCGTCCTCCGCTCAGGAGCGACTCGCCTTCCTCAACGACGCGAGCAGCGCGATCGGCAGAAGCCTGGATTTGTGGGAGATCTGCCGCGAGTTGGCGAGCGTGGTGGTGCCTCGCTTCGCCGATACCGTGGCCGTTCTGGTGCAGGACACGCTCGTCACCGACGGCGATTTACCGGCGCATGCCTCGGATGGATGCGCGTGGATTCGCCGCATGGCGACGGCCGTCGCCGTTTCCAACCCCTGGGATTGGGATAGCGCTTTTCCCATCGGAGAGGTAACCAAATATCCCTCCTATAGCTGGTACTGGCCGCATGACCCGCGCATCGGACGGCAGTCCATCGCGCTCGAGGCCATGGACGCGGAATTCGCGCAGGAAATCGCGGACCAACTCGGCCGCGACGAGATCAAGCAGTTGATGGCGGACCGTCCCTTTCTCGCGGTCCCGCTGCTGGCCCGCGACAACCTCGTCGTGGGCCTCATCATCTTCACCCGGAACCCGGGCAGCGAGCCGTTCCTGGAGCAGGACGTCGCGCTCGCCGAGGAACTCGCGGGCCGTACCGGCATCAGCATCGACAACGCCCGCCTGTACGCCCGCGAGCGCCGCACCGCGCTCACCCTGCAGAGCAGCCTGCTGCCCAAGGAGCTGGCCAAGCCGCTCGGCCTGGAGATCGCCTCCAGCTACCTGCCCGCCAGCGACCCGGCCGGGGTCGGCGGCGACTGGTTCGACGTGATCCCGCTGTCGGGGTTCCGCGTCGCCCTGGTCGTCGGGGACGTGATGGGCCACGGCATCCGGGCCGCCGCCACGATGGGACAGTTGCGCACCGCCGCGCGTACGCTCGCGAGCCTGGACCTCCCCCCGGCGGAGGTGCTGGCCCGGCTCAATCAGATGATGCAGGACCTGGACGACTCCCAGCTCACCACGTGCGTCTACGCCACCTACGACCCGGTCACCAACGAGTGCGTGCTCGCCCGCGCCGGGCACCTGCCGCCGATCCTGCTGCACCCCGGCGGCCGGACCGAGCTGATCGACGTGCCCGGCGGCCTTCCGCTCGGCATCGGGCGGGACGCCTACCGGGAGCGGGCGGTCACCCTGCCGCGCGGCTGCGTGCTGGTCCTCTACACCGACGGCCTGGTCGAGAACCGGTACCAGGACATCGACGCCGGCATCAACATCTTCCGCGCCATGCTCTCCGGGGCGCGCTGCGACCTGAAGACGATCCGCGCGAGCATCGAGA
Source organism: Thermopolyspora sp. NPDC052614 (assembly GCF_040678635.1). Taxonomy (NCBI): domain Bacteria; kingdom Bacillati; phylum Actinomycetota; class Actinomycetes; order Streptosporangiales; family Streptosporangiaceae; genus Thermopolyspora; species Thermopolyspora sp. NPDC052614. The sequence continues at coordinate 15,714 of NZ_JBFATZ010000010.1, forward strand.
GCAACCGGCGGGTCGGCGACGACCGCGACGACATGGCGCTGCTGGCGGCGAAGGTACGCGGGCTGCCCCCGGACCGGCTGGTCCGCTGGACGCTGTCGGCCGGGCCGCGGACCGGCGACGAGGCCGCCCGGCTGGTCCGCGAGACGCTGCGGCTGTGGCATCTCGACCATGCCGCGGAGTCGGGGGAGCAGCTCGTGCGGGATCTGATCGCCGACTGCGGCGTGCACGAGCGGGAGTCGATCGAGATACGGCTGCTGCGCGGCGACACCCTGGTCTACGAGGTCGCGGCCCCGGCCGTGCCCGTTCCGCCCAGCCTGCCGCCCGACCATGACTGGGACCCGGTGCCGCCGCGCGCGTCCTGGTCCGCCTACCGGTCGGGCACCCGCTGGGCCGGCGACGGCCGGATCCACTGGTGCGAGCAGAACATCGGCGAGGCGGCGGTCACCCTGTAGGGTCAGCGGGGAGAGACGTACCGCCGGGGGCGGAGCGCGTGCGCGCGCAGGGCCGCCAGGGCGGCGGCCTGGCCCGCCGGGGTGAGCTGCTCGGAGCCCTCCTTGGGAGCGGCGCGCAGCCCGAGGGCGTCGAGGCGGCGGCGCAGGCGGGCCAGGAGGCGTGACGCCCGGCGGCCGTGCGTCGCCTCCGGCGGCGCCGGGGAGTCCCGCGGCGTGGACGCGCGGCGGTCGTCGACCGCGGCGACCTCGGCGACCCTGGCGGTGAGCTCGCCGTCGCGCAGCGGGCGGCCCTCGGCCAGGATCATCAACGCGACCTCACGCATCGTGAACTCGGACTCGTCCTCGCCGAACTCGGCGGCGGCCAGCACGTTCGTGGCGGCGTCCCACATCGCGCCCGGGTCGTCGAGCAGCCGCCGGCCCTCCCTGGTGATCCTTAAGGTCCCTCCGGTACGGCGAAGCGCCCCCAGCTCACCCCGCGCGATCCCGTGCAGCGTGACCAGCTCGGGCACGTCGGCCTCGGAGCGCGGCGCCCGCCCGTCCGGATCGCCCCAGCCGAACCGCCCGGCCGCCTCGACCACGACCGCGCGGGCGAGGTTGTGCCGCCGGGTCAGCGGCACCCCCGCCACGCCCAGCTCAAGCAGCCAGCGCAGCGGCTCCAGGTGGGCCTCCCGCGGCGGCGGCACCGGGGCGTGCAACCGTACCTCGAACGGCTGGGCGAGGGCGCGGCGGGCGGTGCCGCGGCCGAGCACCCAGCGGTTGAGCCGCTCGCCGTGCACCCGCTGCAGCCAGTTGTCGCCGCCCAGCTCGGGGCGCGGGGCGAGCAGCCACCGGCTGGTGAGCCGCTCCCGCTCCCGGGTCGCGCCGGGGGTCAGCTCGCCGGAGACGACGGCGAGTTCGAGTGCGGCCGAGCAGGCGCCGTGCGCGGCCAGCTCCTCCGGCCCCATGATCGAGCTCCAGGCCAGCTCGGGCACGTCGGGCGGGAGCACCCCGGTCGCGTCGAGCGCCCGCTGGTAGGCCGCCAGGCCCGCGTCCTCGCCCTGTTGCCGGTAGACGCGCAGGATGCGGGCGGTGGTGGCGGAGAAGCACAGGGCCGCGTAGCGCTCCATGCCGCCCATGCGCAGCAGCCGGCCCAGCGCCCGCGCGATGCCGAGGCGCTCGCCCTCGGCGACCTCCGTCTTGCAGGGGAGCGTGTACCAGAGGAACTCGCACACATCCAGCTGGGCGACCGTCTCCAGCGGCTCGCCGCCGGTGAGCCAGTCCACGGCGAGCCGGGCCGCGTCGGCGGCGGCGGGATCATCGCGCTCCAGTTCGAGCAGCAGCGCGGCGACGTCCGGTGCGGGCATGCCCCGCAGTCTGCCGTATGCGCCGTTGCCGTACGCACCGTGGCCGTATGCGACATGGCCGTACGCGACCTGGCTGTGCCGCCGGCCGAAGCCGCGTCCCCGAAACCGCCTCACCCTATGTCCCAACCAGACCCTCGATCAGATCCATGAGTCGAACAGCATGCGTCGATGCCATTCGGCGTGGGTGACGAGTTCCCCGGCGAGCACCGGGTACAGCCACCAGAAGTTGATCAGCGCGAGCAGCGTGAAGGCGCCCACCACGATCGCGCCGTTGAACCGCCGTCGCTGCGACGCCCCGGCGGTGCCGATGAGCAGCCCGGCCATGAGCACGAGCGCCAGGATCATGAACGGCACCATCGGCAGCGCGTAGAACTGGAACATGGTGCGGTTGTCGGCGAGGGCGAAGTAGAACCACGGCAACCATCCGACCGCGAGCGCGAGCAGGACCGCCCCGGCGCGCCAGTCGCGCGTCGCGACGTAGTAGGCGATCGTCGCGATGATCGCCACGAGCGCGCCGTACCAGATGACCGGGGTGCCGGTGCCGAGCACGGCCTGCGCGCACTCGGTGGCGCCGCACCCGGTGGGCTTGTCGCCCCAGTAGAACGCCACCGGCCGCTGCAGCAGCGGCCACTGCCACGGCTCGGACTGGTAGGGGTGCTTGGCCTCCAGGGTGGTGTGGAAGCCGAGCACCATGAAGTGGTAGGAGAACCACGAGCGCACCGAGTCCACGACGAAGAACACCGGCCCGTTGGCGGTCGCCTGGGCCCAGTTGCGGCCGTATCCGAGCGGCGTGGCGAACCAGCCGATCCAGCTCGCCACGTAGGTGACCGCGGGCAGGAGGCCGAGCGCCGCCAGGCCGGTCGGCAGGTCCAGCGTCATCGTGCCCAGGTACGGCTTGCGCAGCCCGACGGCCCGCCGCGCCCCGGCGTCCCACATCAGGCTCAGTACGGCGAAGCCAATCAAAAAGTAGATCCCGCTCCATTTGGTGGCGCACGCCGCGCCCAGGCACAACCCGGCCGCGAGCCGCCACGGCCGCAGCCCGAGGCTCGGCCCGACGTCGTTCAGCGGCGACCGCTCGTACCAGTCGGCGAGCCGCTCGCGCGTCTTGTCGCGGTCCACGACGAGGCAGGCGAACCCGGCGAGCACCCAGAAGGTGAGGAACCCGTCGAGCAGCGCGAACCGGCTCAGCACGAAGTGCAGGCCCTCGATCGCCAGCAGGAACCCGGCCAGGCAGCCCAGCAGCGTCGAGCGCGTCATGCGCCGCGCCGTGCGGGCCAGGATGAGGATGCCGAGCGTGCCCACGACCGCCGCGGCGAACCGCCAGCCGAACGGGTTCGCCCCGAAGATCCACTCACCCAGGCCGATCATCCACTTGCCCAGCGGGGGATGCACCACGTAGGCCGCGCAGTCCTGGGCCTGGTCGGCGGCGCACTGCTTCCAGATGTCGGTGCTGCCGGCGATCAGCGTCTTGTCCGCGCCGTCCACGGCGGTGCGCTCGACGCCGAACTCGATCAGCGACAGCGCGTCCTTGGCGTAGTAGGTCTCGTCGAAGACGACCGAGTCCGGGGTGGCCAGGTTGAAGAACCGCAGGAAGCCGCCGAACAGGGTGACGATCAGCGGCCCGATCCAGCCCCACCGCGGGTTGCCGGGCATCGCGGGCACCAGCCGGTTCCGCATCGAGCCGGACTCATGTCCCGCCCCTGACGCGGGGTCATGAGCCGGCGCCGAGGGCTCCCACGGATGCTCGGACGCCTGGTTCTGGTAGTCGGTCACGGCCACCCGGCCATCGTACGGGGCAACGATTAACCCGAACCTAAGAAACCGGACTGTATGCCCTATATGACTGGTTTCCCGAGAAGCTTTCACCCGTGGGGAACACCGGGCGGTGGGCGCGCGGACGCTTGGTGCGGGCGGCAGGATGGGCGGATGGGCAGAGGAAGTGACGGCCTTGTTGAGGGGCTCGGGGAGGGGACTGTGGGCGACCGCGGGACGTTGGTGCTGGCGGGGGCCCCGATCGGCCGGGTCGGCGACGCGTCGCCGCGCCTGCGGGCCGTGCTGGAGAGCGCCGACGTGATCGCCGCCGAGGACACCCGCCGGCTGCGCAGGCTCGCCGCCGACCTGGAGGTGACGGTCGGCGGCAAGGTCGTGTCCTACAACGACATCAACGAGTCCGCCCGCGCCGCCGAGCTGCTGGGCGAGCTGCTCGACGGGCGGACCGTGGTGGTGATCACCGACGCGGGCATGCCCGGGGTGTCCGACCCCGGGTACCGGCTGACGCGGCTCGCCGTCGAGGCCGGGGTGCGGGTCACCGCGCTGCCCGGGCCGTCGGCCGTGACCACGGCGCTCGCCGTGTCCGGGCTGCCCAGCGACCGGTTCTGTTTTGAGGGGTTCCTGCCGCGCAAGCAGGGGGACCGGGCGCGGCGGCTGGCGGCGCTCGCCCGCGAGGAGCGGACGATGGTGTTCTTCGAGAGCCCGCACCGGCTGGACACGTCGCTGGCGGCGCTGGCCGAGGCGTTCGGGGCCGGGCGGCCGGCGGCGGTCTGCCGGGAGCTGTCCAAGACCTACGAGGAGGTACGGCGGGGCACTCTCGGCGAGCTCGCGCAATGGGCCGCCGGGGACGTCCGGGGCGAGATCACGATCGTGGTCGGCGGCCATGTGCCCGGGGAAACCGAGCACGACATGGAGAGCCTCGTCGCGGAGGTCGCCCGGCTCGAAGGCGAGGGCGTCTCGCGCAAGCAGGCGATCGTGGAGGTCGCCAAGTCGGCGGGGGTTCCCAAGAGGGAGCTTTACGCGGCCGTGCACCGGTAGGCCGGTTTGGTCAGGGCCGGGTGGGGTCCGAGGTGGGGTCTAAGGCTGGGGCCTGGCGCGGGGGTTCCTCCGGGCCGGGCTTGTTGTGCCCGTCGCCGTCCTCGCGGTCGTCGAGGATGGGGGCGGCCAGCGGCATGCTTCTCGCGCCCACGAGTTCCGGCGTCGCGGTCTCGTCCGAGCGGTCACCGTTTGGGTCGCCGTTCTGGGCGCTGGGACGCCGGGCGGCGAGGCGGGCCGCGGCGAACGCCGGCAGCGGCACGCCGCGGCGCAGCGTGATCGCGGCGGCCAGGCAGGCCAGGGGGACGGCAGGCAGCAGGTAGCGGTAGTCGAACTCGGCGGTGGCGGCCGGGGCCAGGATGAGGCCGACCGCGGCCAGCCACGGCAGCATGACGGGCCCGCCGAGTTTGCGCCAGCGGACGGCCACGCCGTACAGGCCGATGAGCAGGATGATCCCGAGGATGAGGCCGGGCAGGTGCACCACGCGCTGGTAGCCCTGCATCACGTTGGCCCACGGGCCGACGATCTGCGTGGCGGCCCGCCCCTGCTCGTAGGCCACCGCGTCGGTGTCGGCGCGGCCCTTGTAGAGCGCCCAGGTGGGCAGGGGTTTCTCCTCGTTGCGGAACTCGTACTGGTTGTAGGTGTTGGCGTCGGGGAAGACCGGCCGGTCCCAGCGGAACGCCCGGAAGAAGTCGCGGGCGACCACGGCCAGGTAGTCGCCGGGCTGCGCGAGGATCGCCTGGGTGGCGAACTTGCTCGCCCACTCGTTGACGTCCTCGTCGAACTTGGGCGTGCCGTACCGGTGCGGGGGGCCGCTGGGGTCCCACAGGTACCACTGCGAGTAGTCCTTGCGCTGGGTCGTGCACAGCACGATCAGCTGCACCTCTTTGGGCTTGATCTTGTTGCAGTCGGCGAACGCCATCGTCCGCATGTACATGATCAGCCCGTCGCTGTTGGTCATCGCGAACCGGCCGTACGCGCTGTTGAACCAGGCCATGTACGCGACCACGGGAACCGCGGTGGCGACGACCACGGCCGCGATCGGCCGCCAGCCCACCCGTTTGACCAGCAGGTAGACGACGACCAGCGCCATGATCGGCAACCCGACCGTGCGGGTCAGCGCCGTCAGCGCCAGCAGCAGGCCGACGACCACGCCCATCCGCGTCGACAGCCGCCGATGCCACAGGATCAGCGTGACCACACCGACGACCAGCAGCGTGAACATCGTGTCCGACATCACCAGGTGCTCAAGCTGGATCTGGTACGCGTCGAACAGCACCGGGCTCACCGTGAGCGTCGCCGCCCAGCCGGGGAGGTCAAATTTGCGTATCAAAAGCGCATAGATCAGCACGGCCGTCGCGAGGCCCATCAGATGCTGGGTGAAGACCACAAGCGAGAAGCTGTGGAACGGCTTGAGCAGCAGCAGCCAGAAGCCGTATCCGTCCGGCCGGATCGGGTGCGGCCTGGGGTGCAACGCGACCGAAACGTACTCGTAGGAGTCGTTGAACCACATCGCGGGCCGGTAGCCCAACATGGTGACCAGTCGCAGCACGGCGGCGAGGCCCATGGCGACGGTGAGGTGAGGATGGCGCAGGAGGAACGCGCGCAAACGTGTGCCCCGGCCCGTCCCGGGAAGACGCACCTGAGCCCGTTCCGCAACGTTGACCATGGTTTACAGGATGCCAGTCGTTGGACCGACTTGGCTCGCCGTTAGGGATGCTCGGGCATCATGGGGGAATTCACGCATGGGTAAGCAAGGGGTTTCGACGTGGAACTGACCGTTGTGATGCCGTGCCTCAACGAGGCCGAGACCGTCGCGACGTGTGTGCGCAAGGCCGTGGAGTGCATGGAGCGGCACGGGATCGACGGAGAGGTCCTGATCGCCGACAACGGCAGCACCGACGGGTCCCAGCAACTCGCCCGCGACGCGGGCGCCCGCGTGGTGCACGTGGACGAGAAGGGGTACGGCAACGCCCTCATGGGCGGCATCCGCGCCGCCCGCGGCCGCTACGTGATCATGGGCGACGCGGACGACTCCTACGACTTCACCGCCCTGCTGCCGTTCGTCGAGCAGTTGCGCGACGGCGCCGACCTGGTGATGGGCAACCGGTTCAAGGGCGGCATCAAGCCGGGCGCGATGCCTCCGCTGCACCGCTACCTCGGCAACCCCGTGTTGTCGTACATCGGGCGGCTGTTCTTCGGCAGCAAGGCCGGCGACTTCCACTGCGGGCTGCGCGGCTTCCGGCGCGACTCGATCCTGCGGCTCGGGCTGCAGACCGGCGGCATGGAGTTCGCCAGCGAGATGGTGGTGAAGGCCACCCTGCAGAACCTGGACGTGCGCGAGGTGCCCACCACGCTGTCGCCCGACGGCCGCTCCCGCCCGCCGCACCTGCGCTCCTGGCGCGACGGCTGGCGTCACCTGCGCTTCCTGCTGCTGTACAGCCCGCGCTGGCTGTTCTTCATCCCCGGCCTGGTGATGATGGCGATCGGCCTGATCGCGGGCGTCGCGCTCACCACCGGGCCGGTCGTGATCGGCGCGCTCGCCTTCGACGTCGACACCCTGGTCGGGGCCTCCGCGATGGTGGTGATCGGCTTTCAGGCCGTGCTGTTCGCGCTGTTCACCAAGGTGTACGCGGCCGAGGAGGGCTTCCTGCCCGAGGACCGGCGGATCCGCAAGCTGGTGGACGTGATCAGCCTGGAGAAGGGCTTGGTCGCGGGCGGGCTGCTGGCGCTGGCCGGCGTCGGCGGCCTGGTCGCCTCGCTGGTGCACTGGCAGGTCAACAACTTCGGCGAGCTGAACCCGCGCGAGGCGCTGCGCATCGTCGTCCCGGCGGCCACCGCGCTGATCATCAGCTTCCAGACGATCTTCGCCGCGCTGTTCATCAGCATTCTGGGCATCCGCCGTACCAAGGAGACGCCTGCCGACGTGGCCGCGTCCGCCGTGGAGGAGGCGGCCGAGGCCGTCACCCGGGAAGCCGCCGGGACCGTTGAAGGCGGGACCGATGAGGGCGGGACCGATGAGCACGCGAAGACGGCCGCGGTGGAGGCCGCCAAGCAGTAATCGTTTCGGAACGGGTCGCCGCGCCCTCTAGGCTTGTAGCATGCCTCAGCACATCTTGACCGCCGTCGCGTGGCCCTACGCCAACGGGCCGCGCCACATCGGGCACGTATCCGGGTTCGGCGTGCCGTCCGACGTCTTCAGCCGCTACCAGCGGATGGCGGGCAACAAGGTGCTGATGGTGAGCGGCACCGACGAGCACGGCACGCCCATCCAGGTGCAGGCCGACAAGGAGGGCGTCAGCACCCGCGAGCTCGCCGACCGCTACAACCGGATCATCGCGGAGGACCTGACCAACCTCGGGCTCTCCTACGACCTGTTCACCCGGACCACGACGCGCAACCACTACGCCATCGCCCAGGAGATCTTCCTCGGGCTGCACAAGAACGGCTACGTGGTGCCGCGTACGACGATGGGCGCGGTGTCGCCGTCCACCGGCCGCACCCTGCCCGACCGCTACGTGGAGGGCACCTGCCCGATCTGCGGGTACGACGGGGCGCGCGGCGACCAGTGCGACAACTGCGGCAACCAGCTCGACCCGATCGACCTGATCAACCCCAGGTCGAAGATCAACGGCGAGACGCCCAAGTTCGTGGAGACCGAGCACTTCATGCTCGATTTGCCCGCGTTCGCCGACGCGCTGGGCACCTGGCTGCAGAGCAAGCAGGGCGAGTGGCGGCCGAACGTGCTGAAGTTCTCCCTCAACCTGCTCGGCGACCTGCAGCCCCGCGCGATCACCCGCGACCTCGACTGGGGCGTGCCGGTGCCGCTGGACGGCTGGCGCGACCGGGAGAACAAGCGGCTGTACGTGTGGTTCGACGCCGTCATCGGCTACCTGAGCGCGTCGATCGAGTGGGCCCGCCGGTCCGGCGACCCGGACGCGTGGCGGCAGTGGTGGCAGTCGCCGGACGCCCGCGGCTACTACTTCATGGGCAAGGACAACATCGTCTTCCACTCCGAGATCTGGCCGGCGATCCTGCTCGGCTACAACGGCGAGGGGGCGAAGGACGGCACGCCCGGGTCGCTCGGGCGGCTCAACCTGCCCTCGGAGGTCGTCTCCAGCGAGTACCTGACGATGGAGGGGCGCAAGTTCTCCTCCTCGCGCTCGGTCGTGATCTACGTGCGCGACTTCTTGTCCCGGTACGACGCGGACGCGCTGCGGTACTACATCGCGGTGGCCGGGCCGGAGAACCAGGACACCGACTTCACCTGGTCGGAGTTCCTCAACCGCAACAACGGCGAGTTGGTGGCGGCCTGGGGCAACCTGGTGAACCGGTCGATCTCGATGGCCGCCAAGAACTTCGGGGAGATCCCGGAGGCGGGCGACCTCACCGACGCCGACCGTGCGTTGCTGGAGCGCTCGCGGGCCGCCTTCCCGGCCGTGGGGGCCGAGCTGAGCCGGTCGCGGTTCAAGAACGCCGTGAACGAGGCGTTCGCCGTGGTGCGCGAGGCGAACAAGTACCTCGCCGACCAGGCGCCGTGGAAGCTCAAGGAGGACCCGGCCCGGCAGCGCTCGATCCTGCACGTCGCGCTGCAGGTCGTGGACGACTGCAAGACCCTGCTCACGCCGTTCCTGCCGAACTCGTCGAACAAGATCTACACGATGCTCGGCGGCGAGGGCGTGTGGTCGGGCATGCCGGAGATCCACGAGGTGGACGAGGAGGGCGGCTCGCCGTACCCGGTGATCACCGGCGCGTACGCCGAGGACAAGGCGGTCTGGGAGCACCGGCCGGTACGGCCCGGCACCCCGCTGGCTCCGCCGACGCCGTTGTTCACCAAGCTCGACCCGAAGATCGTCGATGAGGAGCTGGCCCGCCTTGAAGGGTGAGCGACCGCAGGCCCCCGCGCCGCTCGACGGGGAGGTCTTCGACAGCCACTGCCACCTCGACCTGATGGTGGGCGTCCGCGAGGCGTCCGACGGCGACGCGATCGCCCTCGCCGCGCAGGCGGCGGGGGCGGACGTGGCGCGGGTGCTCGCCGAGTCGCGGGCCGTCGGGGTGACGCGGCTGGTGAACGTCGGGTACGACCTGCCGTCGTCGGAGTGGGCGGCCGAGGCGGCGGCCCGGTACGACGGCGTGTACGCGGGCGTGGCGATCCACCCCAACGGGTCGGGGGCGGCGACGCCGGAGGCGCTCGGGCGGATCGAGGAGCTGGCCGCGCTGCCGCAGGTGCGGGCCGTGGGCGAGACCGGTCTTGACTACTTCCGCGAGTGGGCCTCGCACGAGGACCAGCACGCGAGCTTCCGGGCGCACATCGAGATCGCCAAGCGCACCGGGAAGGCGCTGGTCATCCACGACCGGGACGCGCACGACGACGTGCTGCGGGTGCTGGCGGAGGCCGGGGCGCCGGACGTGGTGGTGTTCCACAGCTTCTCCGGCGACGCGGAGATGGCCAAGAAATGCGTCGATGCCGGATATTTCATGTCATTCTCCGGGCCGGTGACGTACAAGAACGCCGGATATCTCCGCGAAGCGGCAGAAATCGCGCCAAAGGAACTCATTCTCGTTGAAACCGACGCGCCCTACCTGCCGCCGACCCCGCACCGCGGCAAACCCAACGCCCCGTACCTGATCCCGCTCACGCTGCGTTGCCTCGCCGAGGTCAAGAACATGTCGGAAAACGACCTGTGCGCGGCCGTCAACGCCAACGGGGAGCGCGTTTTCGGGCGTTGGTAGGAGCTTTTCCGGCCCCAAGGTCAAGCGTGGCCAATGTCACCCACCGCATATCGGTGATCCGGTTGAGCGCCCGCAGACCCGCCGATACCGTCGAGCGCGGCGACGCACCGTGGCGATCATGTCCAGGGTCGGCGCACTGAGGACGACGTACTGGTGACGATGTGCTTGGGGGCCGATCGCACAATGTCCGACCAATCCATGACTCTCACCCCGCCCGTGCCCGCACCCGCCCTCCGCCCGCCCGCTGCCCCGCCCTCCACCCCGGCCCCTGCCCCGGCCCCCAATCCGGCCCCTGCCCCGGCCATCCCCGGGCCGCTCCCCGTGCCCGCCCCCCGTCGCGGCCCGGAACGCGTCCCCGGCAGGCGCGCGCACGGCCGCAGGACACGGCCGCGACGGTCGTCCCGGCGGACGTCGCCGATCGTGATCGGGGTCGCCTCGGCGCTCTTCGGCGGCGTCTCCCTCGGCCTGATCGTCGCCTTCGGCGTCGCCCGGGAGGTCCACCTCATGGTGGACGGCGAGCCGATCGCGTTGCGCACCTTCGCCGGCACGGTCGGCGAGGCGCTGGCGGCCGCGGAGGTCCGCTACGGCCCCGACGACCACGTCTCCCCGCCGCCCGCCACCGCCATCGAGGACGCCGGCCAGATCGTGGTCCGGCACGCCAGGCCGCTCACCCTGATCAAGGACGGCCGCACGATGGTCCGCAGGGTCACGGCGCTCAACGTCCGCGACGCGCTCAAGGAGCTCGACCTCGACCACAGCCGGGCCAGGCTCTCCGCCTCGGTGATGCGGCAGATCCCGGTCACCGGGTTTCGTCTCAAGATCACCACGATGCGCCGGATCGTCATCGTCAAGGACGGCCGGCGTACCCCCGTCATCACCACGGCGCGCACCGTGCGCGAGGCCCTCGCCCGGCGCGGCATCACCCTCGCCGCGGGCGAACGCGTCCGCCCCCGGCTCTCCGCCTTCCCCAGGGACGGCCAGGTCGTCCGCATCATCCCCGCGCCGCCGCCGCGCACCGAGCCGATCACCCCGGCGGTCGCCCGCCTCAACTGGGCCGCGCTCGCCGCCTGCGAGACCGGCGGCGACCCCCGCGCCTACAACCCGACGGGCCCCTACTACGGCATGTACCAGATCAGCCTGCCCATGTGGCGGGCGGTCGGCGGCCTGAAGAGGCCGAGCGACTGGTCCGCCGACGAGCAGACCTACCGCGCCCAGCTCCTCTACCAGCGCGTGGAGGGCCGCTGGCGGCGGCAGTGGCCCGGCTGCGGCGCCCGCCTCTTCGGCTGACGTACGCCGCGATCCCGCGCCGGATCAGCCGATCGAGCTGCCGAAGTCGGCGGCGACGGCGTTGTCGTCGCGGCCGGGGGTGAACAGCTTGGGCGTCGCGCCCTCCATGAGAGCGACCGCGCCGCCGTTGCTTGAGCGCTCGTCGGGGACGCCGACGAACAGCCGCCCGCCGGGCGCGAGCCCGTCCTCGCTGCCCACGTCGGCGACGGTCCAGCCGAAGTGCTCGTACGGCTGCACGTCGTCGCGCTCGGCCACCACGTCGGCGCCCTTGCCGCCCTCGACGGTCACCTGCCGCACCACGCCGGACTCGGGCGTCGGGTCGCCCTGCGCCGAGTCGTACGGCGCGCCGATGGCCAGCACCAGGCTGTCGAGCGGGTTCCAGAACGCCAGGCTCCAGCCGATCCTGCCCCCCTCGACCGGCTTGGCCGACCGCAGGCCGCCGTTGTTGCCCGGCCGCAGCGCGCGCATCAGGGCGAGCTCGGTGTTCACCCCCCGCTTGAACAGTTGCACCTGACCGGCGTCGGCCACGCCGTCCACGTCCACCCCGGGGGCGCCGACCGCCAGATAGCCCTCGCCCTTCCACTCGGCGTAGGCGACCGCGTAGCCGAGGCGCTCGCCGGCGTTGCCCTCCACCTTCTCGCTGTCGCCCAGCTCCCACTTGCCGCTGGTGTAGACGCCGTCGGCGGCGTGGGCCACGTCGTGGACGACCGTGACGCCGCCGACGTCCTTGATGCCCTTGACGTCCTTCTGCCGTCCCACGCCGTCCACGTCCTCGTACGGCGTGCCCACCGCGAGGTCCAGTTGCACGCCGTTCCCGCCGAGCCTGCCGAAGACCATCGACCAGCCGAACATGTCGCCCGGCTCGCTGTTGCCGATCACGCCCTCGTTCTCCTGGGTGAGCGGAACCGTGGTGACCTTCCCGTCCCCGGCCGCGTACCGCAGGTAGATCGCGCCGGAGTCCTTGACCCCGTCGGCGTCCTCGTGCGGCGCGCCGACGGCGACGATCGAGGGCTCACCGCCCCCGCCGTCCGCGGCCGCGAGCGACCAGCCGAAGTGGGCCCGCTCCTCGCGCCGCCGCGGCGCCTCGATGCGCTTGCCGGTGGGCTCGCCATCCGCGGTGCCGGTGAAAATGTAGGCGACGCCGGCGTCGGTGACGCCGCCCGGATCCGCGTACGGCGCGCCCACGACGATGTCCAGGCAGCGGTCGTCGTCGAGATGCGCGGTCCGCACGGCCCAGCCGAAGCCGTCGCCGGCCTTGCCGTCCGGCGCGGTGAGCACCGTGGTTCCGCCGGTGCCCGGCCCGTCCGCGCCGCCGAGCAGGATGCGCACCGCGCCCGCGCCGAGCGCGCCCCGGACGTCCGCGAACGGGTCGCCCACGACGACGTCGTCGAATCCGTCGCCGTTCACGTCGGCCTTGCCGGCCGTCGAGGCGCAGTCCGCCGCGCGTGTTCCGGCCTGGGCGGTCGGCGCGCCGGAGATGACGGCGGCGGCGAGGGCCAGCGCCGCGGCGGCCTTTGTGATCTTCTCGGCGTTCACAGTCGCACCTCGATGCCCTCGGCGAGCACCAGCTTCGCCGGCTTGCGATCGGACGGGACGTCGAACACGAGCACGCCGTCCACCCGCTCGCCCGGAGGCAGGCTCTCGGGCAGGTCGGTCGACTCGCCGCGCGGGTCGTGGCCGCCGCCCTGGTCGTCCACGAGCCTCGGGGACCGGGCGATCGGGATGTCCACGCCGCTCGGGTTCACCAGCGACAGCCGTACGGTGCAGCGGTCCGCCGCGCAGCTCGGCGGCTGCGGGACCAGCACCTGCACGTCGGTGTCGCCGAACGCGACGCGCCGGCCGACGTCCGTGCCGGGGCCGTCGGCGACCTGCTGCTCACCGGTGAAGCGGTTGTCGCCGGCCTGCACCGTCCTGCCGGGCCCGCCGGTGGCGCCCCCGCGGCCCAGCACGAGGACGACGGCCGTGACGGCGAGCGCGGCCACGATCGCGACCGTGGGGATCAGCCACTTGCGCACCAGGCGCCAGTCGGTCTTCCGCGGCCCCTCCGGGAGGGGGAGCACGTCCGCCGCCGTCGGCATGTCGGCGAAGGGGCGTACGGGCGGCTGACCGAAGGACGGTGGGCCGTACGGGGAGGGGCCGGGCGGGTCGGTGGCGCTGCCGGGGACCGTCGCGCCTCCGGGAGCGGTGGCCGCCCCGGGCATTGTGGTGGCCCCGGGCATTGTGGTGGTCCCGGGCATCGTCTCGCCGCCCGTGACCCCCGTGATCCGCGGGCCGCCGCCCGGGTCGGTGTGCGGGCCGGTGGCCACGCCCGTCCCGCCGGGCATCACGTGCCCGTCGGTGCTGTCGATGTCGGGCGCCGTCTCCGGCGCGGGCGCGGGCACGGGCGCGGCAAGCTCCTGGGTGAGCCGGGCGCGGGCGGGCTCGGCGGACGGCTCGGGCCGCGCCGGCGCCTGGGCGGACTCGTCCGCGACGTTGGACGGCGGCTGCCACGACTCGTTGAGTATCTCGGTCGCGACCAGCGTGGCGGGCTCGGCCGGCATCGGCATCGGGTTCGGCACCCCGCCGCTGACCAGCGCGATCAGCAGCTCCTGCGCGCTGGGCCTGCGGGCCGGGTCGGAGTGGGTCGCGCGCCGCACGAGGTCGTTCAGCGGGACCGGGAGCGCGCCGAGGTCCGGCGGCGAGTTGAGCACGCGGGCCGCGAGCGTCAGCGCGTCGCCGCGCCCGTAGGGGTGGCGGCCGTTGCCCGCGTACGCGACCAGGCAGCCCCAGGCGAAGACGTCGGCCGCCGGGGTGATCGCGTCGCCGCGTACCTGCTCCGGCGCCCACCAGCCGGGGCTGCCGAGCAACTCGCCGGACTGGGTGAAGCTCGACGCGGCGTCCAGCGCCCGCGAGATGCCGAAGTCGATCACTCGCGGCCCGGACATGGACAAAATGACGTTGGACGGCTTGAGGTCGCGGTGCACCAGCCCCGCGACGTGGATGGCGGCGAGCGCCGCGGCCACCCCCAGCGCCACGCCGTGCAGCGGCCCGGGGTCGAGCGCGCCGAATGTGGCGATCTGCGCCGACAGCGGCGTGCCGGGGATGTACTCGGTGACCATGTACGGCCGGCCGTCCTCGGTGTTGCCGTTGTCGAGCACCTGCGCGGTGCAGAACGAGGCGACCTTGCGCGCGTTCTCCACCTCGGCGTGGAAGCGGACGGCGAAGTTCGAGTCGATCGTGAACTCCGGCTTGACCACCTTGATCGCGACCGGTCGCTCGGTCGGCGCCAACGCCAGGTAAACGGTGCCCATGCCGCCCTCGCCCAGCCTGCCCAGCAACTGGTAGGGACCGATCCGCGCGGGATCGATCGGGCGAAGTGGCTCGGTGCCGGGTCGATTCATGGGAGAGGCCTCCTTGTTCCCCCCTGCCGCCACCTTATCCATGGGCCTTTCCTCCCGCTTGACGATCGCTTTCCATCGGGCACGAGCCGTTTTTCCCCGGGCGACGCGTCCTGCGGTCCCCTGCGGCGAACCTCCATGTGCCCCCCTGAAGCCGTCGCGTGGGCCGTCTCTACCAAGACGTACGGCGTCCAACCGAAGTTCGATGCGGGACACTGGGATGGATGACGTGGGGAGAGACATTGTGAGCCTGCTCGGCCCGACAGATATCCGTATTTTGGCCAACAAGCTGGGTCTGCGTCCGACGAAACGGCTGGGACAGAATTTCGTCATCGACGGCGGCACCGTGCGCCGGATCGTCCGCACGGCCGAACTCGACCCGGATGACGTGGTCATCGAGGTGGGCCCCGGCCTGGGCTCCCTCACGCTGGCCCTGCTGGAGCAGGCGGCGAAGGTGATCGCGGTCGAGATCGACCCGGTGCTGGCCGAGCAGCTTCCGCGCACCGTCGCCGATCGCCTCCCGGAGGCGTCCGGGCGAATTTCGGTCGTGCCCGCCGACGCGCTGCGCGTGCGTCCGGAAGACCTGGGCGAGCCGCTCCCGACGGCCCTGGTCGCCAACCTCCCCTACAACGTGGCCGTCCCGGTCGTGCTGCACCTGCTCCAGGTGCTGCCCACGCTGCGCAAGGGCCTGGTCATGGTGCAGGCCGAGGTCGCCGACCGCCTCGCGGCCCGCCCCGGCTCCAAGGTCTACGGCGTGCCGTCGATCAAGGCCGCCTGGTACGCCGACGTGCGCAAGGCCGGGCCCGTCGGGCGCACCGTCTTCTGGCCCGCCCCCAACGTCGACTCCGGGTTGGTCGCCCTCGTCCGCCGCGATCCGCCCGCGACCGCCGCCTCCCGCGAGGAGGTGTTCGCCGTCGTCGACGCCGCCTTCGCCCAGCGCCGCAAGACCCTGCGCGCCGCCCTGGCCTCCTGGGCGGGCACGGCCGTACGCGCCGAGGAGATCCTGCGCGCCGCCGGGATCGACCCTGCGAGCAGGGGCGAGCAACTCGACGTCGCCGACTTCGCCAGGATCGCCGAGGCCGCCGTCACGCCGGAGGGCGTACCCGGCCGCGGGTGAGCGTCAGCCGGCGACGGCCCGCCCGGCGGCAGGAGCGATCACCCCGCGAGCACCGCCCCGAAGTCCACGGATCTGCCGATCTCGTGGGGATAAGGACGCTTTCGTCGGCCCTGGTCCGGCAGGTGCGGGATGCCGTTGTAGCCCGGGGCCAGCAGGTGGGGTTCGCCGCCGCGCAGCGGAACGAGGGCGATCGCGCCGCCGTGCGTGGCCTGCTCGTCGGGGACGCCGACCGCCATCCACCCGTCGCCCGCCGCGGACACCGCCCAGCCGAAGTGGTCGTAGGCCTGCATGCGCGCCCTGCCCTCGGTGACGAACGTCGCGGGCGAGCCGTCCAGCGGCACGACCGTGACCGCCCCGACCTCGGGCAGGCCGCGGTCGGCCTCGAACGGGCTGCCGATGAGCAGGTGGCCGCCCGCGAACGCCAGCGCGTAACCGAACCCGTCGCCCTTCTCCCCGGCGTCGGGCAGGCCGCGCCACCCCTGCCACAGCGACCGGGTCGGCTCCGTCCCCTCGAAGAGCTGCACCATGCCCGCGTCGTCCGCGCCGGGCACGTCCGCCCCCGGCGCGCCCACGGCGAGCCGGCCCGTGCCGCGCCACTCGCCGTAGGCGAGGGAGTAGCCGAACCTGTCGCCCGCGCGGCTGTCGATCTCGGACGTGACCTCGGCGAGGTTCCAGCGCGTGCCGCTCCGCGCGCCGCTCGTGACGTCGTAGAGGACGGTCACCGCGCCCGCGTCGGCCAGGACCTCGTCCTTCCGCAGGCCCTTTCGCGGGCCTTTTCGCGGGCCTTTTCCGTTCTTATCGTCGAACGGCGCGCCGATCACGAGGTCGAGGGCGGCGGGGTCGCCGCCGAGCCGGCCGAGCGCCAGCGACCAGCCGAACAGGTCGCCCGGCTCGTCGCCGCCCGGCACGTCCGGCGAGCTCTGGGTGATCCTGATCGGCTCGGACGGATCGCGATCGGCTCCGACGGTGAAGACGTAGACCGCGCCCGCGTCGGTCACGCCGTCCACGTCCTCGAAGGGCGCGCCGACGGCGACCACGCCCTGCCCGGCGGCGACCGACCAGCCGAGGCCCGACCATTCCCGCTCGCCGTCCCCGACGGTGAGCTTCGCGTCGGTGATCCGGGCGGCCGACGATCGTCCCGGCCCGCCCCAGTAGATCGTGGCGTGGCCGCGGTCGTCGCCGTACGGGCCGCCCGCGACGAGGTCGGCGCAACCGTCGCCGTCCACGTCGGCGAGCCGTAACGACATGGGGCCGCGCGCCCCCGTCAGGTACGCGTCGGAGGCGTCGAGCCTGGGGAGTCCCTCCGCCGTGCCGCGCAGCAGGTGCAGCGATCCCTGGTCGTACTGGAGGGTCCGGCCGTGCGGGTCGCCGACGGCCAGGTCCGCGTGTCCGTCGCCGTTGAAGTCCGGCCAGGCCGTCTTCCCGCACGCGGCGCGGTTCGATCCGTGCGTTCGGGCGTGGATCGGGTTCGCCGCCGGGAGGTTCGTCGCGGCGAGCAGCAGCAGGCTCGCCGCGAGCACGCCTGCGGCCCTCACAGGCGGATCCGGAGCGATTCGCCGCCGCTGATCAGCCGCCCCACGAGGAAGCGGGGGAAGGCGGTGTTGGCCATTGCGTAGGTCACCATGAGCGACAGCCGCGCTCCCGGCGCGATCGTGGCGGGGAGGTCGCCGCCGGAGAGGTGTGCCTTGTGGCGTTTGCCGAGGTCGTCCACGAGGACCGGCAGCTCTCCGGACAGGGGTGCCTCGGCCGGTCCCATGTTGACCAGGGTGAGCAGGACGCGGCAGGTCTGGCGGTCGGGGCGCCGCACGCCGCCTTCGTGGTTCGGGTAGCCGCAGTCGGGGGGCTGTACGAGGAGTTGGGGGCCGTCGTAGCCGCCCGCGAGCGGGATGCGCCGTCCGACGTCGCTGATCCGGGCGGGTTTGTCGAGCGCGTCGAACGCGTCGGCGGGTTCGACGTGGTCGACCCGCAGCGCGACCATGAGCGCGACGCTCACCGCCAGCGTCGCCGCCAGGGCCGCCTGGGTGATCCAGACGTGGCGTCCCTGCCGCCCGGCCGCCCGCTCCTTCTGTGGGCGTCCCGAGACCAGCGTCCTGTCGTCGTCCGGCTCGGCCCGCGCGATCGTGTCCCGGTCCGTGTCGGCGGGCGTGCGGGTCGTTCCGGCGGCCGGGGCGGGGCGCGTCTCGCCGCCGCCGAGGAGATCGAGGAGCAATTCCCGCGCCGTGGGCCGGAGCGCGGGGTCGCGGTCGAGGGCCCGCCGTACCAGCGTGTCGAGGGGCGGCGGCAGCGACCCCAGGTCGGGCTCGGCCTGCCGCACCCGCGCGGCCAGGGTCTCGGCGTCGCCCTCGCCGAACGGGTGGCGGCCGTTGCCCGCGTACGCGACCAGGCAGCCCCAGGCGAAGACGTCGGCCGCGGGCGTGGTCCGCTGCCCGGTGACGTGCTCCGGGGCCCACCACCCCGGCGTGCCCACCAGTTCGCCGTCCGCCGGATCGTCAAGCGCCCGCGCCACGCCGAAGTCGATGACGCGCGGCCCGGACATCGACAGGATCACGTTGCCCGGCTTCAGATCCTGGTGCACTACCCCGGCCGCGTGAATGGCGGCGAGCGCCGCGGCCACGCCGAACGCCACGCCGTGCAGCGACGTGGGATCGAGCGCTCCCGATTCCCGGATCCGCTTATCGAGCGAGATTCCCGGAATGTACTCGGTGACCAGGTAGGGCCGCCCGTCCTCGGCCGTCCCGTCGTCGAGCACGCGCGAGGTGCAGAAGGACGAGACCCGCCGCGCGCTCGCGACCTCGGCCCGGAAGCGCTCGGCGAACCCCTCCCGCCGCGTGTGCACCTCACGGACGATCTTCACCGCCACCGGGCGTCCGTTCTCGGCCGCGGCCAGATAGACCGTCCCCATGCCGCCTTGGCCGAGACGTCCGAGCAGCCGGTAGGGACCTAGCGTCTCGGGATCGTCCGGGCGTAACGGCAGAGTCGTCGAGTCCTGGCTGTCGATGGAGATCTCCTCTCCGTCCGCACGAACCCCCGGACCGGTAACGGTACCGACACCTGATCACTCCATCCACCCGTATGCGCGTCTCGATATGGACCCGGCGGCCTCTACGATCGGGGATGCCGAAGCGGCGAGGGGAGGGCGATGGAGCATCCGAGATATATAACGGTTGAGGTTCCCGCGAAGATCAATCTGCAGCTCGCCGTGGGGCCGGTGCGGGAGGACGGATACCACGAGGTGGTGACCGTCTACCTCGCCGTCTCGATCGTCGACCGGGTCAGGGCGAGCACCGCCGACGCGGTGACGGTCGAGGTCGTGGGACCGCAGGCCGATCGGGTGCCGGCCGACGGGAGCAACCTCGCCGTGCGGGCGGCGCGGCTGCTCGCCGAACGGGCCGGGGTGTCGTACGGCGCGCGGCTGTGGATCGACAAGCGCATCCCGGTCGCCGGGGGCATGGCCGGCGGCAGCGCCGACGCGGCGGCGGCGCTGATCGCCTGCAACCATTTGTGGGACCTGGGCCTTGGCAAGGACGAACTGGTCGAAATCGGCGCCGAGCTCGGCAGCGACGTGCCGTTCTCGCTGCTCGGCGGGGCCGCCGTGGGCACCGGGCGGGGCGAGCGGCTCCGGCCGCTCGACGCCGAGCGCGTGTTCACGTGGGTGCTGGTCCCGGCCGACGGAGGGCTGGCGACCCCCGCCGTGTACGCCGAGTGCGACCGCATCCGCGAGGAGACCGGCGTCGTGCCCGCCCCGCCGCGGGCGGACGAGGACCTCATCGCCGCGCTGGCGAAGGGCGACGCCCACGCGCTCGGCCGGGCGCTCGCCAACGATCTGGAGCCCGCCGCGCTCCGGCTGAACCCGTCGCTCGCCCGTACTCTCGCGACCGGGCGGGAGCTCGGCGCGCTCGGCGGGCTCGTCTCGGGCTCCGGCCCGACCTGCGTCTTCCTCGCCGAGGACAGCCACCATGGCGCGGCCCTGAGCGAGGCTTTCACGGCGGCGGGCCACCCCGCGATCCACGCCCGCGGGCCGGTGCACGGGCCGGTGGTCATCGATGACGGTCGCTACCCCGGCGACGACAGGTGGTTCGGGTCGATGGCCCTCGCCGATAGCCTTGGTGAGCGATGAACCTGGTCAATCTGGAGTCGGTGTCCCACGCGTACGGGCCCAAGCCACTGCTGCACGAGGTGTCCCTCGGCGTCGAGGAGGGCGACCGCATCGGCGTGGTCGGCCGCAACGGCGGCGGCAAGACCACCCTGATCTCCGTGCTCGCCGGGCGGCTCACCCCCGATGGCGGGCGGGTGACGCACACCCGGGGGCTGCGGATCGGCTTCCTGTCCCAGGGCGACGACCTCGATCCGGAACGCACAGTGCGCGACCTCGTCCTCGGCGGGCGGCCCGAGCACGAGTGGGCGGGCGACGCGACGATCCGGGAGATCCTGGCGAACCTGCTCGGCGACGTCGATCTCGCGGCCCAGGCGGGCACGCTCTCCGGCGGGGAGCGGCGCCGTACCGCGCTGGCCCGGCTGCTGATCGGCGAGCACGACCTGATCATCCTGGACGAGCCGACCAACCACCTCGACATCGAGGCGATCGACTGGCTCGCCCGGCACCTGGCCGCGCGCCGGTCCGCGCTCGTCGTGGTCACCCACGACCGGTGGTTCCTCGACGCGGTCTCCACCCGTACGTGGGAGGTCGTCGACGGCACCGTCCAGCGGTACGAGGGCGGATACGCCGCCTACGTCCTGGCGAAGGCCGAGCGGGCGAGGATCGCCGCCGCCGCGGAGGAACGCCGCCAGAACCTCATGCGCAAGGAGATCGCCTGGCTGCGCCGCGGCCCGCCCGCCCGTACCTCCAAGCCCAAGTTCCGGATCGAGGCCGCCCAGGCGCTCATCGCCAACGAGCCGCCGCCGCGCGACAGCGTGGAGCTGGTCTCGTTCGCGTCCGCGCGCCTCGGCAAGACCGTCTACGACCTGGAGCGCGTCACCCTGCACGCGGGCGGCCCCGGCGAAGGTCCGCTGGTGCTGCGGGACGCCACCTGGCAGTTCGGGCCCGGCGACCGCATCGGGCTGATCGGCGTCAACGGCTCGGGCAAGTCCTCGGTGCTGCGCCTGCTCGCGGGCTCGGTGATCCCGGACTCCGGCCGCGTCGTCCGGGGCAGGACCGTACGGCTCGCGCACCTGTCCCAGGAGCTCGCCGAACTCGACCCGACGGCCCGCGTGCTCACCGCCGTCGAGGAGGTGCGCAAGTACGTCCGCGTCGGCAAGCGCGAGTGGAGCGCCTCCCAGCTGCTGGAACGCCTCGGTTTTCGCGGCGAGGCGCAGTGGAAGGTCGTCGGCGACCTGTCCGGCGGCGAGCGCCGTCGCCTGCAGCTGCTGCGCCTGCTCATGGACGACCCCAACGTGCTGCTCCTCGACGAGCCCACCAACGACCTCGACATCGAGACCCTCAACGAGCTGGAGGACCTGCTCGACGGCTGGCCCGGCACCCTGATCGTGGTCAGCCACGACCGCTACTTCCTTGAGCGCGTCGCCGACCGCTGCGTGGCCCTCCTCGGCGACGGCAGGCTCTCGCTGCTGCCGGGCGGCGTCGACGAGTACCTCGCCCGCCGCGCCTCCGGCACCGCCGTCTCCGCCCGCGCCGCCGCCCCCGCTCCGCAGCCCGTTCGGGAGTCCGCTCAGGAGCCCACTCAGGAGTCCGGCCCTGCGGGCCTGTCCGCGAAGGAACTGCGCGAGGCGCAGAAGGAGCTCGCCCGCCTGGAGCGCCGCCTCGAACGCCTCGGGGAACAGGAGGCCCGGCTGCACACCGCCATGGCCGAGGCCGCCAGTGATTACGCCCGGCTCGCCGGTCTCGACGCCGAGCTCAAGGACGTCCAGGCCCAGAAGGAGGCGGTCGAGGCCGAATGGCTGGACCTCGCCGAACGCCTCGGCGAATGACGCCGCCCTCAGCCCTGTCCCGTCAAGTCGGCCCTGTCCCGTCAAGTCGGCCCGGTCGCGTCGAACGGCACCAGCAGCGTGCGCAGGTGGCCGGCGAGGACCCGCTGCGCCTGCTTGTCCAGCCCGGCCAGCAGCTCGTGCTCGCGGCGCAGCAGGTCGGCGAGCGCGGCGTCCACCCGGGCCATGCCGGACTCGGTGAGCGAGACGAGCACGCCCCGGCGGTCCTCCGGGTCGGGGCGGCGGCGGACGAGCCCGGCCGCGGCGAGACGGTCGATGCGGTTGGTCATCGTGCCCGAGGTGACGAGCGTGGCGCGCAGCAGGGCCCCGGGGCTCAGCTCGTACGGCTCGCCCGACCGGCGCAGCGTGGTGAGCACGTCGAACTCCCACGGTTCGAGGTCGTGTTGGGCGAAGGCGGCCCGCCGCGTCCGGTCGAGATGCTTGGCGAGCCGCGATATCCTGCTCAGCACCTGTAGTGGTGCCACGTCGAGATCGGGCCGCTCCTTCTGCCATGATCGGACCAGTCGGTCGACCTCGTCCTCGGCGGCCGGGAGCGCCAGGTCGTCGGCCTCGCCGGCCGCGATCTCGGGGCCGTGCGCGTCCTCGGCGTCCCCGGCGCGGTGGCCTGCCCCACGGCTGCTTACATCCACGCCTCCCAGTGTATCTGTCTTGACATCGAGATATCTCTCTCGCTATCCATCATCTTGATGTCAAGAGATATGTGGGACCCCGAGGTCTACGGCCGCTACGCCGACGAGCGCGCCCGCCCCTTCTTCGAACTGCTCGCCCGCGTGCGCGCCACCGCCCCGTCGTACGTCGTCGATCTGGGCTGCGGCACCGGCGAGCTCACCGCCACGCTGAGCGAACGCTGGCCGGACGCGACCGTGCACGGCCTCGACTCGTCCGCCGCGATGATCGCCAAGGCGCGGCAGGTTCCGCGCGCCCCGGGCGCCGGCCCGCTCATCTTCGAGGAACGCGACCTGCGGGCCTGGCGCTCGTCCCGCCCGGTGGACGTGCTGGTCTCCAACGCCGCCCTGCACTGGGTGCCCGAGCACCGGAGCCTGCTGCCGGGCTGGGTCGCCGGGCTGTCCCCGGGCGGCTGGATCGCCTTCCAGGTCCCGGGCAACTTCGACGCCCCCAGCCACGTGCTCATCCGCGAGCTGTGCCGGACGACCTGGCGCGACGAGCTCGGCGACCTGGTCGCCGACTCGCCGGTGGCCGAACCGGAGGAGTATCTCGGCCTGCTCGCCGACCTCGGCTGCGTCGTGGACGCCTGGGAGACGACCTACATCCACGTGCTTCCCGGCGACGACGCCGTACTGAAGTGGATCACCGGTACGGCCCTGCGCCCCATGCTCGGCCGTCTCGCCCCCGACCGCCGCCGCGAATTCCTCGCCGACTGCGCCCGGCTGCTTGCCCAGGCGTATCCGCGCGAGCCGTACGGCACGCCGTTTCCCTTCCGACGAATCTTCGTGGTCGGCCAAAAGGGAGGATAAATCACACTATCGCCATACCGGGATGTTCACCTAAGTTTGGCATCATGGCCACCTAACCACAGGTCACAGGAAATGGGGGTGTGCTATGGCGATGGAAATCGAAGATAAGTTCGATGTTCCGACCGAGTTCGTCGTGCCCGATCTGAGCGATTTGCCGGGCTGCGCGGAGGTGGTCGGGCCCAAAAGTCACCAACTGGTGGCGATTTACTTCGACACCCCCGACTTCCGCCTCGCCACCCGTGGCATCACCCTGCGCCGCCGCCGCGGCGGCCTCGACCCCGGCTGGCATCTGAAGCTCCCCAAGGCCAAGGGCGTCCGCCGCGAGATCACCCACCCCCTCACCCGCAGCATCAAGATCGTCCCCACCGAACTGGCCGACCTGGTCCGCGCGTACACCCGAGGCGCCGAGCTCGTCCCCATCGCCCAGCTCGACACCAAGCGCAACCTCACCCGCCTCCTCGACGACAACGGCGACCTGCTGCTGGAGATCGCCGACGACCGCGTCAAGGGCACCGTGCTCGGCGACGATCCCGTCGTCGACCGCTGGCGCGAGGTCGAGGCCGAACTCGTCAAGGGCGACGCCGCCCTGCTCAAAAAGGCCGGCAAGCGCCTGCGCAAGGCCGGCGCCACCCCCGCCGACGCCTCCAGCAAGCTCGCCCGCCTCCTCGACACCCGCCTGCGCGCCATCCAGGTCTCCAAGCCCGTGGAGGGCACCGCCGGCGCGGTCGTCGTCGGCTACCTCGCCTCCCAGGTCAACGCCCTGCTCGCGCAGGACGCCCGGGTACGCCAGGCCGAGGACGACGCCGTACACCAGATGCGCGTGGCCTCCCGCCGCCTGCGCAGCGCCCTGAAGTCCTTCAAAACCATCATCGCCGACACCACGCACATCCAGGACGAGCTGAAGTGGCTCGGCCAGGCCCTCAGCGAGGCCCGCGACCTGGAGGTCATCCGCGCCCGCTTCGCCGCGCACTTCGACAGGCTCCCCGAGGACCTGATCGTCGGCCGGGTCCGCACCCGCCTCGGCTCCGACCTGGAGGACCGCGAGCACGTCGCCTACGACCACATCCGCGAAACCCTCAGCGGCGACCGCTACTACGCCCTCCTCGACGCCCTCGACACGTTGATCGCCCACCCCCCGCTCACGCCGCTCGCCGCCAAAAAGCCCGACAAGCCGCTGCGCGCCGTAGCCGACAAGGGCTGGCGCCGCATCGGCAGGACATACGACGCGGCGCAGGCCCTGGACGACATCGAGGCCCGCGAACTCGCCATGCACGACGTCCGCAAGGTCGCCAAACGCGCCCGCTACACCGCCGAGGTCCTCATCCCCGTCTTCGGCTCCGAAATGACCGACATGGCCAACCGCGCCGAGGCCATCCAGGAGATTCTCGGCCTCTACCAGGACAGCGTCGCCGCCCAATCCCTCCTCGTCGAAGCCGCCGAAACCGCCCGACAGGCCGGCGAGGACACCTTCACCTACGGCGTACTCGTCGGCCTCGAACGCGCCGCCGCCGAACGCGACCACGCCGAGTTCCCCCGCGTCTGGCGGGAGTCCATCTGATCCCGCCGACCTGACCTTTTCAGACGGGGCCCTCAAGCGGAGGCTCGGCCGATCCTCCGGTTGAGGACCTTACGACGCCGAGTCACGCGTGTCGCCGTCCGTGAGCGGCTAAGCTCGGAGGGCGCGTGTATCACATGCGCTCGCCGGTCGGCCGGAACGCTCGTTGAGGCAAGGAGGCGGCAGCATGATTGCGGAGCCGTACGAGATGGCCATTGCGCGGACTCCGGAGCACATCGTGGAGTCGCTGAAGGCCGATCGGAGTCCCCGTAACATTCGTGCCTGCCTGCCGCCCGCGGATCGCGGCTACTTCGATAAGGACTACCGGCAGGCCATGGCCAAGGCCATCGAGGACATGGACCTCAGCCCTGTCCATGACCTGCTTTCGCACTGGTGGCACATCGCGCGGATGAAGGCCACCGGCGAGTATGAAGAGGTTCTGGATCAAGGAGCTCGCATCCAGGAGCAACTCGAGAACGGCACCTACGCTGCGGGTCGGCCCCTCCGTGAGGTTCTCGCCCAGCGCGCTGCCGAGCTTGGCGTGGAACTCGATCTGTAGATGTACACGGTTGACAAGGGCAAGCAGGTAGACGAGCAAATCGCTGCGCTACCGGCCGAGGCGCTCCCCGCCTTTCATGAGGTAACGGTGTTTCTTCAGGTCGCTCCGTGGAATGGGCATCCGTTCATCCGTGAGCGGCCTGACTCGCCGATACGGACGCGCACTTTCGGGACGGGTGGAGTGGGCATGGTCACCTACCTGATCGTGGAGTACCGGCGTCTGGTGGAGATCATCAACGTTGTCTGGTGCGGCTGACCTGCCGCGACAACGTGCCAGTAGGTCACGCTCGGTTGAGCGAACGAGCGCAGGACCCGCGTACCGCTATGCGGAGCGCATGATCGTTAGATGATCATGCGCTCCGCGTGACACTTGCCGCTCCGGACTACCTGTAGGTGACGGTGAGCGCCTTGTGGATGTCGTGGCGGGGGAGTTTGACGGTGAGGGTGTGGGTGGGGGCGTCCCAGGTGTAGGCGTCGGGGCGTAGGCGGGTGCCGTTGGCGGTGATGGTGGTGGGCTGGGTGGCGTTGTGGAAGGTGAGGGTCCATTCGCGGGTGGTTACCTGGCCGCGGTAGGAGCCTCGGGTGGGGTGGATTTTTACGGTGTTTGTGGGGCCGGAGCGGGTGTAGTCGATTTTTGTGGTGGCGGACCTGAGGCGCTTGATGGGGGCGCCGTCGTCCTCGTGGAGGGTGAAGGAGCCGGAGGCGCCCGCGCCGATGGTGAGGGTGACCTTGGTGAGGGGGTTTTGGACGTCGTTGGCGACGTCGTCGGTTCGGGTGAGCAGGATGCCGCCGGATCTGATGAAGACCGGCATCGTGTCCAGGCCGCCGGTGATGGTGTGGGTGGTGCCGCCGGCGTAGGTCTGGCCGGTGAAGTAGTCGGTCCACTCGCCCGGCGGGAACCAGACGGTGGTCGTGGCCGAGGTGCCGGGGGTGGTCACCGGGGCGACCAGGATGTCGGGGCCGTAGAGGTACTGGGTGGCGGCCGTGGTGTACGCCTTCTCCTCGGCCGGGTACTCCAGGTACATCGGGCGTACGATCGGGACGCCGGTGGCGGTGGCCTGTTTGGCGAGCGTGTAGGTGTAGGGGACGAGCCGCTCCCGCAGGTTGAGGAACTTGTTGGCCGAGGCGTTCGCCTCGGGGCCGTACTGCCAGGGGAGCCGGTCGCCGTGGTTGCTGTGCAGGCGGTCGATGGGCTGGAAGGTGGCGAGCTGGACCCAGCGGGCGTACAGGTCGTCGGGCAGCTTGGTGGTGTGCCGGGTCTCGTCGCCCACCTTGTACGTCTCCGACCCCTGGAGGTTGCCGGGATCATTGTGGCCGCCGATGTCGTGGCTGATGGAGGCCATGCCGGTGGCGGCCGACTCGCCCGGGGTGGCGCCGACGATGTAGCGGAGGGTGCCCCAGCTTCCGGTGGAGTCGCCGGTGAAGTGCAGGGTGGAGCGCTTCTCGGCCCACGGGCCGGTCGGCAGGCCGGAGGGTCCGCCGTACGGGCCGGACTGCAGGGAGCCGTAGGCGCGCGAGATGACGAACCCGCGGCCGATGAGCCGGTCCGTGCGGGCGGCGTACTGGTAGTTGATCCAGGCGTCGGGGGTCACGCCGGCTTGCGAGGACTGCGCGGCGTCGCAGCACCAGTCGAGCCACCAGAAGTCGTTGCCCTGCTGCTCCATGCTCGTGTGCAGGTCCAGGTAGGCCTTGAGCTGGTCGGGGTCGCCCCAGTCGAAGACGTAGCACTCGGGGCCGCCGGGGCAGCCGACCTTGCGCAGCTTGCCCTTCGCGGTGGCCTGGGCCTGGGCGAACTTCGGATCCTCGGCGAGGATGCTCGGGTGGATGTTGAGCACGTTGCGCAGGCCCTGGGACTCGGCCCAGTCGAAGAAGCCCTTCGGGTCGGGGAACTTGGTGCGGTCGATGTCCCAGCCGCTCCAGGCGTTGGGTGACTTGAAGTCGGTGTCGACGACCAGGACGTCGAGCGGTACGCCCTCGGAGCGGAACCTGGGCAGGATGCGGTCGCGGTAGTCGGCGGCGGTGCGGTCGAAGTACTGCGAGTACCACACCCCGTACGCCCACCGGGGCAGCAGCGCGGGCGGGCCGGTCAGCGTGGCGAGGTCGGACAGGCCCCGCTTGTAGTCCTGGCCGTAGCCGAACACATAGCCGTCCTGGTACGGCGCGCCCTCGTGGCCCGGACGCGGCGATACCTTCGTGGATCCGGGGGTGAACAGGGCGGACGGGGTGTCGTCGAGGAGATACCAGCCGTCCCGGTGCAGCAGGCCCGGGGTGGCCGGCGGGTCGCCCCGCTCGCCGTCCACGCCGTCGAGGCTGCGGCGGTAGCCGCCGAGGGCGAGGTGCGGCGGCGGCGCGGGGGCGCCCGCGGCGGTCACCGCGATCGTGTCCGGGTTGATGTGGCAGCTCGCGGCCTCGGGGCAGCCGATGGTGATGTCGTTGGCGCCCGCCTTGAGATCGATCGGGGCCGTCATCGTGGCCCAGGTGTCCCAGTCGTCCGTGGCGGGGAAGGACAGCGTCCGCGTGTCGTCGCCGACGGTGACCGTGGCCGTGCGCGTCTGGTGCAGGTTGTCGCCGCCGACGCCGTTGGCGTACCGGACGTGCAGGGAGTAGGTGCCGTCGGCGGGCACCTCCACCAGATGCGTGGTCAGGCTCGACCCCTGGTGCACCTCGCCGAGGAAGCCCTTGCCTGCGTACCCGCGGTGGTCGGTGGCCACGTGCGCGGAACCGCCGATCCGGGCGGCCTCGGCCTCGCAGCTCACGCCGTACCGGCAGTCCGTGATGGCCGTGGCCGAGGTCGGCGGGTAGCCGGCGTCCGGCGCGGTCACTGCGACGCTGTCGACGTTGACGTGGCCGGAGTCCTCCGCCGTGCGGGTCAGCGCGATCGTGTGACGGCCCGCGGCGAGCCGCATGTCGGCGGTGGCGATGCTCCAGGTGTCCCAGTTCGGGGTGGGCGGCAGCGTCACCTGCGGGCCCGCGCCCCCGTCCACCGACAGGCTCAGGGTGCGCGTGGTGTGCTGCTGGTCGCCGCCGACGGCGTTGGAGTAGCGGATGGCGAACCGGTACATTCCGGCGGTGGCGACGTTCACCTGGGCGGTCAGCGAGTTCCCCGCGCCCTCGAAACCGGCGAGGAAGCCCGAGCCGGTGTAGCCGCCGTGGTCGGCGGCCGGGGCCAACCCCGAGTAGGACTGGTCCTCGACCTCGCAGAGCGCGCCGACGTCACACGTCAGCGGCCGCCAGGGGGTGGCGGTGACGGGCGTGTCACCGGCCTTGAGGTCCACGACGAGGTTCCGCGGGCTGAACGGCCCCGAATTCAGCCGGTAGCGCAGGGTGAGCGCGCTCGTTTTGATGGTGAGCCAGCCCTTGGACGTGGTCGAGGTGAAGCGCGGCGGCGAGAACGAGTCGCGGCCGATCACGTTGAACGTCGCGGCATCGACGAACTTGCCGTCGCCCGCGTACTCGGTCCGGATCAGGGTGGGGGACAGCACCTGGAAGCGGGCGTCCTCCGCCTTCACCGTCCCGTCGTGGCCGCGGGCCGCCGCCGCCGGGCCGCCGCCGGTGATCGCCGTCGCCGCGACGACCCCCGCGGCCGTGGCGACGGCGACGGCCCGGTGCAGCGCGCGCGGCACGCGCCACCGTGTCGTCGTCCATGATCGGGTTCTGCTCGCGGGTGCCTGGGCCTTGCGTCTCATGGTCACCTCGTACGTGGGAGGGGTGAGCGCCGGAACAGTTGTCCCAACCGGTCACGTTCGGTCAGCCGAACGATCGAACATGACCGATTTACGGCAACTATTGACCAAGGAAAACCGGAAGGCAAGACGGAAAAATCACTCGCGACGCGCGGTGAGTGTGAGAACACGCGGCCCGCGCACGGGTGACTCCGGCACGATCATGGCACAATGCCGTGCCCGCGCACGGGAGGATCAGATGATGTAGCGCTCCAACGCCACGATCCGGCCGTCGGCGTGGTGGGCGACGGCGAAGGCGCCCTTGCGCAGCTGGGTGTCGACGAGGCGTCCGCCCTCGTCGAAGCGGCGCTCGCAGACCCCGGTGATCAGCTCGGGGAGGACCTTGCCGTGGCTGCAGACGGCGGTGGGGAGCCCGGCGTCGATCAGGGCGAGGGTCAGCCGGAGGGAGTCGCGGGCGTCGTAGCCCGTCTCGGACAGCAGCTTCTCGCGGCGGACCTCCAGGCCCTCACGCAGCGCGTACGGCTTGAGCGTCTGCACGCACCGGCGGCTGGGCGAGCTCACCAGGACGGTGGGCCGGTACGCGGGCAGGATGCGGGCCAGATCGTCGGCCTGGGCCTCGCCGACCTCGTCCAGCGGCCGGCGGTCGTCGTCGCCCTTCCACTCCTGCCGCCCGCCGGCGGTGCCGTGCCGGATGAACAGCAGGGGGATGGTGACCAGCGGCCCGGCCATGAGGGCGCGCAGCAGGCCGGTGTCCCACTCGAAGGACAGGCGCTCGCGGGCCCGGTCGAGCGGCAGCCAGGCCAGCTCGTCCACCTCGCCGCCCGCGTTGAGCTCGCCGTACTCGGCGACCCGCGCCACCCAGTAGTCCACCCGCTTGAGCCTGCCGCGCCGCAGGTAGTGGATCGGCGGCAGCGCGCGGCCGAGCACCACGCGCAGGCCGGTCTCCTCCTCCACCTCGCGCAGGCAGCCCTCGATCACGTGCTCGCCGGGCTTGAGCTTGCCCTTGGGGAAGGTCCAGTCGTCGTACTTGGGCCGGTGGATGACCGCGACCTCGGGGGACCGGGGATCGCCCCGCCAGACGACCGCGCCCGCGGCGTGGATCAGATCGATGGGCTGGGCGTGGGGTTCAATCATCTACCGTCCTCCACCGGCGCGTCGCAACCAGATGATGGTGCAAATCGACGAGGGGCTCGCCGTTCTCGTTGCGGTGGTGGCGGGTCCAGGAGCCGTCGGGGGCGAGCCACCAGCTCGCGGTGGTGTCGGAGAACGCCAGGTCGAGCAGGTCCGACAGGTAGCCGCGGTGCTGCGGGCTCGACACCTTCACCAGGGCCTCCACCCGGCGGTCGATGTTGCGGCGCATAAGGTCGGCACTCCCGATCCAGATCTCCGGGCGTCGGCCCCCGCCGAACTCGTAGATCCGCGAGTGTTCCAAGAACCGGCCCAAAATGCTTCTCACCCGGATCGTCTCCGACAAACCTGGGATTCCCGGCCGGAGCGCACAGATGCCGCGAACCCACAGGTCGATGGGAACCCCGGCCTGGGAGGCCCGGTAGAGCGCGTCGATGATCGGCTCGTCCACGAGCGAGTTGGTCTTGATCCGGATCCGCCCGGGACGGCCCGCCCGCACGTGGGCGACCTCCCGCTCGATCCGGGCGAGCAGGCCCGAGCGCAGCGAGTGGGGGGCGACCAGCAGCCGCCGGTACGCCGAGTGGTTGGAGTATCCGGTCAGGTGGATGAACAGGTCGGTGACGTCCTCGCCGATCAGCCGGTCGGCGGTGAGCAGGCCGAGGTCCTCGTACTGCCGGGCCGTCTTGGGGTTGTAGTTGCCGGTGCCGATGTGGCAGTAGGTGCGCAGCTCCCCGGAGGCCTCCTGGCGTACCACGAGCGCGAGCTTGCAGTGCGTCTTGAGGCCGACCACCCCGTACACCACGTGGCAGCCGGCCTTCTCCAGCTTGCGCGCCCAGGAGATGTTGGCGTGCTCGTCGAACCGCGCCTTGATCTCCACCACGACGACGACCTGCTTGCCCGCCTCGGCGGCGTCGATCAGCGCGTCCACGATGGGGGAGTCGCCGCTGGTGCGGTAGAGGGTCTGTTTGATCGCCAGCACGTCGGGGTCGGCCGCCGCCTGCTCGATGAAGCGCTGCACGCTGGTGGCGAAGGAGTCGTACGGGTGGTGCAGCAGCACGTCCCGCTCGCGCAGCATGGCGAAGATGTCGTCCTCGGCGTGCACCGCCTCGGCCGGCACGAACGGGCGGTAGCTCAGCTCGCCGCGGTCGAGGTCGGCGATGGCGTGCATGCCGGTCAGGTCGAGCGGGCCGGGCAGGCGGTAGATCTCGTGCTCGGCGACGCCGAGCTCGTCCACGAGCAGGTCGAGCACCTCGCGGCTGATGGTGTTCTCGACCTCCAGCCGCACCGGCGGGCCGAAGCGGCGCTTGAGCAGCTCGCGTTCGAGCGCCTGCATGAGGTTCTCGGTGACGTCCTCATCGACCTCCAGGTCCTCGTTCCTGGTGACCCGGAACACGTCGTGCGAGACGATCTCCATGCCCTTGAAGAGCTGGCCCAGGTGGGCGGCGATGACGTCTTCGAGCGGGACGAAGCGGTTGTTCGACACCGAGACGAAGCGGGGGAGCTGGGAGGGCACCTTCACCCTGGCGAACACGGTCTGGCCGGTCGCCGGGTTGCGCACGGTCACGGCGAGGTTGAGGGACAGGCCGGAGATGTACGGGAACGGGTGGGCGGGGTCGACGGCGAGCGGGGTGAGCACCGGGCGGATGCGGTCGCGGAACAACTTGCGCAGCTCGGTGCGATCGTCGCGGGTCAGGTCGTTCCACCGTACGATCTCGATGCCCTCGGCCGCGAGGGCGGGCAGGAGCTGCTCGTGGAAGCAGGCCGAGTGCCGGTGGGCGAGCTCGTCGGCGATCGCGGCGATCCGCGCCAGCTCCTCGCGCGGCTTCAGGCCGCTCTTGGTGCGCAGCAGCAGGCCGGTGGCCATGCGGCGCTTGAGCCCGGCGACGCGCACCCGGAAGAACTCGTCGAGGTTGCTCGCGAAGATCGCCAGAAACCGTACGCGTTCCAGCAGCGGAATCGAAGGATCCTCGGCCAGTTCCAGCACGCGCTGGTTGAACTTGAGCCAGCTTTCCTCGCGGTTGAGGAACCGCTCAGGGGGCAGCGGAGCGGGCTCGAGGGATCCCCTGTTCTCCGGGACAGAGTGCACGATTCCGGCAGACATATGACAAAACTGCCCTAACTTGTTGAACGGCACGTGAACTACGCAGCAACGAACATCTCAAGTTAGTCGGTCAAACCGGATTCGTCAGCATCCCGGAGGGAACGGGCGGGATCCTGGTTCGAGGCTCCCACCTGCGGCGACACTGTGGCGGCGGGGTGGGCGACGGGATGTGAGGCGGGTTCCTGCCAGCCTGGGGCGGGAGCGGGAGGGGGCCTGTCGCGCTCGCCTCCGGCCCGTTCGGCCAGCTTCGCCTGCCGCGCCGCGAGCTTGGCCTGCTCGCGCAGCTCGCGCTGGCGGGCCTTCTCCCGCTCGCGCTGCAGCTTTTCCTGCTCCTTGAGCTGCCGCTCGCGCGCCTTCTCCTGCTCCTTGAGCTGCCGTTCCCTGGCCTTCTCCTGCTCGCGCAGCTCCTTGCTGGTCAGCGGCGCGGTGGTGACCGTGGTGGACGGCGGCGTGACGATCAGGCCGCGCGACTCACCACTGATCACGGGCCGCGGGTCCAGGTTGTTCAGCCCGTTCCAGGCGAGGTTCACCACGTGCGCGGCGACCTCCTCGCGGGGCGGCTTGCGCACGTCCAGCCACCACTGCCCGGTGAGCGCGACCATGCCCACGAGCATCTGGGCGTACATGGGGGAGTAGCGCGGATCGTAGCCGTGCGCGGAGGCGGCCTCGGCGAGCACGTCCTCGACCTGGTTGGCGATCTCGCTGATCAGGCTGGCGAACGTGCCGGTGCCGGAGGCGGCGTGCGAGTCGCGCACGAGGATGCGGAAGCCCTCGCTGCTCTCCTCGATGTACTGCAGCATGGCGAGGGCGGCACGCTCCAGCTTCAGCCGCGGCGGGGCGTCGACCAGCGACTGGGACACCATGCTCAGCAGGCGCTGCATCTCCCGGTCCACCACGACCGCGTAGATGCCTTCCTTGGCGCCGAAGTGTTCGTATACGACTGGTTTGGAGACACTCGCACTCGCGGCGATCTCCTCGATCGAGGTCCCGTCGAAGCCCTTTTCGGCGAAGAGAGCCCGGCTGACCCCGATCAACTGCTCTCGACGTTCCTTGCCGGTCATGCGTCTGCGGGATCGGGGTTCCGTCATATGTCAAATAATGGCCCGCGCGCCGGGGTGAGAGGCAACTCGATCACACCGGCGCGCATGCTGATCATGGAGGTCAAGCGGCGGCCTTCACGGCCCGTTTCGCCGCTAGTCGCGCTGGATCGGGCCATCGTACGTCGTAAACCCACCCGAGTTGTTCGAACCATCGAATCACCCGGGCGCTTGGATCGAGCTGGCCCTTGAGCGCGCCGTGCCGGGCGCAGGTCGGGTCGGCGTGGTGCAGGTTGTGCCAGGACTCGCCGAACGACGGGATCGCCAGCCACCACACGTTGCGCGACTTGTCGCGCACCTCGAAGTCCTCGTTGCCGAAGACGTGGCAGATGGAGTTGATCGACCAGGTGACGTGGTGGAGCAGCGCGATGCGGACCAGGGTGCCCCAGAAGAACGCGGTGAGCGCGCCGGTGAGCGACCAGGTGACCAGGCCGCCGATCAGCGGGGGCAGCAGCAGCGACGCCGCCACCAGCCACGGGAACAGGTCGTGGATGCGCTTGACGTCCTTGTCGGCGAGCAGGTCGCGGGCGTAGCGCTCGCGGTTGGTGCGCTCGCTGGAGAACAGCCAGCCCACATGGGCGTAGATCAGGCCCTTGATCAGGGCCTTCCAGTCGCCGCCGAAGCGCCACGGCGAGTGCGGGTCGCCCTCCTTGTCGGAGTATTTGTGGTGGCGGCGGTGCGTGGCCACCCAGTCGATGACCCCCATCTCCAGGGCCATGCTGCCGGCCACGCCGAGCGCGATCTTCAAGGCCCGGTTCGAGGTCTTGAACGAGCCGTGGGTGAAGTAGCGGTGGAAACCGACCGTGATGCCGAGACCGGTGATCACGTAGAAGACGGCGAGGATGACGACGTCGCTCCAGCCGATGAACGCCCCCCAGGCCATGGGGATCGCGGCGAAGAGCGCGAGGAAGGGAACGACGACGAAGACGGCCAGGAGCACGCGTTCGAAGTTGCTCTTCGGTTCGGGTTCCAGTTCGGGTCGTGGCGCGGGGGGTACTCGATCGACGGCGACTGTCATGGGCTACCTCACGTGGTTGGGATGTGCTGGCTACGCCACCGTAACCTACGCCAGCGTAAGTATGGAATCCCGTCGTGATAAATGTGGGGAAGGTTACGTCTCGCCCTGGTCTTCGTGGTGCTTCCGCCCCTTGCGCGACGCCGGGTCATCTGCTACTGCCCAATTTGGGCGCGCACAACCGCGATGAGGTCGGTATCCTGTGGATCGTGTTCCATGCGTGCGGGAACCGGATAAACGCCTGGTTGCCGCCTATCCCGGGTCGTCTAGGGGCAAGACTACAGATTTTGGTTCTGTCAACGGAGGTTCGAATCCTCCCCCGGGAGCCGATGCGCAGAACGGATCCGGCCGGACCCGTCCGGGCGTCCCACGGTGCCCCCGGGTGCCGTCCGGGAGACGGCAGGTAAGCTCACCATGGCGGGTGGGTAGCCGTTGGGTGCGTGAGTACCGCTGAGGTGCTCTGGGTAGCTGTCGGTTGTCCTTTCCGTCATGTCCATCAGACGCCGAGGGAGCCGCAGTCCGTGAGTGTGCCGCGCCCGGCCGCAGTCATCGTCCTCGCCGCAGGCGAGGGCACCCGAATGAAGTCCAAGAAACCGAAGGTCCTGCACGAGCTGTGCGGCCTCGCGCTGCTCGATCACATGCTCGCCGCCGCGCGCGGCCTGGAACCCGACCGGCTGATCCTCGTGACCGGCCACGCCCGGGAGCAGGTCGAGGCGCACGTCGCCGCGACCAGCCCCGACGCCCAGACCGTCGTCCAGGAGGTACGGCGCGGCACCGGCCACGCCGTGCGCACCGTCCTGGAGAAGGCCGGGCCGATCGAGGGCACGATCCTGGTCACCTACGGCGACACGCCCCTGCTGCGCACCGAGACCCTCGCCGAGCTGCTGGCGACGCACGCCCGGGAGGGCAACGCCGTCACCGTGCTCACCGCCGAGGTGCCCGACCCGACCGGGTACGGCAGGATCGTGCGGGACGCGGCCGGAGCCGTGCTGAGGATCGTCGAGGAGAAGGACGCCACGCCCGAGGAGCGGGCGATCCGCGAGATGAACTCCGGCGTGTACGCCTTCGACGGCGTGCTGCTCGCCGACGCCGTCAAACGCGTCTCCACGGCCAACGCGCAGGGCGAGGAGTACCTCACCGACGTGCTCGCCATCCTGCGCGAGGACGGCCACCGGGTCGGCGCGTACGTCGCCGCCGACCACGCGGAGGTCGAGGGCGTCAACGACCGGGTGCAGCTCGCCGCCGCCCGGCAGGTGCTCAACCGCCGCATCCTCGAACGCCACATGCGCGACGGGGTGACCGTGATCGACCCGGCCTCCACCTGGATCGACGCGAACGTCGTGCTCGAACCCGACGTGGTGATCCACCCGGGCACCCAGCTGCACGGCCGTACGGTGGTGGCCGAGGGCGCCGAGATCGGCCCGGGCAGCACGCTCACCGACACCGTCGTGGGCGAGGAGGCGGTGGTGCGCAACGCGGTGTGCGTGAGCGCGCGGATCGGCCCGCAGGCCCAGGTGGGACCGTTCGCCTACCTGCGTCCCGGCACGGTGCTCGCCCGCAAGGCGAAGGCCGGGACCTTCGTGGAGATGAAGAACGCCCAGGTCGGCGAGGGCACCAAGGTGCCGCACCTGACCTACGCGGGCGACGCCGTGATCGGGGCGGGGTCGAACATCGGCGCCGCCACGGTCTTCGTGAACTACGACGGCGTGAACAAGCACAAAACAGTCGTGGGGGACCACGCGTTCGTCGGCTGCGACACCATGCTCGTCGCTCCGGTGACCGTGGGAGACGGCGCCTACACGGCGGCCGGCTCAGTGATCACCGATGACGTCCCGCCGGGCGCGATCGGTGTGGCGAGGGAGCGGCAGCGCAACGTCGGGGAGTGGGTGCTGCGCAGGCGCGCGGGCACCGCCTCCGCGGCGGCGGCGCGGCGGGCCATTGCCAGGCAGACCGAAGAGGCCTACCAGGGTGAACAGGCCGAAGAGGTCGACAAGGCCGGGGCGGCCGAGGGTGCCGTACCGGCCGAAGAACAACGGGAGAAGTAACGTGAGCGGCATGAAACTACCTGGTGAGAACAACCTCATGTTCTTCTCCGGCCGGGCCCATCCGGAACTGGCCGAAGAGGTGGCGCGTCATCTCGGGGTCGAGATCACCCCGACCAAGCTGACCGATTTCGCGAACGGCGAGATCTACGCCCGCTACCTGGAGTCGGTACGCGGCTGCGACGCCTTCGTGATCCAGAGTCACACCGACCCCATCAACAAGTGGATCATGGAGCAGTTGGTCATGGTGGACGCGCTCAAGCGGGCCTCCGCCAAGCGCATCACCGTGGTCATGCCGTTCTTCGGGTACGCGCGCCAGGACAAGAAGGGCCGCGGACGCGAGCCCATCACGGCCCGTCTCATGACGGATCTGTTCCGCACCGCGGGCGCGGACCGGCTCATGTCGGTGGACCTGCACACCCCGCAGATCCAGGGCTTCTTCGACGGCCCGGTGGACCACCTGTTCGCCCTGCCCGTGCTCGCCGGCTACCTCGGCGGCAAGCTCGACCCCGCCACCACCACGATCGTCTCGCCCGACACCGGCCGCGTACGGCTCGCCGAACGCTGGGCCGAGCAGCTCGGCACGCCGGTGGCGTTCATCCACAAGCGCCGCGACCTCGACGTGGCCAACCAGGTGAAGGTCTTCGAGGTGGTCGGGCAGGTGGCGGGCCGTACCTGTGTGCTGATCGACGACATGATCGACACGGGCGGCACAATCTGCAAGGCGGCCGACGCGCTCTACGAGCAGGGCGCGGTGAACGTCGTCGCGGCGGCCACCCACGCGGTCTTCTCCGGCCCCGCCGTGGACTGGCTGAAGAACTCGGCGATCAGCGAGGTGGTCGTCACCAACACGCTGCCGATCCCCGAGGAGAAGCGGTTCGACAAGCTCACCGAGCTGTCGATCGCCCCGATGATCGCGCGGGCCATCACCGAGGTGTTCACCAACGGCTCGGTCACCAGCCTCTTCGAGGGCGACACCTGAGCTAGACTGGCCGGGTTGCGCGCGCTCGTAACGCCTTCCGCTAGGGCGGGTGAGGGGGAGCGCGTTCTCCGATCGATCATCAATCCCTAGGAGTTTCGTCGTGGCCGAAGTACGCATCAAAGCCGAGAAGCGCACCCGGTTCGGCAAGGGTGCCGCGCGTAAGATCCGCCGGGAACACAAGGTTCCCGCCGTGCTGTACGGCCACGGCACCGAGACCAGGCACCTCACCCTGCCCGGTCACGACCTTATGATCGCGCTCCGCACGCCGAACGTGCTCATCCGGCTGGAGGGCGACGGCATCAACGAGATCGCGCTGCCCAAGGGCGTGCAGCGCGACCCGATCAAGGGCTTCCTGGAGCACGTCGACCTGCTGCTGGTCAAGCGCGGCGAGCGGGTCACCGTGGAGCTTCCCGTGGTGGTCACCGGCGAGCCGGTCTCCGACGGCGTGCTCGACCAGCAGATGGTGACCGTGTCCATCGAGGCCGAGGCCACCCACATCCCGCAGAACGTCGAGGTGAACGTCGACGGCTTCGAGATCGGCCACGCCGTGCACGCCTCCGACCTGAAGCTGCCCACCGGCGCCACGCTGCTCGCCGAGCCGGACGCGCTGGTCCTGCACATCCTGCCCGCCCAGGGCGGCGAGGCCCCCGCCGAGGGCGAGGGCGAAGGCGAGGCCGCTGCGGCCGAGGCCGCGGCCGAGTAAGGATTTCCCGCGCTCACCCGCGAATCCAGACGGACGCCGGGCGGTCGATCATGGCCGCCCGGCCGCTCGTGTGCTTGGGCCGGGTCCGATGAGGAGGTTGATCGGCTGTGACGACGCAGGAGACGGCGGCACGGCGATGGCTGGTCGTCGGTCTTGGCAACCCCGGGCCGGAGTACGCCGGGAACCGGCACAACGCGGGCTTCATGGTGCTGGACGAACTCGCCGCGCGGGTCGGCGGGCGTTTCAAGGCGCACCGGTCCCACACCGAGGTGCTCGAAGGGCGGCTCGCCGGGCAGTCGGTGGTGCTGGCCAAGCCGCGGTCGTACATGAACCTCTCCGGCGGGCCGGTGAAGGCGATCGCCGATTTCCACAAGGTGCCGACGGGGAACATCGTCGTCGTGCACGACGAGCTGGACATCCCCTTCGGCGCGCTGCGGCTCAAGTTCGGCGGCGGGGACAACGGGCACAACGGCCTGCGATCCATCACGAAATCCATCGGGACCAGGGACTACTTCCGGGTGCGTTTCGGGGTCGGCCGTCCGCCGGGGCG
This sequence comes from Thermopolyspora sp. NPDC052614, assembly GCF_040678635.1. Classification (NCBI taxonomy): domain Bacteria; kingdom Bacillati; phylum Actinomycetota; class Actinomycetes; order Streptosporangiales; family Streptosporangiaceae; genus Thermopolyspora; species Thermopolyspora sp. NPDC052614. The sequence goes on from NZ_JBFATZ010000010.1 coordinate 54,660, forward strand.
GATGGACCCGGCCGTGTACGTGCTGCGCGACTTCGCCACGGCGGAGCGCAGGGACCTGCCGCTGCTGGTGGACCGGGCGGCGGACGCGGTGGAGTGCCTGCTCGTCAACGGCCTCGACGTCACCCAGAACCGTTTCCACGCCGCCGACCTCAACCCCGCCAAGCCGCCTCGCTGAGGAGCCCGCAACACGTGAACGTACGCGACGACCACGAACTGGCGCGAGACCTGGCCACCGAGGCCGGGGAGCGGCTGCTTGAGCTGCGCGCCCGCCGCGCCGACGGCGACCCGAAGTCGGTGCGCGACGCCGGCGACCAGGGCTCGCACCGCTTCCTCACCGACGCCCTCGCCCGGCTCCGGCCGACCGACCTGGTGCTGTCGGAGGAGGCGACCCGCGAGGAGCGGCTCGACCCGCGCCGCCTCACCGCCGACCGCGTGTGGATCATCGACCCGCTCGACGGCACACGCGAGTTCGGCGAGCCGGGGCGCACCGACTGGGCGGTGCACGTGGCCCTGTGGGAGCGCGACCGTGGCGGCGACGGGGGCGGCGGCGACGGCGACGACGCCCCGGCGGGCAGGCTCACCGCGGGGGCCGTGGCGCTGCCCGCGCAGGGCCGTACCCTCTCCACGACCGAGCCCCCCGAACCGGCCAAGCCCGGCGACCGGCGACCGCGCATCGTGGTGAGCCGGACCCGCCCGCCGGAGTTCGTGCGCGACCTCGCCGACCTCGTGGGGGCGGACCTGGTGCCGATGGGCTCGGCCGGAGCCAAGATCGCCGCCGTGCTCACCGGCGAGGCCGACGCGTACGTGCACTCCGGCGGGCAGTACGAGTGGGACTCGGCCGCCCCGGTCGCCGTCGCGCTCGCCGCGGGGGTGCACGCCAGCCGCATCGACGGCTCACCCCTGACCTACAACCAGGTCGACCCATCCCTGCCGGATATCCTGGTCTCCCTACCGGATCTGGCGCCGACGTTGCTCGCCGGCATCCGCGATCTGCACCGTTAGGGGAAGCGATGCTCCAGTGTGACTACACCACGTCGCAGCTTGACGTCCTCGAGGCCGAGTCGATCCACATCATGCGTGAGGTGGCCGCCGAGTTCGAGCGTCCGTGTCTGCTCTTCTCGGGCGGCAAGGACTCCATCGTCATGCTCCGCATCGCCGAGAAGGCGTTCTGGCCCGCGCCGATCCCGTTCCCGCTGATGCACGTGGACACCGGGCACAACTTCCCGGAGGTCCTGGAGTTCCGGGACCGCCGCGTCGCCGAGCTGGGCGTGCGGCTCGTCATCGCCAGCGTGCAGGAGGCGATCGACGCCGGGCGGGTCGTGGAGGAGACCGGGCGGCGCGCCTCGCGCAACCGGCTGCAGACCGTCCCCCTGCTCGACGCCATCGAGGAGCACGAGTTCGACGCCGTGTTCGGCGGCGCGCGGCGCGACGAGGAGAAGGCGCGGGCCAAGGAGCGGGTGTTCTCCTTCCGCGACGACTTCGGCCAGTGGGACCCGAAGAACCAGCGCCCCGAGCTGTGGAACCTCTACAACTCCCGCATCCGCAAGGGCGAGCACATCCGGGTCTTCCCGCTGTCCAACTGGACCGAGCTCGACATATGGGACTACATCCGCCGCGAGCGCCTGGAGATCCCCTCGATCTACTTCGCGCACACGCGCAAGGTCTTCGAGCGCGACGGCATGCTGCTGGCCGAGTCCGAGTACGTCAACCGCGGCGACGACGAGCCGGTCTTCGAGGCCACCGTGCGCTACCGCACGGTCGGCGACATGAGCTGCACCGGCGCCGTGCAGTCCACGGCCGCCACGCTGGAGGAGGTCATCGCCGAGGTCGCCGCCACCCGCATCACCGAGCGGGGCGCGACCCGCGCCGACGACCGCGTCTCGGAGGCCGCGATGGAGGATCGCAAGAAGGAAGGGTATTTCTGATGGACATCTTGCGGTTCGCCACCGCGGGGTCGGTGGACGACGGCAAGTCCACGCTGATCGGGCGGCTGCTGTACGACTCCAAGGCGATCTTCGAGGACCAGCTGGAGGCGGTCGAGCGCACCTCGCGCGACCGCGGCACCGAGTACACCGACCTGTCGCTGCTCACCGACGGCCTGCGGGCCGAGCGGGAGCAGGGCATCACCATCGACGTCGCCTACCGCTACTTCGCGACGCCGAAGCGGAAGTTCATCATCGCCGACACGCCGGGGCACATCCAGTACACCCGCAACATGGTCACCGGCGCCTCCACGGCCGACCTGGCGATCATCCTGATCGACGCGCGCAAGGGCGTGCTTGAGCAGTCGCGGCGGCACGCGTTCCTCGCCACGCTGCTGCGGGTGCCGCACCTGGTGCTCGCGGTGAACAAGATGGACCTGGTCGACTACTCGCAGGAGCGGTTCGAGCAGATCCGCGAGGAGTTCACCGCGTTCGCCACCAAGCTGAACGTGGCCGACCTGACGTTCATCCCGATCTCGGCGCTGCACGGCGACAACGTGGTCGAGCGCTCGCAGCACATGACCTGGTACAACGGCACCTCGCTGCTGCACCACCTGGAGAACGTGCACATCGCCTCCGACCGCAACCTCGTCGACGTGCGCTTCCCCGTGCAGTACGTCATCCGCCCGCAGCGGGCCACCGACCCCCGGTTCCACGACTACCGCGGGTACGCCGGCCAGGTCGCCGGCGGCGTGCTCAAGCCGGGCGACGAGGTGCTGCACCTGCCGTCCGGGCTCACCACCCGCATCGCCGCCATCGACACCTTCGACGGGCCGGTCGAGGAGGCGTTCGCGCCGATGTCGGTCACCCTCCGGCTGGAGGACGACATCGACATCTCGCGCGGCGACATGATCTGCCGCCCGCACAACCAGCCGCACGTCGCCCAGGAGCTGGAGGCGATGGTCTGCTGGATGTCCGACGCGGTGAAGCTCGCCCCCCGGTCCAAGCTGGTGATCAAGCACACCACGCGCACGGCGCGGGCGCTGGTGCGCGACGTCCAGTACCGGCTGGACGTCAACACCCTGCACCGGGACGAGTCCGTGCACGCGCTCACGCTCAACGAGATCGGGCGCGTGTCGCTGCGGGTCACCCAGCCGCTGTTCGTGGACGACTACGCCCGCAACCGGCTCACCGGCGGGTTCATCCTCATCGACGAGGCCACCAACGGCACCGTCGGGGCCGGGATGATCGTCGACGCCCGCTGACGTCCGGTCGGCCCGCCGGCAAGGCCGGGTAGATCTTTGACCGTTTCTTGAGTTTGCAGTTACCGTCAGCGATAGCTTCGGCACGGTCCGTACGCTAAGTAGGAGACCGTGTCTGTGAGTTTTCGCGTGATCTATGTCGGCGGGCTGGGCCGCAGCGGCACCACCCTGTTGGAACGGCTGCTCGGCGAGCTGCCGGGCGTCGTTCCGCTCGGGGAGGTCGTGCACCTGTGGGCCCGCGGCGTCGGGCGGGACGAGCCCTGCGGCTGCGGGGCGCCGTTCGGGCGCTGCCCGTTCTGGCGAATGGTCGGGGAGCTCGCCTACGGCGGCTGGAGCCCGCCGCTGGCCCGGCGCGTCCTCGCCCTGCGCCGCCGGGTCGATCGCACGCGGCGGATCCCGGCCCTCGCCTGCCGTCGGCCGTACGGGGCGGGCGACTTCGGCGGGGGCGACTTTGGTGATGCTGGCGGGGGCGAGCTGGGCGAGTACGTCGCGACCCACCGCCGCCTCTACCGCGCGGCGGCCGAGATCACCGGTGCCGAGGTGATCGTCGACTCAAGCAAGCACGCCTCCCTCGCCTTCTGCCTGCGGATCTGCGGCCCCGAGGCGCTGAGCGTCGTGCACCTGGTCCGCGACGCCCGCGCCGTGGCGCACTCGTGGCGCCGATGGGTACGTCGGCCCGAGGACGGCACGCCCATGACCCGCTGGCACCCCGCCGCCGCGGCCGTGCACTGGCTCACTCAGAACCTCGCCTTCCACCTGCTCGCCCGCCGGGGCGTCACCGTCGTACGCGTCCGCTACGAGGACCTGGTGTCCGCCCCCCACCCGACGCTGGCCCGCCTCACGCGCCGCCTGCGCCTCCCCGACCCCGACCCGGCCCTCCTCGACAACGGAAAGATCATGCTCACGGTCGGGCACACCGTCTCCGGCAACCCCATGCGGTTCGCCGTCGGCGCGCTGCCGCTCCGCCTCGACGACTCCTGGCGTACCGGCCTCGCCCGCCGCCACCGCTGGCTGGTGACCGCGCTCACCTGGCCCCTCCTGCTGCGGTACGGCTACCGCCTCGCCTGCGAGGCGGCCCAATGAGCGGGCCCTCGGTGGGCGTGGTGATCCCCACCCGCGGGGACCGGCCCGCCCTGCTGCGCGAGGCGCTGGCCGCCGTGCTCGCCCAGCGGCACGACGGCCGCCTGGAGGTGGCGATCGTCGCCGACGGCGGGGACCCGCGAGCGGTCTGCGCCCAGGTGACCGACCTGGCCCGGGGGCACCGGGTGCGCGTGCTCGGCAACCCCGGCGGGCCGCATCTGGCCCGCGCCCGCAACGCGGGCATCGCGGACCTGCGCACCGACCTGGTCGCCTTCTGCGACGACGACGACGTATGGCTGCCGGGCAAGCTCGCCGCGCAACTCGCCGCCCTGCGGGCCGCCCCCGGCGCGGACTTCGCCAGCTGCGCCATCGAGGTGGAGTACGGCGGGCGGGTGGTCCCCCGGCTGGCGGGCACCGACCGGGTGACCCGGGCCGCGCTGCTGCGTTCCCGCATGGTGATGGTGCACTCCTCGACGTTCCTGTTCTCCGGGTACCGGGTGGACGAGAGCGCCCCCGGCGGCCAGAACGAGGACTGGGACCTCGCCCTGCGCGCGGCGGGACGCCACCCGATCGTGCACGTGGACCGGCCGCTGGTGCGGGTGCGCTGGGGGCGCTCGCACTACGCCACGCAGTGGGCGGGCCGCATCGCCGGGCTGGAGTGGATGCTCGCCCGCCACCCCGAGCTCACGGCCGACCGCCGCGGCGCGGCCCGCGTGTACGGGCAGCTCGCCTTCCACCACGCGGCGCTCGGCCACCGCCGGGCCGCCGCCCACTGGGCCCGGCGCGCGTTCGGCCGCAGGTGGGCCGAGCCGCGCGCCCCGATCGCGCTCGCGGTCGCGTCCGGCCTGATCTCGCCGCGGCGGGTGCTCGGCCTGCTGCACGCCCGCGGGCACGGCATCTGATGGCCGCCTGGGTGCGCAAGGTCAGGACCAGGACCAGGAGGGTCAGGGTCGGGCCCATCTCGGTCAACCCGATGAGCGAGGCGGAGGTCGTCGACCACGTCATCGCGGCGCTCAAACGCGGCGAGGGCGGCTGCCTGGTCACCCCCAACATCGACATCTGCCGGGCCGCCGCCCGCGACCCGCAGGCGCGCTCCCTGGTCGAGAACGCCGACCTAGCCGTGGCCGACGGCATGCCGCTGGTGTGGGCGGCCCGGCTGCTCGGCACCCCGCTCCCCGGCCGGATCACCGGGGCCGACCTGATCTGGTCGCTGTCGGAGGCCGCGGCCTTCTACCGCGTCCCGGTGTACCTGCTCGGCGGCCCGCACGGCGCGCCGGAACGGGCCGCGTTCGCCCTCGCCGACCGCTACCCCGGCCTGATCGTCAGCGGCTGGCGGAGCCCGCCGCACGGCTTCGAGGAGCTGCCGGGCGAGCTGGACGCGATCCGCGGGGCGGTGCTGCGGGCCGCGCCCCGGCTCGTCTTCGTCGGGCTCGGCTTCCCCCGCCAGGAGCGGCTCATCGCCGAGCTGCGCGACCAATTGCCGGGGGCGTGGTTCGTCGGCTGCGGGTCGGCGATCGCGTTCGCGGCGGGAGCCGTACGGCGGGCTCCTCGGTGGATGCAGCGGTCCGGGCTGGAGTGGCTGTTCCGGCTGGCGGGCGAGCCCGGACGGCTGGGGCGGCGATATCTCGTGGACGACCTGCCGTACGCGCTGAGGCTGCTGACGGTTTGCTCACTCAAACGGCTGTTCTCGTGACGTATCTCCGTCCGGAAACCTGCCAGGCACTACCATCGCGGATGGAATGGACGAGTGCGATCGCCGGCAGTTGCCGCCAGAGATGCGGCTGCTGTTCGCAGACGACGGCGTCGAGCGGACGCTTCCGGCCGACCTCCCCCCGGGGTCGGTGGTGTGGCCGGATCCGACCTACGCACGCCTGCAATCGCAGTCGCGCCCCGCGTTCTGGTTGAGCGACGAGCCGGTGAGCGGGGAGTTATGGGGGAGGCTGCGGGCGGCCCACCCCGAGACGGGCCTGTGGCCGATGCTGCTGGAGGACTCGGTCCAGCCGTGGTCGGCGGGCCAGGTCGCCCCGGACACCCCGGCCCTGATCGACGTCTTCGACGCGGGCGCGTTCATGTCCGAGGTGTGGTCCGACTGGATCGCCCAGGCCAACCCCGAACAGGTCGAGGACCTGCTCCCTTTCGGCCGTGACTGCCCCGGCCTCGCCGAGCCCGGCGTGCCGATGACCGAGCCGCACGTTGTCGCCGACTGGTACGCCTGCGTCCTGGCGGAACGCCGCCCCCTGCTCGGCCTGGTCGCGGCCGTCCGGGGCGCCGACGCGCTGGTCGTCATGGGCTGGCAGGGCCCCGTGCACCACAACGAGTGGACGGTCCCGATGGCGGCCGTCGTGCGCAGCTGGGAGGAACGCTTCGGCGCCCGCGTGGTCGGCGTGGGCTTCAACACCCTCGAACTGAGCGTCTCCGCCCCGCCGGTCACCCGCGAGCACGCCGTCCACGTCGCCGCCGAACACTGGTCCTTCTGCCCCGACAACATCATCCAGGGGCCCGGCAACCTCGTCGACTACGGCGATCAGATCCTCGGCAAGAACGTCTGGTCCTTCTGGTGGGACTGACTGCGCGGTGGGTCGTCAGGAGGGCGGTCCGGCACTGCGCATGGTCAACCGGGCGACCCGCGCGATCTCGTCCGGCGTCAGCCGATCCCGCCAGGACGACAGGTGCGCCGCCGAGTCCATGGCGCGGAACGCCGTGCGGGACAGGCCCGTCCGGTGAAAGGGCCGGTCGGCGGAGGCGGTCCCGGAGCAGGCACGCCGGATCCGCGCGGCGGCCTTGGCGGACCAGGGCAGACCACACCAGTCGTACAGCTCCCGGTAGCCGCCCAGCGGGTCGCGGGCGAGATCCTCGTAGCGGACGAGGCGGATGCCGTCGTGGGCGGCGGCGAGGTCGGTGACGACCCGGTGGGCGACGGACCACAGCGCGGCCGTGGCGGCGATTGGGTCCGGGTCGGCGTCGCGGAGCCGCAGCACCACCGGATGGTCGCGGACGAGCAGCGGCTGATCCAGGAGCTCGCGGACCTCGACGCTCCAGCCGAGGCGCCGCCAACTGCCGACGAGCGCCACGGGATCGCGGATGAGGACGACCGCGCGGCAGCCCAGGCGCTCGCAGAACCACGCCGTGGAGAAGAGGGCGAAGGGGTCGTCGAGCAGCGCCCGGCGGCGCAGCAGACGGCCGACGGTGAAGGACGTGCCGTACTTGCCCATCCGCGCCAGGTCGTAGGGGGAGCGGTTGCGCCGCAGCTCGGCCAGGAACCGGTAGCGCAGGGCCACCGTGTCGGCGAAGGCGCTCAGCCAGGACTCCTCGTTCTCCCGGCAGATGTACTGGAACCTGTGGGTGACGACGGCGTTCAGGATCCCGGGCGACAGCCCCGGCGGGTGCTGGGGATTGAGCGGCTCGTTCACGTACACGAGCCCGCCGCCCGCGGCCAGCATCTTCCCCGCCCAGCTCGTGCCGCTGCGGGGGAGGCCCGTCACCAGCAAGGGTTTGGGCCCGGCATCGGGCATGGGTTTGGGCACGGGATCGCCCGGCGCGGGGCTCACCCGCGGGCGCCTCACCGACGCCATGACGGGTCACCCCCAAGCCACGGCCGTAGCCGCTCGTCCCACGGCGCGAAATGCTCGCGCAGCGACCGGCGCAACCGCTCCGGCAGCGGCGACGTCCGGGGCCGGGCGTTGTGCCGCCGGAACTCGGGGTCGCCCATGGCGGGCAGGCCGAGGAAGCCGAGCACCCGGTCGTACACCGGCCGGGGGTCGGCGAAGAAGTCGCCGCTGTCGAGGACCAGCACCCGGTCACGGCCGAGCGCCCCGGCCAGGCGTTCGAGCTGCTCGGCGTAGCGCCCGCGGGCGAGATACGCCTGGTGGCGGTGCGCGTGGCTGATCGCGTGCGGCTCCGCGAGCAGCCGTTCGGCCTCCCCGGCGAGGCGCTCCTCCTCAAGCGCCACCGCCCGCTCGAACGACGGCTCGGTCTCGAACCCCCGCGCCAGCTCGTGCGCGTGCGCCGACCAGGCCCGCTCCACCGGGTCCCGCACCAGCGCGATGACCTTCACCTCGGGCAGGTCCCTGGCCATGCGCCCGGCCGCCAGCGGATGGAACAGGTAGTACGGCGACGACTCGAACGCCAGCGGCACGCCCCCGTGGCGGCGGGCCACGAGCCGCGCGGTGGCCTTCAGCGGGAAGTGCGCCCGATACCATTCGGGCCCTTTGTGGTAGGCCACGTCGAAGTAGTGCACCCCCTTGCGCCACACCGCCTTCAGCACCAGCGGATGCCGCGCCAGGGCGCGGTACAGCGACGTCGTGCCGCACCGCTGCGCCCCGACGATCAGGAACGACGGCGACATCCGCGCCGCGACCGTGACCCGGCCGCCGCTCCAGGCGGCGACGTGCGCCGCGCGTTTGACCGCCGTTCGCATCAGCACGGCACCTCCAGCAGCGGAGTGAGCCAGCGGGCGGGCGGGCCGAGCGGCTCGTGGCCGTCGCGGCGGTGCCGGTCGGCGAGCGCGACGAGGTAGCGGGCGGCCGTCTCGCGGGCCCGGTCGGCCGGTACGCCGAAGGGGGCGAGCATGCGTGGGGCGCGGGCGAGGCAGACCTCGGCGGCCCGGGACGCGGGGGCCCGGCGCAGCGTCCGGTGGAAGCAGTGGTGCAGGGCGTCGAAGCCCAGCGGAACACCGGTGCCGAAACGCTCCCAGTCCCACACGAGCAGCCGCCCGCCGGGCCCCGGGGCGATGTTCCACGGCGAGAAGTCGCCGTGCCATGACCATGCGCTCCACTCACCCCCATCACCCCACGCGTTGGCGCGCGAGCCGACCCGGTCGGCCCTGGTCGCCAGGGTGCTGATCTCGTCGATGGCGGCGGCGAGCAGGGCCGGGGCGGGGCCGCGCCGCGGGCGGGGGACCGGCAGGGCGGTCAGGACCAGCACGTCCATGCCGCGCCAGACGCCGTGGTGCAGGACCCTGGGGGGCACGACCACCTCGGTGGGCGTCTCGGCCAGCAGGCGCAGGGTTGCGGCCTCGTGCCGGACCAGGTCGCGTACGCGGGGAGTGTCGGCGATCTTGGCGAAGGCGATGAGGCCGGTCGCGTCGTGGACCTCGAGCACCGGCTTGCGGTTGGCGCGGCGCGCGGGGCGCACGCGCACCACGACCCGGACGTCGCGGTCGAGGGCCCGGCTCAGGTAGCCCTCGATGCTGTCGTCTCCCACCGGCACGGACACCGCGCCGCCCAGCAGGCGGTGGTGCGGCGCGCGGGGGACCAGACGGCGGGGCAGGAGCCGGTGCGGGAGCAGCGCGTATTGGCGCGTGTACTGGTGCCGTGCGCGGGCGGGAGGCGGGAAGAGCGCGGCGAGCACCTGCTCCAGGTAGCGCAGCCGGGCGCGGCGGTCGCTCATGCCCCCCTCCACCCGATCGGGCGCGGGCTGCGATGGCGGGGGCGGTACGGCCCTGAGATGGGCGGGCTGTCCTGGTTGCGCCATAGGAGGGCGAAGGAGATCAGATACATGATGAGGGCGGTCACCAGGCCGTCATAGACGAACATGTAGAACAGCGTGAGGATCATGACCAGGACTCCGGCCTGGCCGATGGGGGTGCGGTCGCTCCAGTGGCGGCGGATGGCGCCGACGAAGAAGGCGACGTACAGCGCGGCCCCGGCGAAGCCCTGGGTGATCAGCAGCAGCCAGAGCTGGCCGTCGCTGCCGAGCGGCGGGTGGGCGCACTCGCGGCACCACTGGGTCTTGCCGGTGGTGATCGTGCGGTGGTTGCCGTACGCGTTGCGGGTGTTGCCGTAGCCGATGAGGGGGGAGTGCGCGGCGGCGGCCACGGTCGCGGTGGCGGTGAAGACGCGGATGCCGTTGCTGTGCGGGCTCTCCAGCCGCTGGGCCACGACCGTGCCGAGCGGGGAGAGGACCAGCAGCGCCGCGACGGCGGCGGCGCCGAGCAGCGGCACGCACCGGCGGCCCGAGCGCAGCGCCATGTAGAGCGCGGACACGCCCAGCGCCAGCCACAGGGCCCGGTTGAGCGAGTGCACGATCGGCACCGCCGCGAGCGCGATCAGCGCCGCCGCCGCCACGCGCCGGGCCGCGCCGCCGTACACCCACCAGCCGACGGCGAACCAGATCATCAGGATGGAGATGTTGCCGCCCCACGCGTTGGCCCACTCGAACGGCGCCTCGGGGCGGGGCGCGGCGTGGCCGAGCACGTGCTGGGTCTGGGCGGCGGTGGGGTGGATGAGGTTGTGCACGAACGGGTGCTCGCTCAGCCAGCCCGGCAGCAGCAGTTCCACGGGCGAGGTGAAGGAGAGGCCGGGGGCCGCGATGCCGAGCAGCCCGCCCGCCACGGTGGCGATGAACAGCACGCCGAGCATCCGCACCAACGCCAGCTGCGGCAGCTCCCGGTGGGTGAGGTTGCCCAGGTAGAGCACGGTGATCAGCGTCGCCAGGTAGAGGGCGAGCCGTACCAGGTAGCCCAGGACGCGGCCGGCGGCCAGTTCCCCGTACGTGCCGGGGGGCGTGGCGCCGAGCATGCAGCCGGAGATGAGGTATCCGGCGATGAGCAGCAGCCACAGGCCGAACCCGCGCGGCGCGCGGATCGGCCTGCGCCGCCACAGGATCACGGCCATCGGCACGGCGAGCACGATGACGCTCAGCCCGCCCAACCCCAGGGCCCACCAGACGGGGTAGCCGACGAGCAGCGCCGCGATCGGCCAGGTGGCCGGAGTCACCACGCGTGCGTCGCGCGGGACCTGCCCTCGCGCAGTACGGCGGTGGCGCTCGCGGCGAGCAGGCCGAGGAACAGGCCGCTGCCGACGAACAGCGGCAGCCCCGGCCCGCTGGGCGCCTCGGGCGGCCGGGCGGGGCTGATCACGACGCCGGGGGTGATGGCCGTGGTCTTCAGCGCGTCGGCCCTGGCGGTGAGGGCGGCGACCTGCCGGTCGAGGATGCCGTGCCGCTGGGTGGCGTCCAGGTGCTCGGCCGAGCCCTTGGTGAGGGTGGGCAGGGAGGAGGTGACCACGTCCAGGTCCTTGTCCGCGTCCCGGAGCGCGGCGGCGAGCAGGCGCTGCTGGGCGGCGAGGGCCTGCGCGGCGGTCGCCTCGCGGTTGGCGAGGTAGGCGGTGGCGAACGCCTGCGCGCCCGCCGCGGCGGCGGTCGGGGTCGCGTCCGTGAAGGAAATGGACAGGATCGCCGAATTCGGCGGCACGGTTATCGTGACATGTCGGCGTATCTCCTCGATGTCGCGAGTGCCCAATTTCTCCGCCGCCCTGCCGGTCACGACGGCCGATTGCGCTATTTGCGCTTCGGTGTCGAGATTCAGGCTCTCGCGCTGCCGGGGGCCGAGCTGATTGGGCTGGTCCTGGACTCCGGTCGCGGTCACGAGCACTTGGGCGGTCGCGGTGTATTTGTCCGGCATGACCGCGTAAACCGCCGCCCCGCCGAGCGCCCCGGCGAGCATGAGGACGCCGGTGACCAGTCGGTGCCCGCGGAACAGCAGAATGAACGGCGACCCGCGCATTCTCGCCACCCTCTCCGGTGAGGTGAATCGGAAAAGACTAACAGGTTACTTTACTCGATTGAATACCGGTGGGCGAATTGGCGGGTGAAATATCCGATTCATCGGAAAGGGTCAATTTGCTGCGGCACTGGAAATCGTGCCGCGTTGGTAAAGTCGGCCGCGTCGGGCCGGAGGAAATGAAATGCTGATCCGGGCATCCATGGAGGGGCGCGATGAGACGAATGTGCGCGGTGCGCGGGTCCGTTCCGGCCGGTCGGCCGGCCGTGGCGCTGGCGGCCGTGGCGTGCCTGCTGGCGAGCGCCTGCGCGGCCGTGCCGCCGCCGGCGGCCGGGGCCGGCGCGGGGGCCGCCACGGGGGTCGGCGCGGGGGCCGCCGACATGCTCCGGCCCAAGGGCTGCATGGTGACCGAGAAGCTCATCCCGAGCTGCGGCGCCTGGTGGGGCATCGCGCCGGAGGTGTTCACCGGCCGGAGCCCGGCGGCGGCGCTGGAGCGGGCCGAGCGGCGCATGGGCCGCAAGGCCGCGATCCTGCACGTCTACCACCGGGGCGAGCAACTGTTCCCGACCCGGGAGGAGCGCGAGCTGGCCCGCACCCGGCTGCTGCTGATCAACTGGAAGCCGAGCCTGACCTGGAGCTGGGCCGACATCGCGGCCGGCCGCCTCGACCGGCGCATCGACCGCCTCGCCGCCCACATCAAGCGGGTCTTCCGCGACCGCTTCTTCCTCACCATCCACCACGAGCCCGAGAACGACGTGCGCGACCGCCCCGGCTCCGGCCGTACGGCCCGCGACTACGCCGCCATGTACCGCCACGTGGTGACCCGGCTGCGAGAGCGCGGCGTGACCAACGCGGTGACCGTCATGACCTACATGGGCGCGCCCAACTGGGCCGCCAAGCCCTGGTTCGGCGAGCTCTACCCCGGCGACGACGTGGTCGACTGGGTGGCCATCGACCCCTACGCCGACGCCCGCGTGCGCGACTTCGCGAGCCTGGTCAACAAGACCCGGCCCGACCATCCCGACTGGCCCGGCTTCTACAAGTGGATGCAGGCCCGCTTCCCCGGCAAGCCGATCATGGTGGCCGAGTGGGGCGTCTTCGAGCGCCGCCGCGACCCCCACCGCAAGGCGTCCCTGTTCGCCTCCGCCGCCCGCCAGATCCACGACTTCCCGCAGATCAAGGCCCTGATCTACTTCGACTCGCCGCACGCGCCCCGGGGCGACACCCGCTTCGACACCACCCCCGGCGCCCGCCGCGCCTTCGTCGAGCTGGCCCGCAGTTCCTACTTCACCTCGACGCCGCTGCCCACGTAGCTCCGGGCCGCCCGGACGCGGGCGACGTACCAGGACAGGGCGGCGGCGAGCAGGGCGGCCGCGAGGATCCAGACGGTGGCGGTGGTGCCGACGCCCAGCAGCTTCAGCGCGGAGGCGAGCAGGACGATCGCCAGCAGGGCGCGGATGACGCCGCCCGGGGCGCGGGCCGAGACGCGCGCGCCGAGGTAGACGCCGGGCAGGGAGCCGAGCAGCAGGGACGCGGTGAGGTCGAGGCGGAAGTCGCCGAACAGCAGGTGGCCGAGGGCGGCGGACATCACCAGCGGCACGGCCTGGACGAGGTCGGTGCCGACGAGCTGGTTGGCGCGCAGGGCCGGGTAGAGGACGAGCAGCGCCACGATGATGAGCGAGCCCGAGCCCACCGAGGAGACGCCGACGACGAGGCCGCCAATCATACCGACCAGTAGAGTAGGAATTTGGCGCACGACGACCTCGGGAGCGAAATTGATTTCCCCGGCCGTGCCTCCTTCCACGCCCCCGTTCGCATCCGTGCCCGTTCGAGAGCCCGTGTGAGCCGCGTCGCGCCGGGCGGCGAGCCACGACTTGGCGACCAGCCCCACCACGGCGAGCAGCAGCGCCACGCCGAGGGCGTACTTCACCACCTGCTGCACGTTCTCGCCGTCGCCGAGCACCCGGGCGAGCAGCACCCCGCAGAACGCCGCGGGCACCGAGCCGGCGCACAGCCAGCCGACCAGCCGGAGGTTCACCGTGCCGCGCCGCAGGTGCACCAGGCCGCCGACCGGTTTCATCACCGCCGAGGCGACCAGGTCGCTGGACACCGCGGCCAGCGGCGGCACGTTGAACAACAGCAGCATCATCGGGGTCATCAGCGCCCCGCCGCCCATGCCGGTCAGCCCGACCACCACGGCGACCAGGAACGATCCCGCGACGAGGGCGGGGTCGATCTCCAGCGATCCCCAGGCCGCCGGCCAGTCTGCAACCATCAACGAATCCAGCCTCCGGCAGTGAGCGCGTTCATGACCGACGCGACGGCCGCGTCCACGGGCATGCCCGTGGTGTCGATGACGAGGTCGGCGTCGTCCGGCTCCTCATAAGGGTCCGAGATACCCGTGAATTCCGGGATAAGTCCGGCACGAGCCTTGGCGTACAGACCTTTGCGGTCCCGCCGCTCGCACTCCTCAAGCGGCGTGGCCACGTGCACCAGCAGGAAGTCCGCGCCGACCTCCTCGACCATCGCCCGCACCTCGGCCCGGGTCGCCGCGTACGGCGCGATCGGCGCGCAGATCGCGAGCCCGCCGTGCCGGGCCACCTCCGCCGCCACGAACCCGATGCGCCGGATGTTGAGGTCCCGGTCCTCCCGCGAGAACGTCAGCCCCTTCGACAGCAGCCGCCGCACCACGTCCCCGTCCAGATAGGTGACGGTACGGCTCCCGCGCTCCAGCAGCGCGTCCCGCACCCCCCGGGCGATCGTGGACTTCCCCGACCCGGACAGCCCCGTGAAGAAGACCACGAGCCCGCGTTTGTGCGGCGGCCCGGGGATGACCACCGGATCCGGCCCCGCCAGGTGCTCGGTGGCCCCGTACGCGGCGGCCACGTGCTCGCGCAGCTCCAGGTCGATGGCGGGCTCGCGGGGCGCGAGCGGCACCGCGACCACGTTCGCCCCCGGCAGCCGGTCGCGCGCCTTGAGCGCCGCCCGCACGACCGCCGGGCCGCCCTCGCCGAAGACCAGCGGCATCAGCAGCACCGTGGCCTCCAGCTCCTCCGCCGTGGCCGCGACGTCCTCGATCGCGGTGGAATCGAGCGGCCCGCGCATCGTCACCGCGAGCACCGCCCCCTCCGGCAGGTCCTTGCGCACCTCGCCGGGGGAGCGCCGCAGCCGGGCGAACGGCCCGTGCTCCGGCTCGCCGAGCCCCTCGACCGGCCCGGCCACCTCGCCGCTGTCGGCCTGCTCGGTGACCGTCAGCACCGCCGTCGCCGCGCCCTCCGGGTCGCGCAGGGCGACCCTGTCGCCCGGCGACACCGGGAACGGCAGCCGCAGGGTGACGGGGGCGGGCCAGGGCGTGCCGTCCGCGAGCCGCCCCCGCGCGGTCACCTCGGCCACGTCGGCGGCGCCGAGGAACCCGGTCAGCGGGTGGAACGCGCCGGAGAGCAGCAGCTCCAGGTCGGCCAGCTCGCGGGCATCGGGCGTCCACTCGAGTTCGGTCGGCATTCATCTATTCCGATCGACTAGATGGGGATTAAGTAACTCTAGCGAATGGCGGAAAGCGTAACCAGCCTGACCCCAGGCATAGGGGGAGAATGACGCGGGCGTTACGTCGCCGGGGGGAGGCGGGTCAGAGCAGCCGGGCGAAGTGGTTCTGGGGTTTGCGGATGACGAGGGTGATCTCGTCGCGGGTGGCGGACAGCCGGCCGCGGGAGAGCTTCTCCGCCAGCCCGCACACCGCGCGCACCAGCCGCGCGTGCCGCCCGCGCAGCGCGGGGCCGGAGGAGCCGAGATAGTCCTCGGCGATCATCAGGCCCCGCATGAGGCAGTACGAGTGGATGCCCTCGCGCGAGGTCACCGGCTCGTAGATCGCGGGCAGCGGGCCCGGCCCCGACCTGGCGGGCACGAACCGGTGCCACAGCCGGCGGCGCAGCCAGGTCGGGATCGTCCGATCCCAGAATCCGTACGCCGAGGAGCGGTCGCGCATCTGGATCAGCAGCAGCCCGCCCGGCCGCAGGGCGGCCACCATGCGGTCGAGCACCAGCTCGGCGTGCTGGATCCGCTCCAGCAGGAAGGACACGTGGACCACGTCGAGCGAGCGCGGCGGCAGCGGCGTGGAGCGCAGGTCGCCGAGCGACCAGCTGTCCAGATCGGCGCGGGCCGCGGCGGCCGAGCGCAGCGGCGCGAGATCCTCGTCCACCCCGGCGACGCGCGCGTCGAGGCCCGCAAGATCGAGCCGGGAGCCCCGGCCGCACCCGGCGATCAGAACGTCGAGCCGACGGCCGGGCTGCTCGGCCCACTGCTCGCGAATGCGCTGACTGAACACGTCGCTCTGAACGACGGGTGACCATCGAACCTCAGACATGTCACGTATAGTAGCGAATCAAGTGCGCAAAGCCATCTGGTCCGGCGAGTCGCCTCTTGCGCCGCCCCAGGCCCATGAGCAAGTAGCCTTGAATGGTCACCCCCGGCGTTCGTCGTCCCGGGGCCGCTCGTCTTGCCATCGTGGGGCTGTGGGCAATCATCATGAGTCTTTCCGGCTTGCTCGATCTCGTCATCACCGACCCCGGCCTGGCCGCCGCGCTCGACCGGCCCGGCGATGACGTCAACCTGATCGCGCCACCCGCGCTGCGGCCGTTCGGGGTCGCCGCGCTGGCCCGGGACCGGCCCGTGCTCGCCGTGACCGCCACCGGCCGCGAGGCCGAGGACCTGGCCGCCGCGCTGACCGGCCTGCTCGACGAGAGCTCGGTAGCCGTCTTCCCGGCCTGGGAGACCCTGCCGCACGAGCGCCTGTCGCCGCGCAGCGACACCGTCGGCCAGCGCCTGGCCGTGCTGCGCCGCCTCGCCCACCCGGTCCCCGGCGACCCGGCCGCCGGGCCGCTGCGGGTCGTGGTCGCCCCCGTGCGGGCGGTGCTGCAGCCGATCGTCGCCGGCCTCGGCGACCTGGAGCCGGTACGGCTGCGCGCGGGCGACGAGGCGGACCTCGACGAGGTGGTGGCGGCCCTGGTGGGCAACGGCTACCACCGGGTGGACATGGTGGAGCGGCGCGGCGAGCTCGCGGTGCGCGGCGGCCTGCTGGACGTGTTCCCGCCCACCGAGGAGCATCCGCTGCGGCTGGAGTTCTGGGGCGACACGGTGGAGGAGATCCGCTGGTTCAAGGTCGCCGACCAGCGCTCGCTAGAGGTCGCGGCCGAGGGCCTGTTCGCCGCGCCGTGCCGGGAACTGCTGCTCACCCCGCCGGTCCGGGAGCGGGCCCGCGACCTGGCCGAGGAGTACCCGGCGCTGAAGGAGATCCTCGACCAGCTCGCCGACGGCACGCCGATCGAGGGCATGGAGGCGTTCGCGCCGGTGCTCGCCGACGGCATGGACCTGCTGCTGGACCACCTGCCGGTGCGGGCCGGGGTGTTCGTGTGCGACCCCGAGCGCATCCGCAGCCGCGCCGAGGAGCTGGTGCGCACCAGCCAGGAGTTCCTGGAGGCGTCGTGGATCAGCGCGGCGGCCGGCGGCGAGGCCCCGATCGACCTGCGCGCCGCCGCCTTCCGCGACCTGGACGAGGTGCGCGCCCGGGCCCGTGAGCTGGGCCAGTGCTGGTGGACGATCGCCCCGTTCGAGACCACGGGCTCCGGGGCCATCGGCGCGGTGCAGCCGGTGGTCCAGGAGTCGGAGGCGTACCGGGGGGACACCCAGCGGGCGCTCGGCGACATCAAGGGCTGGCTCGGCGAGGGCCGCGCCGTGGTGCTGCTGAGCGAGGGCCACGGCACCGCCGAGCGCATGGTCGAGCTGCTCAAGGGCGTGGACGTCGCCGCCCGGCTGGAGCCCGACATCCCGTCCGCCCCCGCGGGCGGCGTCGTGCACGTCACCACCGGCCGCCTCGACCACGGCTTCGTGACGCCGACGCTCGCCCTGCTCACGCACATGGACCTGGTGGGCCAGAAGGCGTCCACCAAGGACATGCGCAAGCTGCCGAGCCGCCGCCGCAACATGGTCGATCCGCTGCAGCTCAAGGTCGGCGACTACGTGGTGCACGAGCAGCACGGCGTGGGCCGCTACGTGGAGATGGTGCAGCGCGTCGTGCAGGGCGCGACCCGCGAGTACCTGGTGATCGAGTACGCCAAGGGCGACCGGCTGTACGTGCCCACCGACCAGCTCGACGAGGTCACCCGGTACGTCGGCGGCGAGTCCCCCACGCTCAACCGCATGGGCGGCGCCGACTGGGCCAAGGCGAAGAGCCGCGCGAAGAAGGCCGTCAAGGAGATCGCCGGCGAGCTGATCCGCCTGTACAGCGCCCGCATGGCCTCGCCCGGCCACGCCTTCGCCCCCGACACGCCCTGGCAGCGCGAGATGGAGGACGCCTTCCCGTACGCCGAGACCGCCGACCAGCTCGAGGCCATCGAAGAGGTCAAGCGCGACATGGAGCGCCCGATCCCGATGGACCGGCTGATCTGCGGCGACGTCGGCTACGGCAAGACCGAGATCGCGGTGCGGGCGGCGTTCAAGGCGGTGCAGGACGGCCGGCAGGTGGCGGTCCTGGTGCCGACCACGCTGCTGGTCCAGCAGCACATGTCCACCTTCACCGAGCGCTTCTCGTCCTTCCCGGTGACGGTGCGGCCGGTGTCGCGGTTCCAGAGCGACGCCGAGGTGGCCGCGACGCTCGCCGGCCTCGCCGACGGCTCGGTGGACGTGGTGATCGGCACGCACCGGCTGCTCTCCCCGGAGGTCCGGTTCAAGTCCCTCGGCCTGATCATCATCGACGAGGAGCAGCGGTTCGGCGTCGAGCACAAGGAGTCGATGAAGCGCCTGCGCACCCAGGTGGACGTGCTGGCGATGTCGGCGACGCCGATCCCGCGCACGCTGGAGATGGGCCTCACCGGCATCCGGGAGATGTCCACGATCCTCACCCCGCCGGAGGAGCGGCACCCGATCCTCACCTTCGTCGGGCCGTACGACGACAAGCAGATCGCCGCCGCGATCCGGCGCGAGCTGATGCGCGACGGCCAGGTGTTCTTCGTGCACAACCGGGTCCGCTCGATCGACAAGGTGGCGGCGCGGCTGCGCGAGCTGGTCCCCGAGGCGCGGGTCGCGGTCGCGCACGGGCAGATGAACGAGGGCCAGCTTGAGAAGATCATGGTGGGTTTCTGGGAGCGCGAGTACGACGTGCTCGTCTCCACCACGATCGTCGAGTCCGGCCTGGACGTGCCCAACGCCAACACGCTCATCGTGGACCGGGCCGACAACTACGGCCTGTCCCAGTTGCACCAGTTGCGCGGCCGGGTGGGCCGGGGCCGCGAGCGCGGCTACGCGTACTTCCTGTATCCGCCGGAGGCGCCGCTCACCGAGACCGCGCACGAGCGGCTCGCCACGATCGCCCAGCACACCGAGATGGGCGCGGGCATGTACGTGGCGATGAAGGACCTGGAGATCCGGGGCGCGGGCAACATCCTCGGGGCCGAGCAGTCCGGGCACATCGCGGGCGTCGGCTTCGACCTGTACGTGCGGATGATGTCGGAGGCCGTGCAGGAGCAGAAGGCCAAGCTCGCCGGCGGCGAGGCCGAGGCCGAGCGCCCCGAGGTGAAGGTGGAGCTCCCGGTGAACGCGCACGTGCCGCACGACTACGTCACCTCCGAGCGGCTGCGGCTTGAGGCGTACAAGCGCATCGCCGGGATCGCCTCCGACGAGGACATCGCCGCCGTCCGGGACGAGCTGCGCGACCGGTACGGCCCGCCGCCGCAGGAGGTCGACAACCTGCTGGAGGTGGCGCGATTCCGGGTGCGGGCCCGCAGGGCCGGGCTCACCGACGTGACGCTGCAGGGCCAGCACATCCGGTTCGCGCCGGTGGAGCTGAAGGAGTCCCAGCAGGTGCGGCTGCAGCGCCTGTACCCCAAGGCGCTGTGGAAGCAGGCGACCCGGACGCTGCTGGTGCCGGTGCCGCGCACCAAGCCGCTCGGCGGCCAGCCGCTGCGCGACCTGGCGCTGCTGAAATGGTGCGGCGACCTGGTGGAGGCGATGTTTGTTCCGTTCATTCCGTCCACGCCGTCCACGCCGCCCACGACCGCGACCGTAGGTGCGGGCGCGGGCCCGAACCGCCCCCGTTGAGTTCGGATCCCGATGAGTCGGTCCCCGGTGGTAACGTGCCTGCGTCCCGGGCATCTCGGAAGGTATTGACGTGAAGTCGAATCGTGTGCGTGTCCTGCTGGCCGTGGCAGCCGCCGCCGTGGCGCTGACGGCCTGCTCACCCTCGCAGGTGGGCGCCGCCGCCGTCGTGGGCGGCGAGCGCATCTCCTCCGGCGAGCTGAACGGCCACGTCGAGGCCGTGCGGCGGGAGGCGAAGGCGGCCGGCATCGACCTGTCGCAGGCTCAGGCCCTCCCGGCGAAGCTCCCCCAGACGGTGCTGCACCACATGGTGTTCATCCTGCAGGCCGAGAAGGTCGCGGCCCGTGACGGGATCGCGGTGACCGACAGCGAGATCGACGCCCAGATCCGGCGGTACGAGGAGGCGTACAACACCACCTTCGACAAGCTCGCCGCCTCGGCCGCGATCCCGCAGGATCTGGCGCGTGACTGGGTGCGCGCCCGGGTGATCCAGACCAAGATCGCGCCGAGGCTGGGCATCACGGGCCAGACCAGCGACGAGGAGGCCCTCGCCAAGTTCGACAAGGAACTGTCGGCCGCCGCCCCGGTCACCTGGAGCCCCCGCTACGGCGCCCGGGCCGGCCTGGACGGCACGTTCACCATGCCGGAACGCTTCGGCGCCGCCGACAAGGGCTGACCTGGGTCGGCCCCGCCGACCCCGATAGACCCCGGCGGATCCCGACTGATCCCGATTGAAGTGGACTGACCTGGACTGATGTGGGCTGACCTGTGCTGATCGTCGTCACGTCCTCGCCGCGGGTGGCGCCCGGCCTGCTCACGCACCGGGCGTGGGAGGCGCTGCGCTCGGGGCCGGTGCTCACCGGCTCCCCGGAGCACCCGCTGCTGCCGCCCCTCGCCGAGGCCGGGATCGCCGTCGAGACGGCGACGCCCGACCCGGGCGCGATCGCCCGGCGGGCGTGCGATCACACCGTGGTCTGGCTCGCGGCGCAGGACGGCGACGAGGACTTCCTGCGCGCGGTCGGGCACGCGGCGATCGCGCTGGAGGACCCGCCCGTCATCGAGGTCGTGCCCGGCTCGTACGACCTGCCCGGCGCCCGGCTGCTCGATTTGGTGCGGGTGATGGACACACTGCGCGTCAACTGCCCGTGGGACCGCAAGCAGACCCACGAGTCGCTCGTGCCGTACCTGCTCGAGGAGGCCTACGAGGTCACCGAGACGATCGAGGAGGGCGACCACCCGGCGCTCCGCGAGGAGCTCGGCGACCTGCTGCTCCAGGTCGCCTTCCACGCCCGCGTCGCCCAGGAACGCGCCGCCGACGCGGGCGGCTTCGACATCGACGACGTCGCCGAGGCGATCGTGACCAAGCTGGTCCGCCGCCACCCGCACGTGTTCGGCTCGGTCGCCGTCTCCGGCGCCGACGAGGTGAGCGACAACTGGGACGCGATCAAGGCCGCCGAGCGGGCCGCGAAGGGCGGGGACGAGTCGGCCCTCGCGGGCGTGCCGATGGGCCAGCCGGCGCTGTCGCTCGCGGCACAGCTGCTGGGCCGCGCCGCCCGCGCGGGGGCCCCGCCGGAGCTCGCCGAGGACGTCGGCTCGGGGCTCGGCGCCCGGCTCTTCGAGCTGGTACGGCAGGCCCACGCCGAGGGCGCCGACCCGGAGGCCGAGCTGCGCGCCGCCGCCCGCGCGTACCGTGATCGAGTGCGAGATTGGGAATCCCCTCCCGCGTGACGGACCCTGCACCTATCGTCATATTCGCCGGGACGGGCCGAAGCGCGATACGGGGAGGAGGGAGGCGATGCCGGGTCCTCGCCCACTGCGTCCGGGGGAGCCGAAGCGGTTGGGCGGCTACCGGTTGCTGGCGAGGGTCGGCGAGGGCGGGCAGGGCATCGTCTACCTCGCCGAGGACGTCGAGGGCACCCGTGTAGCGATCAAGGTGCTGCACGCCCATTTCTCCGGCGACACGCAGGCCCGCGAGCGATTTCTGCGAGAGGCGGACGCCGCCACCAGGGTCGCCCCGTTCTGCACCGCCCGCGTGCTCGACGTGGCGGTGGACGAGCACGGCCGGCCGTACGTGGTCAGCGAGTACGTCGAGGGCGTGTCGCTTGAGGAACTGGTGCGTTCCCAGGGGCCGCGCATGCACGGCACCCTCGACCGCGTGGCGGTCGGCACGGCCACCGCCCTCACCGCCATCCACAAGGCGGGCATCGCCCACCGCGACTTCAAGCCCAGCAACGTCCTGATCGGCCCCGACGGCCCCCGCGTGATCGACTTCGGCATCGCGCGGGCGCTCGTTGACCCCACGACCACCCAGGGCGAGCTGATCGGCACTCCGGCGTACATGTCGCCCGAGCAGATCAGCGGGCGGCCGGTCGGCACCGCCTCGGACATCTTCAGCTGGGCCCTGACGATGGCGTTCGCGGCCACCGGCAAGGCGCCGTTCGGGGAGGACACCTTCCCCGCGGTGATGTACCGCATCGTCAACGCGGAGCCGTGCCTGGACGGGGTCCCCGAGCCGCTGCGGTCGCTGCTTGAGCGGTGCCTGGACAAGTCGCCCGAGCGCCGGCCCACCTCGGCCGAGGTCCTCGACATGCTTCTCGGGCACGGCGAGTCCCGGGACGGCGCGTCACCCCCGGAGCCCCCGGATCCTCCGGATCCGCCGACGCCGCCGGAGGCGTCGGTGGCCTTCCCGGGCGCGGACCTGCCGGGCGGCTCGGCGAGCCAGATCGCCTACTGGCCGAAGTCGCCGACCGCGCCGCAGTCGTCCGCGTCCGCGCGGCGCAGCCTGTGGCGCTCCAGGCTCGGCCTGACCGGCATGTCGATCGTGCTCGTCGCCGCGCTCGGGACCGCCGTCTGGCTGGTCCGCAGCGACGGCCGGACCACCGTGGAGGCGGCGCCACCCGCGCCCACCCCGTCGGCGACGGCGCGCATCCTGGCGACAACTGATCCCGAGACCGCTATCGGGGCCACCCCCGCGTCCCCGCCCGTCGCCACGCTCCGCTCGGCGCCGTTCGGCACCCCGGTCGGCCCCGCGCGCACCGGCATCGGGGCCGAGGTCAACACGGTGGCGGTGAGCGAGCTGGGCGGCCGCGCGGTCGTGCTCGGCGGCAGCACCGGCGGCCGTGCCCGCATGTGGGACCTGCTCACCGGCCGCCCGGCGGGGACCCCGCTCACCGACGCCGCCGCCGACATCGACGTCACCGAGGTGGACGGCGCCCCCGCGGCGTTCCTGCGCTACCCGGGCGGCCGGATCCGGCCCTGGAACCTGGCGACGGGCAAGGCCCTCGGGCCGGACTACACCGGCCACGCCGCCGACGTGTACGCGCTCGCCGTGATCGAGCTGAACGGCCGCCCGGCCGTGGTCTCCGGCGACGTGCGCGGCCAGCTGCGCTTCTGGGACCCGCGCACCGGCAAGGACGTCGGCAAACGCCCGGAGAACGCGCACTCCGCCGCCGTCTTCGGCCTGGCGGCGGGCACGGTGGACGGCAAACCGGTCGCCCTCTCGGCCGCCGCCGACGACGTCGTACGCGTCTGGGACCCGGCCACCGGACGCTCCCTCAGCGAGTTCCGCGGCCACACCGGCGACGTGTTCGCCGTGGCCGCCACCGAATCCCAGGGCACCCCCATCGGCGTGTCGGGCGGCGCGGACGACCTGGTCCGCCGCTGGGACCTGCGCAACGGCGAGCAGATCGGCGAGCCGCTGCGCGGCCACACCGCCGACGTCGGCGCGATCGCCGTCGGCCGCCTGCGCGGCCAGGCCATCGTCGCCTCCGGCGGCTTCGACGGCACGATCCGCGTGTGGAACCTCGACACCGGCGAGCCGATCGGCTCCCCTTTGCGGGGCCACGGCGACCGCGTCTACTCCCTGGCGATCACCGAGATCGACGGCCGGACCCTGCTGGTGAGCGGCGGACGCGACCGCACCGTCCGGGTCTGGAGCCTCGGCCCGGCCTCCTCTTGACCCCCGGCGGGACCCCCGGCGGATAGGCTCTGGACGATAACTGAGGAACCGACTCTAGGAGTGCTTCGTGGCTTCCATCGAGGCCGTCAACGCGCGTCAGATCCTCGACTCCCGGGGCAACCCGACCGTGGAGGTCGAGATCGTTCTCGACGATTACAGCACCGGCCGTGCCGCGGTTCCGAGCGGCGCCTCCACCGGCCGATTCGAGGCCGTCGAGCTGCGTGACGGGGAGTCCGAATACGGCGGCAAGAGCGTGGAGAAGGCCGTGCTCGGCGTCACCGACGAGATCGCCGAGGAGATCCACGGTATTGAGGCCGAGGAGCAGCGGCTGATCGACCAGGTCATGATCGACCTGGACGGCACGCCGAACAAGTCCCGCCTGGGCGCGAACGCCATCCTCGGCGTGTCGCTCGCCGTCGCGAAGGCCGCCGCCGAGAGCGCCGAGCTGCCGCTGTTCCGCTACGTGGGCGGCCCGAATGCGCACGTGCTGCCGGTGCCGATGATGAACATCCTCAACGGCGGCGCGCACGCCGACACCAACGTGGACATCCAGGAGTTCATGATCGCGCCGATCGGGGCGGAGACGTTCTCCGAGGCGCTGCGCATGGGCGCCGAGACCTACCACGCGCTCAAGTCCGTGCTCAAGGAGAAGGGGTACGCCACCGGCCTCGGCGACGAGGGCGGCTTCGCCCCGAACCTGCCGTCCAACCGCGACGCGCTCGACCTGATCCTCGTCGCCATCGAGAAGGCCGGGTACGCCCCCGGGACCGACATCGCCCTCGCGCTCGACGTGGCCGCCTCGGAGTTCCACGACAAGGGCGTGTACACCATCGACGGCAAGGGCAAGAGCTCCGAGGAGCTGATCGCCTTCTACGAGGAGCTCGTCGGCGCGTACCCGCTGGTCTCCATCGAGGACCCGCTGGACGAGGAGGACTGGGACGGCTGGAAGGCGATGACCGCCGCGCTCGGCGGCCGGGTCCAGCTCGTCGGCGACGACCTGTTCGTCACCAACCCCGAGCGGCTCGCCCGCGGCATCGCCGAGGGCGCGGCCAACGCGCTGCTGGTCAAGGTCAACCAGATCGGCACGCTGTCGGAGACCCTCGACGCGGTCGAGCTCGCCCACCGCTCCGGCTACCGGTGCATGATGAGCCACCGCTCGGGCGAGACCGAGGACACCACGATCGCCGACCTGGCCGTCGCCACCAACTGCGGCCAGATCAAGACCGGCGCCCCGGCCCGCTCCGACCGGGTGGCCAAGTACAACCAGTTGCTGCGCATCGAGGAGCTGCTGGACGACGCGGCCCGCTACGCCGGACGCGGGGCCTTCCCGCGGTTCAGCGCCTGACGCCATGCGGCGTCCGCAGTTGACGGGGCGGGCGGCGATCCTCGCGGTCGTCGTCTGCGCCATCGTCATGAGCCTGGCCTATCCGGTGCGCGAGTACATCGCCCAGCGCCGGCAGATCGCCGAGCTCGAGGAGCAGCAGGCCAAGGCGCTGGAGGACCTGCGGAGGCTGGAGGAGCGCAACCGCATGCTCACCGATCCCGCCTACGTCCGGCGGCAGGCCCGCGCCCGGCTGCACTACTGCGGCGTCGGCGAGAAGTGCTACGTCGTCCGCGACACCACCCGCGACGCCGACCGGCCCGCCGCCGCGGCCGCCACGCCCGCGGCCAAGGATCCCTGGTACCAGGCCCTGTGGGAGTCCGTCGAGGCGGCGGACAAGGGCACCGGCAGGCGCGCCGACCAGAGCGGCCGGTCGGAGTGAGGGCGATGAGCGCGGGCCGCGGGCGACGCGGGGAACAGGGGCACGATGATCGATCCGGATGACGTCACGGCGGTCGAGCGGCAGCTCGGACGGAAGCCGCGGGGGCTGCGCTCGGTGGCCCACCGGTGCCCCTGCGGGCTGCCGGACGTGGTGGAGACCGCGCCGCGGCTGCCCGACGGCACGCCGTTCCCGACGCTGTTCTATCTGACCTGTCCGAAGGCGGCCTCGGCGATCGGCACGCTGGAGAGCTCCGGGCTCATGAAGGACATGCGGGAACGGCTCGCCGCCGATCCGGAGCTGGCCGCCGCCTACCGGGCCGCGCACGAGGACTACATCGCCCGGCGCGACAAGGCGGGCTCGCAGGAGGGTCTTGAGCCGCTGCCCCGGGGCATGCAGAGCGCCGGGGGCATGCCGGACCGGGTCAAGTGCCTGCACGCCCTCGTCGCGCACGAGCTGGCCGTGCCGGGGGTCAATCCGCTCGGCAGGCAGGCGCTCGACCGGCTGCCCGAGTGGTGGGCCGACGGGCCCTGCGTCGAACCGTCCTGCGGAAAGGAACCTCAATGAAGCGGGTCGCGGCCGTCGACTGCGGCACCAACTCGGTGCGGCTGCTCATCGCCGACGTCTCCGGCGACGGGCTCGTGGACATCGAGCGGCGCATGGAGATCGTACGGCTCGGCGAGGGCGTCGACCGCACCGGACGCCTCGCCCCGCAGGCGCTGGCGCGGACCTTCGCCGCGATGCGCGGCTACGCCAAGCTCATCGAGGACCACGCGGCAGGGGAACGCGTCCCGGTGCGCGTCGTGGCGACCAGCGCCACCCGCGACGCGGCCAACCGGGACGAGTTCACGGCCGGGGTCCGGGACGTGTTCGGCGTCGATCCCGAGGTGGTGACCGGCGAGGAGGAGGCCCGGCTGTCCTTCGCCGGGGCGACCGCGGACCTGCCGGCCGGGACGGCGGCGCCGTACCTGGTGGTGGACATCGGGGGCGGCTCGACCGAGTTCATCGTCGGCTCCGGCGCGGGCGTCGAGGGCGCGCTGTCGGTGGACATCGGCTGCGTGCGGCTGACCGAGCGGCACCTCAAGGACGCCGGGGATCCTCCGTCGGCCGAGGCCGTGGACGCGGTCGCGGCCGACATCGAGGCGGCGCTGGACCGGGTGGAGCGGGCGGTGCCGGTGCGCGGCGCGCGGACGCTGATCGGCCTTGCCGGGTCGGTGACCACGGTCGCCGGGATCTCGCTCGGCCTGCCCGCGTACGACGCCTCGCGCATCCACCACGCCCGGGTCCCCGCCGAGCGCGTCCACGAGATCTCGGCGCGGCTGCTCGCCATGACCCACGACGAGCGCGCCGCGATCCCCGTCATGCATCCGGGCCGGGTGGACGTCATCGGCGCCGGCGCGCTCATCCTCGATCGGATCGTGCGCAGGTACGGCTTCGCCGAGGTCGTCACGAGCGAACACGACATCCTCGACGGCATCGCCTACAGCGTCGCCGGGCCGGCCTAGGCCCAATCTAGGCCCGGTGCAAGGGTCCCGCCGCCGCCCGGTTTGGGGATGCCTCCGGCGGCTGGCACGATCGGGGTTGTGAGTCATGTAGCCCCGGGGAGCGGGTGGCCCGGCGATCCCGCGACGGCGCGGACGCCCGTCGCGTGCGACGCGGACGAGGTGCGCAAGCTGGCCGAGACCAGCGACGATCTGGGCGAGCTCGTGGCGCGGCAGTCGGTGTGCCGGGCCTGCCCCCGGCTGGTGGAGTGGCGGGAACAGGTCGCCGACGTGAAGCGGCGGTCGTTCGCGGGGGAGACCTACTGGGGGCGGCCGGTTCCCGGCTGGGGGGACGACAGGCCGCGCATCCTCGTGGTGGGGCTCGCCCCGGCCGCGCACGGAGGCAACCGTACCGGACGGATCTTCACGGGGGACCGCAGCGGGGACTGGCTGTTCGCCTCGCTGTACCGCACGGGTCTCGCGGCCGAGGAGACCAGCGTGCACGCCGGGGACGGGCAGCGGCTGCTCGGGGCGCGCGTGGCGGCGGCGGTGCGCTGCGCGCCGCCCGGGAACAAGCCGACGCCGCGGGAGCGGGACGCCTGCCTGCCGTGGCTGGCGCGCGAGGTGCGGCTGGTCGCGGAGTCGCTGCGGGTCGTGGTGGCCCTCGGCGGCTTCGCCTGGCAGGCGGTGTGGCCGGCGTTGCGGCAGGCGGGGTACGCGTTGCCGCGCACGAGGCCGCGGTTCGGGCACGGGGCCGAGGCGGCGCTGGGGCGCGCCGCGGACGCGGGGGCCGGGCACGGGATCACGCTGCTCGGGTGTTATCACCCGAGCCAGCAGAACACGTTCACCGGACGGGTCACCGCGGAGATGCTCGACACGATTTTCCGGCGGGCCGTCGAACTGGCGGAATAATCTTTCCCTCGGCGTGGTTGACGCTGTCGCGGCGGAGTCCGAGATGATTGCGGTGAACGGGTTTCCGCAGTTCAGAATGGCTCGGAAAGACGCTTTTCCGGGGCGTCGGCGATGCGTGACGGGCGCGCACACGTATTCCCGAACGGCTCACAGAGCGACTTTCGATCGGTGATGTGAGACGCACGCCACACCCGAGTTTATCGATTGGTGATCTTTGGGGTCGATGACCTATCCTTGCTTGTGAATGCTTTCACAAGCAATCCGAGGGGCGCACAATGAACCGCGAGTCCAAGCACATCCTCATCGTCGGCGGCGGCTATGTGGGTCTGTACACGGCCCTGCGCCTGCAGCGCAGGCTCCGGCGCGAGCTACGCGACGGCAGCGTGCGGATCACGCTCATCGACCCCCAGTCCTACATGACCTATCAGCCCTTCCTCCCCGAGGCGGCGGCCGGGAACCTGTCGCCCCGGCACGTGGTGGTGCCGCTGCGCCGGGTGCTTCCGAAGGTCCGTATCCTCAACGGCAGGGTCACCAAGGTCCACCACGCGGCCAGGACCGTGACCTTCCAGCCCAACGCCGGGCCGGTCAAGGAGATCGACTACGACGTCATCGTCATGGCGGCCGGGTCGATCTCCCGCACCCTGCCGATCCCCGGCCTGGCGGAGGTCGGCATCGGATTCAAGACGATCGGCGAGGCGATCGTGCTGCGCAACCACGTGCTGGCCCAGCTCGACATCGCCGTCTCCACCGAGGACCCGCAGGTCCGGCGCAAGGCGCTCACCTTCGTGTTCGTCGGCGGCGGCTTCGCGGGCGTCGAGGCGCTCGCCGAGGTCGAGGACATGACCAGGGACGCGATCGCCTACTACCCGGGCATCTCGCCCAAGGACCTGCGGTTCGTCCTGGTCGAGGCGGCCGACCGCATCCTGCCCGAGGTCGGCGAGGCGATGGGCCGCTGGACGGCCCGGGAGCTGAGCGGCCGGGGCATCGAGATCAAGATGAACACCCGGCTGGAGTCCGCCGAGCACAACGTGATCAGGACCTCCGACGGCGACGAGTTCCCGGCCGGGACCCTGGTCTGGACGGCCGGCGTCAAGCCCAGCCCCGTGGTGAACGCCGGCGACCTGCCGCTGGACGAGCGCGGCCGGATCAAGGCCACGCCGGAGCTGACGGTCGAGGGCGTGCCGGACGCCTTCACCGCCGGCGACGTGGCCGCCGTGCCCGACCTGACCCGCCCGGGCGAGTTCTGCGCCCCCAACGCCCAGCACGCGGTGCGTCAGGCGAAGGTGCTCGGCGACAACGTGGCCCGCCACCTGCAGGGCCGGCCGCTCGTCGCGTACCGGCACAGGT
This sequence comes from Thermopolyspora sp. NPDC052614, assembly GCF_040678635.1. NCBI lineage: Bacteria > Bacillati > Actinomycetota > Actinomycetes > Streptosporangiales > Streptosporangiaceae > Thermopolyspora > Thermopolyspora sp. NPDC052614. The sequence continues at coordinate 83,968 of NZ_JBFATZ010000010.1, forward strand.
ACGTCGGCTCGGTGGCCTCGCTCGGCCTGCACGACGGCGTGGCGCACGTGTACGGGATCAAGCTGCGCGGCTTCCCGGCCTGGTTCATGCACCGCACCTACCACCTGTCCCGGGTGCCCACCCTCAACCGGAAGGTGCGCGTGGTCGTGGACTGGACCCTGGCGCTGTTCTTCAAGCGCGAGACCCTCTCGCTCGGCCAGTTGCACAAGCCGCGCGAGGAGTTCAAGGCCGCCGCGGCGGCCGGGGCCAAGCGCTGACTCCGCCCGCGCCCTCTTCGGCGGGCCGCTCCGGGAATCGCGGGGTGCCCGTCGCCTTGACCGGAACCGATACCTTCTTGTGACCTTGGAGGTTGCTGTCAACCTACGGGGCGGCTCACGCGTGCCTCTTCTGACGGAGTAATGGGCCACGGCGGAAGCCGGGCTGTGAAGCCCGTGCGACCACCCGTCCTGGCGCCAGGGGAGGTGGAACATGTCGTGGCCGCGAACTCTGCCGTGGGCAAGCGACGGCGTCGTTTCACGACTTCGTGAGCCGGCTTCTCGACCGTCATCCCCTCTTTATTTGTGTGGATCGCCGAGAGGTGTTCCGCGCATACTGTTACGGACCAACAGAAGCATCGTAAGATTAACCGGTTGCCGCTGTGTGGTCAGTAACGGATGATTGCGCCGCCCCCGTAGCCCAACGGCAGAGGCAAACCCCTTAAAAGGGTTATAGTGTCGGTTCGAATCCGACCGGGGGCACGTGGCGCCACGAACGGTAACCGGGCGGTCACCTGCGGAAACATACCAACAAAAGGGCGACGGCGCGTATTCCACCGCCATCAACTCCAATGTTTCCTAGAGGTGACCGGAATGAGACGTGAAGACGCTTTATCGGTGTCCATCGAGAGGGAATGCGCTTTCCCCGGAACGGGTGCGTGAACATCTCCGCCGTCTTTCGCCGCAGGTCCTCGCTTATTGCCGTGACACGGGCCGGGCAAAGCCCCGGCCGGCGGCCCGCGCGCAATGGTCCGGGCCGCCGCGACCGCCGCCGCCCGGGGAGGCGCTCCGCGTGGGCTGCGGGGAGCCGCTTTGGGCAGTTTTAGGCAGTATTGGGCAGCGTTGGGTCGCGTTGGGCTGCGTAGGGCACGGCAGGTAGGAAAAACAGTCGGCCAAGCCGGAACTCGAGGGCGGGTTCGATCGTCTCTTCATTCACCACGTACCTCAAGACCCGGTCGTACGTGGTGACGGTCCCCGGATGTGGGCACGTGACGTGCCGGCGGGTCACAAGTGAACATTGATCGGCGCGATACGGCCGTGTGATGTCGATCAAATAGACTCGGCAACGTAGGTCGCAGCGTGGAGGCAGCGATGCAGAGCAGGAACCCCGTATTCAGCAGGCAGCGGGCCAACCAGGGTGCCTGGAACGCCCCGCCACCATCTCCGGATCAGCTCCAGCACATGTACAGCGCGCCGTCGTACGCGCCGCCGGCCGTCCGGCCGATGACGATCGACGACGTGGTGGTCCGCGGCTTCATCACCCTCGGTACCCTGGTCGTCTCCGCGGCCGCGGCCTGGGCGCTCGATTTTCCGATCGCCTTCGCCCTGGTCGGCGTCATCGCCGGACTGGTGCTCGCGCTGATCATCTCGTTCCGGCAGAGCACCAACCCGGCGCTCATCCTCGGCTACTCGGTCGCGTACGGCGTCGCCGTCGGGATCATCAGCCACGTGTACAACGAGGTCTACAACGGGATCGTCTTCCAGGCGGTGGTCGGCACCGCCCTCGCCTTCGGCGCGATGCTGGCCGTGCACTCGCTCCGGATCATCCGGGTCACGCCGAGGTTCACCCGGTTCCTCGTCGGCGCCGTCATCGCCCTCATGGGCCTGATGATCGTCAACTGGCTCGCGAGCTTCTTCATCCAGGACGGCATCGGCATCCGCTCCGGCGGCGCGCTGTCGATCGTGTTCAGCGTCGTCGCGATCCTGGTCGGCTGCTTCTTCCTGCTGCTCGACTTCCACGACATCGAGCAGGGCGTCCGCGCGGGCGTTCCCGAGCGGTACTCCTGGCTGATGGCCTTCGGCCTGACCGTCACGCTCGTGTGGATATACCTGGAGATCCTGCGCTTCATCAGCTACTTCACAAGTAGCGACTGATCTACGGGAAAGCGAGGGGCGTCCCCGATGCCGGGGACGCCCCTCTTGTATGTGCACCAAGTAATCTCTGACACCAAGAAAACGGACATATCGCCGAGAAAGATCTACGGTTCGTAACGAAACGGTGTCTATCGAGGGCTTGTCAACACGCAACTCCTGATGCAGTGTCATCCCAAAGAGGCTTCATCCGTGGAGGTGCCCATGTCGTTGAACCACTCACCGGAGACGCACAACAAGCTCATCGCCCGCGTTCCGACGGTCACGGGGCGCGCCCTCCCAGAGTGGTTCCAAGCTCTCGACAACGGCCCGGCTTTCCTACGTTGTGAGGAGCGGGCCCACTGGCTCGCAGACGAGCACGGGCTGACCCACGGCTACGCCCGCGCGATCGTGCACGAGCACGAGCGCAACCGCATCGGCCGTTTCCTGTAAGTCCGCACGACCAAGCTTTAGACCGAGCTCCAGACCAGCGCCAGACCAGCGCCAGACAGCGCGGCCCACGTCCACCTGACGACGTGGGCCGCTTCACGTGCCGAACGGGCCCGCCCGCGCCTCCGCAGACGCCTCTTTCCGCCGTTATCCGCGGCCGGGCCCGCCTGAACCTTTCAGCTCAGCCGCTCCACGATCATCGCCATGCCCTGGCCGCCGCCGACGCACATCGTCTCAAGGCCGATCGTCTTGTCGTGGAAGCGCAGGCTGTTGACGAGCGTCGAGGTGATGCGCGCCCCGGTCATGCCGAACGGGTGCCCGACCGCGATCGCGCCGCCGTTCACGTTGAGCCGGTCGATGTCGATGCCGAGCTCCTGGTACGACGGGATCACCTGGGCCGCGAACGCCTCGTTGATCTCGACGAGGTCGACGTCCTTGATGGACATGCCGGCGCGGGCCAGCGCCTGCCGGCTCGCCTCGACCGGGCCCAGGCCCATGATCTCCGGCGACAGGCCGGTGACGCCGGTGGCGACGATCCGGGCCAGCGGCGTGATGCCCAGCTCGGCCGCCTTCACGTCACTCATGATCACGACCGCCGCCGCGCCGTCGTTCAGCGGGCAGCAGTTGCCCGCCGTGACCGTGCCGTCCGGCCGGAACACCGGCTTGAGCGCGGCCACCGCGTCGTAGGTGGTGCCGGGGCGCGGCCCGTCGTCCTTGCTCACGACGGTCCCGTCGGGGAGCGTCACCGGGGTGATGTCGCTCTCCCAGAAGCCGTTGGCGATCGCCTTCTCAGCGAGGTTCTGCGACCGCACGCCGAACTCGTCCTGCTCCTTGCGGGACACGCCGCGCAGCTGGGCGACGTTCTCGGCCGTCTGGCCCATCGCGATGTAGATGTCGGGCAGCAACCCGTCCTCACGCGGGTCGTGCCACTGCGTGCCGCCCTCGGCCGCCTTCGCCGTCCGGGCGACGGCCTCGTCGAACGCCGGGTTCATCGTGTCCGGCAGCGAGTCGGAGCTGCCCTTGGTGAAGCGGGAGACGGTCTCCACGCCCGCCGAGATGAAGACGTCGCCCTCGCCCGCCTTGATGGCGTGCAGGGCCATGCGGGTGGTCTGCAGCGACGACGAGCAGTAGCGGGTGACGGTCGTGCCGGGCACCTTGTCCAGGCCGAGCAGCACGGCCACCACCCGGCCCATGTTGTAGCCCTGCTCCCCGCCGGGCAGGCCGCAGCCCAGCATCAGGTCGTCGATGTCATTGGGGTCCAGTTGCGGCACCTTGTCCAAGGCGGCGCGGACCATTTGCGCGGTCAGATCGTCGGGACGGATCTCCTTCAACGACCCCTTGAAGGCGCGGCCGATCGGTGAGCGCGCGGTGGCGACGATGACAGCCTCAGGCATGTGGCTCTCCTGGGTTCGTGACAGCTCCTTCTGCGGAGGCTACATGGTGGCGTGACGGACGCCAGGACCTGGGGTAGGAAAAACAGAACTTTGTACTGTTTGGTCACATATCGAGGAACTCCCATATATGGGATCAAGACATGTCAGGCGATGCCATACATGCCGGGTGTGGTCGCCGAGCCGTCCCTCACCCCGTGCAGCGCGCCCTTCTCGTCGCGCCACAGGCGCCAGCCGTCCTGGCTGCCGGTGAACCACAGCGGCGGCGTCGCCGAGCCGGTGGAGACGCGCTTGCCCGTGGCGAGGTCGTACTCGCACAGGGAGGCCACCGGGTAGAAGCCCGACGGCTTGATGTTCGCCAGGCGCAGCGGCTTGGGGTCGGTGACGCAGAACGACCAGCCGCGCCTGCCCTCCAGCGGCGTCGCCTGCCCGGTGCCCAGGTCGAACGCGGCGCCGCCCGCGTTGTGCTTGAGGAAGCCCAGCGTGCTCGGCTGCTCGGGGAAGGCCAGCCACCAGCCGGTGCCCGGGATCTGGCCGGTGCCGATCTGCCCGCGCACCCGCCCGGAGTCGGCGTCGAGGAGCGCGAATCCGCCGTACTCGCCCTGGCCGTCCACCGGGCGCACGACCGGGGCGAAGCCGGGGCTGCCACTGGGGTAGACGCGCACGACCGAGGGCCGGATCCAGTTGATGTGCCCGTCGGCGAGCCGTACCGAGAACATGCCGAAGGCGGAGGTGGTCTTGGTCTTGGGGTTGGTGTACGGGGCGATGTAGCCGACGAGGTTGCGGTGGGTGGCGCCGAACGACCAGCCGCCCGACAGGTCCACGCCGGGGCCGAGGGCCTGCTCGACCGGCGTGCTCCACAGGGCCTTGCCGCTCCTGGCGTCCCTGGCCTCCAAAGTGGGGTGCTCGGCGAGCCGGAGCACGACCACCCGGCTCGGGTCGGACCACTGCACCTCGGCGATGCCGGGCAGCCGCCAGCGCGGCTCGCCGCCGACCGGGTCGAGCGCGACGACCCGGGCGCGCGACAGCGCCGTGTTCTCCGGCAGGCACAGGTTCGGGCCGCAGCGCTGCGGGCCGAAGGTCGAGTGCACCGGACGCACCCACTTGCGCGCGCCGGTGCGCGCGTCGCGGACGACCAGCGCGGCGCCCCCACCGCCGCCCCCACCCTCGCCCCCGCCCTCGCCGCGCCCGCCGCCGTCGTTCGAGGTCGGCTCGATCGCCGCGACCACGCCCTGCCCGTCGCCGGTCGCCACCACGGCGGGCGCCTGCACCCCCATGCCGGGCAGTCGGCCGACCATCGTCGCCGGGTACGCCCACAGCTTGCGCCCGCTGGCGAGATCGACGGCGACGGTCTCCAGCCCGCCGTCCGGGCGCAGCGAGGTGGTGGCGGCGACGCCCGCTCCGGTCGCGGTGCGGCTGACGACGTTCACCTCGGCGGCGCGCCAGCCGTGCAGCTCCTTGGCGGCCGTGGTGGCGTCGCTGCCGGAGCAGCCCGCACCGCCCGCGAGCGCGACGAGAAACAGACCGGTGAGGGCGGGGATTGACCTGGTCACGGTATTCCACTCCAGTTGGGTGACGGCGTCACCGCGGAGGGTCACCGGTGTCAGACGTCGTTCGGCAGCGGCCCGCTTCGCCGGAGCAGCTTCGCCCACCGTCCTCGCGGGCCGACCGCCCGGCCGGCGACGCGGGTCGCTGTCACCTCTGTGCCGGATGCCTCCGCGGCGATCGCCGCCGCGAGGTGTATCGGTTGTGAGCCTTCGCCGCGCGCGGGCTCGGGCTCGGGCCACAACCCCAACGCGGCGCATACAGACGGTAGCACCGCGTAAGCGGCCTGTCGGTAGCCTCTGGCAGATGGATGGTAACGATCGGGGCCGAACATCTCGCCGGGGAAGGTCTCGAACTGGGGTCCGAGCAGGTCGGCGAAGGCGACGGTACGGCCGCCGGCCTCCACCACGGCCACCGTCTGCGCGGCGGCGAGCTGCCGGCTCCACCGCCGGGTGATCCAGCGCAGCGGCTGCGCGATCGGGCGGATCGTGCCCATGTCCGGGCAGGTGCCCACCACCACCCGCGCCCCGGCCTCGCGCAGCCTGCGTACGGCCGTCGCCAGGTGCCGGACGGCCTCGGCGGGCCGGGTCCGGGTGGTCACGTCGTTGCTGCCGATGAAGATCACCGCCACGTCCGGGCGCGCCTTCAGCGCCGCGTCCACCTGCTCGTGCAGGTCGGCGGAGGTCGCGCCCGACCTGCCGAGCACGTCGAGGCCGACCGGCCGACCGGCCGCCTCGGCGAGCCCGGTCGCGATCAGCACGCCCGGCGTCTCCTCCGGGTTCGCCAGGCCCAGGCCGATCGCGGTGGAATCGCCCAGCATGACCAGCCGGATCGGCTTGCCCTGGTAGTCGCCGTACACGCCGTCCGACGGCGGGCCGTGCATCCCGTGCGGCCGGCCCACGATGCGGCGGGCGACCATCGCCTCCACGATGAGCAGGCCGTAGGTGAACGCTCCGAGGAGCGTCAGCCCGCCTCCGCCCAATGCCGCCGCCGTGGCGATCCGGCGGGCGGCCCGCGCCGTTCCCGACGTCCAGCTCAAGTCGTGCTCCCCGTGATCTCCCGTAATGTCGCCGACCGGGCGCGCGGCGCGTCGCGGCCCTGTTCGCGCGTGGCGGTAGCGTGTGGAAGTGAACTTAGCCGAGTCCCGGCCATCCCCTCGGGGCTCCGGCCGGGGGCCGGCGGACAAAGCTTCGGCAACAAGGTGGTCATGTCGGTGCGTGTGCATGACTCGCTCATCGAGCTGATGGGCGACACCCCGCTCCTACGGCTGCGCAAGGTGACCGCGGGCGTCCCCGCGCAGGTCCTGGCGAAAGTGGAATACTTCAACCCCGGCGGATCGGTCAAGGACCGGATCGCGCTGCGGATGATCGAGGCGGCGGAGCGCTCGGGCGCGTTGCGGCCCGGCGGCGTGATCGTCGAGCCGACGTCCGGCAACACCGGCGTGGGGCTCGCGATCGTCGCGCAGGAGAAGGGCTACCGGTGCCTGTTCGTGGTGCCGGACAAGGTCGCCCAGGACAAGATCGCGGTGCTGCGGGCGTACGGCGCCGAGGTCGTGGTGTGCCCGACGGCCGTGTCACCCGAGCACCCGGATTCGTACTATTCGGTGTCGGATCGGCTGGCCCGGGAGATTCCGGGCGCGTGGAAGCCGGACCAGTACAGCAACCCGGACAACCCGGCGAGCCACTACGCGAGCACCGGGCCGGAGCTGTGGGAGCAGACCGACGGCCGCATCACCCACTTCGTGGCGGGCATCGGCACCGGCGGCACGATCAGCGGCGTCGGCCGCTATCTCAAGGAGGTCTCCGGCGGGGCCGTGCAGATCATCGGCGCGGACCCGGAGGGGTCGGTGTACTCCGGCGGGTCCGGTCGGCCGTACCTGGTGGAAGGGGTCGGGGAGGACATCTGGCCCGTCACCTACGACCGGACCATCGCCGACGAGGTCATCGCGGTCTCCGACAAGGACTCCTTCACGATGACGCGGCGGCTCGCCCGCGAGGAGGGCCTGCTCGTCGGCGGGTCGAGCGGCATGGCGGTGGTGGCGGCGCTGCGGGTCGCGGCGCGGGCCCGGCCGGAGGACGTCGTGGTCGTGCTGCTGCCGGACGGCGGGCGGGGCTACCTGTCCAAGATCTTCAACGACGAGTGGATGGCCGACTACGGCTTCCTCACCTCCGGCGGGGACGAGGCCCTCGTGCGGGAGGTGCTGGCCCGCAAGTCGCGTTCGCTGCCGCAGTTCATCCACACGCACCCGCACGAGTCCGTGGGCACGGCCATCTCGATCATGCGGGAGTACGGCGTGTCGCAGTTGCCGGTGATGAAGGAGGAGCCGCCGGTGATGGCCGCCGAGGTGGTGGGGTCCATCGTCGAGCGCGACCTGCTCGACGCCCTCTACCGGGGCCGGGTCGGCTCCGAGGACGCGATCGAAGGGCACATGTCGGCGCCGCTTCCGATGATCGGCTCGGGCGAGCCGGTGTCCATCGCCGTCGACGCGCTGGAGAAGGCGGACGCCGCCGTCGTGCTCGACGACGGCAAGCCGGTGGGCATGCTCACCCGTCAGGACCTGCTGGCCTTCCTCGCCAACCACTGATCCGCGGCGTTAGGCGACGGGGCGGCGGGCGGCCTCGGGGTCGCATTTGAGCACGGCGCAGACCTCCCAGGCGCCCTGCGGGGTGAAGCCCGCGGTGAGGGTGCCGCCGAGGGCCTCGACGCGCTCGGCCATGCCGACGAGGCCGAACCCGCCGCCGAGGCGGCTCAGTCGTGGGTCGCCCATGCCGCCGCCGCTGCCGTAGTTGCGCACGCGCAGCCGTACGCCCTCGGGGACCAGGGAGAGATCGACCTCGACCCAGGTGGTGCCGGGGGCGTGCTTGCGAATGTTGGTGAGCGACTCCTGGAGCACCCGGTGCAGGGTGGTGAGCACCTCGGGGGGCAGGTCGGCGGAGCTGACGCCCTGGCCGACGTCGAAGGCGACCTGGGGGCCGTCGCCCGCGGCGAAGCCGTCCACCAGGACGCGCAGGTCGCTGAGCGAGGTGCCGGGGGTGCGGGCGGCCTCCTCGTCCGAGCGCAGCACGGTGACGAGGCGGCGCATCGCGGTGAGCGCGTCGCCGCCGGCGGTGGCGATGGCGTCCAGCGCGGGCAGCACGGCCTCGGGGCGCTGCTCGCCGACGGCGCGGGCGGCCTGGGCCTGCACGACGATGCCGGTGATGTGGTGGGCGACCAGGTCGTGGAGCTCGCGGGCGATGTCGAGGCGCTCGGCCCGGCGCACCGACTCCAGCGCCTCCTCGCGGCGTACCTGCTGGAAGCGGAAGTAGCCGCCGATGGACGCGGCGACCACCCACAGGATGAACAGGAAGAATACCAGCACCACCCCGTCGAAGGTGCCCCAGATGAGGAACCGCAGCGCTTGGGCTTCGAGCACGACCATGGTGGCGATCGCCAGGGCCGCGGCGGCGGAGAAGGGCTGCACCCGCCGCACCACGCTGATCGTGAGGAAGAGCAGGGCGCCCATCTCGGTCAATCCGGGGTGGCCCTCGCCCGTGCCCAGCACCGCCAGGTCGAAGGCCGTGACCGCCGCCGACATCGTCAGGGATGCGATCAGCATCCCGATCAGCTTGCGGTGCCGCAGGATGACGGCGGTGAAGCCCACCATACCGGCGGCGAGGCAGAGGCCGTCGATCTCCACCGCCTCCCTCGACGCCACCAGGAGCATGTCGAACAGCAGGGCCGGAGCGAACGCGCCGATGAGGGCGAGTTCCTTGAGCCGACGAAGCAGCCTCACAAATCGGTTCTTGTCGCCCACGGTCCCAGAGCGTAGGACCAACGGACGACCGTGGGCATCGGCTATTCGGCTGAGGCCGGTCGGCCGGAGACCACCTGTTCAGCCGAGGCGCCCGGGGGCGCTCCCGGCGCATGCTTGAGGCACCTACCCAAACAGGGGATCAAACAGGGGGTCATCATGATCATCATCGGAACCGTGCTCGCCGCCCTGGCCGTGCTGGCGCTGGCGCTCTGCGCGCTCGCCGACCCGGTGCTGCTCTCCCGCGTGAACGGCGAGCACGCCGAGGGCGCCAGCGGCCGTCACATCGCGGCGCGTCCCGAGCCGACCGCCCCGCTCGCCGTCCTGCCTGCCGTGGCCCAGGAGGGCCTCGCCGCCGCCTGACCCATGAGGCCGCCGAGACCTCCGGAGAAGAGGCTCCCGGCCCCGGCCCGCGGGCTAGGCTCGGGTGCATGACAGAAGGCTTTGAGACGCTGGCCATCCACGCAGGTCAGGAGGCCGACCCGCACACGGGGGCGGTGGTCGTCCCGATTTACGCCACCTCCACCTACAAGCAGGACGGCGTGGGGGGTCTGCGGTCGGGCTACGAGTACAGCCGGTCGGCGAACCCCACGCGGACGGCGCTGGAGGAGTGCCTCGCGGCGCTGGAGGGGGGCACGCGGGGGTTGGCGTTCGCCTCCGGGCTCGCGGCCGAGGACGCGATCCTGCGGGCGCTGTGCGTGCCGGGGGATCACGTCATCATCCCCAGCGACGCATACGGCGGGACCTATCGGCTCTTCGCCAAGGTGTACGAGCGGTGGGGGCTGACGTTCGACCCCGCGCCGCTCGGCGACATCGACGCCGTCCGGGCGGCGGTGACCGATTCGACCCGGATGATCTGGGTGGAGACGCCCACCAATCCGCTGCTTGGCGTGGCCGACATCGCCGCGCTGGCGCAGGTGGCCCGCGAGGCGGGCGCGACGCTCGTGGTGGACAACACGTTCGCCTCGCCGTACCTGCAGCAACCGCTCGCCCTCGGAGCGGACATCGTCGTACATTCCACCACAAAGTATCTCGGCGGCCACTCGGACGTGGTCGGCGGCGCGCTCGTCACCGCCGACGCGGAGCTGGGCGAGCGGCTCGCCTTCCACCAGAACGCGATGGGCGCGGTGGCCGGGCCGTTCGACGCCTGGCTCACCCTGCGCGGAGCCAAGACCCTCGCCGTACGCATGGACCGGCACTGCGACAACGCCGAGCGCGTCGTCGAGCTGCTGAGCGCGCACCCGAAGGTGACCCAGGTGCTCTATCCGGGCCTGCCCGGACATCCCGGGCACGAGGCCGCGGCCAAGCAGATGCGGCGGTTCGGCGGCATGGTGTCGTTCCGCGTGGCGGGCGGCCCGGACGAGGCGGTACGCGTATGCGAGCGCACGCGGCTGTTCACGCTCGGCGAGTCGCTCGGCGGCGTCGAGTCGCTGATCGAGCACCCCGGACGGATGACCCACCAATCGGTCGCGGGCTCGCCGCTGGAGGTACCGGACGATCTCGTCCGGCTCTCGGTCGGCATCGAGTCGATCGACGACCTGCTCGCCGATCTCACCGAGGCGCTCCGCTAGTCTCCGCCGTGGCGCGGGCCGGAACCCGGCCCGCGCGGCCGGCACTAGTGCGGCGGGTTGAAGAAGACCATCAGGACGAGGATCACCAGCCAGAGCAGCGAGACGATGCCGCCGAACGCGGCGATCCGCCCGGTCTGCACCTTCGCGTCATCCTCCGGCGTCTCACTGGACAGCGCTCGTACGGCCGTGCCCTGGTCGCGGTCGATCACCACCAGCAGCACCGCGCCCACGATGAACAACGTCATCGACACCGACAGATACGGCGCGCCGAGGGCGCTGCGCCCCAGCAGCGCACCGAACAGGAAGACGCCGAGCGTGAGGAAGCCGAAGATCCGGGTTCCCCGGTGCAGGTACCGCACCACCTCGACATTCTTCTGCCGGATATAGCGGGGTGTGGCCCCGGTCAGCGCGGCGACCGGGCCGATCGTGAAAATGGCGAACGCGATGTGCAGCCACAGCAGCACCTTGTCGAGAAACGACATGGGCCTGAGAGTAGCGGTTCAGTGATCGGATAAACAGCGCGGACCTCCAACCATTCGCCGCCCATCTGCCCGCATTCCAGACATTTGCGCTTGTCACGGCTCTCGCGACCGATGCCACGACCGCAGCACTCGCCGTGCGCCCCTTGGCCGCCGCGACGCGACGCATGGCGCTGACCGGGCCTCTTGGACGGCGTCTGGCCTGGTGCACATCACACCAGGCCAGACGTTATGCGCCGTCTCCTTCTGCGTTATCGCTGCGCTGTGTCCTCTTGCGCCGCGTCGGCGCGTCGATGTGCGGCGCTGACCGGCGCCTTTTGGACGGCGCTCAACGATCAGCGGCGGGTTCTCGCGCGGAGGAAGTCGCTGACCACGTACTCGCCGAGGCGCTCGGCGCTGGGGGAGAAGACCCGGCCCCCGTTGCGGCGGGCGACCTCGTCGACGAAGACCTTGAGGCGCTCGTCGGCGGCGAGCATGAAGACGTTGAGCGTGGCGCGGCGGCGGGTCATCTTGTCCACCTCCGCCAGGGTGAGTTCCAGGGTCTCCTTTGACGGCGGCCATTCGAACCAGTAGCGGCCGTTGCGCATCAGGTGGGCGGTGGGCTCGCCGTCGGTGACGATCAGGACGACCGGCTCGAAGTCGGGGTGGCGGTCCAGGTGGCGTCCGGCGATCAGCAGGGCGTGGTGCAGGTTGGTGCCCTGGACCATGTCCCAGTCGAGGCCGGCCAGCTCGTCGGGCTGGAGCACCCGGGCGTAGTTGGAGAAACCGATGATCTGCACGGCGTCCTGGGGGAACTTCGTCGATACCAGGGCCTGCAGGGCGAGCGCGGTCTGCTTGGCGACCGCCCAGGTGCCGCGCAGGGCCATCGAGTACGACAGGTCGACCAGCAGGCAGACGGCCGCGGCGGTGCGGCGCTCGGTTTCGGCCACCTCGAAGTCGTCCACCGACAGGCGCACGCCCGCCCGCCCGTCGCCCGCCCGCCTATCGCCCGGCCGCCTATCGCCCGCCCGCCTATCGCCCACCCGGACGCCGCCGCGCCGTACGCCGTTGACGACGGTGCGGACCACGTCGATCGGCTGCTCGTCGCCGAAGCGCCAGGGGCGGGAGGCGCCGGTGAGCTCCCCGGCGGCCCCGGCGTCGTGCTGGTCGTGGTCGCCGCGGCGGCCCGAGTCCAGCGACGAGAACACGCGGCGCAGCGCGGTCTCGCCGAGGCGGCGCACCGCCTTCGGGGTGAGTTCCAGCTTGCCGCGCTGGCGGCGCAGATAGCCCTGCTCCTCCAGTTCGCGCTCGATGCGGCGCAGGGCCTCCAGGTCATCGACGGCCGAACGGCCGAGGGCGCGTCGTACGGCGGCCTCGTCGATGTCGTCGAGCCGGGCGCCGGGGTAGTCCTGCCGCAGCGCGGCCTCCAGCTCGCCGAGGTCGGACAGCTCCTGCAGGGCGGTGGTGGCGTCGCCCATGCCGAGCGGGTCGTCGCCGGTCATCCGCTCCGGCGTGTCCCAGGCCAGGTCGGGGCGGCGGTTGTAGAGGGACTCGCCGAGGCGGCGCATCTCGTCGGCGAGGCCGGCCTGCTCCAGGGTCTGGTTCATCAGCGCCTGCAGCTCGGCGCGCTGCTCGGGGCTGAGCGAGGCGAGCAGGCGCTGCGCGGCGGCGGCGCGGCGGGCGAGGATGTCGACGAGCTCTTCGAGGTTGCGCGGGTTCTCCGGGAAGAACTCCCCGTGCTTCTCCATGAACCGGTCGAAGTCGGCCTGGGTGTGCTGGCCTCGGGCGTCTTTGTCGAGCATGTCGTTGAGGTCCGACAGCATCTGGCGGACCCGTTCCATCGCCTGCGGGTCCGGGTTCGCCAGGGCCTCGCGCATGCCGCGGAACCGGCTGTCGAGCACCTCGCGGCGCAGCAGGTCGCGCAGCTCCTCGAAGGTCCGCCGCGCGGCCTCCGAGCGCCACTGGTAGGAGCTGAGGCGCTGGATCGCCCCGGCGGTGTCGTCCGGCAGCGCGTCGAGCTCGGCCTCGCGCATGCGGGCGTCGTCGCTCGGGTCGGGGAACAACTCGGCACGTTCCTGGCCGATCGCCTTGTCGAGCAGCGCTCGCGCCCGTTCGAGGGTGCCGTCTAGCCGCCCGCGTTCGCGCAGCTCGCGGCGGCGCTGCCGGACCTGCCGGAGCAGCTCGTCGAGGCCGCGCCGGTCCTGCCGACCGGGCAGGCCGCGCCGCAGCAGGTCGCGCAGGGCGTCCATCGGGGTGGAGCCGGACAGGATCGCGTCGCCCATCTCGTCGAGGACGGCACGGACGTCGTACGGCGGGGCCAGCGGATCCGGCCCGTCGTGATATTCGCCGTAACGGTAGCCGCTCATCGCGTGCTCCTTCGCTGGAGACCCCGGGCCGCGGCCCGGGAAGGGAATGCGAACCGGCCGCGTCGTGGTGGCGCGGGGAACGCGGATCCGCCGCCGAGGGAATGGGACCGTGACGGTCCGTGCTCCCGGGCGAGCCGTTCCGTCCCGGGAGTCGTGCTCCTCGGCGCCGTCATCGGGACCTCCCGTGCGCCGTGACCGGCCCGCGGGCGCTCAGGTGCGGTAACGGGCACCGCCCCCCTCGATGTCGTCCTTGGACAGGCGGCGCATGAGGTAGAGCCCCTCCAGGGCGAACTCCAGCGCGGCGGCGGCGTGCCCGGGGGACTCGTCGCCCTCGCCCATGCCGAGCGCGGACATGATCTTGGACAGGCCGCTCACCGGGCCGATCTGCCGCAGCAGCTCGGCGGCCGGGACCAGCTCGCCGGACTCGATCTGCGCGCCCTCGGTGAACTTGTCGAGCAGCGGCGACAGGTCCATGCCGCCCAGCGTGCCGCGGAACACCTCGGCGGTGGCCCGGCGCAGCAGGTGGGCCAGCACCTCGGTCTCCCGGCCCTCCTCGCTCACCTCGAACTCGACCTTGCCGCGCAGGGTGTGCACCACCGCGGGCAGGTCGCAGACGCGGGTCACGGCCAGGTCCTCGCCGGCGATCGCGGCCCGCCGTACGGCGGAGGCGGCGGCGGTCTCGGCGGCGGCGATGGAGAACCGTGCCGAGACGCCGGAGCGGGCGTCCACGGCGGTGGACTCGCGTACCAGCCGGGTGAACCGGGCGATCACCTCGACGAGGTGCTCGGGCAGGTCGGCCCCGAGGGTGACCCAGTCGAGCTCGGCCTCCTGCCGGATCAGCCGCAGCTCGGCGTCGAGGTCGATCGGGTAGTGGGTGCGGATCTCCGCGCCGAAGCGGTCCTTCAGCGGCGTGATGATCCGGCCCCGGTTGGTGTAGTCCTCGGGGTTGGCGCTGGCGATCAGCAGGATGTCCAGCGGCAGGCGCAGGTTGTAGCCGCGGACCTGGATGTCGCGTTCCTCCAGGACGTTCAGCAGCGACACCTGGATGCGCTCGGCGAGGTCGGGCAGCTCGTTGACGGAGAAGATCCCCCGGTTGGTACGCGGCACCAGGCCGTAGTGCACGGTCTCCGGGTCGCCCAGTGTGCGCCCCTCGGCGATCTTGATGGGGTCGACGTCGCCGATCAGGTCGCCCACCGAGGTGTCGGGGGTGGCGAGCTTCTCGCCGTAGCGCTCGTCGCGGTGCTTCCACGCCACCGGCAGGTCGTCACCCTTCTCCTCGGCGAGCCTGCGGCAGCGCACGCATACCGGGGCGTACGGATGATCGTTGATCTCGCAGCCCTCGACGACGGGGGTCCACTCGTCGAGCAGGCCGGTGATCGTACGAATGAGACGGGTCTTGCCCTGCCCGCGCTCGCCGAGCAGGACCAGGTCGTGACCGGCGAGGAGGGCCCGTTCCAGGTGGGGCAGCACGGTATCGTCGAAGCCGATGATCCCCGGGAAGCGCGTCTGTCCGGAACGCAGCCGGGCGAGGAGGTTCTCCCGGATCTCGGCTTTGACGGTGCGGTGGACGTGGCCGCTCTCGCGCAGTTCACGCAGAGTGTGAGCCTCTGGGTTTGGATGCACGGGAACGAGACTATGTCCCCTTCCCGCCATCGCGCACGCGACCGCCGTTCTGGATCTCCTCGCAACGAGTGGCGGATCGAACGCGTTGTTGCCCATCTAGTGGGGAGAATCGGGCCAAGGGGATTAGTCGGACCTAGTGAAAGGCGAGACGCATGACAGTGTTGACAAGTCGGTTCGCCGACGGTCTCGCCGTGGGCGATGTGGGATCCGATCTGGTGGCGACCGCGGAATCGGCGGTGGGGCAGGCGCTGGCGGGCCTGTCCGGTTCCCCGGACCTGGTGTGCTTCTTCATCTGCGGTGACGACCCCGACGACGTGACCAGGGCGGGCCTGCGGGCCATGGAGATGGCCCGCCGGGCCGGACCGGGCACGCGCGTGATCGGATGCAGTTCCACGGGCGTCATCGGCGACGGCCGGGGCATCGAGGTGACCCCGTCGGTGAGCGCGTGGGCGGCCACCCTCGACGAGGCCAGGATCACCACGTTCAGCCTGGAGACGCTGCGCGCCGAGGACCGCTTCGTGGTCGTCGGCCTGCCGGAGCGGGAGGCCGACGACCGCGCCGCCATCCTGCTCGCCGACCCCTACAGCTTCCCGACCGACGCCTTCGTCGAACGCTCCTCGCAGGTCCTCGGCGACCTCCCGCTCATCGGCGGGCTCGCCAACGGACTCCAGGGCCGCGGCTCGGTCCGGCTGTTCGCCGACGGCGAGGTGCACACCGAGGGGGCGATCGGCGTCCTGCTCGGCGGCCCGATCAACGTGGACACCGTGGTCAGCCAGGGCTGCCGCCCGATCGGCCAGACCATGGTCGTCACCGCCGCCGAGGACAACCTGCTGCTCGAACTCGCAGGCCAGCCCGCCCTGGCCCGCCTGGAGGAGCTCGTCAGCGCCCTCGACGAGGAGGACAGGGATCTCGTCGCCAGCGGCCTGCAGATCGGCATCGCCATGGACGAGTACGCCGAACGCCACGAGCGCGGCGACTTCCTCATCCGCGGCGTCCTCGGCATCGACCCCGAACGCGAGGCGGTCGCCATCGGCGACATCGTCGAGATCGGCCGCACCGTCCGCTTCCAGGTCCGCGACGCCGCCACCGCCGACGAGGACCTCTACGAACTCCTCGACGAGTACGTGGAACAGGGCGGGCGCGTGGACGGCGCGCTGCTGTTCTCCTGCAACGGCCGCGGCTCCACCATGTTCGGCACCGCCGACCACGACCCGGTCGCCATCCGCGAGACCCTCGGCCCGATCGGCGTCGCCGGATTCTTCGCCGCGGGCGAGATCGGACCCGTCGCCGGACACAACCACGTGCACGGCTTCACCGCGTCCATGCTCATCTTCCGCGGCTGACGGGCCGGATCCGCAGGCGGAGGGCGCGGGCCGGGGCGGTCACCGTTGTCGAAGACCACTTCGCCTGCGTCCGCGTCTCGCCGGGCGCGAGCGACGATCGGGCCGTACCGGTAGTCCGGATAGGGAAACATCCACATGTCCAGGATTGCCTGGCGGATGGTTCCCGAAGCGTCGGGAGGCATCGTGCGCAAGGCATCGATCAAGCGGTGCCGGGCGGTGGCGAACGTGTCGGTCACCCCGCGCACGCCGTTCCCATCGCCGTCGTGGGCGTCGTAGGTGTACAACGGCTGCGGCCACGCCCAGGGGGAGGGCCCGTCCGCGCTGTTCTCGCCGCCGCTCATGGCGCACGCACCACGGCCCGGCTCGTCCGCACGGGCTCATCGGTCACCCGGGAGCCCGACTCGGCCTGCCGCATCCGCGCCTGCAAGCCCACAACCGTCTGCGCCTCCACCGCCGGCAGGCCCGGCAGCGGTCCCACCGGGACCGCATAAAATCTGCGCGCCCACACCCGGTACATCACGAGCCAGCGCGGCTCGATCAGGTCCAGCCCGGCCGCCGCCGCTCTCTGGCGCACGTCCCAGGGGATGCGCGTCCATGCCACACGCGTCCTGCCCGGACGATGCCTTCCCGCGCCGCGGCCGTCTCCGCGAGTCGTCCTCATCGCCGCCCCCGCGTCATGGCGGCGGCCGTGAACCGGACGTCCGCGATCGGCGGGGTGCCGCCCATGCGCGCGATCGGTCGTGGCTGAGCGGCGATCGCGCGGGGATCCCAGATCGTCGCCGAGCGCTCTGCGTGTGCGTCGATGACAGTAAGGTCCGTCACCAGGTCGTACCTCCGATGCGGCCGAGGGACCCGTACGGCGTCGCCATCGCCTGCGGGTCCCGATTTTCCGTGCCATTGCCTTGGCGTGGTGCCATAGTTGAGGTAGCTCAACGTGATGGACAAGAAACGTTTCGTTGTCGCGCTTGTGGACGCGACGTGCTGCAACGGATCGCGAGGGGACATGGGCGGACAATCGGTGACGAGCGGTCAAACCCCTTGGGCCGGGTTCGGGGCGGTTCTGCGGATCTGGCGGGATCGCCGGGGGATCAGCCTGCGGCAGCTCGCCGAGCAGATCAGGTGGGATCACTCGGTGATCGCCAGGTGGGAGCAGGGCAAGAATCCGCCGTCGGCCGACGCGATCAAGGCGCTTGAGGGCGCCTTGGACACGGGCGGGGAGTTGACGGAGGTGGCCTTGCGCGCGCAGGCCATGGAAGTCGAACGGCTACGGGGAGAGATCCGGCGGTTGCAGGGACGTACGCTGCCCGCGACGCCCAAGAATGCAGAGGATGATGAGATGGAACGCCGCGCGGCCATGCAGGTCCTCGCCGCGCTCGGGACCACGGCGGTGGTCCCGCCGAGCGCGATTCAGACGATTCTCTCCGGCGTGAACCGCGCCATCGGCGAGCGGGACGACTTCGGCCTCGACGAGTGGGAACGGACCGTCTGGGAGTACGCCTACCGGGGAACGACGGGGCCGCTCGGGTCTTTGATCCCGAGCATTGCGGCCGACATCATCGAGGTGGGCCGTCTCCTCGACCGGAACACGAATCCGCTCCAACGCGCCGGGCTGTTGCGGGTCAGCTCCCAGCTTGCCGCTCTCCTGGCCGGGGAACTCGACGATATGGGCAACTATCACGCCGCGTGGCAATCGCGGCGTACCGCCCGCCGTGCCGCCGACGCCTCGGGAGACCGGGACCTGGCCGTCTGGATCCGCGCCAGGGAGGCCTCGGGCGCGTATTACACAGGTAAGCCTGGGCAGATCGTCATAGGACTGACCGATGAGGCGATCGGGCTTGCTCAGAATGCTCCGAGTGCCGGTCTCGCCAGAGCGTACGAGGCCCGCGCGTTCGCACTTGCCGCGCAGGGCGACAGGACGGGCGCTCGTGACGCGGTGCGCAACTTGTCCGAGGTGTTCGATCGGCTACCGCGAACCGTCACCACCAACCGGCATTCCATCGGGTTCAGCTTCCCGGAGGAAGCCGCGCACTGGGCGGCCGCTCACGTTTCCGCGCTCGTCGACGACAGGCGGAAGTCGTCTCGGGTGCTCGACGAGACGCTTGCGACATACCCGCCTGAATTGGTGCATGGCGTCGCGAATCTCCAGTACCTGCAGGCCCTTAGTCTCATCCGTGACCGCGACATCAGCGGTGGTCTGGAGCACGCCCTGACAAGTGCTCCGGGACTCCCCGTCAACGCGGCTCGCCGACGTATCACGAGTGAGATGATCAAGGCTCTGCCCGAGAAGGCCCGCGCACTACCGGCCGCTCAGGACTTGCGCGCACTCACGGCCTTGAACACATCGTCACGGGCTGTGTGACAACTTCCGTTCGCCGGGCGCGGGGGCCGGATCCTTCGCCCGGCGTTGATATCGATTTGTCGGACTCTGCCCCTAATGTGGCCGTTGTAGGCGGCGAGTCCTGTGGCTTCCGCAGTCGGCGGGGCCGCTGAACCATAGGATTTCGTGTCTGAGCTAGAGCGGTCACGTCCGTCGGCGCGGTGCCACGGGCGGTACGGCACTGAAGATGAGGGTGGCGGCGGATGGAACAGGTCGGCTTGGACATCGGAGTGCAGGAGCAGACGTCGGTCGAGGCCGAGGAACCCGAGGCTGACGTCGCCATCGACTCGCTGGCCGACGACGAGACGATCGACTACATCACCGGGAAGAAGGTCAAACTCAAGGGCAACGAGGCGGTGCGGCAGCGCATCGCCCGTGCGCTCTTCCACGAGTACGGCATCTCGGTCGACGACATGGAACGGGACTTCCCGATCCAGATCAACATCGACGGCCGACGGAAGGTGACCAAGAAGGCGGACATCGCCATTTTCGCGCCCGGTACCGATCACACGCTGCCGAACCTGCGCCGAGTCGTCATCTGCAAGCCGGAGCCGAAGGCCGGCCGGACCGTCACCAAGATCCGTACGTTCGCGCAGGCGCAGAAGGATATCGAGGAGTTGCAGACGCTCCTCGGCACCGAGAGCACGCCGTTGCTCCAGTACGGCATGTGGACCAACGGGCTCGACATCTTCTATCTATACAAGGAACCGAACAGGTTCGGCGCCCGCTTCGACGAGCTCGCCTACTGGCCCAAGGCCGACGAGGAGATCGGCAGCGCCACCGTGGCATCGGTGGCGCGGCTGCGGCGCGGCGAGGCGGACATGCTCCGGCTGGCCTTCCGCCGCTGCCACAACTACATCCACGGCAACGAGGGCATGTCCAAGGACGCCGCCTTCTGGCAGTTCCTCTACCTGCTGTTCGCCAAGATGTACGACGAGCGGGTCAGCCGGCAGTACAACCGGCCGCCTCGCTTCTACCTGCTGCCCTCGGAGGCGTCATCCGAGGAGGGCCGCAAGGCGATCGAGAAGCGGATCCTCGACCTGTTCGACGATGTGAAGGACGAGTATTCGTTCTTCAACGCAGGCGATCTGATCACGCTGTCGCCCCGCGCCCTCGCCTTCATCGTGGCCGAGCTCGCCCCTTACGACCTGTCCGGCACCGACATGGACGTCAAGGGAGTGGCATATCAGGAGTTGGTCGGCACCAACCTGCGTGGCGACCGAGGGCAGTACTTCACGCCCAGCGGCGCGGTCGAGCTCGTCGTGAAGATCCTCGACCCGAAGCCCGGGGAGAAGGTTCTCGACCCGGCCTGCGGGACGGGCGGGTTCCTGCGGGAGACCTTGCGCCACATGCTCAACAAGTGGCGGGCCGAGGAACACACCGAAGGGCTGCCCGACACCGAGGCTCAGTTGATCGACCATCAGGCGCGGCTCGCGAAGTACGCCGAGGAGTGCCTGTTCGGCGCGGACTTCGACCGCACTCTGGTCCGGGCCACGACCATGAGCATCATGACGTTCACCGGAGCCGAGGGGAACGTCTACCACATGGACTCGCTGGCCTTCCCCGACGGGCACTTCCCCGACGTGGCCGAGGCCCGCAAGACCATCCCGGTGCCGAACAGCATCGACGTGCTGATGACGAATCCGCCCTTCGGCACCGACATCAAAATTGAAGAGGAGCACATCCTCGCCAAGTACCGTGACGGCGTCGCCCGGTCCTGGACCAGGGACAAGGAGACCGGCGAGCTGCAGCCCGGCGGCAAGGAACTGACGGGCGTCTCGCCCGAGCAGCTATTCGTGCAGCGGGCGGTGCAGTGGGTCAAACCGGGCGGACGCATCGGTATCGTCCTGCCGAACGGCCTGCTGTCCAATCCCGGCCCCTCCGACGAGGCGATTCGTCGCTGGATCCTGGATCACTGCTGGATACTGGCGAGCGTGGAACTGCCGGTCGAGACGTTCGTCGTTGAGGCGAACGTCAACATCCTCACCACGCTCCTCTTCCTGAAGAAGAAGACCGACAAGGAACGCATGGCCGCTGCCCGGGGTGCCCAACCGGACTACCCGGTCTTCATGGCGGTCGCGGAGAAGGTCGGTTTCGACCGGCGCGGCAACAAGGTCTTGAAACGGCATCCCAATGGCAAGGCCGTCGTTGAAGAGCACATCGAGCGGGAGCGCATCCGGATCGGCGGCAAGGACGTCGTCCGCACCTTCGTCCGCAAGCGGGAGGTCATCGACAACGACCTGCCGCTGATCGCGGAGGCGTACCACCGATTCCGCCAGAAGCATCCGGAACCGGGGATCTGATGATCACCAGAATCGAGGCCTACGGCTACCGCTGCTTCGAACGGCTCAGCATCGACCTCGGCCGGTACCACGTGCTGGCCGGGGCCAACGGGGCGGGCAAGACGACTCTGCTCGACATCCTGCCGCTCCTCGGCGACCTGCTGCGCCAGCCCAGGGCGACCCGCGCCTTTCTGGAACGGCGCAGGGACGACGCGCCGCCGCGGGCGCACACCCTCACCGAGCTCGTGCACAAGCAACGCGGCGACTCGATCGCCTTCGCGATCGAAGCCCGGCTGCCCGATCGGATCGTGGAGATCCTCGCCGAGACCTCCCGTGCCCAATTCACCCAACAGGTGCCCACCCACCTGCGCTATGAGTTGCGGCTGGGGGTCGAGCCGCGTTCGCTCGAAGTCGCCGACGAATACCTGTTCCTCTTTCCGGAGAAGGGCGCGCGTCCGGTCGCGGGCAAATTCCCGCAGGGGATCACCACCAGCGGACAGGCGCTCGCCGAGGCCGACTGGCAGCCGGTGATTCTCCGCGAAGGCAAGTCGGCCACCCGCTTCCTGCACGAGACCACCACACAGGGCAGCGACATTCCTCCGCTGCGTGTGCCGCCCGGCACTCTCGCGCTCGGGACCGTTCCCGCCGACCCAACGCTGTTCCCCGCCGCGCTGTGGTTCGCCGCGCTGCTTCGGGAAGGCGTCGTCTTCTTCGACCCGGACTGGTCGACCCTGCGCCGGCCCGCGCCGCCCGGCGGCCCCGCCCGCCTGGAGGAGTCCGGGCAGAACATCCCCTGGCTCGCCCGCGATCTGCAAACCTCCGACCCCGACCGGTTCGCCTCCTGGGTCGACCACGTCCGCACCGCGCTGCCCCAGGTCACCGGGGTGAAGGCGGTCGAACGCGAAGAGGACAACTACGCCTACTTCTCCGTCGAGTACGCCGGGGGATACCGGGTGACCTCATCTGGGCTCTCCGATGGAACGCTGCGCATCCTCGCCCTGACCCTCCTGCCCTACCTGGATGAGAAGGTGCTGCCGAAACTGCTGGTGACCGAGGAGCCGGAGAACGGTATCCACCCCCGTGCGATCGAGACGGTCGTGAACTCGCTGAGCGGCATGTACGACTCGCAGGTCTGGGTCTCCACCCACTCGCCGATCGTCCTGGCCAACACCGAGCTCGCGGACGTGCTCGCCGCCAGGCTCAACGCCGACGGCAGCGTCGAGGTCATCCCCGGCGACAAGCATCCCCGACTGGTCGAGTGGCGTGGCGGCATCGACATCGGCTCGCTGTTCGCAGCGGGGGTGCTGTCATGACCGGGCCTGCCAAGCGTGACGTCGTCTTCCTGCTCGCCGACGCGGGCATGGAGCAAATGCTCCTCGGGTTCCTCGGCCGACCGCGGTTTCACCTCAGCCTCGGCTGCGCGCCGTTCGCGTTCGACCCGCGCGAGGACGTCTTCGTCGCGCAGACCAGGGACCCCGGCGTGTACGGCACGGCACGCGAGTTCCTGCGCCCCTTCGAGCGAACGCACCGCAGGGCCGTGGTCATGCTCGACGCCGACTGGGTCGGCACCCCCGGCGCGGACGCGATCCACAAGCACATCACCCGTTGCCTCACCGAAGCGTGGGCGGAATTCGCCGTCGTGGTCATCGACCCCGAGCTGGAAGCCTGGATCTGGCAGGACAACCCGCAGGTCGCCCAGGCGCTCAAATGTCCGCCCGACTTCCGGCGCATCCTCGCTGACGCTCGGCTTTGGCCGTTGGACGCGGCCAAGCCGCCCCGCCCCAAGGAAGCCCTGGAGCACCTGCGCCGACCGCCCTACCGCGCCGACGGCTCCCGCGCCGCCTTCCGCCGCCTCGCCGAGCGCATCTCGGTACGGCACTGCGAGGACGCGGCGTTCAACCTCCTGCGTGACACGCTTCGCACCTGGTTCCCGGAGAACTCGTGAAAATCGTCGACATCGACTATCCCGTCCGCGCCAGTTGGATGGCGGAGCAGGGGTATCGTCTTGATCCCGGACCGTACATCTCGGAGACTTTTACGGCCCGAGCGTTCCTGGCCAGGGTTCCGAGGACCAACCCTCTTGGGGATATCACTCTGGATATTTTCCATGCGGGGCGATTCAGACGGCACTGGACAACCGATCCCGCGCACGGGGTT
The DNA here is from genome assembly GCF_040678635.1 of Thermopolyspora sp. NPDC052614. NCBI lineage: Bacteria > Bacillati > Actinomycetota > Actinomycetes > Streptosporangiales > Streptosporangiaceae > Thermopolyspora > Thermopolyspora sp. NPDC052614. The sequence continues at coordinate 107,426 of NZ_JBFATZ010000010.1, forward strand.
CCCTTCCTGTCGAGTGCGGACATTTTTGAGGCGGACCTGTCGTGGCTGCCGATGGTCACGCAGGAGTCGTTTGATGGAAATCCGAAACTTCCGCTGAAGCCCGGCTGGACCCTTATCACTTGCTCGGGTATGACTGCAGGACGTGTCACCTATGCGCGTCTCGATATGGACGGTTACGCGTGTAGTCAGGATGTGATGCGGGTTGTCCCGAATCCGGACAAGATTCCCGCCGGATACCTCTACACGTTTCTCGCGAGTCCGCTCGGCCTTGCGATGATCAAGGGTGGCATCTACGGCACGAGCGTCAAGCACATTGAACCGTCTCACATCGTCGACCTGCCGGTCCCGCGAGTGGGAGCCGAGGTCGAGCAGCAGATTGACGGTCTGATTCAGGAGGCGATGAAGCTCCGGTCACAGTTCCAGGCCGGGATCGTCGCGGCTACTCGTGACTTGTTCGAAAGCGCAGGGCTCCCCGAGCTCCTCGACCTACGCTGGCATGATCAACCCCGCGACATCGACTTCGCCGTCACGGGCCTCACCCCTACCAGTCTCCGTGCCCTCAACTATATCCCTCGCGCGCAGCGTATCATCGAACAAATTCGCTCTGTTCCTCATCGCGCACTCGGAGACATCTGCAAAGGTGGGAGATTGGGGAGGGGTCCACGTTTCAAGCGCGTAGAGAGTAACCCGTTCCATGGCACGAAACTAATCGGGCAACGCCAGGGTGTGTGGGCAAGGCCAGAAGGTCGATGGATCATCCTTGACCCCACCGAGTATGAAGAAGTCACGGTAGAGGATGAGACGGTCCTTATTGCTGCGACCGGTACCCTGGGCGATACTGAGGTGTACTGTCGAGCGGTGTTCGCCACTGGCAGATGGACGGATTTTGCATACACAGATCACTTCATCCGAGTGCGATCCGGTGATCGTGATATATCCAACCCATACCTCTTTGCTTTCCTGCGTTCGGAAGCCGCTTTTCGCTTGATGCGCTCTATGAGCGCAGGTGGTAAGCAGCAGGACATCCACGAAGAGCTACGTCGACAGTTGCCAGTGCCCGAGTGCACGCGTGCAGACCGGGAGCGGATCGCGGAGACCGTTCGAAACGCGTTTCGGTTGCGAGAGGAAGCCGACCTGAAGGAGGATCAAGCTCTTGCTCTGCTCACCGAAGCGGTAAGAGAGGCGGCCGGGTAGCGATGGCGCAGATTCTCGGAGGCGGTCCCCCCGTCAACGAATCCGAGATAGCCGTCATTCGGGAACTTCGGGACAAAGCCCCGGATGACTGGCTGGTGCTGCACAACATCGAGATTTCGGTTCGCCGGGGCCGCCAGGAGTTCGACAAGTTCGAGGTCGATCTCATCGTCGTCACCGGCCACTCTGTTTGCCTCATCGACGTCAAGGGCACCCGTGGCCGCATCCAGGTCTCCGGCCGCCGGTGGTATCCCGAGCGGCGCGAGCCGTTCGGATCGCCGGTGGCGAAGCTGCGCGGGCACGCGCGGGCGCTGAAGGGGCAACTGACGCAGGGGCGGCCCGCCCTCTCCGGCGTCTACGTGGACGCGCTGGTGGTGCTGACCGCCGAAGACGCGGTGCTGTCCGACCAGAGCAGCCGTCCAGACGCCGACGCCCACGACGTGACCACGCTTCCGCTGCTGATCCGGACGCTCGGCGACCTGTCCCGTGTCCGCCAGGGCATGGCCAGGGACATCACCCCGTACCACCAGGCCATCAAAGAGGCACTGAACGCCACCGGGCGCAAGCCGTCCGGGCCGCTGCGGTTCGGCAACTGGCGGGTTCAGGAGCGGCTCGGCGGCACCGCCGAGGTCGTGGAGTACCGCGCGGTCAACGCGACCGCGCCGACGACGGAGACGGTCCTGCTGCGTGTCTACCGCGCGGACCCGTTCGCCGAGGAGGACGTGCGCGCCGCCGAGCGCATCGCGATCGCGAACGCCTACGAGATGCTGGCGAAGATGCCGCCGCACGAATGCATCGTGGGGCGGCGCGACTTCTTCGCCACCGAGGACGAGAGCCGGTTCGTCCTCGTCCTCGACGACACGGCCGGCCGGTCGCTGCGGGTCTGCCTCGACGACGTGCGGGAGCCGCTCTCCGCCGACGTCAAACTCCAGGTGATCCGCGACATCCTGCGCGGCCTGGCGCACGCGCACGGGCACCGGGTGCTGCACCGCGCGCTCTCCCCGGACACGGTGATGGTCACCCGGGCCGGACGGGCGCTGCTCACCGGATTCGACTACGCGCGCCCGGAGGATCCTCGGGCGCACACCGTGCTTGACCGGCTCGCGGCGGTGCTCGACCCGGCGTACGTGGCGCCGGAATGCCAGTCCCGGCCGCAGGCCGCCGGCCGCGCCTCGGACGTGTACGCGGCCGGAGTGGTCGCGTACCGGCTGCTCACCGGGGAGGTGCCGTTCGCCTCCAGCGCCGACCAGTTCAGCCAGGGGAGCGTGCTGCCCGCCCAGGTGATGTCCGACGCCGGGGTGCCGTCCGACCTCGCCGAGCTGCTGCAGCGGATGTGCGCCCTGGCCCCGTCACAGCGGCCCGCGGCGATCGAGGCGCTGCGGCGATTGCAGCGGATCCTCGGCGCGGGCGGCGGAGGCGGCGGCCGGGGCACCGGTCCGGCGGGTCGTACCGGCGGCGGAGACGGCACGCCCGACTATCGGAACCTGGCGGCGGGCTTTCAGCTCACGCAGAAGTACACGATTCGCAGGAAGCTCGGCTCGGGCTCGTTCAGCGTCGTCTACCAGGTGTACGACAACCTCGCCGCCGCCGACCGCGTGCTGAAGATCGTGCTGCGCGACCGGGAGTCGGTGATCGAGCGGCTGCGGCACGAGTACCAGATCCTGCTCGGCCTCGGCCCGCACCCGAACGTGGTGGCCGCACGCGAGGCCGACTACCTCGGCGGAGGGGAGACCGCCTACCTCGTCTTCGACTACGTCGAGGGCCAGGACGTCGGCGAGCTGGTCAAAGAACGCTCGCTCGGCCCGGCCGACACCGTCAAACTCGGCATCGACGTCGCCACCGGCCTCGCGTACCTGCACCGGCACGGCGTCTTCCACTGCGACATCAAGCCGAGCAACCTGCTGCGGACCGACCACGGCACCAAAATCATCGACTTCAACGTGTCGGCGCCGGTGGACTCCAGCCTGTCGCGAGTGGGCGGCACCGCACGCTATGCCCCGCCCGACACCGCCTCGGGGCCGCCAAGCCGCGAGGACCTCGCCGACCGCGACGTGTACGGCCTGGGCCTGACGCTCTACCAGCTCCTCATCGGCCGGTGGCCGTTCGCCTCGGTGCAGCCGGCGCTCGGCGAGGCGCCGATCGACCCGCGCACGCTGACCGGATCCGCAGAACTGTCCGACACCCTCATCGACACGGTGCTGCGGGCGATCTCCCCGTTGCGCGGCGACCGGTACCGCAGCGCCGCCGACTTCCTGGAGGCGCTGCAGGCCATCGGCCCGGTGCACAAGCCCAAACCCGCCCCGCCGCCCGAGGTCGTCCCCGTACGGCACGCCGACGGGGTCAACCCGTTCGTGGCGCACCTGCGGACGCTCTACAGCCAGAGCACGAGCAGCAACGTCGGCACCCGCGGCCACGACCCGTACAAGCTGTATGTGCACACGGCGCTGGACAAGCACCTCATCCGCGACGTTCGGGACGGCGCGTACCAGCTCGTGGTGATCAGCGGGAACGCGGGCGACGGCAAGACCGCCTTCCTTGAGGAGCTCATCGCCGACGCGAAGGAGCACGGCGCGCAGCCGGGTCCGGCCCGGAGCAACGGCGCGGACGTCCGGCTGCTCAATGGGCACTGGCTGCACACCAACCACGACGGCAGCCAGGACGAGGGCGACCAGGGCAACGACGAGGTGCTGCTGGACTTCTTCGCGCCCTTCGCCGGGTCCGACCCGGCCGCCGTGACCGGCGCGACCCGGCTGATCGCGATCAACGAGGGCCGTCTGGTGGACTTCCTCAGCACCCACGAGGAGCGGTTCGGCTGGCTGGCGCGCACCCTCCGCGACGGGCTGCGCGGCGTGAAGTCCGGCGACGGCGTCCTGGTGGTCAACCTCAACCGGCGCAGCGTCGTCGCCGACGAAGACGAGCTGAACGGGTCGATCTTCGATCGGATGCTGTCGCGCATGGCCGACCCGGCGTTCTGGGAGGCGTGCGACTCCTGCGAACTCGCCGCCACCTGCTATGTGCCGCACAACGCACGCACGATCGGCCACCCGGACGCCGGGCCGAAGGTGATCCGGCGGTTGAAAGAGCTCTACACGCTGACCCACCTGCGCGGCCGGATGCACATCACGCTCCGGGACCTGCGGTCCGCGCTCGCCTACATGCTCACCTCCGGCCGCTCCTGCGAGCAGATCCACGACCTCTACCGGGGCGACAACCCCGAGGAGATCTTGGACAGCTTCTACTTCAACAGTTGGGCGGGGACACCCGGCACCCGGGACCGGCTGCTGCGGCTGCTGCGCGAGGTGGACGTCGCCACCGTGCCGGAACCCGCGCTCGACCGGCAGATCGACTACGTCGGGCCGGACGCCGGGCAGGCGGTGATGACCGTCGACAACCGGGGACGCTACGACGTCCGGCTTCTGACTCAGCTCTTCGAGCGTCTGCCCCGGAGCACCGCGCCCACCCCGGACCAGGTCGCGCGGCACCGGCGGTATCTCGCCGCCGCCCGGCGGCGGTTCTTTTTCGAGTGCGTGGACGAGAAGCGGGCCAGGCGGCTGCTGCCGTACCAGACCGGGGCGTCCTTCATCGCGCTGCTCGACCGGCCGGAGGAGGCGGCCGGGCATCTGCCGGAGGTCATCGAGGCGATCAACCGCGGGGAGGGACTGCCCGACCCCGGGCGGCTGGGCGACGTGCTCGCGCTCCAGGTGCGGCAGGCGCCCGGCGGGACCATCCGAAGTTACCGGCTCTTCCCCGCCGAATCGCTCACGCTCTCGGTGAACGGGGCCGAGCCGTCGCCGTACCTGGAGCAGCAGCCGGACGGGCTGATCCTGGCCTACCACGGCGACGGCGGGCAGGTGGCGCGGCTGCACATCCGGCTCGACCTGTTCGAGCTGCTGCACCGGCTGCGGAGCGGATACGTGCCCGGCGTCGCCGAGAGGCAGGGCCTCTACCTGGGATTGACGATCTTCAAGAACGAGTTGTCGGCCGCGCCGTACCAGGAGGTGCTGCTGACCACCGGCGGCCACGAGCTCCGGCAGATCCGGCGGGAGGACGACGGACGGCTGATCATGCGGGTCGTCGAAGGCGGAGGTGACGAGCGGTGACGCTCAACCGGAACGACAAGGAATTCCGGCACCCGGGGGTCAGCTACCTGGACTACAAGCAGGTGGAGATGGACCGGGTGCTGACCGGGTTCCTGCCCCGGCTGCGGTGGGGCGGGTCGCCGAGCGTGCTCGCCCGGTCGGCGGATCTCACCGTGGACGACTTCGTGACGACGTTCCTTGAACACCCGGACCTGTTCGCCGGATTCGACAAGGACACCACGTATCGCTGGGCCGAGACGCATCTGCTGGACATCGTCAACCGGGGCAGGAGCGGGCAGGCCGTCGCCGGGCTGCGCCCGCTGCACGGATTCACCTACCGATTCCGCAATGCGCGCAGGTCACGGCCGTACGGCGCGGACGAGCAGCTCTACGCGACGATCTACCACGCGTCCGGCGGGCTCGGCCGCAACACCCTGGACTATCTCAGGGACTTCTTCTTCGCCGGGGTCGACTCGAACACCGAGACGCCGCTGCGCGGCCGGCAGATCGACGTGGAGACGCAGGCGCTGATCAACCTGTCCGAGGTGGTCCGCAAGGACATCGCCGACCGCCGGGCCTGGGACCGGGAACGCAGGTTCCACCCGCCGCTCTACCCGGAGGCCTCGAACCTGCTCGCCGAGGACATCGTCGACCTGCTGTTCCACAAGGACCTCATCCCCCGTTCCGTCCTCGTGGACTACCTCAAGATCCTGTTCGCGTTCCATCTGGCGCTCTACCACCTGCAGATCACCAAACTGCTCCCGGCACTGGTGCGCGGCGAGCATCCGCGGCCCGACGGCGGCTTCTTCCTCGACGTGGCGGGCATCCCGGGAACCGCCGCGGCGGAGCTGGCCGAGCGCAGTGCGGCGGTGTGGTTCGGGCGCATTCCCGATTTCGTCCGCGCCACCTTCGCGATCAAAAAGCTCGACGAGTTCGCGACCCATCTCGTCAAGCTGAACCGGCTCCGCAGACCCGTCGACGGCCTCTTCACCGTGCGCGACCTGCTGGCGCTGCTCGACGCGCCGTACAAGGAGGACAGGGAGAAGTTCGGCGCGGTCCGGCTGGAGGGCATCGTGGATCGGTCACAGACGGCCGACGAGGATCTCGACGCGACGATCGCCCAGATCATCGAGCTCGGCCTTGACACGTTCACGACCTACATCGAGGTCATCACGGCCTTCCGGGTGCGCTTCCACCGCAAGTACATCACCGAGTGCCTGGACACGCTGCTGCTCAAGAACCGGCCGGGCGCGATGATCGCCCAACCTCGGCGCGGGGAGCGGCGGTTCGTCCTCGACGCGCGCCTGCTCGAAGTACTGCTGCAGATCGCCCTGCTGCGGCAGGGCGGCGGCGCCGGGCTGCGCACCACGGCGATGCGGGTGGACGAGTTCCTGACCGTCCTGCGGGACCGGTACGGCCTGTACATCGACCGGCTGCCGCCGGGCGACGGGTTCGAGCGCCCGGCCATCACCGATTACGCGGCCCTGCGGGAGAACACCCAGGCGTTCACGGCGCAGTTGCGGGAGATCGGGTTCTACTCCGACCTGTCCGACGCGTACCTGACCCAGACCATCACCCCGCGCTACGTCGTCACGGACTGACGGGATCACGATGAGCACAGGACTTCGCGAACTCCTCGACTCCGAGCTGGAGGAGGCCCTGGAACGGGTGCTCGCTCCGCGGCTGTCGACGCTGCTCCAGGCCCGGCGGCCGGGGCACTGCGCGCGCACCACCGAGATCGGCGTCTCGCTCGCGGTGCGGCTGTGCCGCCGGGTGCGGTCGGCGGTCGGCGACTCCGCCCAGGTGCACGTGCTGGGGCAGCCGCCGCAGGTGTCCGGCGATGTGGCGGTTACCAGCACCAAGCTGGTCGAACTGCGTAACCCGGAGGGGGAGGAGCAGCGTCCGCCGCTGCTGGTGTTCGTGCCGCCGGGCACGCGGGCGAGCGCGGAGGACTCCTTCGATGTGGCCACGTTCGAGGAGGTGGCGCTGGGCGACGTGTACGGCGACCTCGCCGAGCGGCTGCTCGCCGAGGTGCCGGAGGAACTGCGCCGAGGGGTGGCGGACCTTCTGGGGTATCTGGACGACGAGGGCTGGCCGTACGCCGACGCCTCGGCGAAAGCCCGGTTCCTGCTGACCGTCCAGCTCAACGACTTCGACCCGATGGCCGCCGGGGCGGCCGTGTTCGAACTCGGGCTGGTGCCCGACTTCGACCTGTTCGACGACCCGACCCAGATCCGGACCCGGGCCGCGCGCAACCTCCAGCAGATGCGCGTCCTGGTCCGCGCCGACCGTCCGGAGCGGCAGCGGGTCATCGAGCTCGGCCTGACCGAGCCCGGGTTCCGCGCCAAACTGGCCGCGCTGCTGGCACAGACCGGAGTGGACAGCCCGCGAACCTGGACCCGCCGGATCGTGGTCGACCGGGCCAACTGGGGGCTCGCCTTCCAGCGCTGGCCGCTGCGCGAGGACGGGCCGACGGAGAAGGTCCGGATCACGGTCGGCGAGCTCGCACTGCCCCGGGTGGGGGAACAGCAGGGCGGTGAACTCGGGAACTATGTGGGGCAGAAGTATCTGCGCTCGGGCGCCGGCGCGCCCACCGTCCTCAACGTCCCCTTCACGGTCGATCCGGATCCGCGGCGGGTCGCCGGATTGACCAGGTTCGTCGTTCAGCTCGTCTCTGAGGAGGCGGGGCCGACCGGGGTCGCCGCCACGGTGCGGCCGGGCCGTGCCGGGAAGACCGGTTACACGGCGAAGCTGCGGAAGCTGCGCAGCGCCGACCTGGACCCGGGCTGGCACTACGTGCGGGTGGTTCCGCAGGACGACGAAGGCATCCCGCTGCCGGTGGAACAGTCCTACGACGGGGACCATCGGCTCAACGAGAGCGAGCGCTTCTACGTCGTGGCCGACGACGACGTCGACGAGCCGCCGGAGCGCCCGCGCGTCGTCAAGGACATCGGCCTCACCCAGGCGCTGCGGCGAATGCAGTTCAAGGCGCTGGAGGAACGCGGGGACTGGCGGGGGGTGCGCTGTCACGAAGTGGCCTGGAAACAGGAGCACGGCCCCGGGGAACGGGTGGTGCAGGCGTCCTTCGGCGGCCATGGGCAGGTCGAGATCACGCTGCCGGCGGCGCTGGTCGGGTTCGAGCAGCGCATCCTGGCCGAGCCGGAGCAGGCCCGTGCGTGGCGGCTGGCCGTCAAAGTCGACCAGGTCGAGGACCTGGACGGTGAGAACACTTCGTGGCCGGTCGGCGGCGGGGAGACCCTCGATCGGTTCCTTGAGGCGCGCGTCGCGATTTTCGCGGCGATCAGCGGTGACGACGGGCTGGTCGTCGAAGGGCGTGACCTGTCCCAGATACGCGAGCTCGCACAGGAGTACGCCGAGTCCTATGGCGAGTTGCTGAACCGGCTGCTCTACCGCGCCGAACGGGCGGACGACGGGCAGGTTCCCGGCATCCTCCATGACCTGACGCTGCTGTTGCGTCTCGACTGCGCGACCGTCGAATACGTCGATCCGCGCGGCGACCGGCGCGAGCTGACCTTGGTCGCGCCGACCCATCCGCTGCGGTTGCTGTGGCTCGTCACCTGGGCCGAGCTGGGCCACCGATGGCTGAGGGACGCCGACGGCCTCGACGCGAGCACCATCGCCGCCGCAGGCCGATCCCTGGCGGAGATAGCGCCGCTCGGGTTCCCGCTCGTCGTGCCGCGCATCGGCGGCGCACTCACGCTGGCCGCGGCCGACCTCACCCCCTACTGGGGCATCTGCCTGCCCGCCGAGACCGACGATCCGCGCGGGGTCATCGGCGGCCTGACCGCCGCCCTGGGGCTTCCCGAGCGGTGGACCGGCGGGGCCTCGGCCGTTCGGCTCGCCGACAGGGTCGAGCGATACCTGCGGCTCCACCCGTACGTCGGCACCCTGGTGATCAGCGCGGTCAATCCCGGCCGGGGTGAGCATCTGGCGGACATGCTCATCGAACTGCAACGCCGCAAAGGGCTGAAGGACATCTCCTACGATCTGCGGCTGTTCACCGCCGATCCGGAGCGACCGGACACCGGTGAGGCGCTGGCGCGGCTGCTGCGCGGGGAGTGGGGATCTCAGGCGGACGCCGAGACCTTCCACACCCGCACCCGGCCGGGTGAGGTGCCCAAGCTGGCGGTCGCCGTACGACCGCTCGCCGAATTCCGTTCTGCCGCCGGCGAGCACGCGACGCACATCACGATGCTGTTCGACGCCTTCAGCGGAGAGCGCTTCGACGCGGTGCCCGCCGTACGCGAAGGACTCGCGCCGGTGCACGGGCTCCAGCAGGACGTGACCGTCCTCTACGATCGCGAGGAGGATCCGGTCGCCTGGCGCAAATCGCCCAGGCACGGCCGATCCCACCCGATCCCCGGCGCCGCGGAGCTTTCCGATCTGCTTGCCGCGCTGCCGGAGACGATCTCCGTCGCGGCGTCCGCCGTCACCACCGGGCAGGTGGGAACACGGTCGGTGCCGCGGGTCACTCTCAGCCTCGACGTGGCCGACGGCACGCTGCTGCACCAAGCGCACCTCTCCAGCGACTGGGTCATCACCGTGGACCGCACCCTGGGGGTGGAGTACTTCGACAATCCAGGCAGCGCCCGCCGTCCCGACTACGTCATCGACGCCGACACCGCCGGCAGCGAAGGACTGGGCCACCACCTGGTCATCAGCTCCCGCTCGGTGGACGAATTGCGCACGCTGCTGGAGCCGGTGCTCGCGCAGCACGGCTTCCAGGTGGAGCCGCACCACACGGCGAGCTTCTTCGACCAGCTCAGGCTCTTGTCGGGGCAACTGGCGTTCAAGCTCGCCTCGGCGGCGGCCACGCAGCGGACCGAGGTCCTCGGGCTGGTCCTGGCCCGGCTGTACCTCGACTACCAGGGGGTGCTGGCCGACCAGATCCTCGTACCTCTCGACGCCCATCTGGAACTGCTGCGGGAGGCCCGGAGACGGGCGGACGAGGTCGGGGAGGCGGTGGGGCTGCAGCGGACCGACCTCGCGTTGTTCAGCCTCGATGCCAGGAGGCGGGTCATCACCTGTCGGCTGGTCGAGGTCAAGTGCCACAGCTCGCTCAGCGCGTACGAGCCGCTCAAGGACAGAATCGCCACCCAGTTGCGCCATAGCGAGCAGCGGCTGGCGGAACAGTTCGATCCGCATCGGACCCAGCCCGATCGGCCGGATCGCGTGCTGCGCAACGCCGAACTCGTCGCGCTGCTCCGGCCCTACCTGAGCCGGGCCGAACGGTACCGGACGATGCGGCCGGACGCGGTGGCCGAAGCACGGTGGCTGCTCAACTGCCTGGACCGGGGTTACCGGCTGGAGTTCACCAGGACCGGGCTCGTCTTCGACCTGGGCGGCACCGGCACGGGGATGGAGACGGAGGGTGGCGTCCAGTATCACCGGATCGGACGTGATCTCGCCGGAGAGCTCATCGCCGCCATCCCCACCGACATCCCGTCCCTGGACGACCTCACGGCGGGAAGCCTCAGCGATCTCAGCCTGACGTTGCCCCGGCTGAACGAGGCCGCGTTCCGCGCACCGGATCGCACCCACGACGTTCCCGCGGAGGGACCGCCTCCGGAGCCGGAGGACGATGAGGAGCCCGAGAGCCCGGTGGACGTCGAGGAAGCGGCGTCTGCTGACGTCGCCGAGGAGGCGAGGGTCCCGGAGGAGGCCGAGACGTCACAGGACGCCAAGGAACCGGGACGGCTCGGCGCGGAGCAGGACGCTCCGGCTTCCGCCTCATCCGGCCCCGTTCCAGACGATCCGATCACGCCGTCCGCGGATGACGTCCCCGCGTCGGAGAAGCCCGCGGATCGCCTGGCAGAGAAGGAGAGCCCGCTTCCGCCCGACGTCTACCTCGGTTCGGCCAAGGCGTCCCCTCAGTACGGGATTCTGGGGGACGCCATGGGCCGCCGAGTCGCCCTCGATCTCAACGAGACCCACACCATCAGCCTCTTCGGCGTGCAAGGGGGCGGCAAGAGCTACACACTCGGCTCGATCATCGAAGCGGCGTCCCTGCCCGCGCCGCCCGTCAACGAGTTGCCGCGACCGCTCGCCACCATCGTCTTCCACTACAGCCCGACCTTGGACTACGCGCCCGAGTTCACCAGCATGGTGGTGCCGAACGACGACGTCGAACAGGCGCGTCGGCTCCGGGAACGCTACGGCGTGGAACCGGCCGCGCTCACCGACGTCGTCATGCTCGTGCCGGAGGACCAACTGGAGCAGCGCCGGGCCGAGTACCCACGCATCCAGGTACTCCCGCTCAAATTCGCCTCCAGCGAGCTTCGGGCGGAGCACTGGCGGTTCCTCATGGGCGCCGTCGGCAACCAGTCGACCTACATCCGGCAGCTCCAGCGCATCATGAAGGCGCATCGCCGTAACCTGCGACTGGATGTCATCCGGCAGGCTGTCGCCGACTCCGCGCTCTCCGACAATCTCAAGCAGCTCGCGCAACAGCGCCTCGAACTCGCCGCCGATTACATCGACGACGACATGGAGGTGAAGCCTCTCGTCCGTCCCGGCCGTATGATCATCGTCGATCTGCGTGACGAGTTCATCGAGAAGGACGACGCGCTCGGACTCTTCGTCGTCCTGATGCAACTGTTCGCGGAGGCTCAGGATGACGGCAGGCGGTTCAACAAGCTGGTCGTCTTCGACGAGGCTCACAAATACATCGAAAGCCCCGACTTGGTGGATGGGCTCGTGGAGAGCGTCAGGGAGATGCGGCACAAGGGCATGAGCGTGCTCGTCGCCAGCCAGGACCCGCCATCGGTGCCGATCTCCCTGATCGAGCTGTCCAACCACGTCATCCTGCACAAGTTCACCTCCCCGGCCTGGCTCAAGCACCTGCAGAAGGCGAAGACCGCCCTGGCCGAACTGAACTCGGCGAAACTGGCCGCGCTCACGCCCGGAGAGGCCTATATCTGGTCGGGCGCCGCCACCGACGTCGCGTTCACCCAGGGGGCCGTCAAGGTACGGCTCCGTCCGAGAATCACCCGGCACGGCGGGGGGACACGTACCGCGATCGAGTAGCCCCGAAGGGGGACAGGCGCGTGCGTGGGCTGCCTGGCCGCAGTGCGTCCGTTGCGGCGACGCCTGCGTGCGCGCGCGTCGCCGCAACGGGCCCTCGCGCTGCCTGCGGCTCAGAAGTGGCGGACACTCATGCCCTCAAGCGGGTGGTCATGGGCGGTGACCGTTTCCTCACTTGGTGAGGAGCTTGTCGACGTCGGGAGCGTAGGCGGTCATCCACTGGGGATGCAGCCGGTAGTAAACGACCTCGTTGTCCCAGTCGAAGGCGTCGTCGCCGTAGAAGTCCTTGAAGTACGCGAGCAGCTCCGGCCAGTCCGCGGATGGTTCGCCGTGCTCGGGGTTGAGGATCTCCACGGTGCCGTGCGTGAAGACGCCCAGGTCCTCGCCGCGTAGGTGGGCGACGCTGGCGGCGGGGCGTGCGGCGAGGTGGCGGGCCTTGGCGGCGGTTCGGGACGTGCCGAAGTGCCACTTGCCGTGCAGGAAGTGACCGTCCGCGCCGCTGATGCGTGGCTCGCCCTTTGCGGTGACGGTGGACAGGGCGAGTGTGCACATGCCGGTCAGGATGCGGGTGAGCTGGTCGGCGGTCACGCTGCGACCGGTGAAGATCGAGCGGAGGTGGGTGGTGGAGCGGGACAGGGAGGCGTCGAGCAGGGACTGGAGTTCGTCGAGTTCTTCCGGTGTTTCACGCACGCTGACACTGTAGACAGGGGCACCGACGTTTTCGGGTAGGTGAGGGGTCGCGGTTCGGCGAGGTGGGATCGTCTAGGGGCGGGTTCGCGGGGTGGATGTAACGGGTTTTCCGTCTTCGTCCAAGTAGGGGCAAAGATCGGCGGATGACGGAAGGAGCGCGCTGGTGCGCCCCAGACACGCGGGGAAGAGGGAACGAGCGGCATTCGCTGAGGACCCCGCGGCTTTTGAAGCCTTCTACCGGCGCCACTTCGACGCGGTCACCCGGTTTCTGGCCAGGCGGGTCGCCGACCCGCATCAGGTCGCGGACCTGACGGCCGAGGTGTTCCTGGCCGTGCTCGATACGAGCCACACCTATCGGCCCGACCGGGGCAGCGAGATCGCATGGTTGTACGGCGTGGCGCACAACATCGTTCAGGCCGAGCGGCGGCGGGCCGCGCGTGAGCTCCGGGCGACCAGGCGGATCGCGGGGCGTCGGCTGCTCGACCAGGATGACGTGGCGCACCTTGAGGAACGAATCGACGCGGAAGCGCCGGCCAGGCGGGCCCTTCAGGCCATGGCGGAGCTGCCCGAGAGCGAACGGGTGCTGGTGGAGATGGTGGCCGTCGATGGGCTCACCGTCACCGAGGCCGCCGCCGTTCTCGGCATTCGTCCGGGTACCGCCCGGGTGCGGCTGCACCGCGCACGCCGCGCGCTCCGCGACGCTCCGGGCGTCGTTTCGCCGCTCGTCATGGAGGGACTCCAGTGAGCTTCGAGGAGAGACTGCTCGTGGAACTGAAGGCGCATCTGGTTGAGCGGGCCGGGGCTGAGGCCGACACCGTGGCCGGGAGCGGGGCCGACGCACGGGCCGGCAGCGGGGGCGGGGCCGAGGCCGGCGGGGCCTCGGCTCGGCGTCGCCGTATCGGTGGCCGGGTCGTGGCCGGGATCGGACTGCTTGGGGCCGCCGCCGTGGCGGCGGTCGCCGTACCGCTCCTGACCGGAACTCAGACGTCCGCGTACGCCCTGACCAGGAACCCCGACGGCACGATTCGTGTGCAGATCAACGAACTGCGCGATCCCGACCGGCTTGAGGCGGACCTGCGCGCCCAGGGGGTGGCGGCCGACATCGCCTACCTGCCCGAGGGGAAGAAGTGCGCCGCTGACGCCGACCCTGCACCCGGCGACCAGGTGGGGCAGCTAAGCACCGCCGACGACGACCGTACGGAGGGTGGCGCGCACGGCGTGACGACACCCGGCGACGAGCCGGGCGAGGGAGCGGCCGGGACGCCACAGGAGAGGCGTGGCGTCTCCGACCAGGTCACGACTGGAGCCGGGCCGCGGCGGGGCGACGAGGACGGCGGGCCGGGCGGCCCGGACGACAAGGTGACCCATCGCCACGAGGCGGAGGCGGGGGGCGGCGCCCCGGAGACGGAGAGCTTCGGTGCCGGGGACGCGAAACCTGCGGTCGAGCCAAAGAGCGCCAACGTCTTCCTGATGTCGCCGGAGTCGCTCAAGCCTGGGCACACCGTGGTCCTGCGTCTCACCGAGAATAAGGACAAGACCTCCTATTCCCTCCGTTGGTGGGTGACCGAGGGGCCTGTCGCTCCGTGCAAAGTGGTGGCGGGCTAGAGCGATGTCCGCGGACGTTCACCGGGGCGGGCCGTCCGCTGATATCGGACGGGGATGTACGTCGGCGCGCCGTCGCGGTGCCCGGAAGGCCGCGGCGAAGCGACGCGGTCCCGGCATCAGCCGTTCACGCCCAGGGGCCGCCGAGGGAAGAAAAAGGAGAAAAAGGGGGGAAGAGCCGATCGCTTTGCTCGCCGGACGAGAAAAACCGCTTCGCGCGTGATCGTCGGCCGGACGGGTAAGTGATCGCGATGGCCCGTGCCGTACGGCTAGCGCGAGGACGTACGGCACGGGCCGCCCGGCGGGAAGTCGCGGCGGGCCGGCGGGCGCGCGGTGAAGGCGGGCGCGCGGTGAAGGCGGGCGTGCTCACAGCCGGAAGAGCGACTTCGGGGAGAGGCGCTGCCGACGTCATGTGCGCTGAGAGCGCCGCCAAGGTCGTCGCCGAGGTGCCCCTCCGGTCCAGGAACGTCCGGAGGGGCACGGCCGCCGGGGCCGTCGTCACGATCAGCGCAGGGCTTCCACGGGTTCCAGGCGGGCTGCGCGCAACGACGGGTAGAGGCCGGCGAGGAGGCCGACCAGGGCTCCGGCGACGGGAGCGGCGACGGCGAGGCGGATGTCGAGGAGCGGGGTCCACTGTCGGGCTGCGGAGATGGCGACGACGGAGACGATGCCGAGGCTCGCGCCGATCACGCCGCCGGCGAGGCCGACGAGGGTGGACTCCAGGAGGAACTGGGCGGCGATGTGGCGGCGGGCCGCGCCGAGGGCGCGGCGCAGGCCGATCTCGGCGACGCGTTCCATCACGGTGACCAGGGTGACGTTGGCGATGCCGACCGCGCCGACGACGAGGGAAACCAGGCCCAGCACGAGGAACAGGCCGTTGACGTCGTCCTGGACGGCGTCGCGGGCTCTCGTGGGGGTGGGCGGCACGATCACCTGGAGTTCGGCGGCGTGAGCGGGGCTGAGGGCGAGCGGCGCCTGGCGGGCGATCAGGTCGGCGGCGCCCAGGCTGGTGCCGATCAGTACGCGGGTGACGTCGCGTAGGCCGAAGTCGGCGCCGATCGTGGGCGGCACGATGACCGCGGTGGACAGGACGCGCTCGCGTTTGAGATCGCCGAGGATGCCGATGACGGTGTAGGCGCGGCCCCGGATGAACACGGCGGGCAGATTCTCCAGGCGGGCGACTCCGAGCATCCGGGCGGCGTCCTCGCCGAGGACGACGACGCGGTCGCGGCGGGCGATGTGCCCCGCGTCGAAGAAGCGCCCCCGTAGCAGGCGTCCGTGTGCCGCGTCGGGGAGTTCGGGAGTCGCGGCGACGACCGCGAGCGTCTGGTCGGCGACCCGGGTCGGGTCCACCAGGGTGTTGGAGCGTACCGCCAGGCCGGAGCTCTCCCCGGTCTGGGCGATCGCGGCGGCGGAGACCACCCCGCGCAGGCGGGTCAGTGCGCCGGGGGCGTCCCAGCCGATCAGCCGGTCGCCGTTGTCCGGCGCCTCGACGGTGACCGTGGTGGCGGTGAGCTCGCCGAACCGGCCGACGATCTGGTTGCCCGCCGTCGCCGCCACGCCGAGGGTCACCACCAGTGTGGTGATTCCGATGACCGTGCCCAGGGCTGTCAGGGCCGTGCGCGCCGGCCGGGCGAGGAGCCCGGCGATCGCCTCGGCGAGGAGGTCGCGGGCATCGGTCCGGTCCCCGCCGGGTGGTGTTCGCTTCGCGTTCACGTTTGTCCTCCGTTGGTCCCGCGGCGCGTCCGTCATCCCTCGGTGAGGGTGCCGTCGATGATGCGGACGCGGCGGTCGGCGCGTTCGCTGACCTGGTCCTCGTGGGTGATGACCACGATCGTGTGCCCCTGGTCGCGTAGTTCGTCGAACAGGTCGAGGATCAGGCCGGTGTTGCGGCTGTCGAGGTTGCCGGTGGGCTCGTCGCACAGCAGCAGGGACGGCTGCCGCACGATCGCGCGGGCGACGGCGACCCGCTGGCGCTCCCCGCCGGACAACCGTTCGGGCGGGAAGTTCGCCCGATGGGTCATCCCGACCCTGGCGAGCGCGGCCTCGGCCCGGTCCCGGCGGCCTGAGCGCGGCCCCCCGCCGTAGATCATGGCGATCATCACGTTCTCCAGCACGGTGCGGCGGGGCAGCAGGTGGAAGGACTGGAAGACGAACCCGATCCGGTGCCCGCGCAGCCGGGTCCGCGTGCCGTCCCGCAGCCCGGTCGTCTCGATGCCGTCCAGCTCGTACGAGCCCGATGTCGGCCGGTCCAACAGGCCGAGCGTGTTGAGCAGGGTTGACTTGCCCGAGCCGGACGGGCCGACGACGGCCAGGTAATCGCCCCTGCGCACGCGCAGCGAGACGTGTGAGAGCGCGTGCACCGGAGGCTCGGCGGGGAACACCCGGCAGACATCGTGCAGGCGGATCACCTCGGGCTCGGTCACCGTGCTCCGGTCCGGCTCAGGCATTGCCCAGCACCACCCGGTCGCCTTCCTTCAGCGTCCCCGGGGAGACGGGGGTGACCTGGACCTTGCCGTCGGCGGTGAGACCGGTGCGTACCTCGACGTCGCGGGTCCGGTCGGGGGCGTACTCCACCCGCACCCGGGGTTTGCCGTCGGCGGAGGTGACGACCGCGGCGACCGGGACGGTCAGGACCTTGCCCCCGGTCGCCCCCACCGCGATCCGCGCCGTGACCGCCGCGCCGACGAGCGGCCGTAGCCCTTTCGACGACGCCGGCGTCAGCAGGACGGGTTCGGAGCTCAGGTCGGGACCCTCGCGCTCGGTGTCGGCGCCCGCGTCGGGGCCCGCGTCGGGGCCTGCGGAGTCCTCCGTCGTGGTGGCGGCGGAGCGGGCGTCCGCGCCGACGGCGGTGAGCACGGCGGGGAACGACCGGTCGTCGTCGACCACGATCGTCGCCGGCATCCCGGCCCGGATGAGTCCGGCCTCCTGGATGTCCACCGAGCCCGTCACCATGAAGGACGCGCTGGTGACGACCCCGACCCTGCCCTGTACGGTCTCCCCGGCCCGCACCTCGACCTTGTCCAGCCGGGCGGGCAGGTCGGGCAGGAAGACGATCTCGCCCGGCGGGACGCTCAGGCCGTACCCGCGCTCGTACTCGGCGAGGATCTCGCGGGCGCTCGCCAGATTCTTCTCGCCGTTGCTCACCTTGAGCCGCAGCGCGCCCGGGTCGCGGGCCTGCCGGAGCGCCTGCTCGGCGGTGAGCACGGCCTCCTTCGCGGTGCGCGTCGTCTTGCGCAGCTCCTGTAGTCGCTTCGCGTGCGCCGCGGTCGCCTGTTCCTCGAAGGCCGCCAGGGCGGCCTCGGCCGAGACGAGGTTCCGCTCCGCGGCGAGGACGGCGGCGCGGAGCTGCGTGAGATCGCCACCGGGCGGGGTGGCGGGCGGGGTGGCGGACGGCGTGGGCTGGGGAGCGGGCCCAGGGGTGGGCCGGGTGGTGACGGATCCGGTCGGGGAGGTGGCGGTTACGGCGGTGGCGGCGCCCGCCTGGGCGAGCGCCTGCCGGGCGGTGTGCAGGTCCTCCCGTGCCGTCTGTACGGCCCGGCGCAGTTCCTCCCGCCTGGCCGCGTCCTCCGGGCTCATCGTCCGCGACTCCGCGGCCGCGAGGTTCCGCTCGGCGTCCCGCAGGTCGGCGCGGGCGTTGGCGAGCCTGGCCTTGAGCACGGACAGGTCGCCCGCCTCCTTGGCCGCCTTCCGGTCGGCGCGCAGGGTCTCCCGCGCCGTGCGCACCGCCCGGCGCAGCTCGGCCAGGGTCTGACGCTCGCCGAGCGAGGGCTCCTGGGCGCGGTAGCCCTTCTTCGCGTACCACCTGCGCACGGCGTCCGCCGTCGCCCGGTCGAACACGCCCGACACCCGGCCGCCGAACCCCAGCCGGCGCAGCGCCCGCTGAAGCTGCCGGACGTCGGCCCCCCGGGCGCCCGGCGTGATCGTCCGGTACATCGGCACCGTGCCCTTGAGCGCGAACACCGGCCGCCCGTCGACCTCCATCAGCGCCGTGCCCTCGGTGAGGCGGCCGGTGCGCGGGGCCCGGGTGACCCGCTGCCCGCCGCCCGCCGCCGCGCCGAGCACCCCGCCGCCCGAGCCGCCGCCCGAGCCGCCGCCGTCTGCGCCGCCCACGGCTCCCGCGAGCACGACCGGTACCGGCGAGCCGTACTCCAGCCGGCCGCTCACCGCGACCGTGCTGGTCAGCTTCTCCCGCGTCACCGCCGCCGTGACCAGCGACGGCGCGGGTGGGCGGCGTGCGGCGGCCTCGTCGGCGGGGGAGCGGAGCCGGGCGCCCACCGCCCAGGCCACCCCCGCGATCACGAGGACCGCCACCGCGACGCCGCTGAGCAGGCGACGCGCCGGCCTCATGGCCGCCCCTGCGCGCGGGGCGTCCCGCCTGGTCTCCCGAGCACCGGTCCCTACCCTTCCAGGCCATACTCGACGTAGGCCCGGTGCTCGATCTCCGCCGATTTCGGGGCGTAGACCGGGTAGAACTCCCTGCCGCACTCCAGGTCGTCCCGGGCGTCCTTGATCTCCCGGGTGAGGTACGGCCGAGCCTCGTCGGCGGTCATGTCGGGCACGACGATGACGTTCTCGTTGCGCCTGGCCTCCTCGGGCGCCGTTCGCTGCCGCCTGCCGACCCGGTTCAGCTCCGCGTTGAAGGTGGTGACGCCGCGTTCGCCGAGGGCCGACGGGGTCACGGAGCGGATCGCGTACCCCTTGGCCTTCAGACAGCTCCCCATGGCCGCGGCGAGCTCGACGAGCCGCGGATCCCCGTCCAGTTCACGGGTCTTGAGCTGCGCGATGCGGGCGTTGACCTGGTCGTTGCGGTCGAACATGGAGGTCACGTCCTTGCCGGTGACCTGTTTGACCGCCTGGTTGTCGCAGGCGTCGTGGGCGGCCTGGTACGCCCGCCGTTGCGCGTCGGAGAGCGATCCCTGGATCCGCAGGTTCGGATCCACGGGGGGATTGCCTCCCGGTTTGACGGACGGGTTGCCGAACTCCAGCGGATAGACCAGCAACGCCCAGACCCCGTATCCGTACTTGTCGCGGAACGCCTTCATCGCGTCGTAGTCGCCTGAGCCGCGTTTACGCTCCTGCTCGGTCGGCTCGCGCGGCGGGGCGACCCAGGGGACGTACTTGAAGCCCTTCTGCTTCATGCAGTCGGCGACGATCGCCTGAATGCGGTACCGCCGCTCCTGGCCCTTCGGGGTCGGGGACTCGGCGGGCTCGGCGGCCGAGGCGTTTCCGCACGCGGCGAGGAGGGCCAGGGAGAGGGCGGCCACGGCGGCCGAGGAGAGTCGTGCGGACATGCGTGCCTCCATTCGGTTGCGGGGCATGGTCGATCAGGCGTGCGTCGCGCGGCGACGTCGCCGAAGAATCGCCAGAGGTGGGAAAGGGACCGGTCGGCGTTCGCGACCGGAACGGTCAGAGCAGGACGCGTCGCCGGGCGCGGAGGGGGATGGCCGCCGCCGTGAGGGCGAGGAAGGCCAGCAGGCCCCAGTGCGACAGGTCATCGCGCTGGAGTTGGGGGCCGTTCTCGACCAGGAGCACGAGTGTGACCAGCAGGTACGTCCCGCCGGCGATGGCCCAGCGCGGGTCGCGGGCCACATGCCCGGCCCAGATCGCCAGGCCGAACAGCGCGATCTCCAGCCCGACCCGGGCCACGGCGCGCGGGGAGGCGGCCGTGAGCTGGAGCCAGGCCGGTTCGGTGACCGCGATCGCCGGTACGGCGAGCCACCACCATGGCGATCGGGTGCGCGCCGGCCCACCGCGCAGCGCGAGCGTCAGCAGGGCGGCGAGCAGCAGGGCGTACCCGGTCACCGGGGCGATCGGGCCGCCGACGGCGTGCAGAGCGGAGACCTGCCACACCGTGATCCCGGGCAGGAGGGTGTCGGGGTCAACCGGCAGGAGGGTGACGCCCAGCAGCGGCACCCCCATGGCCAGGCCCGCCGTCTTGACCCCGGTGATCGCCACCAGGGGGATCGCGCTCCGGGCCCATCCGCGCAGGACGGCCAGCAGGGTGAGCGCCGATAGCGTCGTCCAGAGCGGGACAGAACCGGCGTATCGCACCAGCGTCGCCAGGTTGAGCACGGCCAGCACCGTCGCCCCGAGATGAAGGCCGTCGGCCCACGCCGGGCCGGCGGCGGCCTGCACCGCCCGGGTGCGCAGGCCGCCGGCGATCAACGCGGCCGACTCGCGCGGCGAGGGGAGCGACCGGCCCGGCTCGGTGCCGTCCAGGATGGTGCCGATCAGTTCGTCACCGTGCCCGGCCCGGTAGCCGGGCGGGTAGGCGAACAGCAACCGTCGGTACCGGTGCTCCAGCTTGGCGAGCCGGGCGCCTCTCCCGCGCCGCTGTTCGGCGATGTTCACGCGAACGCCCCGCCCGCCTCAAGCCGGCCGGTGACGACGGACGCGGCCTGCCGCATGCGCCCGGCCTCCTCGATCACCATGTGGCGGCCGTCGTCGGTGATCCGGAAATACCGCCGCTGACGCCCGTCGACGATCTCCTCGCGATCCACTGTGATCACGTTGTTCGCGGCCAGCCGGTCGAGCGCGCCATACAGGGTGCCGACGGCCAGGCGGACGCGGCCCTCGGAGAGGTCCACCACCCGCTTGATGATGCCGTGTCCGTGCAGCGGTCCATCGAGCAGCGCGGCCAGGATGAAGTACGTCGGCTCGCTGAGTACGGGCTTTCCCTTTGCCATGGCACACGACGATACTTCGCGGCGCGAAGTATGGCAACCGCCTGGCGGGAAGCTGCGGCGGGCCGGGCGGGCGTTCGCGTGGGAGACTGCGGGCATGGAGCAACCACGGGGGACCCGTCAGGTGACGTACGACGACGTGGTCGCCGCCCGGGAACTGCTGGACGACGTGATCGTGCGGACTCCGATGCCGCATTCGCGTTATCTGTCCGAGTTGATCGGCGGTCCCGTCTACCTCAAGTGTGAGAACCTCCAGCGGGCCGGCTCGTTCAAGATCCGCGGGGCGTACGTGCGGATCTGCCGGCTGAGCGAGGAGGAGCGGGCGCGCGGCGTCGTCGCGGCGAGCGCCGGGAACCACGCGCAGGGGGTGGCGCTCGCCTCCGGGCTGGTGGGCGCGAAGGCGACGGTCTTCATGCCGGAGGGCGCGCCGCTGCCCAAGGTCGAGGCGACGCGGTCGTACGGCGCGGAGGTGATCTTCGCCGGGCAGACGGTGGACGTGGCGCTCGCCGAGGCGATGAAGCACGCCGAGCGTACCGGCGCGGTGTTCATCCACCCGTTCGATCATCCGGACGTGGTGGCCGGGCAGGGCACGATCGGGCTGGAGATCATCGACCAGTTGCCCGGCGTGGGCACGATCGTGCTGGCGATCGGGGGCGGGGGGCTCGCGGCCGGGGTGGCGCTCGCCGCCAAGTCGCTGCGGCCGGGGGTGAAGGTGGTGGGCGTGCAGGCCGAGCGGGCCGCCGCCTATCCGCTGTCGCTCGCTGCGGGCCGCCCGGTGTCGGTCGAGCCGGCCTCGACGATGGCCGACGGCATCGCCGTGGGGCGGCCGGGGGACCTCACCTTCGAGATGATCCACTACCTGGTCGACAACGTGGTGACGGTGTCGGAGGAGAGCCTGTCGCGGGCGCTGCTGCTGTGCCTGGAGCGCTCGAAGCTGGTGGTGGAGCCGGCCGGGGTGGCGGGCGTGGCGGCGCTGCTCGATCAGCCGCACATGTTCGAGCCGCCGGTCGTGGTGGTGCTGTCGGGCGGCAACATCGACCCGCTGCTGCTGTCGAAGGTGCTGCGGCACGGCCTCGCGGTCGCCGGGCGGTTCCTCGCCTTCCGGATCCGGCTCGCCGACCGGCCCGGCGCGCTCGCCACGCTGCTGACCCGCCTGGCCGATTTGGGCGCGAACGTGCTCGACGTGGTGCACGAGCGCATGGGCGTCCGGCTGCGCATCGACGAGGCGGAGGTGCTGCTGCACCTGGAGGTCAAGGGACCCGACCACTGCGAGGAGGTGCTGTCGGCGCTGCGCGGCGACGGCTACAAGCTCATCTTCAGCTGACGGTACGGCTCCGCCCGGGTCGCCTGGCAGGTACGGCTCAGCTCAGGCTGGGTCGGCCCGCCTTGAACAGCCAGGCGTCGAAAAGGTCGTCGAGCTGCTGCCCGGACACCCGCTCGGCCATCTCGATGAACTCCTCGGTGGTGCCGTGGCCGTACTTGTGCGTGGTCGCCCATTCCCGCAGCAGGGTGAAGAAGTGCCGGTCGCCGATCTTCTTGCGGAGGGCGTGCAGCGTCATGCCGCCCCGCGTGTACACCGACTGGTTGAACAGGTCGTCCTTGCGCGCCACGCCCGGCGGGTAGTCCCAGATCGGGCTGCGCGGGATCTGGTAGTAATTCTGGAAGGTGGTCTCGGCGGTGGCCGTGCCGGTGTGCTCGCCCCACAGCCACTCGGCGTAGGTGGCGAAACCCTCGTTGAGCCACAGGTCGCGCCAGCGCTTGATGCTCACGCTGTCGCCGAACCACTGGTGGGCCAGCTCGTGCGCGATGATCGACTCGTCGGGGTCGAAGCCGCCGTAGATCGGCTTGGTCTGGTTCTCCAACGCGTACCCGGCGTTGAAGTCATCGACGATGGCGCCGGTGGAGTCGAACGGGTACGGGCCGAACACCTTCGACCAGTAGTCCGTGATCTTCGCGCTCGCGGTGTACACGGTGTCAAGCGTGTGCGCGTACGCCGGGTCGGTGGCGGTGTACGTGGGAATGCCCGCCTCGCTGGTGCCGGTGCGCACCTTGAACTTGCCGAGCGTCATCGTGGCGAGGTACGTCGTCATCGCGTGCCGTTCCCGCCAGCTGAACGTGGTCTTGCCGTCCTTGGTCGTCGGCGGCTCGGTCTGCTCGCCGTTGGCGATCGCGGTGACGCCCTCCGGAACGGTGATCCGGAAGTCGAAGGTGGCCTTGTCGAGGGGGTGGTCGTTGCCGGGGAACCAGGTCTTGGCGCCGTTCGGCTGGCAGGCGACGAACGCGCCGTCCTTGGTGGGGACGAAACCGTAGGTGCCGAGCGTGCCGGGGTTGTCCACCGGGTGCGGCACGCCGCCGTAGGCGACCTCGACCGTGAAGTCGGCGTCCTGCTCCAGCGGCGCGGCCGGGATGACCGTGAGCTCGTCTCCGGAACGTTCCATTCGGGCCGCCGCGCCGTTCACGGTGACCCGGTGCACGGTGAGCCCGCGCAGATCGAGGTTGAACCGCCCCAGCCGCTGTACGGCTCGCGCCCGAATCCCGGCCGTGCCCTCCAGCCGTCGCGTGGACGGCGTGTAGGCGAGCCGCAGATCGTAATGCGCGACGTCGTAGCCGCCGTTGCCGTCGGTGGGGAAGTCCGGGTCGCCGATGCCGGGGGCGCCCGCCGCGGCCTCGGTGGTGGCCCGCGGGGCGCTCTCGCCCTTCGAGGCCGCGCAGGCCGAGCCGGTCAGGGCCGTCGTCACGACGAGGGCGGCCGACATGGCGGACCTCAGCCGCCGCCTGCCCGCGCGCCTGTCCGGCCCCGGCGAGGAGGCCGCCGGGTTCGCCCTGCGGGGGACTCGCGCCCCTGTTCTGTTGTTCGTACCGGGCCGGGCTTGTCCGTCGCCTCCCTCGGCGAAGGAGGGCGGCAAGCCGCTTGCTTCAGGAAGCGGAGGAATCACGTCAGGTAGCCTATGCGCTGCCGGGCACCGCCCAGGGCACCTGCGGCCGGTGTTTCGGTGAGCTTTGCCGTCGGCGTCTCGGGCGGGCCGCGCGTACCCGGGGGACGGTTGCGATAATTGCCGACAAGGAGCGCAAGCCGTTCGAGGGGGAGGTCCGCATGACCGTGGACCAACTGGACGCGCGGCTGATCGCGTTGCTCGCCGCCGAGCCCCGGCTGGGGGTGCTGGAGTGCTCGCGGCGGCTGCGGGTGGCGCGGGGGACCGTGCAGGCGCGGCTGGACCGGCTGATGGCGCGCGGGGTGATCACGGGTTTCGGGCCGCAGGTGAATCCGGCGGCGTTGGGGTATGGGGTAATGGCGTTCGTCACGCTCCAGATCCGTCAGGTGAGCGGCCACGATCCGGTCGCGGACCGGTTGGCGCTCATACCGGAAGTGCTTGAGGCGCACACGATCACGGGCGCGGGTGACATGCTGTGCCGTGTGGTCGCGCGCAGCAACGCCGACCTGCAGCGGGTTATCGACCTGATCGTGGGCATCGAGGGCGTCGTGCGTACCTCCTCGGTGATCGCGCTCGACACGCCGGTGAGCTACCGCGTGCTTCCCCTGGTCTCCGCACAGGCAGGCGTCGCCCGGTCGATCGACGGCAAAGACCTGACAAAGAGCACCAAGTAGTCGTTTGCAGGCGGTTGGGTCCGTAAAGGCTCTTTTAGCATCAAGATCGGGCCACGTGATGCGCACGGAGTGATCGGGGGGATCGAGGTGCGTGACGGCGAGCGGAAGCGGGGACTCGGGCGCCGGGTGCTCCGCATCGTCCTGATCGCCTTCGGCGTCGGCACGATCGCGGCCGTCGCCGCCTTCGCCGTGGCCTGGGTGCTGACGCCCATCCCGGACGACGCGCAGCCCCGGGCGGTCGCCCAGAAGTCGGTGATCTACTACCGCGACGGCAAGACCGTGCTCGCCACCCAGGGGGTGGTGAACCGTACCCGGGTGCCGCTCGCCCGCGTCCCCGAGCACGTCAGGAACGCGATCATCGCGGCCGAGAACCGGAGCTTCTACGAGGATCAGGGCATCTCGCTGTCCGGTACGGCTCGCGCCATGTGGTCCACCCTCACCGGGCAGCAGCTCCAGGGCGGGTCCACGATCACCCAGCAGATGGTGCGCAACTACTACAGCGGCCTGAGCCAGGAACGTTCCATCGGCCGCAAGCTCAAGGAAATCCTCATCTCCCTCAAGGTCGATCAGTCCAAGCCGAAGGACTGGGTCCTGGAGCAGTACGTCAACACGATCTACTTCGGCCGGGGCGCGTACGGGGTCCAGGCGGCCGCCCAGGCGTACTTCGGCAAGAACGTCGGCGCGCTCACCGTCGCCGAGGGCGCCTACCTGGCGGCCGTCATCCAGCAGCCCAGCCGGTTCGCCGACCCCAAGGGCGCCGAACTGGAGACGGCGCGGGCCCGCTGGGCGTGGGTGATCGACTCGATGCGGCAGACCGGCGCGCTCAGCGCCGCGGAGGCCGCCGCGCAGAAGTACCCCAAACTCCGCGAACCTCCGGCGGCGTTGTCGCTGAACGGCCAGAAGGGGCACGTGCTCGCCCAGGTCCGGGCCGAGCTCAACCGGCGCGGCTACACCGACGAGGAGATCAACCAGGGCGGCCTGCGCATCACCACCACCTTCGACAAGACGCTCATGGCCGCCGCCCGGCAGGCCGTCGAGTCCGTGCTGCCGCGCGACACGCCGAAGAAGGTCCGCACCGGCCTCGCCGCCGTCGATCCCGCCACCGGCGAGGTCCTGGCGTTCTACGGCGGCAAGGGCTACCAGTACGACAACGCCTTCTCGGCCAAGGTGCAGGCGGGCTCCACGTTCAAGCCGTACACGCTCGCCGCCGCCCTCGAAGCCGGGTACGGCCTCGGCACCCGCGTCAACGGCAACTCGCCGATGCGGGTGGCCTCCGCGCTCATCCCCAACTCCGGCGGCACCTCGTACGGCTCCGCGATCGACCTGGTCACCGCCACCCGCAACTCGGTGAACACCGCCTTCGTCGACCTCGGCCAGCGCGTCGGCCTCGACAAGGTCGCGGCGGCGGCCCAGGCCGCGGGCATCCCCGCCGAGCAGCTCGCCCCCCACCAGGCCGCCGCCACGCTCCCGCTCGGCGTCGCCTCGGTGAGCGCCGTACAGCAGGCGTCCGGCTTCGGCGTCTTCGCCGCCGAGGGCCTGTACTACGAACCGCACGTCATCCGCTCCATCAAGGACGCCTCCGGCGCGGTCCACGACGTCGCCGTCCAGGGCAGGCGCGTCTTCCGCCCCGAGACGGCCGCCGACACCACGTACGCGCTCACCCAGGTCGTCGAGGCCGGCACCGGCACCTCGGCCCGCCTCCCCGACCGCCCCGCCGCCGGCAAGACCGGCACCACCGACAAGTCGGCCTCGGTCTGGTTCGTCGGCTACACGCCGCAGCTCTCCACCGCCGTCAACATGTTCCGCGACGACAACAAGCCGGTCGCCGTCCCGGGGTACGGCGAGCTGTACGGCGGCTCGCTGCCCGCGCAGATCTGGCGGGCGTTCATGACCGAGGCGATGGCGGGGCTGCCGGTCGAGCAGTTCCCCGAGCCGACGTTCTACCAATCGGCGTACGACCCCTTCCAGGACGAGGACGACCTCCGCGAGGACGAGGACCCGGAGGACGCCGTTCCGGACGACGAGGAGGAGACCGGGCCGCCCGTCGAGGAGTCCGAGCCCAGCACCGAGCCCGTCCCCGAGGGGGACGAGCTCGGCACCGGCGGCGAGGAGTTCGACCAGGGCGATCCCGGCAACGACCCGCGCGAAGGCCGGGGCTTGGTCGAGGACGACGGCTCCGAGGGCGGCCTCACCGAGGACCTGCCCTTCGGCCCGCCCGACGACGGCCCGTAACCATTAGGAGCTTCGCACGAGCTGGGCGCGGAGGTCGTCCGGGCCGGTGACCGGGGCCTGGCAGGCGAAATGCCGGCACACGTACGCCGCGGGCCGCCCGTCGATCAGGCCGCGGGCCTCCAGCAGCGGCACGTGGGCCGCGTCGTCGCCGTCCGGCGTGCCCAGGGCGATCGCCGCGCCGGGGGCGTCCGCCATCAGGGCCGTGGCGTGCAGGGCCTTGGTACGCGGGTCGTCCGGCGGGCCGACGACGGCCACCTCCACCGGGCCGGACAGGGCGGCCTCGGCGACCGCCAGGCCCCACCCGGCGAAGCGGGGGTACCTCCCGGCCAGCATCGACACCGTGCCGAGCGCCGCCTCGGCGGCCTCCCGGTGGCGGGCCGAGCCGGTCAGCGCGGCGTAGGTGAGCAAAGCGCCCGCCGCCGCGGACCGGCCGGACGGGGCGGCGTTGTCGGTCGGGTCCTGCGGGCGCTGGAACAGCTCCTCGCCGTCGTCCGGGGTGTCGTAGAAGCCGCCGGAGCCGTCGGGGAAGCGGTCGAGCACCGTGTCGAGCAGCTCGCCGACGCGGCGGAACCAGCGGGTCTCGCCGGTGACGCCGTACAGGGTGAGCAGGCCCTCGGCCAGATCGGCGTAGTCCTCCAGCACTCCGGCGTTCGGGCCGGGGCGGCCGTCGCGGGACGTGCGCAGCAGGCGTCCGCCGTCGGTGACGTGCACCTCGTCGAGGAGCACGGCGGCGGCGCGGGCGGCGTCGATCAGCTCGGGGTCGTCGAACAGGGCGCCGGTCTCCGCCAGGGCCGCGATGGCCAGGCCGTTCCAGGCGGCGACCACCTTGTCGTCGCGGCCGGGCCGTACGCGGGAGGCACGGGCCGTGCGCAGCGCGGCACGTATCCGCTCGAACCGCTGGGCCGCCGACGAGTCCTCCGGGACATAAGGGGTGCTGGGGGTGCGCGGCTTCGGCCTCAGCGGATCACTGAGCAGCCGCAGCACCGAGCTGCCGTGCTCGAACGTGCCCTCCTCGGTCACCCCGAACACCGAGCACGCCCACTCGGCGTCCTCATCCCCGAGCACCTCGCGCAGCTCGGCGGGCGTCCAGACGTAGAACTTGCCCTCCACGCCCTCGCTGTCGGCGTCCAGCGCCGAGGCGAACCCGCCCTCATCCGTACGCATCTCGGCCAGCAGCCAGTACGCGGTCTCCAGCGCGACCCGCCTGGCCAACGCCATGTCGGCCGAGTAATCCTCCCGCGCCTCCAACACCCGATTGGCCATGGCCCGCCACCAATGCGTGTAAACACGCAGCAGCAGGGCGTTGTCGTACAACATCTTCTCGAAGTGCGGCACGGTCCACGTGGCGTCCACGCTGTACCGGGCGAAACCGCCCCCCACCTGGTCGTAGATGCCGCCCGTGGCCATCGCCCGCAGCGTCGTGGCGGCCATCCGCATGGCCTCCGGGGTCCCCCGCCGCAGCAGGAACTCCAGCACCATCGACGGCGGAAACTTCGGCGCCCGGCCGAACCCGCCGTTGACCGCGTCGAAGTCGGCGGCGAGCGCCTCAACCGCCCGACCCAGATCCTCCGGCGTCGGCAGCGGCCCCTGCGGCAGCCCACCCCGCTCGGTGAGCGCCCGCACGACCTGCGCCCCCTGCTTGATCACGCCTTCGCGGTCGTTCGCCCACGCCTGCGAAACCCCGACCAGCAGCCGCTGAAACTGCGCCCGCGGAAAGTACGTACCGGTATAGAAGGGATGCCCCTCCGGGGTGGCGAACACCGTCATCGGCCAGCCACCCTGCCCCGTCATCGCCTGCGTCGCGGTCATATAGATCGCGTCCACATCGGGACGTTCCTCGCGGTCCACCTTCACGTTGACGAACCGCTCATTCATCAGCGCCGCCGTCGCCTCATCCTCGAACGACTCGTGCGCCATCACATGGCATCAGAGATCACGAGAGGCGGATAACCAATGGCAGGATGAGTACCCCACGGAAATCAACAGGGGCACGTCCCGCCTCTTCGCCTCTCGCATCGCCTCCTCTCCCCATGGCCACCAGTCCACCGGATTGTCGGCATGCTGCAACAGATACGGCGACGTCTCCCCGCCCAGCCGATTCATACCTCCACACTCTCACGCCCGCCGACGCCCCTTCACCCGCCCCGCCGTACGAGCGCCCCCGCCCTGCTCACGCCGCCCGAGCGGAGATCTGCTGTACGGCCCAGCCGTTCCCGTCGGGATCGTCAAAGAAGAAGAACCCCACGTTGTCCAGATCCTCGTCACCGGTGCTCGGCCGAAACCCGTCCGGACCCGCGACCTGAATCTCCCCGACCTCGACCCCGCGCTCCACCAGCTCGTCCCGCGCCCGCGGCAGATCCGCGACCACAAGCTGCAGCCCCTTCAACGATCCCGGCTCCATCTGCGAGAACCCACCGCCGATGACGATCGAGCACCCCGACCCCGGCGGCGTGAGCTGCACGAAGCGCCCCCCGTCCACCGTATTGGTGTCATGATCCACGTGGAAGCCGAGCCCCTCGGCGTAGAAGGTCTTCGCCCGCTCCACGTCCGACACGGGCACCACGACCACCTCAAGCGTCCAGTTCATGCCCTGCCTCCCGAGCGCTGCGCATCGTTCGAACATATGAACCATATCGAGGATGGTCGCGTCTCGTCACTGATGTGGCTGTCCCAAGTCACCCGGAAGTCGGCATTGAAAGGAAGATCTCGCGGGCGTCAAGCGACGCACCCGATTTAAGGCAGCCCAAGAACGATCGTGTCCGCCCCGAAGCGAGCGAGTCCCCGAGTCCAAACCGGTCAGCGCTCGGAGATGCTCAGAGTCCGAGTCGCCCGGCTTTGATCCGCGCTACGAACGCTGTCCAGTCTGCGGCGCTGAACATGAGCTTCGGCCCGTCCGGATTCTTGCTGTCCCTCAGCGCGACCCGGTTCGCCGCCACGGCGGCCACTTCCAAGCATTCCCCGTTCTGCATGGAGCGACTGCTCTTGCGCCACCTTGCGCCCGACACGTCCACATCGGTCATCGGGCGCCTCCTTCCACGCGTCAACCAATGCTTTTTGAAGCTGTAACAAGCATAGTTCGAGTTTCATCGGGGCTGAGGGCCACGGCCCTAAGGTGATCGAAGGCTGTCGTGTAGTTCCGGACGTCTTCCGGTTTGTCCACCGCAAGGTTGCCGCCGATGGTCTCCATGTAGACGATGTCGTTCTCGGCAGCGTCGGCGAACCTCAGAATGACAAACGGCCCCACGATGCCCGAGTGCGCCCCGACGGCGTAAGGCACGACCTGAAGCGTGGTCTTACCGGCTTCGCTCACGGTGAGCAGATGCTGAAGCTGGGTACGCATGACCTCGGGGCCGCCGACCATGCGGTGGATGGCGGCTTCGTCGATGATCGCCCAGAGCTGGGGGCGGTCCGGCTTGGCGAGCACACGCTGCCGGTTTATGCGTACTTCGACGCGGCGTCGGATCTCGTCGGCATCGAGCTCCAGCGGCCCGCCCTTGCACAAGGCGTACGCGTAGTCCTCGGTCTGGAGCAGGCCCGGGATGACGGCGAGCTGGAAGGTGTGTATCGCGGACGCCTCATCCTCCAAGCCGATGAGGAACTCGTAGCGGCTGGGGAGGATGTCGCGGTAGGAGTACCACCAACCGCGCTTACGAGACTCCTTGGCGAGCTGGATCAAAGCCGCCAGGTGCTCCTTGTCCCGCATCCCGTACAGGTCGCACATCACCCGGACGTCGTTCGGGTGAGGCCCGGTACGCCCGGTCTCGATCCGGAAGACCTTGGTGTGGTGCCAGTCCAACTGGGTGGCGACCTCCTCCTGCGTGTACCCCGCCTCCTCGCGCAGCCTCCGCAGCTCAGCGACGAGCTGGCGACGCCGTACCGGATTCTGTTGCGCGGGCATGTGAAAATCCCCTCCCAATCAGTGATGCGGGCACTACTGTATGTGATTGCTCGATGCAGCCCTGCATGAACTCGGCTGTAACCGGATGCAGCGCACAGAGCATGCCACCTGGCCAACATCATCTGCTGGCGAAGAACGAAAGGTCGGTTTTGACCATGACGACCCTCCCGGCGACCCGCACCGTCGTCTACCTGGTCCAAACCCCGAACAACGCGGGCGAATGGACCGACGCCGGCGAGTTCGGCGTAGGCAAGTCCCGCACCGTCCACACCGTCGCCACCTGTGTCCTCCACGCCCAGCAGGCGAACCACCCGCGCCGCCCCTGCCGCGTACTCGCCTGGGACACCTGGACCGCCCAGCACCTCATCGGCTGCACCCCGTACCCGGAGAACGCCGACCCCACCACCCAGCTCGCCTGGCTGACCGACATGCGCCGGCACGTGCCGCCCCACGCCGAAGTCGCCGCCCCCAACCGAAAGTGATCACTCATCTTCGACTCAGCAACCCAGCCAAGGAGAATCCATGCCACCCAGCGGACCTTTGGACCCCTACGGCCCACCCCCCGCGCACCCCCCGTCCCCGTACACGCCCACCTCCACCCCGTCCCGACAGACCCCCATCCCCACCCCCACCCTCCACGACCGCTACCGAAGCTGCATCGCCCTCCCGGCCATCCCCACCTCCGTCGCGACCGCCCGCATCCACACCCGCGACCTCCTGACCCGCTGGCACCTCCCCACCGCCATCGACGACGCCGTCCTCGTCGTCGCTGAACTCCTCACCAACGCCATCAAGGCCACCGCCTCCATCCCGCCCCAGGCCACCTACCCCGACCTCTACGACCACCTCGAAGTCGTCTGCCTGTCCCTCTACCACCTGCCGGGCGAACTCCTCATCGAAGTCTGGGACCCCAACCGCGAGCCCCCACTCCCACGCACCGCCACCCCCGACGAGGAAACCGGCCGCGGCCTCCTCCTGGTCAACTCCCTCACCCTCGCCTGGGGCACCCACTGGCCACCCCTCGGCGGCAAAACCATCTGGGCCACCCTCACCCTCGACCCGCCCAACTAAACTGCTCTCCGCCGCCTCCATTCACTGAGGGTTTTCAGGTTGCCTCGCACCGTTTGAGTAAGCGGATGGTCGTAGCCGAATACCCGCTCACAATGCGTCAGGGTGCTATCGCACAGGGAGATGGCACGATCGAGGTCTCCGGCGCTTTGGTAAGCGTGGGCGAGGTTGTTGCGTGTGGTCAGGGTGTCGGGGTGGTCGTCACCGAGCACTCGTTCCTGCGTGGTCAGGGTGTGTTCATACAGGGAGATGGCACGATCGAGGTCTCCGGCGCTTTGGTAAGCGTGGGCGAGGTTGTTGCGTGTGGTCAGGGTGTCGGGGTGGTCGTCACCGAGCA
>NZ_JBFATZ010000010.1:139957-332849 GCF_040678635.1 Thermopolyspora sp. NPDC052614
CGCGTGGTCAGGGTGTGTTCATACAGGGAGATGGCACGATCGAGGTCTCCGGCGCTTTGGTAAGCGTGGGCGAGGTTGTTGCGTGTGGTCAGGGTGGCGGGGTGGTCGTCACCGAGCACTCGTTCCTGCGTGGTCAGGGTGTGTTCATACAGGGAGATGGCACGATCGAGGTCTCCGGCCAGTTCGTAAGCGCCGGCGAGGTTGTTGCGTGTGATTAGGGTGGCGGGGTGGTCGTCACCGAGCACTCGTTCCTGCGTGGTCAGGGTGTGTTCATACAGGGAGATGGCACGATCGAGGTCTCCGACGCTTTGGTGAGCGGAGGCCAAGCTAATGCGTGTGTTCAGGGTGTCGGGATGGTTATCGCCGAGCAGTCGCTGGCACGCGGCATGCGCGCGTCTATGGCAATCGATGGCGCGGATGAGGTCACCTTGGTTGCCAAGGAACAGTCCGAGCTGGTTGAGCAAGTGGGCTGTGTGGAGGGTATCGCTATCGGGGGATGAGTGGATGGTCAGGTCGGTGATGTGCGGCAGGAGAGCCCGCCAAGTGGGCCAGCCGGTTGGATCGGCATAGGGGGTCGTGGGGCGGGCGGCGTCGAGAAGGGCTGTGGCCTGTTGAAGGGCGGTGCGGATGTCGGTGCGTTGACGGTGCGGATCATCAGGGTCTGGGGTGCGGGCGATGGTTTGAACCAGGCGGTGGACGGTGATGCTGGTGTTGTCCAGGGTGATCATGCTGTAGGCGGCCAGGGTGCCAAGGGCCTGCTGTAGCTGCGGAGGCTCGGCGAAGCCACTGAGGATGCCGCGAGGGATCGCCTCTGGGGCATACCAAGCCAGGATGCGTAGCAGATCAATCCCCAAGGGCGTGTCGGTGAACTGTGAGAGGGTGAGCCGCCAGATTCGCGCGATGGTGCGATTGGCCTCGGTACCAGGGGCGGCCTGGCCGTACATGGCCGCCGGGTGCTCGGTGAGCAGGTTCAAGTAGGCGCGGGGGGACAGCGAAGTTTGGTGCAGGTAGGCCCCCGCCTGCTCGATGGCGAGGGGCAGGCAACCCAGTTCCCGTACCAGTTCGGCCGCGCCGTCGAGGTCGGGGCTGTCGTTGCCGTTGGCGGCGAGCCGGGTCAGCAGGTCGATCGACTCGTCCTCGGTCAACACGTCCAGGCGTAGTAACGAGGCGTTCAGTTGGTGCCAGCCGGTGCTGAGTCTGCTGGTCACCAGTACGTGCCCAACCAAGGTACGGCCCAGCAGGTCGGTGATGTGGTCCGGGTGGGTGACGTTGTCGAGCACCAGTAGCCAGTCGGGATGACAGGCCAGCCAGCGGACCGCCCGTTGGGCCAGCACGGGCGAGGGTAGCGCCGCTGCCAGTTCCGGCTGCAGCTCGGTTGCGAGGGCGGCGAGTCCGGCTTCGATCGAGGCAGGTGTGTCGGCAGTGATCCACCACACCGGGTTGAACCTTCCGGTCTGGGCCTGCTCGGCGGCGTAGTGGGCGGCCAGCGTGGACTTGCCGATGCCTCCCAGCCCGTGTACGGCCGCCACCACCACTCGTCCGGAACCGGCCAGCGACCGTTCGAGCTTGGACAGTTCCTCGCCGCGTCCGACGAAAACCTGCTCGTGCTTGGGCACATTTACCAGGCGCGGCGGGGCGGTCACCTGTTCAAGCGGCCGTAACGCCTCCGCCGGTAGCACCGTCTGCTGATTGATCGTGTGGTCGCCGGTGGAGATGATGCCGGGGTTGTTTCCGCCCACTTCGACCGAGCGGGGTCCGGACGTGGGCGCGGCCTCCCGAGCCACTGGAGGCGTTTCGTGTGTGCTGGTGGATGGCGCATCCGCCGGTTTGGCATCTGCGGTGTCGTTCGGCGCTGATCGACGCCACCATCGTTTACGTGGTTTCACCGCAGTTGAGTGTTGGTCGTGTCGTCTCCGGTGGAGACGATTCCGGTGTTGTCACCGCCAATTGCGATCGACCGCTCGCCCGAGGCCGTGACGTTCGGCCTGTCCTGCGGGCTGGGCGCTTCGTGGCCGCCGTTGCCGCTCTTCCGGTCCGTGACCAGCCCGTATATCGTCACGCCGAGTCCGGCCACCCCCACGAACAGGCTGAGCACGCTGGCCAGCTTGTCCGCATCGTCGAGGCCGACCCAGGCGAGGTGGACAGCCAGGCCCGTCAGAGCCGCCATCGTGACCGTGGCCCCGACCCATATCCACATGCGCCCTCGCATGATGGTCATCATCGGCCGCGTACGAGGATCACGCAATGTGAATGCCTAATGGCGTATCGAATGTATCTTTCTGTCCTGAAATAGGGGTATGTGGCCCTGGGATGGGGAGACGCTGGTGGGCGCGTCGTAGAGAGACCCGTCGTGGCGGTGGTTCCTTTTCTTGGTGTGGGTGGGGGCGTAGGCTCGCTGGTCGTGAATCCGGACTTGGACTTTGTGAGCAAGCACTCGGGGCGGCCCGTGGGTGAGCTGACTCGGCGGGACGTGGCGCGGGCGTTGCTGGCGGTGCCGTCGGGGCAGGCTTTGGTGGCGTTGCCCGGGTTGCGGCGGGAGATGGAGGACGCGGGGCGGGCGTTGACGCCGGTGTTCTGGGAGTCGGCGCGGGAGGCGTTGCGGAGTATCGAGTCCGGGAAGGCGACCGTTGGGGATGTGCAGCGGTGGCTGGAGTCGACGGGGACCGAGCCGATGTTGCTGACCCGTGGGTACTTCGTGTGGGCCGATGAGGATGAGCGGGGGCCGGTGGCCCGCGAGATGCATGAGCGGCTTGTGCGGTACCTGGAGGAGCAGGTGGCGGCCGGGGTGGTGGATCCCGATCGGCTGGCCGCGGGGGACGCGGACGCGCGGGCCGTGTATGAGCAGTTGCAGGAGCGGTGGTTGCGGACGGCGCTGCCGGATGGGCGGGTGCCGGGGGTGGCGGTCACCGACGAGCAGGATGATGAGCTGTTCGCGGAGCGGGACGAGCAGGAGGCGTTCGCGCTTGCCGAGTTGCGGCGCATTCTCGCCGAGTTGCCGCAGCCGGTGCGGCCGGACGCGGAATTGAGGGAGGCGGCCGTACGGCTGCGCGCCCTGCTGGGCGAACCGGGGTATCCGGGGAACGTGTTGCGGGCCTGCGCGGGGTTTGACGACGAGCCGGTGCCGGAGGGCGACGAGGAGCTGTGGCTGGCGGTGGCCGCGGGGATCGCGGGGCCGATCTCGGATCTGCCCGAGGATCAGGACACCGTGGAGGAGTTCACCGACCTGGACGCGGAGCTCAGCACGGAGGACTCGGTGCTGGCCTCGCTGTGCGCGATCGACTACCCGGACTGGCTGGCGGCGGTGGCCGCGCTGGCGCGGCGGGGGCCCGGGGTGCTCGCGTCGCCCGAGCGGATCGCCCGGATGATCGCCGAGTCCGAGGATGTGGACACCGACATCGACGAAGTCGGCGATGATCTGGACGGGTTGGGCGATCTGGACGCCACCGAGACGCTGTTCGCCGCCGTCACGCCCTTGTGGCAGGTGCTCGGCGTCGTGGACGACAACGAGGTGCTCACGCCGCTCGGCTGGTGGGGTCTGCCGAAGGCGCTGGAGCGTTCGTGGTCCTCGTAGTCGGGGTCGGCGCAGGAGGGAGGTAGTGGGCGGCTACCCGGCAAGGGGGACGGGAAGCACATCCGTGCTGCTTGGGAGTCGTGCGGGTCGATGGTGGGGCGTGCGCATTTCGTGCGCATTTCGTGCCGAGGTGTCTCCTTGGCTTTGATCTTCAGGACTCGCTTGTGGAGTCCTTGGCGGAGCGGGCGAGGAGGTCGGCGTATTCGGGGTGGCGCTCGATGTAGGAGGCGATGTACGGGCAGCGGGGGATGACGGTGAGGCCGGCGTCGCGGGCGGCGTCGAGGGCGGTGCGGGCCAGGCGGGCGGCGAGGCCCCGGCCCTCGAACTCGGGCTGCACTTCGGTGTGGGTGAGGATGATCGTGCCGCCCTTGAGGATGTAGTCGGCGAAGCCGACGACCTTGCCGTTGAGTGACAGCTCGAAGCGGGTCGCCTGCGGGTTGTCGGCGACCTCGATGGCGTCGGACATGTCTTTCTATTCCTTCTTGCCCGGCGCGACCGGCCGGTCATGGTTGCCGGTGGCGGCTTGGCGGGCGGCCTGGTTCTCGCGGGCGAGGTCGGCCTCGTGCGGAACCTCGATCTTCGAGATCTGCTTGTTCATCGACTTGATCAGGAAGTACAGCGCCAACCCGATCGCGGCGACCACCAGGAACCCGAGGACTCCCGGGGTCACCAGGTTGGTGTCGAGGTTGTATGCGGTCACCCCTCAAGTCTGCCACCAGCCACCGGTGGTGCCGCCGCCGAGCCGGTCAACGGCAAGTCCGTAAATGCCGGGAAACGGCAGATGGAAACGGTGAACCCAAAACGGCAGATAAAACGGCAAGTGACGGTATGGGGGGGTCTCGCGGCGGTCGCCGCCGGGCTCGTGGAGCGGGCGAGCCCGGCGGGTCGTCCCTGTTTCGCCGACGACCTGCGGGCCGTCACGGCGGCGGCCGACGCCCGGCTGCAGTCGTCGCCGTGTCGTCCCCGTGGCGTCGCCGTGTCATTGCTGTGGCGTCGCTGTGGTGTCGCTGTGTCGTACCGCCGCAGGATCAGTGGCAGGCGGGGGACACCTCGTCGGCGTGGATGCCCGTGAACAGGTCGTCCTCCGGGAGTTCGGTGTCGACCAGCGAGCGGGCCAGGTGGTAGTCCTCGGTGGGCCAGATCTCCTGCTGCAGCTCGCGCGGGCACACGAAGAAGAAGCCGTCGGGGTCCACCTGTGTGGCGTGCGCGAGCAGCGCGCGGTCGCGGACCTCGAAGTACTCCTCGCACCGCACCTTCGTGGTGACCGGCCACTTCTGCGGGCGGTCCTCCCAGCGGGCGATCCAGTCCCCGTACGGCGAGCCCATGCCGCGCTCGGTCATCGCCGCGTGCAGCGCCTCGAAGCGCTCCTTGCTGAAGCCCATGTGGTAGTAGAGCTTCAGTGGTTGCCACGGCTCGCCCAGGCCGGGGTAGCGGTCGGGGTCGCCCGCCGCCTCGAACGCCTCGACCGAGACGCGGTTGGTCATGATGTGGTCGGGGTGCGGGTAGCCGCCGTCGTCGTCGTAGGTGAGGATGACGTGCGGCCGGAACTCGCGGACCGCGGCCACCAGCGGCGCGGCGGCCTTCTCCAGGGGTTGCAGGGCGAAGCAGCCGTCGGGCAGCGGCTCGGACTCGTCCTCGGGCAGGCCCGAGTCGATGAAGCCGAGGAAGCGCTGCTGGACGCCGAGGATCTCGCGGGCCCGCTCCATCTCCTGGCGGCGGATCTCGGTGATGTTCGCGGCGATCTCTGGGCGATCGAGTTTCGGATTGAGGATCGAGCCGCGTTCCCCGCCGGTACAGGTGGCGACCAGGACCTCGACGCCTTCGGCCACATAACGCGCCATGGTGGCGGCGCCCTTGCTCGACTCGTCGTCGGGGTGCGCGTGAACGGCCATCAACCTCAGTGGTGCACTCACGCCTGGTGTCTCCTGTCCTGGGCATCGCCCGGAGCGGCTACGTTTGCATGTGGGGGTGTGTCGTCCCCCGTGGGGGACAATTGTCTCTGACAACACCGACAGACCACAGGGAGATTCCACCATGGCGGCGGAGGAGTCCGACTCGCAGATGATCACGGGTCCGATCCTCGGCAGGCCCGAGGATTTCCCCGAGCGTCCGCGCCGCGAGCGGAGTGGTGGGCGTTTCCTGGCATATGCCGCCATCGGGGCAATCGTCATCGCGCTCAGCGCGGGCTGGGGGTACGTCATGGTGCTCGGCCGCGGCAATCCGGACGTGCGTGGCCAGTTGATCAGCTTTGATCTCGGCGACCCGCATGCCCTTCCGATGACGTTGCAGGTGAGCAAGCCCGCCGACCGTACGGCGGTGTGCCGGTTGCGGGCGGTGGACGCCTCCGGGGCGGAGGTCGGCAGCCGGGAGATCGAGATCGCGGCGGGTGAGGACAATGTCACCCTTACCCAACGGCTGGAGACGAGTGCACCGGCCGCGAACGGCCAGATCCAGTACTGCTATCTCGTACAATGAGTCTTTTGAAATAGTCGCCGAGGGGTTAGCCTCTCGGCAATCGCATGACCCGCAACCCTGAGTGGCAGCAAGGAGAACCCGTGGCCGACTCCCACACCGACAACGTCACCTGGCTGACCCAGGAGGCGTACGACCGCCTGAAGGCGGAGCTGGAGTATCTTTCGGGCCCGGGGCGCACCGACATCGCCAAGAAGATCGAGGCCGCCCGCGAAGAGGGCGACCTGAGGGAGAACGGCGGCTACCACGCCGCCAAAGAGGAGCAGGGCAAGATGGAGGGGCGGATCCTCCAGCTTCGGCAGCTCCTCGACAACGCCAAGGTCGGTGAGGCGCCCCGCACGGAGGGCGTGGTCGGTCCCGGCATGACGGTGACGATCCGGTTCGAGGGCGACGACGAGGAGGTCACGTTCCTGCTGGCCTCGCGTGAGGAGAGCGGCGCCCCGATCGACGTCTATTCGCCGAAGTCGCCGCTCGGCGCCGCGATCAACGGCAAGAAGATCGGCGAGAAGGCGACGTACACCATGCCGAACGGCCGACAGAACACCGTGGAGATCCTCCTCGCGGTGCCGTACGTGGGCAACTGAGCCGATCGGGACGACCGGTCGGGCCGGGAATTCCCCTGGTGCCGCGCGTCTCGCGGCGTGCGAGGCGGCTCACATTCCGGATCACATCCTGACTCGTTCGACGATCCGTCGGAGCATGCGCTCCGGCGGATCGTTGTTGTGCGGTAGCGATTCGATGACAACCGTGGACGGATCCGGGTGATCTACGGCAGTCTCGTTGGGCGGTTCCTTACCGGGCGAAAGGGGTGGTGTGGTGCTCGATCCGCGAGCGCGCATCTCCCCCGATTCCCCGCAGGAGCCGACGCCGCAGCAGTTTGCCGGATTTGTGCTTCAAAGCGGATATCCGGCGCATATCGCGTATCCGCATCCGGGGTATCCCCCCGGCGCCTTTCCGTCGTACGTCTATGACGAGCACGGGTTCCTGCGCGTCGCCTATCCGCAGCAGGCGACGCCGCCCGCCCGCAGACGGTGGCCGACGCCGCGCAGGCTCGTGCCGGCCCTCGCCGTACTGCTGGTCGGCGTGCTGACCGCCGATCTGATGGTGCTCGGCGAGTTATCGGCCCGTGAGCGGCCCCCGGCGGCGGCCGACGGCGTCGCGGTGCGCCAGGAGGCGGAATCCAACCGGTACGTGGCCTCCGTGCGGCAGGACCCCGGCGGCACCGTGCCCTCCGGAGACGGCACGGGGGCCGCCGGATCGGCGGGAGGCGCGGGAGCGGGGGCAGGGGCGTCGGCGGCGGGGAACGCGTCGGCTTATGTGGCGCCGCTGGAAAGGCAGCGCGAGCCGCACCTGTTCGTGGTGGCCAACCGCCCGCTGTCCCGCGCGGCCGTGAAGCGGGTACGCCGGGTGCGGGGCGTGACGGCGACGGAGGTGGTCGACGCCGCCGAGGTGACGATCGACGGCAAGCGGGTGCACACGATGGGCGTGAACCCCTCCACGTTCCGGTCGTACACCCCGAAGATCACCGCGACGGCGGACGGGTTGTGGCGCAACGTGGCCGGTGGCGACGTGGCCGTCTCGTTCGTGCTCGGCAGGGACGGCGGGGTCAAGCTGGGGTCCACGGTGGACGCGGGCGGGCGGCGGCTGCGGGTCGGGGCCTGGGCCACGGTCGGCATCGGCTCGATCGACGCGGTCGTGTCCCGGCAGACGGCCCGGTCGCTCGGCATCCCCGAGGGGAACGCGCTGATCGTGAGCGCCCCCAAGACCGACTCGGCCCGGCTGCGGCTGCGTCTGCTGCGGGTCCTGCCCAAGGGCACGCAGATCGTCACGATCAATCCCGTGCTCATCGAGCCGCGGCGTCCGGCGGGGGACGGCACCGGGGACGCGAACGGGAACAACCCCGCGGGCGGCGGCGGAACCGGTGGCGGGGGAAGCGGGAACGAGGGATCCGGGGGCGGGGGATCCGGCGGCGTCGCGCCGGAGCAGCGCACGGACTGGCCGACGGATTCGCTGATGTCGGCCGATCAGATCCGCACGGCCCTGACCGCCGCCGCCGGGAAGATCGGCAGCCCGTACGTGTGGGGCGCCGAGGGGCCGGACGCGTTCGACTGCTCGGGGCTCGTGCAGTGGGCCTACGCCCAGGCCGGGGTGCGGATGCCGCGCGTCACCAACCAGCAGTGGGCGACCGGGCCGCAGGTCCCGCTCTCCGAGGCGCGGCCGGGCGACCTGCTGTTCTGGCGCGGCGACCCGACCAACCCCGGCTACATCTCCCACGTGGCGATCTACTGGGGCGATGGCAAGATGCTGCACGCCCCCCGCACCGGCGACGTCGTCAAGATCGCGCCGATCTACACGACCAATCTCGCCGGCGTGGTCCGCGTCAGTCCGGAGGTCGCGGCCCGAGTGCGCTGATCGGGTGCGTCGGTGTCAGCCGCCGAAGCCTTCGACGAGGTGTTTGAGGGCCTCGTCCACCATTTCGCCGAGGGGGCGGTGGCCGTCCTGGTTGACCCAGGCGAGCAGCGTGGTCACCAGGACCCCCATGATCGCTCCGCAGAGGGCGCGGATCTCGGGATCGTGCGGCTCGCGCCCGGAGCGCTCGGCGATTCCCGCCGAGAGGGTGGCCACCGTGCTGAGCAGGTTGTCGAGGGTGCGGGCGCGTAGCGCCGGGATGGACATCTGGAGCCGGGCCCTGGTGAGGATGTCCTTCTCCTCCTCCGCCGAGATCTGGGCGAAGGACTGGCGGAACATCTCGCGGAGGGCGACGCCCAGGGGGGCGTCGGCGGGCTGCCCGGCCAGTGCGGCCTGCAACAGGACGTCGTAGTCGTCCTGAAGGACAACGTCTTCCTTTGTCGGGAAATAGCGGAAAAAGGTGCTAGGCGATACCTCCGCCGCCTCCGCGATCTGCTCGACGGTCGTCGCGTCGTACCCCTGCTCGGCGAACAACCGCAGCGCCTGCTCCTGAATCGTCCGCCGCGTCTTGGCCTTCTTGCGCTCACGCAGCCCGTCAGGGCGCCCGGCTGACACGGGTGTGGTCATATCCGCCATTCTCCCGTCTCGTTCGAGCAGGTCACACGGTCGGCCGACGTGCCGCGCGGCCGACGGCAGCGTCGGCGGCAGCGGCAGGAAATGACTCTATCACACAAAAGAGAGTATCTATCAAAAAGGAGCGAAGGGATCGTTCGTTCTGGGCGAAGGCCGACGGGTGGATCGCGCCGTGCATTGCTGTAATCATGATTACATGACAAATGACGAAGAGATCATCAAGGGCTGGTTCAACGGGCGGTTGCCGGAGGAGTGGTTCGGCGGGCGGCACGAGATCGTGCTGGACCGGGAGGAGATCACGATCCTGGGCACGCTGCCGGAGCCCGAGTTCGCGCAGGACGCGTCCGAGGCCGAGCGGGCGGCGACGATGGAGGGGCTGGTCGCCCGGTTCCGGGAGGAGACGCGGCAGCGGCGGATCGAGATCGCCCGGGAGGCCGAGCACCGGTTCCGCCGCAAGGTGTCCTGGGGCGTCGTCGCGGGCGGGGAAACTGTGATGTTCACCACCCTGTCGGTGCCGGTGATGACCCGGTTGCGGCAGCCCGAGCGACGCGTTCTCGACACCTTGGTCGCGGCGGGGGTCGCGCGCAGCCGCAGCGACGCGCTCGCCTGGTGCGTACGCCTGGTCGGCCAGCGCACCGACACCTGGCTCGCCGACCTGCGCGATGCCCTGCACCACGTGGACCGGGTGCGCGCGGCCGGGCCCGATCTGACGGACTGAACCGCCCGGTCCAGTGGACTAAACCAATCGCCCCGGCGGACTAGACCAACATCATTGGCCTATACCAATCATCCTCCCACCGGCAACCGAGTGTAGCCCAAATCACTGGGAGAAGTTTTTTTAAGAATCATTCCGATGGGTAGGCTCCACCGAAGCCATCGCGGCCCCGAGCCGCTGTGCCGTCACCGGAATGCCGCTTGACGTGCAGGTGGTCGGGGTCACGACAGGCACCGTGCCGCTCAAATTTACCGGTCTGGAACATCTGCGAAACAGCTCCCGCACGGCGGCTCGATCGCCGTCGGAGAGACTCCATCCAAACTGGTCTAAGCCAATTGGATTCGGTGCGGGTTCTTCGATGAAATGTTTTTGCCGGAGAAGCTTAAGGAGCCGCCGTCGTGTCCGTGACCGCAGAGGCAACCAGCAAGACGACCCGCGCCGACCTGGCCGCATGGGTCAACGAGATCGCCGAGCTCACCCAGCCCGACAGGATCGAATGGTGCGACGGGTCCGAGGCCGAGTGGACGCGCCTCACCAACCTGCTGTGCGACCAGGGAACCTTCACCCGCCTCGCCGCACGGCCCAACAGTTTTCACGCCTCCTCGGACCCGAGCGACGTGGCCCGGGTGGAGGACCGCACGTTCATCTGCTCGCGTGACCCCGAGGACGCCGGTCCGACCAACAACTGGATCGACCCCGACGAGATGCGCCGCACCTTCGGCGAGCTGTTCAAGGGCTGCATGCGCGGCCGGACCATGTACGTGGTGCCGTTCTGCATGGGCCCGCTGGGCGGCGAGATCTCCCAGTTGGGCGTCGAGATCACCGACTCGGCGTACGTGGCCGTGTCGATGCGGATCATGACCCGGATGGGCGACGACGCACTGCGCCTGATCGAGGAGGGCGGCGAGTTCGTCAAGGCCGTGCACTCGGTGGGCGCGCCGCTTGAGCCCGGCCAGAAGGACGTGCCCTGGCCGTGCAACTCCACCAAGTACATCAGCCACTTCCCGGAGACCCGCGAGATCTGGTCCTACGGGTCCGGGTACGGCGGCAACGCCCTGCTCGGCAAGAAGTGCTACGCGCTGCGCATCGCCAGCGTGATGGCCCGCGACGAGGGCTGGCT
This sequence comes from Thermopolyspora sp. NPDC052614, assembly GCF_040678635.1. Lineage (NCBI taxonomy): Bacteria > Bacillati > Actinomycetota > Actinomycetes > Streptosporangiales > Streptosporangiaceae > Thermopolyspora > Thermopolyspora sp. NPDC052614. The sequence continues at coordinate 150,878 of NZ_JBFATZ010000010.1, forward strand.
CGCCGAGCACATGCTGATCCTCAAGCTCACCCCGCCGAAGGGCGAGGCCCGCTACATCGCCGCCGCGTTCCCGTCGGCGTGCGGCAAGACGAACCTGGCGATGCTCCAGCCGACCATCCCGGGCTGGAAGGTCGAGACGATCGGCGACGACATCGCCTGGATGCGCTTCGGCGAGGACGGCCGCCTCTACGCGATCAACCCCGAGGCGGGCTTCTTCGGCGTCGCCCCGGGCACCGGCATGTCGACGAACGCCAACGCGATCGAGACGTTGTGGGGCAACAGCATCTTCACCAATGTTGCCCTCACCGAGGACGGCGACGTGTGGTGGGAGGGCCTCACCGACGAGCCCCCGGCGCGGCTCACCGACTGGAAGGGCCGCCCGTGGACGCCCGACTCGCCCGAGCCGGCCGCGCACCCGAACGCCCGATTCACCACCCCGGCCGGGCAGTGCCCGACGATCGCCCGCGAGTGGCAGGACCCCAAGGGCGTGCCGATCTCGGCGATCCTGTTCGGCGGACGCCGCGCCACCGCCGTGCCGCTGGTCACCGAGTCGTTCGGCTGGGAGCACGGCGTGTTCATCGGCGCGAACGTCGCCTCGGAGAAGACCGCCGCGGCCGAGGGCAAGGTCGGCGAGCTGCGCCGCGACCCGTTCGCGATGCTGCCGTTCTGCGGCTACAACATGGGCGACTACTTCGGCCACTGGATCAAGATCGGGCAGTCGGCCGACCGGGACAAGCTGCCCCGGATCTACTACGTCAACTGGTTCCGCAAGGACGCCGAGGGCCGGTTCGTGTGGCCGGGCTACGGCGAGAACAGCCGCGTGCTGAAGTGGATCGTGGAGCGGCTCAACGGCGAGGCCGAGGCCGTCGAGACGCCGATCGGCCTGCTGCCCGCCGAGGGCGCGCTCGACGTCGAGGGCCTCGAGCTGTCGAGGGAGGACCTGGACCTGCTGCTCACGGTCGACCGTGACATCTGGCGGCAGGAGGCGGCCCTGATCCCCGGGCACTTCGAGACCTTCGGCGACCATCTGCCCAAGGAGCTGTGGGAGGAGTACGACCGGCTGGTCAAGCGACTGGGCTGATTCCGCAAGGCCGGCGTGCCCGCCAACGGCGCCGGGCACGCCTTTGCGTGTTCCGCCTGGCCCGGTCCGGCTCGTTCCGTTCTCGTCGCGCGAGCCGTACCGGGCCGGGGGAACGCGGTGTCCGGCGGGCCCGGAGACGCGAGCGCGCCCTGGGATCGGATGTCACAGACGCGGGACGAGCCGGAACCGAACAGCAACCTGGTTCGGGGCCACCACACGGGCCCGAGGCGGTGATAATGGCTCGTTGTGTTCGGACGGGGAGGAAGGGAACCCATGGGCCTGCGTGATCTCGTCTACCGCTTGTACGAGCGCCGGCTTGAGGCCAAACTCGCGACCGCCCCGATCCCCAAGCACGTCGGCGTGATCGTGGACGGCAACCGGCGCTGGGCCCGCGCGATGGGCATGCAGGACGTCAGCCGCGGCCACCAGAAGGGCGCCGACAAGATCTCCGAGCTGCTCGTGTGGTGCCGCGAGGCGGGCGTCGAGATCGTCACCGTCTGGCTGCTGTCGAGCGAGAACATCAGCCGCGCCAAGGAGGAACTGGACCCCCTCATCGAGATCATCGAGAACACCGTGCAGCGCCTCGTCGACGGAGGCTGGCACATCAACCCCATGGGCGCCCTCGACCTGCTGCCCGATCACACCGCCCGCGTTCTCAAAGACGCAAAGGAACTCACTTCCCATCGTCCAGGCCTGATTGTGAACGTTGCGGTTGGGTATGGAGGAAGACGTGAGATCGCTGATGCGGTGCGCTCTCTCCTTCAGGAGCACGCCAGCACGGGCGCGAGCATCGAGGAGCTTGTCGAGGTCCTCGATGTGGAGCACATCGCCGAGCATCTCTACACGCGCGGTCAGCCCGACCCCGATCTGCTTATCCGGACCTCCGGCGAGCAGCGTCTGTCGGGATTCCTGCTGTGGCAGAGCGCTCACTCGGAGTTCTACTTCTGCGAGGCCTACTGGCCCGACTTCCGCAGGGTGGACTTCCTGCGGGCGCTTCGCTCGTACGCCGCACGTCACCGGCGGTACGGTTCCTGATCAGGCCGGTAAACACCCCGTTACGGCCACAATCGGACACTGGGCAACTTTTCCTTCAGGACGTACCGTAAGAAGTAGGCATGACCTATCGCCTACCTCGGGAGAGGGCCCGTCCTTGCGCTACGTCCCAGCGAGGAGGGCCGGACCCCGGCGCCGCCTCCTGGTGCGGGCGCCGAGCGGGTCCGGTCCGATAAGCACCTCATCTGGCAGGGCGTCCAGCGAAGGCGCCCGGGGGAGAACGCGTGGCAGTGTCCTCGATGTCCTTCGACCCATCCGACCCGACCTACCCGCCCACCGGAGCGCCTGACACCCGGCGCACCTATGTGGTGGACACCTCGGTCCTGCTGGCGGACCCGGCCGCGATGACCCGGTTCGCCGAGCACGACGTGGTCCTTCCGATCGTCGTCATCACCGAGCTCGAGGCCAAGCGCCACCACCCCGAACTCGGCTACTTCGCGCGCAAGGCGCTGCGATTCCTCGACGATCTGCGGACCAGGCACGGGCGGCTGGACGAGCCGATGCCCATCGGCGAGGGGACGATCCGGGTCGAGCTCAATCACAGCGACCCCACGATCCTGCCGGCCGGGTTCCGGCTGGGCGACAACGACACCCGCATCCTGACCGTGGCGAAGGCGCTCGCCGTCGAGGGACACGACGTGGTGCTGGTGTCGAAGGACCTGCCGATGCGGGTGAAAGCCGCCTCGATCGGCCTGTCCGCGGAGGAGTACCGCGCCGGGCAGGTGATCGAGTCCGGCTGGACGGGCATGGCCGAGCTGCAGGTGGCCACCGAGGACATCGAGCGGCTTTTCGAGTACGGCGGCGCCGACATCGAGGAGGCCCGCGACCTGCCCTGCCACACCGGCCTGCGGCTGCTGTCGGCGAAGGGCTCGGCGCTCGGCCGGGTGCTTCCCGACAAGTCGGTACGCCTGGTGCGCGGCGACCGCGAGGTGTTCGGCCTGCACGGCCGCTCGGCCGAGCAACGCATCGCCCTCGACCTGCTCATGGATCCCGAGGTCGGCATCGTGTCGATGGGCGGCCGGGCCGGCACCGGAAAGTCCGCCCTGGCGCTGTGCGCGGGCCTGGAGGCCGTGCTGGAACGGCGGCAGCACCGCAAGGTCATCGTCTTCCGGCCGCTGTACGCGGTCGGCGGGCAGGAGCTCGGCTACCTGCCCGGATCCGAGAACGACAAGATGGGGCCGTGGGCGCAGGCCGTCTACGACACGCTCGGCGCGGTCACCACGCCCGAGGTGATCGAGGAGGTCCTCGACCGGGGCATGCTGGAGGTGCTGCCGCTCACGCACATCCGCGGCCGGTCGCTGCACGACGCGTTCGTGATCGTGGACGAGGCGCAGTCGCTGGAACGCGGCGTGCTGCTCACCGTGCTGTCGCGGATCGGGGCGAACTCGCGGGTGGTGCTCACCCACGACATCGCCCAGCGCGACAACCTGCGGGTCGGGCGGCACGACGGCGTGGTCGCGGTGGTGGAGAAGCTCAAGGGGCATCCGCTGTTCGCGCACGTCACGCTCACCCGCTCGGAGCGTTCCCCGATCGCCGCGCTGGTGACCGAGATGCTGGAGGACATCACGCCATAGCGTGACCCCTGAAATGTGATTTCGGACGCCGGGTCGTGCCTTTTCGGTACGGCCCGGCGTCGTCGTCTCCGGGGTCACGGCGGCAGTTGCACGTCCTTGGCGGCGAGCGGCCAGTACTCGCGGCAGGTGTGCTCCCCGGCCGCCACCGGGCCGTCCGGGGTGGTGTGGGTGAGTTTGACGGCCCAGATCTCCTGGCGGAGCATCGCCGTACAGGTGATCTGGGCCTTGGCCGTCTCGGTGAGCTTCGCCGAGCCGTTCACGATCACATGCAGGCGCAGGCCGAGCGGGTTGTCCGGCCCGTTGCGCCCGCCCGCCTTGACGTCGTAGCGGGTGACGTAGGTCTGCTCCAGGCGCAGGCCGGTCAGCGCGGTGGTCACCCCGTCGTGGGAGCGCTCGCCGGCCTGGAACAGCGCCTTGACGGTGTCCTCGACCGAGCCGGAGGCGACCACGATGTTCTTCGGCGCCAGCCGGTCGTCGCGCAGCAGGTAGACGGTGGTGAGCGTGGACCTGGCTCTGATCACCGGCGCCGGGCCCTCGTCGATCACGTCGGTCGGCTCGATGCCGCACCCGGCGAGCAGGACGAACGGGACGGCGAGCATGATCGGGGCGAGCAGGGCCGCGGCGGCGACCTTGAGTCGTCCGCCGGCGCGCGGCCCTGGCGTGGTCTGGTTCGTCATCTTCGTCGTCATGATCACGGCCAGGGGATCCAGAGGGTGAACCGGGCGCCGGGGTTGGCGTTGCGTACGGTGAGCGTGCCGTGGTGCAGTTCGGCGTTGGCCTTGGCGATGGCGAGGCCGAGGCCGCTGCCCTCGCTGCGGCTGCGGCCCGCCTCGGCCTTGTAGAAGCGGTCGAAGACGTGCGGCAGGGCCTCGGCGGGGATGCCGTCGCCGTGGTCGCGCACGGTCACCTCCAGCCCGTCGGAACGCTGCCGCGCGTTGATGATCACCGGGGGCGCGCCGTGCCGCAGCGCGTTGCCGACGAGATTCGCCATGATCACGTCGAATCGGCGGGGGTCGAGCGAGAACGCCAGCCCGAACGGGACGTTGAGCTTGACCTGGTCGCTCCAGCCGCGCGCCCGCAGGCACTCGGCGAGCGCGTCGCCCACGTCCACGGCATCGGTGCTGAGCACGGCCGTGCCCGAGTCGAGCCTGCTGGTCTCGATCAGGTGCTCGACCAGCACCCGCAGCCGGTCGATCTCCTGCACGACCAGGCGTACCGCCTGCCCGGTGTCCTGCGGCAGCCGTTCCGCCTCCTCCGAGAGCATGTCGGTGACGGCCGTCATCGCGGTCAGCGGCGTGCGCAGCTCGTGCGAGACGTCGGCGACGAACCGCCGCGACATCGACTCCAGCGTGCGCAGCTCCGACACCGTCTGCTCCAGGGCCGCCGCCGTCTCGTTGAAGGTCGCCGTCAGCCCGGCCAGCTCGTCGCTGCCGTGCACCGGCAGGCGGGTGTCGAGCTTGCCCGCGCCGAGGTCGCGGGCGGCGGCGCCGAGCCGCCGCACCGGCAGCAGCACGCTGCGCGCCGACAGCAGCGCGACGCCCGCGGCGATGGCGAGGGTGATCGAGCCCGCCTGGAGCAGCGCGGTGCGCAGGTTCGCCAGCGTGCGCTCCTCGTCGAGCAGCGAGACGAACACGAACACCGCGATGTCGGTGGGGTGCTCCCTGCCGCGCGTCTCCCGCTGCACCTGGGTGCCGATCACCAGGTACGGCACGCCGTCGATGATCTGCCGCTGGTGGACCAGCCGGGTGACGGCCTGGCGGCGCAGGTCCAGGGGGATCTGGGAGACCCGGAAGGTGCTGTCGCGGGTGGCGCGCTCCTTGGTGCCGTACCGGACGACCACCTGGCGGTCGGGGGCGGCGAGGGACTCCACGATCGCGTTGAGGTCGGCCTCGGTGACCGAGGCGCCGCTCGGCCACAGCAGGTCGGTGGTGCCGATCGGCAGCGTGATGCGCTCCAGCACGGTCCGCACGCCGGTCACCTCGGCGTGTTCGGTACGGCGTAGCAGCTCTTGGCGTACGAGCTGGTAGGCGATGCTGGCGACGAGCACGGACGCCATCACCGCGACGACGGTGAACGTGATGACCAGCCGGCCGCGCAGGCCGGTCGGGCGGAGTTTGCGGAGGCTCACCTGGCTCATCACAGGCTCGCGGGGTTCATCGCGGCGTCACGGCGGGCTCATGGCGGGCTCACGGCGCGCTGAAACGGTAGCCGAAGCCGCGCACGGTGTGGATGTAGGTCGGCTCGGCCGGCACGGGTTCGATCTTGGCGCGGATGCGCTGCACGCACGCGTCCACCAGCCGGGAGTCGGCCACGTGGGTGTGGTCCCACACCGCGCGCAGCAGGTAGCGGCGGTTGAGCACTTGGCCGGGGTGGCGGACCAGCTCAAGCAGCAGCCGCAGCTCGGTCGGGGTGAGGTGGATCTCGCGTCCGGCGAGGGTGACCTTGAGCGCGCCGCGGTCGACGACGAGGTCGCCGAAGGAGATGCGGTCGGAGATGGCCGACTCCACGCGGCGCAGGATGGCCCGGATGCGCGCGTCGAGCACCCGCGGCTCGACCGGCTTGACCACGTAGTCGTCGGCGCCGGCCTCCAGGCCGACGACCACGTCGAGGTCGTCGCCGAGGGCGGTGAGCAGCACCACCGGCAGCATGTCGAGCTTGCGGATGCGGCGGCACACCTCGACGCCGTCGATGCCGGGCAGCATCACGTCGAGGATGACGATCTCGGGCCGCCGGGCGCGGATGTGGTCCAGGGCCTCCTCACCGGTCGCGTACGAGGTCACGGTGTGGCCCTGGCGGGTGAGCGCCAGCTCCAGTCCGGTGCGTACGGCGGGGTCGTCTTCGACGAGGAGAATGCCTGCCACTCGCACATTATGGGGTGATATAAGCGGTTTCTTGGCCACATGCCGGGACGGCGAGGCGGTCAGGCCGGGGACGCGGGGGCCGCCGACCGGGCCACGCATACCCGCTGACCGGCTCATACGAGCACTATTGTGGTGAAAATCACATCCCAGGGGTGGGTGTGGGAATGTCGCTGTAACCAGCGGGTTAGGTAAAGAGCGGCGTGAGAGGCCCTCGTCGCCCGCCCAATCAAATCTCCCGTTTCGGTTGCGGACCACCCCCCTGTTCACCAAGCTCGGAGACCGTGAGCATAGGCGAGCAGGTCCGGGAGACACGGGCAACCGACCAACCCCCAGCCCCCCGCCGTTCCCGTGGCCGGCGGCGTCCGCCCCGGCGTACCAACAAGACCCGGCGGATCCGGCCCAAGGTCGTGCTCGCCACCGCGGCCTCGCTCGCCTTCGTCGTCGGCGTGACGGCCTTCGTCGTGGACACCCACATCCGCAACTCCCAGTCCACGGTCACCCCGCTCACGCTCGAAGAGATGATGCGCATGGCCAAGGACCCCTTCGCCCCCGACCCCGAGGTCGACGCGCTCAAGGCCCAGGCCGCCCAGCGCGCCCGCGCGGCCCAGCTCGCCGCCGAACGCGACGGACGCAAGAAGCTCAGCCCGATCTACACCGAGGACAAGGCGCCCGGCGGCGCCGGCTTCCAGCCGCAGCCCTTCCCCGCGGGCTCCAACCCCGACCCGGGCAGCAACAAGGCCATCGGCAAGGAGCTGAACGCCGCCCGCGGCTGGGACGCCGAGTGGGGCTGCCTGGAGAAGCTCTGGATGAAGGAGAGCGGCTGGAACGAGCGGGCGGCGAACCGCTACAGCGGCGCCTACGGCATCCCGCAGGCGCTGCCCGGCTCCAAGATGGCGAGCGCGGGCGCCGACTGGCAGACCAACGCCGCCACCCAGATCAAGTGGGGCCTGGACTACATCGCCGGCCGTTACAAGTCCCCGTGCGGCGCCTGGGCGCACTCGCAGCAGACCGGCTGGTACTGATCGGCGTTTGACCCGTTACCTGCGATCGCCGGGGTACGGGCCGGATCGGGTCACGCCACGGGTTGGTAGCGGGAGAGTCTTGGTCAGTCTTGGCTGACCGTTCGGCAAGTCGCGTCCCCCCTGCCGGGACAGGATCGCACGCTGGGCTTCATGGGTGTGAAGGTCAGCGTTGTGGTGCCGGTGTTCAACCCCGGGGACGGGGACGACGCCTTCGACGCGTGCGTACGCGCACTGCTGGAACAGACCCTGCCGTCCGACGAGTATGAAGTGATCTTCGCCGACGACGGCTCGACCGACGGGACGCGGGCGCGGCTCGACGCCGTCGCCGCCGCCCGCCCGAACGTGCGCGTGCTCCATCTGGACCATCGTGGCGCGCCGGCGCGCGGGCGCAACGCCGGTCTGTCGGTGGCCAGGGGCGAGTACGTCTACCTGCTCGGCCAGCGGGACCGGCTGGAACGCGACGCGCTCGAGCACATGCACCGCATGGCCGTCGAGACCGACGCGGACGTGCTGATCGGCCGCCTGGTGTACGAGGACCGGCCGCCGCTGGCGGTGTTCGACCGCAACCGGGAACGCGGCGACCTGCTCAGGGACCACCTGCTCAGCCTGCTCACCGCGCACAAGCTGATCCGCCGCAGGTTCGCCGAGAGCCAGTGGCTGTCCTTCCCCGACCTGGAGGGCGAGCTCTCCGAGCACGCCTTCGTCGTACGCGCCTACCTGTCGGCCAAGGTCGTCGCCGTGCTGTCGGACCGGGTCTGCTGTCACGTCGGCAGGACGCCGGAGCGGCCGATCGATCCCGCCGCCTACGCCGACGGCGTACGCGTCGTCCTGGACACCCTCGACGACTTCACCGAGCCGGGCGAGCGGCGCGACCGCCTCTACGCCCACTGGCTGCGCGTGTGCGTGCTGCGCCGGCTGGGCGGGCGGCGGCTGCTCGCCATCCCCGCCGAGGACCGCGGGGCGCTCTTCGCCGAGCTGCGCGAGCTGGTCCTGGAGCGGTTCCCGGCGCGGCTCGACGTGCACCTGCCGGTGCGGATGCGCGCCAGGGCCGCCCTCGTCCGCACCCGCGGCCTGGCGGACCTGCTCGCCCTGGCGGAGGGCGGGCGCGGCACCCGGCTGCGCGCCGAGCTGCGCGGCCTGCGCTGGGACGGCGACGAGCTGCTGCTGGACTTCTCCGGGGAGATCGTGCGCGGGGACGGGTCGCCGGTCTACTACCGGCGGATGGGCGGGCGGGTGCTGTGGACGCCGCCGGAGGGCGTCACCGGCCCGGTGCTGAGCCCACGGCTCGCCGAGATCGCGGCGGACGCGCCGGGCACCGGCCTGAGCGTCTACATCCGCCACACCGAGTCCGGGGCCGTGTACGTGCTGCCGGTCAGCGGCGAGGTCACCCAGACCAGGGAGGGCGACCGGGTCCGCATGCGGGCGACGGGCACGGCCCGGCTCGACGTCGGCACGGCCGCGCTCGGACGGCCGCTGGGGGCGGGCCTGTGGGAGGTGCATCTGCGGCTGAACACCGGCGCGCACCTGGTGCGCGCCCGCGCCCGCGGGCCCCGGTCCCCGCTCAACTGCGTCGGCGGGCTCGCGGACGACGCGCGCCGGCTGGTGATGCCCTACTGGTCGGAGCGGGGCGAGCTCGGGCTGTGCGTCGAGCCGCGGTCCTTCGCCGACTCGATCGCGCTGGTCTCGGCCGGGGCGAACATGGCACGCCGCGACGGGCACGTGTTCGTGGCGCTGCCCGTGCCGTACGTGCCGCCGAGCGGCGGGCCCGCCATGGAGCTCGTCCTCGCCGGGACCGACGCCCGCGCGCGGAAGGTGAGCGCCCCGGCCCTCGTCGAACCCGGGGTGCCGGGGAAGCTGGCCGGGCAGCTCGTCGCCAAGCTGCCGGTGCGGCGGCTGCCCGCGCCGGGGGCGCTCAGCCCCGGCGCCTGGGCGCCCTACCTGCGGGTGGACGACCGGGAAGTGGAGCTGCGGTTCGGCCTGCAGGTGCGGTGGTCGGGGAGGCTGCGGCTGGTCCTGCCCGGGGAGCCCGGCGACGCGTCGCCCTCCCGGTTGTCGAGGCTGGCGGCCCGTGTCCCCGGGGCGCGGCTCGCCGTACGGCTGGGCAGGATGCTGCGGGACCGGTACGTCCCGTAGACCGGCCGCCCTCACTCCGCCTTGGGGGCCTTGGGGGTTTTGGGGGCTCTGGGGGCGTTCCTCGGACGGGTCATGGACAGGACGTCGAGGGCGGCGTCGAGTTCCTCCTCGGTGAGGGCTCCGGCGTCCACGTGGCCGCGTTCCAGGACGACCTGGCGGAGGGTCTTGCGTTCGGCGAGTGCCTGCTTGGCGATGCTCGCCGCCTCCTCGTAGCCGAGATGCCGGTTGAGCGGGGTGACGATCGAGGGGGACGACTCGGCGTACTCGCGCAGGCGCTCGACGTTCGCCGTGATGCCCGCGACGCACCGGTCGGCCAGCAGGCGGGACACGTTCGCCAGCAGGCGGATCGACTCCAGCACGTTGCGCGCCATCATCGGCATCATCACGTTCAGCTCGAACGCGCCCTGCGCGCCGCCGAAGGCCACCGCCGCGTCGTTGCCGATGACCTGGGCGGCGACCATGGCGACCGCCTCGGGGATCACCGGGTTGACCTTGCCCGGCATGATCGAGGAGCCGGGCTGCAGGTCCGGCAGGTTGATCTCGCCGAGCCCGGCGCGCGGGCCCGAGCCCATCCAGCGCAGATCGTTGGCGATCTTGTGCAGGGCCACCGCGACGACCCTGAGCTGGCCGGACAGCTCCACCAGCGCGTCGCGCGCGCCCTGCGCCTCGAAGTGGTCGCGGGCCTCGGTGAACGGCAGTCCGGTCTCCCGCGCCAGAATCGCGATCACCTCGCTCGCCCAGGACGGGCTCGGCGTGTTGATGCCGGTGCCGACCGCGGTGCCGCCCAGCGGCAGCTCGGCGACCCTCGGCAGCGTCGCGGCGAGCCGCTCCGCGCCCCGCTCGACCTGCGCCGCGTACCCGGTGAACTCCTGGCCGAGGGTGACCGGGGTGGCGTCCATCAGGTGCGTACGGCCCGACTTGACGACCTCGGCGAACTCCTCGCCCTTGGCGGCGAGCGCGCCGCGCAGCCGTTCCAACGCGGGCAGCAGCTCCCGCGAGACGCCAAGCGCGGCGGCCAGGTGGATGGACGACGGGAACACGTCGTTGGACGACTGGGCCGCGTTCACGTGGTCGTTGGGATGCACCGGACGCCCGAGGCGCTCGGCCGCGAGCGTCGAGATCACCTCGTTGGCGTTCATGTTCGAGGAGGTCCCCGAGCCCGTCTGGAAGACGTCCACCGGGAACTGGTCGTCCCACCGTCTCTCCGCGACCTCCTCGGCGGCGGTCGCGATCGCCTCGGCCATCTCCTCGTCCACCAGGCCGTATCGGGCGTTCACGCACGCGCACGCCGCCTTGATCAGGCCCAGCGCCGCGATGTGCGCCCCTTCCAGCCCGCGCCCCGACACCGGAAAGTTCTCCACGGCCCGCTGCGTCTGCGCCCGCCACTTCGCCGTGGCGGGAACCCGCACCTCGCCCATAGAGTCCCGTTCGATCCGAAATTCGCTCATATTTCCAGTGTCGCCCTGGCCGAAAATCGCGCTTTCGCGACCTCCTGCCTGGCATCACCGGGTGAGCGGGGCGAAGGGTCAGGAAAGGGTTAGGAGCCGCCGGGGGAGTCGGCGCGGGCGGGGGAGAAGGAGTCCAGGACCATGGCCCGCCCGGGGGCGTCGTCGTTCCAGGAGGCGTGCGGGGCGGACCAGTGGATGACGTAGGACTTGCCGGCGGGAACGGTCACCCAGCGGGTCAGGATGTGGAGGACCTGGCCGTCCGCGGTGTGGGTGAACTCCCAGTCGGCGACGTCGGTGCCGGGGTAGGGCGGGGGCGTGACGAGGCCGAGCTTGACGAGCCGGTAGTCGGGATAGGAGCCCTTCGCGATGGCGGCGTCCTCCGCCGCCTGCGCGGCTCGCAGGACGTCGGGCCGCGGCTTCGCCAGGGTTTCCACGGTGATCTGACGGCTCGGGTCGCCGGCGCTGAACGACAGCTTGCCGCCGTGGACGCTCGCCTTCATGCCGGTGGGGACGTCGATGGTGAAGCCGGGCCCGGTGTGCTTGCGCAGGCCGTCGGCGGTCGGGCGGTCGGACGGGTCGCCGGTTTCGGGGGAGCCGGACGCCTGGACGATCGTGCCGGTGGGCGAGGAGGTCGGGGCGACCGCCTTGGCCGAGGAACCGGCGGTGGGGGGCGCGGCGACCTGGCCCTTTCCGATGGACGCCGAGGATCCGGTGGGCTTGGCGTCTCCGCTGCTCGACAGGGCGGACGCGACCAGGATCACGATCACCGCCAGGCCGGCGAGGGCGATGCCCATCAGGAGGAACATGCCCGTCCGGCTCTCCACCCGGGCGGGGCGCTTCGGCTTGTCGCCGACGCCGGAGAGCTCGAAGATCTCCGTGCCCAGGCCGGGCGGGTCGGTGTCCGGGCCGCCTGGGCCGCCCGGACCGGTGCCCTGCCAGCCGAAGGGGGCGGCCTGCGGGGAGGACGCTTCGGGGTAGGGCATGCCCTGACCCGCGCCGGGGCCTGCCTGGCCCGGGGCCGCCATGCCCGGCCGCCCGGCACCTCCGCCGCCGATGCCCGGACCAGCCGCTCCCGGACCGCCTACTCCGGGACCAGCCGCTCCTGGACCGCCCACTCCTGGACCGGCCGCACCCGGTACGGCCACGCCGGGGAACCCGCCGCGTCGGTGGTCGATCGTGGCCTCGTCGAGTCCGGACGCCGACCGTTCCTGCCGTGCCGAAGCGCCCTGCGGCGGCTCGTGCGCGGGCCGGTCGAACAGCGACTCCGCATGGTCGTGCGGGCCGCGCCCGAGGTGCGGGTGTCCGGGCTGCCCGGCGTCCGGGCGGCGGGTGGGGCCGCTGGAGCCGCCCATGCCGTACGGGGCCGCGCCTCGGACGTGGCCGGGGCGGCCGGACTGGGCGGAGCCCGGCATTCCGGGCTCGTCCTGGCCGGGGAACGCGGGACCGTAGGGGGCTTGCCCTGGGCGGTCCTGTCCTGCCGGGCCCGGCCCGAACGCGGACGCCGGAGCAGGCCAGTCCTGCTGTTGCGCGCCGAATCGGCCCTGCCCCGGCTGGTCGTGGCCTGGCTGGGGCATGCCGTACCGGCCTTGCCCCGGCTGCTCTCGGCCCGGCTGCGATGCGCCGTACTGGCCCGGCCCGGACTGCCCCTGGCCGGAAGGCTTGCCGAACCAGCCCTCTCCGGGGGCACCCTGACCGGGCGGTGGGCCGAACGGATCCGGTCCCGCCTGGCCTGGCCGTGGCTGGTCCTGCCAGGGGTGACCGGGCTGCGGACGGTCCGCTCCGGCCGGGCCGGGGCCGAAGGCGCCCTGTCCGGGTCCGCCGGGGGCGAACCGGGAGGATTCGGGGTAGGCGTTTCCCGGCTGTCCGGCACCGGAGGCGGGGGAGCCGAAGTCCGCCCTGGGCGGATAGGGGCCGTCAGACTGAGATGCGGCGAAATGTCCCTGGCGTGCGGGGCCGGAAGCGCCGTCGGCGGGTCGGGGGCGGCCCGTGGGACCCGAGGACGGGCCCCGGGGATCGCCGCCGAAGACGTTGCCGGGCGGCACGGAACCGGCGGGCGGCTGCGCGTACTGCGGGGGCCGGGCGACGAACATGGTCTGGTCGCCGTCGATCTCCGCCTCGGCGGCCGGTCCGCGACCGGCGCCCGCCGCAGAGCCCGCGGGAGAGACGCTGGGCCGTCCGCTCTGCGCGCCGCGCCGCTCGTACGGCCCGCCGGGCTGGTCGTACGGCCCGCCGGGCTGGTCGTACGGCCCGCCGGGCTGGTCGTACGGCCCGCCGGGCTGGTCGTACGGCCCGCTCGCCTGACCGTGGCCACGGGCCTGGCCCTGGCCGCCCGGGCGGCCGTACGGGTCATCGGACCGGTCGTACCCGGTCTGGCCGTAGGGTTGATCGGCCTGGCCGCCGGGTCTGTCGCCTGGTGCGCCGGGGCGGTCGTCGCGTACCTGGGGACGGCCGAGCACGCCCCCCAGGGCCGCCGCGGCTCCGACCATCTTCGGGCCGGTGTCCGTGTCGCCTCGCCGCATCCTGAACGTTTCATCCGCCCGCGGCCCGTCCGACTGGTCGCCGAAGTGCACCGGCCGGGCCGTACCGGACAGGTCGGGCGCTCGGCCGGCGGCGACGGCGCGGAGCATGGCGTCGGCCTGGTCGGAGGTGAGGCGCAGCGTGTGGTCCTTCTCCAGCAGGCCGTCGAGGATGGGGCGCAGCGGGCCCGCCTGCGTGGGCGGGTCGGCGGTCTCGGTCATCAGCGCGGCGAGGGTCGCGGCGACGGAGCCGCGCTCGTACGCGGGCCGTCCCTCGACGGCGAAGTACAGGGTGGCGCCGAGCGACCACAGGTCGGACTCCGGGCCGGCGTAGTCGCCGCGCGCACGCTCGGGCGCGGTGTAGCCGGGGGAGCCGATCACCATGCCGGTCTTGGTGAGGTTGCTGTCGCCCACGCCCTTGGCGATGCCGAAGTCGGTGAGCACCACGCGCCCGGTCTCGGTGAGCAGCACGTTGCTCGGCTTCACGTCGCGGTGCAGGATGCCCTGCCCGTGGGCGGCGCGCAGGGCGCTGAGCAGGTCGACGCCGATCTCGGCCACGAGCCGGGGCGGCAGCGGGCCCTCCTCGTCGATGACCTGCTCCAGGGAACGGCCCTCCACCAGCTCCATGATGATCCACGGGCTGTCGTCGACCACGATGGCGTCGTGCACCGTGGCGACGGAGGGGTGGTTGAACCGTGCGGCGATGCGCCCCTCACGGATCATGCGTTCGCGCAGCTCGGTCTGCTGCTCGGGGGTCAGGCCCGGCTCTTGGCGGATCTGTTTGACCGCTACCTCGCGTCCGAGCGAACGGTCCCAGGCACGCCAGACGGTACCCATGGTCCCCCGGCCAACGGGGGCCGTCAGCTCGTAGCGGTCTGCGAGCAGCCGCGTGTGCTCTTCCGGCATGAGGAAGACGATATCGGCCGAACCTTGAGTCTGGCTTTCCGGTTACTTGCGGAAGTTGGGCGGCCAGAACCTCCGGGGGAGGATGGACCGGACAAAAGTAGACAATTGCCGCACTAGCGGATGACTTGGGCTATGTGGGGGTGCTTCGGTCGGGCGGCGGTGCACGCCCTCGGTCTGCCGCTTGCCGGCGCCCTCGGGACCGCGCCGCGGCCAGACGCGCCCGCCCGGTGGTTGATCGACCGACGGCCCGGGTTCCTGCGTCGGCCCGTACGGCAGGCGCAGCGGGTTCGCGCGATGCTGCCCGCGATGCTGCGGCCTGCGCTGGCTCGGCGTCGCGGCCTGCGGCAACCGCAGGGAACGGTGCGCCGGGCCGCCCAGCGGCTCCTCGGCCGAGCCGCCCGCCGCCACCCGGGCGAGCATGAGCGCCGCCCGCACGCCGTCGAGCCGCTGGCGTGGGTCGATCTGCAGCAGGCCGTTCAGCACCGGGGCCAGCGGCCCCGCCTTCGGCATCGGGATCGGCTCGCCGCTGGTCAGCGCGGCCAGGGCCGCGGCCGCCGTACGCCGCCCGTGCAGGCCGCGCCCCTCCACCGCCGTGTAGAGGGTGGCCCCGAGCGACCACAGGTCCCCGGCGGGCGAGGCCTTGTCGCCCAGCACCCGCTCGGGCGCGATGTACCCGGCCGAGCCGAGCACGATGCCCGCCTGCGTGATCGAGGCGTCGCCTTCCAGCGCGGCGAGGCCGAAGTCGGTCAGCACCACCCGGTCCTCGGTGACCAGCACGTTGCTCGGCTTGACGTCCCGGTGCAGGATGCCCTTGGCGTGCACGGCGCGCAGCGCGCCCAACACGTGACGGCCGATCTCGGCCACCCGGCGCGGCGGCAGCGGGCCGTCCTGCCGGATGACCTCCTCCAGGGACCGGGCCCGCAGCAGCTCCATGACGATCCACGGCCGGTCGTCCTCGGTGACCACGTCGTAGACCGTGATGACCGAAGGATGGGCCACCATCGCCGTCGCCCGGCCCTCGCGCTCGGTGCGGGCGCACAGCTCGGCCCGCAGCTCCTCGTCGAGGACGAGCGGGAGCCGTACCTCCTTGACCGCGACCTCGCGGCCCAGAAGCTCGTCGTACGCCCGCCACACGGTGCCCATGCCGCCACGCCCGACCTGCGCCAAAAGACGATAGCGCGCGGCAAGCTGGTATCCGGAGGGCGCACGCATGGGTGGCAGCTTACCGATTTGTTCCTTGCGGCCTGTAGGGACCGGGCCGAATCTTTGTTGGGATCTTCTGTCAAACCTCTGACTGTCGTCAGTCATGGGGCCCGCTGTCCCAATAGTTCAGCCTGATACGTCACGACAAGTCTCACCCCGGCCTGAACCTCGGGCCTCACCGCCCTCGAAAGCGATCCCCACCTTACCGACTGCGGCCGAGACGTCCAATGTTCGCAGGCCCTACGCCGTAGACGATGCGGCGTTTCCAGGGTGTCCAGGGCGTCTGCAGGGCGTCTGCAGGGGCGTCTTCAGGGCTTCCCGGACGTCTCCGGCACCCCCGCGCGGCGGCTCCCGCCGAAACGGCGGGCGGCGCGCGGGGGGCGGGCCGGGAGTCGGCTACACGCGCCGGCCGATGGTGAGGACGGGGCCGGTGGTGTCTTCGAAGAAGTCGTTGCCCTTGTCGTCTACGACGATGAAGGCGGGGAAGTCCTCGACCTCGATCTTCCAGACGGCCTCCATGCCGAGCTCGGGATACTCCAGCACCTCGACCTTTTTGATGCAGTCCTGGGCGAGGCGGGCGGCGGGGCCGCCGATGGAGCCGAGGTAGAAGCCGCCGTACTTCTGGCAGGCCTCGGTGACCTGGCGGGAGCGGTTGCCCTTGGCGAGCATGACGAACGAGCCGCCCGCGGCCTGGAAGCGCTCGACGTAGGAGTCCATGCGGCCGGCGGTGGTGGGGCCGAAGGAGCCGCTGGCGTAGCCCTCGGGGGTCTTGGCGGGGCCGGCGTAGTAGACGGCGTGGTCGCGCAGGTACTGCGGCATCTCCTCGCCCGCGTCGAGGCGCTCGGCGATCTTGGCGTGGGCGATGTCGCGGGCGACGACGAGGGGGCCGGTGAGGGAGAGGCGGGTCTTGACCGGATATTTCGTGAGCTCGGCGAGGATCTCGCTCATCGGGAGGTTGAGGTCGATCTTGACGACGTCGTCCGAGAGGTGTTCCTCGGTGGTGTCGGGGAGGAAGCGCGCGGGGTCCATCTCCAGTTGCTCAAGGAACACGCCCTCAGCGGTGATCTTGGCGAGGGCCTGCCGGTCGGCGCTGCACGACACGGCGATCGCGACCGGGCAGGACGCGCCGTGCCGGGGGAGCCGGATCACCCGCACGTCGTGGCAGAAGTACTTGCCGCCGAACTGCGCGCCGATGCCGAGCCTCTGCGTCAGCTCGAAGACCTTCGCCTCCAGCTCCAGGTCGCGGAACCCGTGCCCGTTCGGCGACCCTGCCGTGGGCAGCGCGTCCAGGTAGCGCGCCGAGGCGTACTTGGCCGTCTTCAGCGCGAACTCGGCGCTCGTGCCGCCCACCACGATCGCCAGATGGTACGGCGGACAGGCCGCGGTGCCCAGCGAGCGGATCTTCTCCTCCAGGAAGGCCAGCATGCGCTTCTCGTTGAGCACCGCCTTGGTCTCCTGGTACAGGAACGACTTGTTCGCCGACCCGCCGCCCTTCGCCATGAACAGCAGCTTGTAGGCGTCGGCGTGGCCGTCCGGGTCCTCGGCGTACAGCTCGATCTGGGCGGGCAGGTTGTTGCCGGTGTTCTTCTCCTCCCACATGGTCAAGGGGGCCATCTGGGAGTAGCGCAGGTTGAGGCGCGTGTAGGCGTCGTACACGCCCCGGGAGATGTGCTCGCCGTCGCGGCCGTCGGTGAGCACGTGCCGCCCGCGCTTGCCCATGACGATCGCGGTGCCGGTGTCCTGGCACATCGGGAGCACGCCGCTCGCCGAGATCGAGGCGTTCTTCAGCAGGTCGAGCGCGACGAATCGGTCGTTGCCGCTCGACTCGGGGTCGTCGATGATCTTGCGGAGCTGGGCGAGGTGGCTCGCGCGCAGGAAGTGGGAGATGTCGTGGATCGCCGTCTCGGTCAGCAACCGCAGCGCCTCGGGCTCGACCTCCAGGAACGTACGGCCCGCCGCCTCGACTTTCCGCACCCCCTCCGCGGTGATCAAACGGTATTCCGTCTCATCGGGTCCCAGCGGAAGCAGGTCGGTGTAGTCGAACTCGGGCATCGATCCTCCTAGGTTTTCCTAGAGGGTACGACTCCGCCGTTCAGGCCTATCACGATGCCCAGGATCACGAGCCCGGCCCCGGCGAGATCCGCGGGGCCGGGGACGCCCAGGCCCAGCACGGCCGTGGTGACGAGCGCGCCGACCGGGATCAGCCCGGCGAACAGGCCCGCCCGCTGGGGGCCGAGCCGGGGCAGGCCGGTGTACCAGAGCAGGAACGCGATCGTGGTGATCACCAGGGACAGGTAGGTCAGGCCCAGCGCCTCGGCGGCCGTCGGCATCCGCAGGAACCCGTCGCCGTCCACGGCCAGGCCGATGACGACCAGCATCGGCACGGCCAGCGCGCAGGAGTAGGCCGACACCCGGACCGCGCCGAGTTTGGGCAGCAGCGGGAGGGCCAGCAGGGAGAAGCACACCTCGCAGGCGAGCGCGACCAGCGCCCACGCGAGCCCGGCCGCGTTGCCGCTGCCGAGGCCGGTGGCGAGCGTGGTCCCGGCCACCACGACGGCCGCCGCGGTGACCAGGCGCGGCGACGGCCTGCCGCCGCCCGTCAGCGCGAGGATGAGCGGGACCGTGCCGAGCACGGTGCCGGCCAGCGTCGGCCCGGCCGCCCGCGCCGACTCGATCATCGCCACGTTGAAGATCACCAGCCCGGTCGTCGCCAGCGCGCCCAGCAGCGCCAGCTCCCGCGCCGTCAGCCGCTCGGCCCTCGTGTGCCGTTCACCTGCCGCGAGCCGACCACGTGCTCTGAGCCGTCGAAGGTGTGCCGTCAGCCGCCCACGTGCCATGCGCCGATTCGGCGCCGCCGGTCGTCCCCACGCTGATTCGGGTCCCTGCGCCGGGCCGGGCTCTGGTGCTGGGCCGGGCTCCCGTGCTGGGCCGTGCTCCCGTGTGGGGCCGTGCTCCCGTGTGGGGTCGGGTTCTCGTGCAGGGCCGAGCCTTCGTGCCACGATGAGCAGAATCGCCGCCGCCACGGCGTACCGCACCGCCTGCCCGCCGTATACCGGATAGTCCGTGATCAGCGCGGACACGCTCGCGAGCGTCCCCACCAGGAACATGGCCGCCGCGGCGTACACCACCCCGCCCACGAGCCATCCGCGGCCCCGCTCTTCCTGGATGTCCGGGGTCGTCCGGATTTCCTGGTCTACGTTCATGCGGGAGATGCTAGGAACGGAATGGCCCTTATCTTTGGTCCATTCAAGCGGCGAAATCGAGGACCAATGGTCGATCTCCATCTCCCCATCGACCGAGCCAAGGGCGGCCTCGCGGCGCAGGTGTCCCGGGCTCTGCGCGACTCCATCCGGTCCGGCCGGCTGCGGCCCGGCGAGCAGCTTCCCGCCACGCGTGAGCTCGCACGCGACCTTCGCCTGTCCAGAGGGGTGATCGTCGAGGCGTACGAACAGCTCGTCGCCGAAGGCTTCCTGGTGTCGCGGGTCGGCGCGGGCACGCGGGTGGCGGAGACGGTTGCGGGTGCCCGTGGCGGCGAGGACGACGACGGCGCGGACGCGAGCGGATTGGATGGCGGCCATTCGGGCGCGGAGGGCCGTGCGACCACGTACTACGGCTATCGGCCGACGTCGCCGGACCTGTCGATGTTCCCCCGGCAGCGCTGGCTGGCGGCGTTGCGGCACGTGCTGACCACGGTGCCGCACGACGCCTTGGACTACGGCGACCCGGGCGGGGCGCCCGAACTGCGGGAGGAGCTCGCGGCCTACCTGCGGCGGGTGCGGGCGGCGGACGCGTCGGCGACGAACCTGGTGATCGTGAGCGGCGTGGCGCAGGCGCTCAGCCTCACCGTGCGGGCGCTGGCGGGGGAGGGGCGGGTGCGGCTCGCCGTGGAGGACCCGACGACGCCTCGCCCGCTTCCGCTGCTCAGGTCGGCGGGCGCGGAGCTGGTCCCGGTGCCGGTGGACGAGGAGGGGATGGACGCCGGGGCGCTGCGCCGCAGCGGGGCCGAGGCGGTGCTGCTCACGCCCGCCCACAACTATCCGACGGGCGTGGTGCTGTCGCCGCGCCGCCGCGCGGAGATCGCCGCGTGGGCGGCCGAGACGGGCGCGACCGTGCTGGAGGACGACTACGACGCCGAGTTCCGCTTCGACCGCGACCCGGTCGGCTGCCTGCAGGGACTCGCCCCCGACCGCGTCGTGCTCGCCGGCAGCGTCAGCAAGTCGCTCGCCCCGGGACTGCGGCTCGGCTGGCTCGTCGCCCCGGCCCCGATCGCCGAGGCCGTACGGAACGCCCGCGAGGCCCAGGACCTCGGCTCGCCGGTGATCGACCAGTACGCGCTGGCCCACTTCGTCGCCACCGGCGCGTACGACCGGCACCTGCGGCGGATGCGGCGCGAGTACCGGACGCGGCGCGACGCGCTGGTCCGGGCGCTCGCCGAGCACCTCCCGCAGGTCCGCGTCCCCGGCGTCGCGGCGGGGCTGCACCTGTACGCGGAGCTGCCCGAAGGCTGGGACGAGCGGAAGATCGCCGACATCGCGTGCGCGGCCGGGCTCACGGCCGAGCCCGTCGCCCCGACGCGGCACGTCCCCGGCCCGCCCGCCGTCGTGATCGGGTTCGCCCGGCTTCCCGCCCACCGCATCGCCGAGGCCGTACACGACCTGGGCAGAAACCTAGGTCCGGATGTCCTGACATGAGCGTTGACGGCACGCCGCGCCTCACCTAGAACTGGACGAGCGGGGGTTTTCCCGACGGTGGAGGCCGATATGACACATATCCCGTTCGGCACGGCGCGGTCGGAGCCGTGGGCCGTGGAGATCACCCCGAAGTCCGCCGGGTGGTCCTACTGCGGCCTGCGCGTGCTCGACCTCGACGGCGTCGCGGAGTTCGGCACCGGCGAGGAGGAGATGCTCGTCCTGCCGCTGTCGGGCTCCTGCGCCGTCGAATGCGACGGAGAGCGGCTCGAACTCGCCGGACGCCCGTCCGTCTTCACCGCCGTCACCGACTTCGCGTACGTCCCCATCGAGGCGTCGGTGCGTCTCACCGGGCGGGGCAGGATCGCGTTGCCGTCGGCGTGCGCCACCCGCAGGCTCCCGGTCCGGTACGGCCCCGCCGACGCCGTGCCCGTCGAGATCAGGGGAGCGGGCCGGGCCACCCGCCAGGTCAACAACTTCTGCGCCCCCGACGCCTTCGACTGCGACCGGCTCGTCTCGGTCGAGGTGCTCACCCCGTCCGGCAACTGGTCCTCCTACCCGCCGCACAAACACGACGCCGAGGGCGAGAACGAGGCGATCCTGGAGGAGATCTACTACTTCGAGGTCGCCGGCGACGGCGTCGGCTACCAGCGCGTGTACGGCTCGCCCGGCCGGCCGATCGACGTGCTCGCCGAGGTGCGCGGCGGCGACGTGGTCCTGGTGCCGCACGGCTACCACGGCCCGTCGATGGCCGCCCCCGGCTACGACCTGTACTACCTCAACGTGCTGGCGGGCCCGGCGGACCAGCGGTCGATGGCGTTCAGCGACGACCCCCGGCACGCCTGGATCCGCGCCACCTGGCATGATCAACCGGTGGACCCGCGTGTGCCGATGACCTCGGGGAAGGAGCGGCCATGAGCGTGGGACGGTCCGGACGCACCGTCCGGCTCACGACGGCGCAGGCGCTGACGCGGTTCCTGCCACGGCAGTGGACCGAGCGCGACGGCGTACGGCGGCGGCTCATCCCCGCCTGCCTGGGCATCTTCGGGCACGGCAACGTCGCAGGGATCGGCCAGGCGCTCGCCGAGCAGGGGGCGGGCGTCGGGGACGCGCTGCCGTACCATCCGGTCCGCAACGAGCAGGCCATGGTGCACACGGCCGCCGCGTACGCGCGCACGCTGAACCGGCTGTCCACCCTCGCCTGCACCAGCTCGATCGGGCCGGGCGCGACGAACCTGGTCACCGGCGCGGCGCTCGCCACGATCAACCGGCTGCCGGTGCTGCTGCTGCCCGGCGACATCTTCGCCACCCGCGTCGCCGACCCCGTGCTCCAGCAGCTTGAGGATCCGCGCACGTACGACGTGAGCGTCAACGACTGCCTGCGTCCGGTGTCGCGGTTCTTCGACCGGATCCACCGGCCCGAGCAGCTTTCGTCGGCGCTGCTGGCGGCGATGCGGGTGCTCACCGACCCGGCCGAGACCGGCGCGGTCACGCTGGCGCTGCCGCAGGACGTGCAGGCCGAGGCGTACGACTGGCCGGAGGAGCTGTTCGCCCACCGGGTGTGGCACGTGCCCCGGCCGGTGCCCGAGCCCGGCGCGCTGGAACGGGCGATCCTGGCGATCAGGGAGGCGCGTCGGCCGCTGATCGTGGCGGGCGGCGGCGTGGTGTACAGCGAGGCGTGGGAGCGGCTGCGCGGCTTCGCCGAGAGGTACGGGATCCCGGTGGGGGAGACGCAGGCGGGAAAGGGCGTCATGCCGCACGACCACCCGCTCGCGGTGGGCGCGATCGGCGTCACCGGCACCGCCGCCGCGAACGCGCTGGCCCGGCGGGCCGACCTGGTGATCGGCATCGGCACCCGGTACAGCGACTTCACCACGGCCTCGCGCACGCTGTTCGCCCAGGCGGCCGGGTTCGTCAACGTGAACATCACCGCGTTCGACGCGGCCAAGCACGCGGGGCTGACGCTCGTCGCCGACGCGCGGGCCGCGCTTGAGGCGCTCGACCTCGGCGACTGGAGGGCCGATCCCGGCTGGACGGCCGGGGCCGTACGGCTCGCCGACGACTGGCGGTGGCGGGTGGACGCGGCCTATGCGGCGGAGGCGCTCACCCAGCCCGCGGTGCTCGGCGCGGTCAACGAGGCCGCCGGGGCCGACGGCGTGGTGGTGAACGCGGCCGGGTCGATGCCCGGCGACCTGCACCGGCTGTGGCGGGCGCGCGACCCCAAGGGGTACCACGTCGAGTACGGCTACTCGTGCATGGGCTACGAGATCGCCGGCGGTCTGGGGATCAAGATGGCCGCGCCGGACCGCGAGGTGTTCGTGCTCGTCGGCGACGGCTCGTACCTGATGATGGCCCAGGAGATCGTCACGGCCGTGCAGGAGGGCGTCAAGCTCGTCATCGTCGTCGTGGACAACCACGGCTTCGCCTCCATCGGCGGGCTGTCGGAGTCGGTCGGCGCCCGGCGTCTCGGCACGGCCCACCGGCTGCGCGGGCCCGGGGGCGGGCTCGACGGCGACCATCTCCCGATCGATCTGGCCGCCAACGCCGGGAGCCTCGGCGCGGACGTGCTGCGCGCCGACACCCTGGCGGAGTTCCGCGCGGCGCTGGCCAAGGCCCGCGAGGCGACCCGCACCACGGTCGTGCACGTACGGACGGTCGCCGGGGACGCGCCGGACTCGGAGGCCTGGTGGGACGTCCCGGTGGCCGAGGTGTCCGGCACGCCGGTCGCGCGGCAGGCCCGTGAGCGGTACGAGGAGGGCAAGAAGGAGCAGCGTCACTACCTTTGAGTCACCTGAGTCACCCGAGTCACCTGAGTCACCGCCTTTGAGGCGCCGCTTCCCCTTGCGCACCCGGGGCACGCGCCTGCGTCGGCTCGGTGGCGCCGCGGCCTGCCCTCCGCGGCGAGGCCGCCCCGGCGCGGCCGGGCGATGGCGGCGTCACCCCTGCGGGTCGGCGGGTTGCGGCGTGGCGGCGGGGCGGTCCTGCGGCGAATCGGGCGAGTCGGTTTTGGGCCGGAACGCGGGGGCCAGGGCGATGAGGACGGCGGCGAGCACGAGCGGGGCGAGCAGGCCGACGCGGAAGTTCCAGGCGTCGGCGAGGCCGCCGACCACGGCCGCGCCCACGATGAAGCCGATGTAGTTGAAGAGGTTGACGCGGGCCACGGCCACTCCGGTGCCGGCCGGGTCGAGCCGACCGGCGGCCGAGAACACCTGGGGCGCGATGACCGACAGGCCGACGCCGGTCAGGGCGAAGGCGGCGATGGCCACGCCCTCGTTGGGGCCGACCACCAGGCCCGTGAAGCCGAGCGTGGCCAGGGCGCCGCCGAGGCGGACGACGGCGGCGGGGCCGTACCGGCGGACGGCGAAATCGCCGAAGACGCGCACCAGGAGCGTGGTCGCCTGGTACGCCCCGAGCGCCAGCGGCACCACGGCGGCCGACGCGCTGAGGACCGAGTCCATGTAGACCGAGCCGAAGTTGGACACGGTGGCGTCGCCGACGTACAGGAAGGCCATCGCCAGGCACAGCGGCAGGATCGGCCCCCACGGGACGTGCGGACGCGCCGCGGGCGTGTCCGGAATCGCCTGGCTCGTGTGCTCCTCGGCGGCGGTGTACAGGCCGGGGACCGCGGAGAGCTGCACGGCCAGCGCCAGGACCATCGCCGGGACGATCGTCACCAGCAGGCTCAGCCCGAGCAGGCCCGCCAGCGACGCCCACCCCGATCCGATCACCGCGCCCACGCTCCACAGGCAGTGGAAGCCGTTCAGGATCGCCCGGCCGTACGCCCGCTCGGTGGCCACCGCCTGCATGTTCATGCCGGCGTCGACGGCGCCCAGGCACAGGCCGAACAGCGCGTTCCCCACCAGCAGCGTGGGGATGTTCGGGGCGGCGCCGACGAGCAGGACGGCCGCGCAGGCGAGCGGCTGGGCGACGCGCAGCACCGTGCGGCTGCCGAGCCGGGACGCGAGGGCGCCGGCGAGCACGCTTCCGACCCCGGCGATGACGGGTACGACCAGCAAAAGCAGGGTCAGCTCGCCCTCGCCGAGGCCGTGCTTGCGCTGCAGCGTGGCCACCTGCGTCAGGAGGGTGGAGAGGGTGAGACCTTGGACGAGGAAGACGGCGAACGTGGCGAATCTCGCGCGGAGGTCACGAGCGGTGGCCATCCGGACCTCCCCTGGGGGTGAAAGATGAGGAAGGTTCAGGTTCCGTCAGGCTAGGACGGGCGTCCCATGCGGTCAATGGCGAGCGTAGACGGACCTCGGCGGGAGGAGAAGATCATGCCGCACACGCATCAGCCGACGGGGGGCCTCCATCGCGTCCGCCGACTGCTCGCCGTGATCGCTCGGCGGGTGCTGGGTCCCCGGTCTCGGCGGTCGGGCTCTGCTCGCCGTTCGACGCGCGGTCGGATGGGGCGTGGGGCCTGACATGTACCGGTCACCCGTGAAGTGACCTACTGTCTGGGGTGTGGAGAGCAATCCTCGGCCCTCGTCGTCGCTCAGCCGTAACCTGTCCGCCCTGTGGTCGGCGTGGGAGCAACGTCGTACCACGACGACCTCCGGCCCGGTCACCCGGTCGACCGAGTTGCGCGCCGCGGACAGCGACCGTGAACTCGTCGTGTCCGTCCTGCAGGACGCCTGCGCCGACGGACGGCTGACGATGGAAGAGCACGAGGAACGGGTGGAGCGGGCCTACCAGGCCAAGACCCTGGGCGAACTCGCCGTGCTCACCGCCGATCTGCTGCCTCCGGACCAGCAGCCGGTCAACCTCGACGACAGCCCGGTCACCGCGCTGTTCCGCGCCGAGCGGCGGGAGGGCCGGTGGGTCGTGCCGCCGCGCTACTCGGCCGCCGCGATCGGCACGTCGGTCACCCTAGACCTGCGCGAGGCCCTGCTGCAGAGCAATCACGTGACGCTGGAGGTCACCGTGATCGGCGGGACGCTGACGCTCATCGTGCCCGAGGGCGTACAGGTGATCATGCCGGCGAACACGATGCTCGGCGGCAAGAAGAACCAGGTGCGGACGCCGCCGAGCCCGGAGGCCCCGCTGATCGAGATCACCGGGCGGGTGGTGCTCGGCAACATCATCGCCAAGTCCCCCAAACCCCCGAAGAAGGGTTTGTTCCGCCGCTCTCGGTAGGACGGCGGCGGACCCGGACGGGCGGGGCCGTCGCGGGTCCGCCGAGGCACGTCAGGCCCCTGTCAGGCCCTCGCCAGGTTCTCGCTAGGCCCCCATCAGACCGCAGTGTCGAAGTTGATGGCGCTGTAGGCGCGCAGCTTCCACAGGCGGTGCTCGCTCTCGATCTTGCGTACGGTGCCGGAGCGGCCGCGCATGACCAGCGAGTGCGTGACGGCGCTGCCGCCGCGGTACCGCACGCCGTGCATGAGCTCGCCGTCGGTGATGCCGGTGGCGGCGAAGAACACGTCGTCGGAGCGGACCAGGTCGTCGATGGTGAGCACCGCGTCCAGGTCAAGACCGGCGTCGAGGGCGCGGCGGCGCTCGTCCTCGTCGCGTGGCCACAGTTTGCCCTGGATGACGCCGCCGAGGCACTTGAGCGCGCACGCCGCGATGATGCCCTCGGGCGTACCGCCGATGCCGAGCATCAGGTCGATGCCGGTGTCCGCGCGAGCCGCCATGATCGCGCCCGCGACGTCGCCGTCGGTGATGAACTTGATCCGCGCGCCCGTCTCGCGGATCTCCTTGACGATCCGCTCGTGCCGGGGGCGGTCGAGGACGACCACGGTGACATCCTGGGTGGAGGACCCCTTCGCCCTTGCCACCGCCTCGATGTTCGCCGCCACGGGAGCGTTGATGTCGACGGCGGACGCGGCCTCCGGGCCCGTCACCAGCTTTTCCATGTAGAACACGGCCGACGGGTCGTACATCGAGCCGCGCTCGCTCACCGCGATCACGGAGATGGCGTTCGACATGCCGAGCGCCGTCAGGCGGGTGCCGTCGATCGGGTCCACGGCCACGTCGCATTCGGCGCCCTGCCCGGCGCCGACGCGCTCGCCGTTGTACAACATGGGGGCGTTGTCCTTCTCCCCCTCGCCGATCACCACGACACCGTCCATCGACACCGTATTGATCAACTGGCGCATCGCGTTCACGGCCGCGCCGTCGGCGCCGTTCTTGTCGCCGCGGCCCACCCAGCGCGCCGCCGCCATCGCCGCGGCCTCGGTCACACGTACCAGTTCGAGGGCGAGGTTCCGGTCGGGTGCGTGTTCGGCGGTGGCCAGCGGGGGAGGTACGGAAGTCTGGTCGGACATGATGAGCCCTTCTCTGCGAACTGCCGCCAACAAGAATCTCAGGCGCGTTACATACGACTTCAGGGTGGTACGTCCCTCCGCCTGGATCTCAGAATCCTTCCCCGCAGAACACTTCCCGGACCGTGTCGCGAGGAGCGGTTGCCCGATGGATGACGGACACTGAACGATGACCGACGTGAAATGGCAACGGAGGATAATGTCGCCACCATGAGCAGCGATACCCAGCGACCGGTCGTGCGCACCTCGGAGCGGGGGGCCGCCACGCGCGGCGCGCTCTTGGAGGCCGCCAAGGAGATATTCGTCACCAGCGGTTTCGCCGAGGCGGGCGTGACCGAGGTCGTGGCGCGCGCCAACGCCAGCGTCGGCAGCCTCTACCACCACTTCTCGGGCAAGGCCGAGCTGTACACGGCCCTGTTCGACGAGTTCCAGGACAGGCAGATCCAGCGCACCAAGCAGGCGACGCAGGCGGCCCGCGCCGCAGGCGTGACCGAGCCGATGCCGCTGCTCATCGCGGGCGCCCGCGCCTACCTGGAGGGCTGCTTCGAGGAGCGGGACCTGGCGGCCCTGTTCCTGCGCGGCGACGGCCCGCCCGGCTTCGAGGTCTACATGCGCGACCGCCTCGGCCAGTGGGTCAAACGCAACGCGGCGCTCTTCGAGGAGGACGAGGGCGCGCTCGCCATCGTCATCACCGGCGCGCTCGCCGCCGTCGTCCAGCGGGTCGCCCTCTCCGAGGACGTCACTCTCGCACGCAAGCTCGCCGAACAGGCGCTGGACATCATCGCCGGCATCCGCGCCCCCTCCACCTCTGACACCGCCTCCGGTTCCGGGGAGGCGGACGGCTGACGGTCCCAGGCGGGGGCGTTTCCGGTGTGCGCCCGGCCGTACCGGCGTGAGGTGGGCGGTGTGGTCGGGGGCGGGGGCCGCAGGCGGTAATCTCGCGTGTCGTGGGCCGATTCACCCAAGGATTTGTGGGATACGCGTTCGCGTTGGTGGTGTGCCTCGCCGCCGTCGGGCTGTTTCTGCTTGTGACGCCGCAGAGCCGTACCGAGCGGATTCCCGAGGTGAACTACTCCATCGACCTGGTGAACGCGCGCCGCCAGGCGGCGTTCGACGTGTGGGCGCCCCCGACGCCGCCGCCGAACTGGATTCCCAACAGTTCGCGGATGCCGCAGGACGGCGCGACCCTGACCTGGCGGCTGGGGTTCGCGACCGCGCAGCGCAAGCACGCCATGCTGGCCCAGAGCGACGAGAAGCCCGCCGCCGAGTTCGCCAACCGCATGGCCAACAGCGACAAGACGATCGGCACCGTGCAGGTGGGCGGGGCGACCTGGGAGCAGCGCTACCGCGAGGACAAGAACCAGCGCTCCCTGATCCGCTTCCTCCCCGACGTCACCCTGGTCGTCACCGGCTCGGCCGACTGGCCCGAGCTCACCACCCTGGCCGCCTCCCTCCAGCCGCACCCCAGGATCACCGGTACGCCCGGCCCAGCGGGGACGGTCACCCCATCGTCCTCGCCATCGTCCTCCCCATCGTCCTCCCCATCGGCCTCCCCATCGGCATCGCCGTCCCCCTCCTGACGATCGCTCCCAAGGGCTGCGGCGCGCTTGCGGCATTCGCCGATGCCGTCTACTCGGCCGTCGAATCTCAAGAACCTTCGCGAGCGGAGCCGCTGTTCGTCAGACGGTCGGCGTGATGCCGCTGCCACAGCGAATCGGGCTCCCGAGACAGTCGCCCTGGTCCATGCCGGGACGGCGCATGCCGTCGTTGTTCGTCCTGGTTCGTTCGTCATGGTTCCCCGGCCGCAGCGGGTCGATGATCGGCTCAGAAGGGGGCCTCGGCGGAGTCGCCGGGTTTCTCCTCGGCGCGTTCGCCGCGTTCGGCCATCGCCGCCGCGAGCCTGACGCGGGCGCCCTGCAGCCACTCCTCGCACACCGCCGCGAGCCGCTCGCCGCGCTCCCACAACTGGATCGACTGCTCCAGGGTGAGTCCACCGGCCTCCAGACGGCGCACGACCTCGGTCAGCTCCTCGCGGGCCTTCTCGTAGGAGGGCGCCTTCTCCTGCTCCGCCTTCTGCTCTGCCACGCAGCCAACCTTACGGCGGCGGGCGGACAAATTAAGTGGCCCGCCGGCCGGACAGCCGCTACTTGTTGGGGCATGAGGGTACGGACCGCGACCATCGACGACATCCCCGAGTTGGTACGGCTGCGCGAGGTGCTGGCGGCTCGCATGAGCGCCGACGCGAACGGATATCCGGCCGTGGCGGGATGGCAGGACTCCTACGCGCGCAGCCTGCGAGAACGGCTGGGTGCCCCGGATGTCGCGGTTTTCGTCATCGACCGTCCGGAGGGCGGAGGATTGGCCGCCTGTGGCATGGGCTTCATCTACGAGCGGTTCCCCGGCCCGGTCCTGCTCGACGGAAGGTTCGGCTACGTCCTGGGCATGGCCACGGATCCCGAATTCCGCCGCCGCGGCTACGGCAGGGCCATCATGGAGGCGTTGCTCGGCTGGTATCGGGACAACGGCGTACGGCGGGTGGACCTGCACGCCACCTCCGACGGGGAGCCGCTCTACCGCGAGTACGGCTTCACCGCCCGCTACCCCGGGCTCACCTGGGTGGATCCGTCGCCGTGACGGCCACCCCGGCGGGGCGGGGGCTCAGCTTGGCGGGTCGGTCACGGTGATGACGCGGACGCGGTCGTCGGAGAAGCGCACGCTCAGCTCCTCGCCCGGCTTCACGTCCGCGGCGAGCCGTACGACGCCGCCGGAGGGGCGCTGCACGATCGCGTAGCCGCGCTCCAGGGTGGCGGCGGGGGAGAGGGCGACCAGACGGGCGCGCAGGTGCCCCAGCGAGTCCTCGGCGCGGTCGAGCGAGGCGGCGAGGCAGCGGCGGGCCCGGTCGCGCAGCGCGTCCACCTGCTCGGCTCGGCGCTCGATCTCCCGCACCGGGTCGGCGAGCGACGGACGGCTGCGCACCGCCGCCAGCCAGGCGGTCTCCCGGTCGAGCCACCCGGTGATGACCCGGCGGCCCCGGTCGCGCAGTTGCCGTATCAGGGCGAGCTGCTCGCCCACGTCCGGCACGACCTTCTTGGCCGCGTCCGTCGGCGTCGAGGCCCGCACGTCGGCGACGAGGTCGAGCAGCGGACTGTCCTGCTCGTGCCCGATCGCGCTCACCACCGGCGTACGGCAGGCCGCCACGGCGCGCACCAGCGCCTCGTCGGAGAACGGCAGCAGATCCTCCAGCGAGCCGCCGCCCCGCGCGATGATGATCACATCGACCCGCGGGTCGGCGTCGAGTTTGCGTAGGGCCTCGGTGACCTCGCCCACGGCGTACGGCCCCTGGACGGCGACCTCCTCCACGGTGAACCGCACGGCGGGCCAGCGCCGCCGGGCGTTCTCCAGCACGTCGCGCTCGGCCGCCGACTCGCGCCCGCAGATCAGCCCGATCGTGCCGGGCAGGAACGGCAGCCGCCGCTTGCGGTCGGCGTTGAACAGCCCCTCGGCGGCGAGCACCTGGCGCAGCCGCTCCAGCCGGGCCAGCAACTCGCCGATGCCGACCGGCCGGATCTCCAGCGCGGTGAAGGCGAACGATCCCCGGTTGACGTAGAAATCCGGCTTTAGGTGCAGCACCACCCGCGCGCCGTCCGCCGGGCGCGGCACGGCCGCCTCGTACACGTTCCGGGGGCACATCACCCGCGCGGACACGTTCGCGACCGGGTCGCGCAGCGTGAGGTACACGGTGCCGCCGCGCACGCTCAGCTCGGTGATCTGGCCCTCCGCCCAGACCATGCCCAGCCTGCCGATCCACTGCGCCACCATCTGCAACACGCTGCGGATCGGCAGAGGTTGCTCAGGCGTACTCTTCGCGGCCATGCCGGGCAGCCTACCGAGGCCGCCCGACAGACAGCGGCTACTCGGCGGCCTCCAGCTTGGCCAGCCGGTTCTCGAACATCTTGATCACGACCGCGCGGCCCTGGGTCGCCCGCTCGTACTCCAGCAGCTCGCGCATCTGCGCGGCCGACTTGCCGCGCATGCGGGCGCGCAGCGAGGCCACGGTCAGCGTTTCGTACCCGGGCAGCGGCTCGACCGGAGCGGTCGTCTTCGGCGCGTCGGAGGTATCGGCGGCGGCGGTCACGGGCGTTATGTCCTCGTGCGGGGCCTCTTCGGTAACCTTGACGGCCTTGGCCAGCTCCCCGCCCTCAGCAGCGGCCGGCTGCGCACCCTCGGCCTCCTCCACCTTCTTCTTGGCCCGCGTCTTCCCGGGCGCGGCGACCTTCTCGGCCGTCACCGGCTCCTCGGCCTTGACGGCCTCCGCGGGCTTCGCGGGCTCCTCGACCTCGGCCGCTTCCGCGGGCTCCTCCGCCGTAACGGGCCCTGCGGGCTCCTCGGCCTTGACGGGCTCTTCGGTCTTGACGGCCTCCGCAAGCTCGGCCGCCTCCGCGGGCTTCGCGGGCTCCTCGACCTCGGCCGCCTCCGCGGGCTCCTCCGCCGTAACAGGGCCTGCGGGCTCTTCGGCCTTGACGACCTCCGCAAGCTCGGCCGCCTCCGCGGGCTTCGCGGGCTCCTCTGTCACCTTCGCCGTGGCCTCGCTCGCCTCTACTGCCTCTACCGCCTCCACCGTCGACTCGGCGGTCGCGGCCTCGACGGCGCTCGCCTCTGCCGGCTTCTCTACGGCGGGCTTCTCCTCGGCGACGGGCTCGCCGACCTCGGCCTCGACCGGAGCCGTCTCCTGAGCGACCTCCCCGGTGCCCTTGGCCTCTTCGGCGGCCTTCTTGTCCTCTTCCTTCTCCTTGCCCGTGGCCTTGGCCTCCTCCTCGGCCTCCTCCTCGGCCTCCTCCTTGGCCTTGGCGGGGGCGAAGATGACCGGCTCGGGCCGCGCCTTGCCGCCGTTGGCCTCGGGGGTCTCCGGCGCCTCGGCCGGGCGACGCGGGGCGAAGATGACCGGCTCACGCCGTACGGTCTTCTCCGGCTTCCCCGGCTCGGCGGTCGCGGTGCCCGCAGCGGCCGCGGCCTGCTCGTCGGCCTTCGCCTCGCGCGTCTCCTCCTCCTTCTCCTCCCCGCCCATCCGCTTGAGGTTGTTGCGGACGCGGTCGCCGAGCAGCAGCACCTGGCCGATCCCGCTCAGCGCCGTCTGCACCAGGTAGAGAGGAAGGTCCTTGGCCTTCTCCTTGAGCTCCTCGCGGTCCCCGAGCTTCTCACGGACCGCCTTGCCGATGTTTTTGACGATGTTTGGGAGGGACATCTCGGGCTCCTTGGGCGGACAATTAGACAGATTGTCTGGCAATTCGCAACTCTATGCGGTCAAGGATGACGTGAATGGCCAGCGTGGCGTTCCCCGTAGCATAGAGACATGACTGCAGAGATCCCCACGACACGACGTGTTCTCGTGGCCCGGCCACGCGGCTACTGCGCCGGCGTGGACCGAGCCGTCGTCACCGTGGAGAAGGCTCTGGAGCAGTACGGCGCGCCCATCTACGTGCGCAAGCAGATCGTGCACAACACCCACGTGGTGCGCACCCTGGAGAAGCGCGGCGCCATCTTCGTCGACGAGACCGAGGACGTGCCCGAGGGCGCGATCGTCGTCTTCTCCGCCCACGGCGTCTCGCCCGCCGTCCACGAACAGGCGGCCCGCCGCTCCCTCAAGACCATCGACGCCACCTGCCCGCTCGTCACCAAGGTCCACAACGAGGCCAAGCGCTTCGCCGCCAAGGACTACGACATCCTGCTCATCGGCCACGAGGGCCACGAGGAGGTCGAGGGCACCGCCGGCGAGGCCCCCGGGCACATCCAGCTCGTCGACGGCCCCGACGGCGTCGCCAAGGTCGAGGTCCGCGACCCGAGCCGCGTCGTCTGGCTCTCCCAGACCACCCTCTCGGTCGACGAGACCAAGCAGACCGTCGCCGCCCTCCGCGACCGCTTCCCCGACCTCATCGACCCCCCGAGCGACGACATCTGCTACGCCACCCAGAACCGCCAGGTGGCCGTCAAGGAGATCGCCGCCGACTCCGATCTCGTCATCGTCGTCGGCTCGAACAACTCCTCCAACTCCAAGCGCCTCGTCGAGGTCGCCAAGGACGCCGGCGCCTCCGCCGCGTACCTCGTCGACGACGCCTCCTACATCGAGGACTCCTGGCTCACCGACGTCACCACCGTCGGCGTCACCAGCGGCGCCTCCGTCCCCGAGGAACTCGTCGAGGGCGTCCTCGCCAAGCTCGCCACCCACGGCTTCACCGACGTACAGGAAGTCGAGTCCGTCCCCGAGCACATGCGCTTCGCCCTCCCCCACGAACTCCGCAAGGACCTCCGTACGCCGACGGTCGCCTGATCCTCCGGTGACACGCCGAGGTCATGGCGCGGCTCCGCGCATGATCACACCCACCAGATGATCGTCAGCGTCATTCCCTTTCGCCTGCCGGCCCAGGACACCGACGGACGCTGACAGAGCCACTCCCGCTGCTCAGGGGAGAGGAACGCGGCGGCGACCGAGCTGAATTGTCCGTGCCACGCGTCCGCTTCGAACAACGCGCCGCTTCCAGTTAGCGGCTTGCTTCACGGCGGTGCGCATGCAGCGGCGTTTAGCTGATCACTGTGTCCTCTCGATCCTGATCTCGATGTCGGCCGGGGTAGGGGTACCGGGGCGGCAGCAGTTGTCGGAGCATTCGGCTTGCGCCGGTGCGGCGGCGGTATCGGCGAAGAGCGTGGGCCGGCAGCAGGTGTCTCCTCGCCAGGCTTCGCGGCCTTCCTTGACCGCGACGGCGGCGATCACCAGAGCCGTGATCGGGTCGGCCCAGGACCAGTCGAACAGGCTGTTGAGCGCCAGGCCCGCGAGCAGTACGGCTGACAGGTAGGTGCACAGCAGGGTCTGCTTGGAGTCGGCCACCGCCGACGCGGAGCCGAGTTCGCGGCCGGCGCGGCGCTGGGCGTACGAGAGGAACGGCATGATCACGAGGGACAAGGCGGCCAGGATCAGCCCGGGGGTGGAGTGCTCGGCCTCGTCGATGCCCAGCAGGGAGCGAATGGCGTCGAAGGTGACGTAGGCGGCCAGGGCGAAGAACGAGATCGCGATGATCCGGAGCGCGACTCGTTCCCGCTTCTCGTGGTCGCTCGCGGCGAACTGCCAGGCCACCGCGGCGGCGGAAGCGACTTCCACTATGGAGTCCAGGCCGAACCCGATGAGCGCGGCTGAGGAGGCGGCGGCTCCGGCGGTGAGGGCGACTGCGGCTTCGACGACGTTGTAAGTAATGGTCGCTGCCACTAGGAGCCGGATTCGGCGCCGCAGCAACGTGCGGCGGGCGGCCATGGGCAGGTTCAGGGCGGTCACGACACCGCCTCTCCTTCGATTTCCGGCTGGAGGCGGTCGTGACCGGGGTCAAGAATGGGGCCAAGAACGCTGCGGGCGGTGCCCAGGTCGGCGGGTGCGATGTCGAGGGCGGGGCGTAGCGCCACGATGTGGCCGGTGGCGGCCAGGAGTTGCTCGGCGGAGGCGAGCAGGTCCATCAGTTCGGGTCTGGTCAGGCTGTAGAAGGACTGTCGGCCCTCCGCCCGGAACTCGACCAACCCGCAGCCGCGTAGGCAGGCCAGATGCTTGGACACGGTGGACTGGGCCAACCCGAGTGTGCTGGTCAGATCCACTACACGGGCCTCACCCTGGGCGAGACGCTGCACTATGCGCAGGCGGGTCTCATCGGCCAGGGAGTGGAACAGTGCCGCAGCCGGGGTGACGCCGGCGGCGATGTTCGCGCTGACGCATCGGTCGCTCTGGTCAACAATCGCCATTTGGCGATGTTATCCTATTTCCAGAATTTTGCGTCAGGCTCGTGTGCTGAGCAGGCCGACGTTGTACGCGGCAATCGAGCCCAGAGGGTGACCAGCGAAGACCGGAGCGGTGGTGTTCCTGTTGAAGGGGTGATCCACGTCGGGTGGCTCGAAGCGGCAAAGGTGCAGAGGTGCCTGTGGTGCGGCGACACCCTGGAGTGCCTGGGCGTTCAGTCTTCGAGGAAGACGGAGGTGTCGAGGGTGAAGTTCACAGGCTCGGGGATGGGGAGTTTGTCGCCCATTTCGACGGTGGTAGTGGTCTGGTAGCCATCTTCGGTGGGGTTGCTGTAGATCGTCACTGTTTTGGGGTTCGCTTCGGGATCGACGACGAGGAGAAGTGGAAGCCCGCCTCGGGCGTACATCAGGGGCTTGTCCTCGCGGTCTTCGCGGATGCTGTTGCTGGAGACGACCTCGGCTCCGAGGACCAGGCCGTTGGACAGCAGTTCGCGGTCGCCCCATCGAGGGGCGTCCTTGGGTCCCATGGAGAAGTCGGGGATTACCGGTTCGCGGGTCCAGGCGATACAGACGTCGACCTCGGGCCAGACCCGCCAGTCGTGGTCGTCGGCAACGGGCCCGAAGACTCTCACCAGTTGGCCGATCATCCACGACTGCCGGGGGTTGCTGCGTGGGCTCACTATGACTCTCCCATTGATGATCTCTACCTTGAGATGCGGCATTTCGGGGAGCCAGTCATAGAACTCCCGAGTTGTCGTGGGCAGCCTGCGCGCACGCTCGGGGGTTGATCCACTGGGTGGTGTCTCTGTCTCTTGGGGCCCGCTCTCTTCGTCGACTTTCGTCTCTTCGGCGTCCCCGGCCTCCTTGATCGGCTCCGCGCTTCGGGCGACTCGCCTGGATGTCATGACCATTGGTCTACCCCGTTCCGCTTGGGCGGCTGGTGCCACGGAAAGTATCGCATGCATCGCTCATAGTGATGATAGGCAATCGAAAGTCTGTTGCACCTTGTCGGCGGATCGGGGAAGACGGTCCGCGACGTTCGGGCTAGCGGCCCTGCCAGTTAGGCTCGCGGCGTTCGAGGACGGCTCGAATACCTTCCTTCTGGTCTTCGGAGAGGTAGACGCCGGGGTCGGCGTCGAGGCGGATGG
This sequence comes from Thermopolyspora sp. NPDC052614, assembly GCF_040678635.1. NCBI lineage: Bacteria > Bacillati > Actinomycetota > Actinomycetes > Streptosporangiales > Streptosporangiaceae > Thermopolyspora > Thermopolyspora sp. NPDC052614. Next base: position 186,541 of record NZ_JBFATZ010000010.1, read on the forward strand.
CGGTGTGGCCGCGTGGCGGGGCCGCTAACCGATCAGGTAGGGCTCGGTGATGTGGACGCCTTCGATCAGGCCACGGCTCTTGAGCTGCTGATCCGCGGTGAACAGAACCTCGGCCTCCGCATACAGTGCCGATGCGATGTGAATGGCGTCAGGGTTCTTCAGCCGATAGGTGTGAGCGATCTTGCGAGCTTTCAGCGCCACCCCGCGGCTGAACTCGACAAGGGTAAGACTTGGGCTGTCCAGCAGCTCCGTGGCAATCTTGTCCCGCTCCGCAGGGTACGGTTCGTCGTTGCCGTATCCCCGAACCTCGACATAGCTCAACGTCGAGATATAGAGATTGAGCTTGCCGTCCATCGCCAACGCCAATGCATGCAGCACATCCCCATGGCCCGGCCCTCCCTGCAGGAGGTAGATCAGGGCGTTGGAGTCCAGGTAGACCGACGAGGGGTTGCTAGGAGGCGTCATGTAGCCGCCTCACGTGTTCGGCGGCTTCAAGTCCTCCGGTCAGATCGGGATCGGCTCCGGCGATCCCCTCCAGCGGCAGGTGCTGTTCGGGGAGTTGCTCGATACGCCTCATTTTGATCGATATGGCGCGGTCCCGCGCGTCACGTGTCAGCATGCCGGATATCTCGACACGCTTGCCGAGGGCGTGTTGCACCGACTCCTTCTGCTCCCGGGTGAAGCCGACCTCCACTCGGCGGCCACCCCGTTCCGTCCATAGGCCCGCCTTGAGGGTGTTGTGGACGGTGATGCTTTCCAGCCTGCCGATGACGGATCCGATGGACGTGCGCCTGCGCCGTACCACTTTCTGGAGGTTGTCGGCGCTTCGGCGGGTGACGACGACCCGCCGTCGTGTCCGGCCGTCGGTCAGCAGTTCCAGCGTCATGCCGTCGCTCTCCAGCAGACCAAGCTGCTTCGACAGCTCCACTCCGGTGTCTATCGCCGCCGGCGGCCAGTGTTCCGGAAGTGACTCGCCCTCTTCGGTGGCGGAGAATCCGCTGATGGCCCACTCGGCGAGGTCGGCCATCAGATCGCCCGTCGCGTCTTCGGCGAGACGGTTCGGCGTGAGGACGGTCATCACGCTGCCGAGTTGGAGCCGCTCGATGCCCCAGGTGCTGCCCGCCGAACCGAGGGCCCCGGCCTCCAGTTGCGCCAGCAGCGTCATCAGCCGTTCCAGGAGGGTGAACGAGCGTCGTGCGTCGGTGGTGCCGCCTTCCCCCGGAATCATGACCTTGAGCTCGATGTGCGGAATCCTGCCCGCCACGCCGACACCTCCCTTCCGACAAGGTCCATCAAGGTCCATCATTGCCCATCCTCAAGGGACGCGCATGATGACCGGCGTCTTGAGATTAAGGAGTCATTCGAACGGCTGACCAGGCTGTTCCGCAGTGCGGGATATTTCACGTTATTTCAGTAGTCCGCCTCGAGCTCGGCGGCGAGGTCCGGCCGAACGTGAGCAGGCTGGGGATGACGGCGTCGAGGTCGGCGTCGTCGGGGACGACGGCGGCGGGCTGGGCAAGAAGATCACCCCTGACCCAGCGTTCCGCGCTTGCCGAGGAGCTGCAGGTGGAGCTGACCAAGTGGCTGCCGACGGTACCGCTGATCGAGTACACCGGGGCGTACCTCGTGGGCCCGAAGATGGGCGGCTTTTCCGGCCAGGGCTCGGGGGCACCGTCTTCGACGCCCGGAAGGTGTGGGTGGCCCAGAGCTGATCCGCCACCTGGGCGCGCCGAGGGTCCTTTGTGGGGGACCCCCTTCTTGTGCCGTGAGCTGCACGGGTTTTCGGGATATATGCGCTTTGGTACTGTTTCGGGTGATCGACACTACCTCTGCGAAAAACAGGCAACACCTGGCGGCCATCCCATGGAGCGGCCAGGCCGCCTGCGGCGCTCGGCCGCACGCCGAGGAGCCCGCGCGTCGGCCCGTCGCACGCTCCGCCCACCGAAGGACGCGCAGATGACCGAGACTCCCCAGATCGATCCGTCGACACCGCATTCCGCGCGGGTCTGGAACTACTGGCTCGGCGGCAAGGACAACTACCCCTCCGACCGCGAGGTCGGCGATCAGATCGCCGGGTTCTTTCCCGACATCATCGACTCCGCCCGCGCCGACCGGGCGTTCCTGGGTCGCGCCGTCCGCTATCTGGCCGGCGAGGTGGGCATCAGGCAGTTCCTTGACATCGGCACCGGGCTGCCTACCGCCGACAACACCCACGAGGTGGCCCAGCGGGTGGCTCCGGAGTCGCGGGTCGTCTACGTCGACAACGACCCCCTCGTTTTGATCCACGCCGAGGCGCTGCTCACCAGCACTCCGCCGGGCGTCACCGAGTACATCCAGGCCGACATCCACGACCCCGGCACGATCCTGCGCGAGGCCGCCAAGACCCTGGACTTCGACCGGCCGGTCGGGTTGATGCTGCTGGCCATCGTGCAGTTCATCCTCGATGACGACGAGGCGGCCCAGGTGATGCGGCGACTCATCGACGCCCTCGCGCCGGGCAGCCATGTGGCGATCAGCCACGGCACCAACGAGATCAACACCGAGGCGTCCGACGCGGCCGTGGCCTATTGGAACCAGTACGCCAAGCCCCCGATGGTGCTGCGCGACGCCCGGCAGATCGCGAAGCTCCTCGACGGGCTGGAACTGCTGGAACCCGGCGTCGTCAGCTGCTCACGTTGGCGTCCCGAGGCCATCCCCTGGGGGGAGCCCACGCCGGTGCCGCACTACTGCGCGGTGGCCCGCAAGAATTAGGCGCTGCGCGGGCGGCGGCGTAGGGCCGGAAAGGCGCGGAACCCGAAGGGCACGGCGCAGGAGAACGCGGGGCCGGAGAACGCCGCAGGGGCCGGAAGATGGTGCCCCTCCGGCCCCCGTCCCCCACGGGCGCGATCGGTCACACGGTGATCAGACCTCGGGCTCGTTCGGGTCGGAGGGCTTGTGGCCGCAGAAGGCCACGCGCCGAAATGGTCGCGTAGCCGAGGCCTCTCACGGCGGCCGTGACATCCCCTCCTTCGTTCTCGTCCCCGGTGCGATGCCCGGTCAGTTGTGCGTGATGAAGTCGTCGACCAGGCGGTTGAACTCGTCGGCGTGCTCAAGCTGCGCCCAGTGGCCGCAGCGGTTGAACAGCACCAGGCGCGAGTTCGGGATCACGGTGACGAGCTTGAGCGAGTGCTCGAAGTGAACGACGCGGTCGTCGCGGCCGTGCACGAGAAGCGCCGGGATCTGGCAGCGGCTCAGGGCGTCCATGTCGATGAACGGCCGCATCCGGTCCAGCCCGGCCAGGAAGTTGGCCAGGTGCTCGGGGTTGGCTGCGGCGGCATCGGCGCGCTGCCGTACGACCTCCTCGCCGGCATCGCCCGCGCTGTACGACATGATGTCGACCAGTTTGCGCATGGTCTCCGGGGTCGGGTTGCGGTAGCCCTCGACGAGGATCTTCAGGCCCTCGCTCGGGCCGTCGCCGGCGCTGAAGATGCTCGGGCCGCCGGAGCCGGGGCCCATGGTGATCAGGTGGGACATGCGGTCGGGGTGCTCGCAGGCGAACCGCAGCGCGGTCATGCCGCCCATCGAGTTGCCGACGAAAGCGGCCTTTTCGATCCCCAGCTCGTCCATGAGGTCCACGGCAGCGGCGACGTGGTCGCGCTCCTCGGCGCTCACCGGGTCCGACTTACCCCAGCCCGGCATATCGACCGCGAGCACCCGGTACTTCTCGGCCAGCACCTTGAGGTTGGGGCCGAAGTTGCTCCAGCCGGTGGCCCCCGGACCGCTGCCGTGCAGCATGATGATCGGGTGGCCCTCGCCGGCCTCGTTGTAGTGAATTCTCCACCGCTTCGTCTGCGCGAAGCGGCTGGTGCCCTCTTCGGTCAGGTCCAATGCCATCGTCGTCCTTCCGCCGCGCCTCGCCGGCGCCTGTGTTCCGAGACGGCCCCGGCCGCCCGTACGCCGGCGAGATCGGCGCACGGCGGCATGGGCCGACTCCTAGCAGGTTCTCCTGTCGGCGTGTGCTGCGGAAACGTCCCGGTTCCGCCTGACGGCACGCGTCAGGCGCCGTGGTAGTCGGCGGCGATGCTCTCGGCCGTACGGCGGACCAGCGGGATGTTGGTGACCGGGTCGAAGCGGTTGCTCGGCAGCGAAAGCGACACCGCGCCGATCATCCGGCCCTTGACGATGATGGGCGCGGCCACGCAGGACAGCCCCAGCACGGCCTCCTCGCGGTCGAAGGCGATGCCGCTCTCGCGCACCGCGGCCAGCTCGGTAGCGAGCCGGTGCGGGTCGGTGATGGAGTACGGCGTGCGCCGGGCGAGCCCCTCCCTGAGCACCTGCTGCACGACCTGCCGGTCGCTCAGCGCGAGCATCGACTTGCCCAGCCCGGTGCAGGCCGCGGGGACCCGGCCGCCCACGTTGGTGGGGGTGCGCACGGAACGCTTACCGTGGATCTTCTCCAGGTAGATGATGTCGTTGCCCTCCAGCACGGCGAGGTGCACCGTGTGACTGGTACGCGCGTGCAGGTCGCTCATGTGCGGGACGGCGACGTCCCGCAGGCCGCGCGGCCGGCAGTGCTGGACCCGGTTGCCGAGCTCGAACAGACGCCAGGCCAGCCGGTAGTTGGTGCCGGCACGCTCGACGTACCCGCCCTGCTCCAGGTAGGCGAGCAGGCGGAAGGCGGTGGACTTCGGCACTCCGGCGCGGCGTGCCAGCTCCGTGACGCCGAGCGTGGGCCCGGCGTTGCGGAAGGAGTCGAGCAGGTGCAGGGCCTTGCCGACCGAGGTGCTTGACAGGTCCCGGCCGGCCGGGCCGAAGTTGAGGGATTCGCGGTCCGGCGTGCCCTGAGTGCCGGGAAGAGCGGTGGGGTTGGTTCGGGTTGTTGCGCTCATTCGGGCTGCCCTCTCGTTCTGGGGCGCGGTGGTGCGTGGCCGCGTCCCACCCTTCGACGCACGCTCGTGATCTAGATCACAGATGTACGCGCCCCTTCACTGTAGTAATCGCTACAGAAATTTGTCACCTGGACTACGGGCACGTAAAGGACACATTTCAAGTGTCACGGGCGGAGCCGTACACGCGGGGCTCGAAGTAGCCCTCGGGCTCGGGCGCGTAGCCGGTGCGCCCGCCGCGCCGGGGCCGGGGCACCTCGGGCGTCTCGGGCACCCGCTGCCCGCGCCCGCGGGACGGCCGGGAGGGGGGACGCTCCGGGCGGGCGGCGCGCAGCTCGTCGCGCAGCTCGCGGACGTTGGCGGGCAGGCCGCGGAACCAGGCGACGGCGAGCACGAGCGCCGACCCGGCGAACAGCCACGGCGCGCCGCCCGACAGCGAGGTGAACATCCCCAGCCCGAACGCCTGCAGGAACGACGCCGCGCCCAGCGACCGGATCAGCTCGTTGACGAGCATCGCCACGAAGAACGTCAGCGGCGGGGTGACGACGAGCGCGAGCAGCTCTCGCGGCTGGATGAGCATCACCCCGGCCAGGCAGGCCACGACGAACGCGGCGCCGATGACGGCCGACGAGCCGGTGACGCAGGCGACGAGGGTGACCGTGAACACCAGCGCGATCGCGCCGCGTGCCGTCAGCCTGATTCCACTCACCGCTCGCTCACCACCCGCCTCGGCCTACCTGGACAACTTACCGTTCACAGGGTTGGCGGGGAGGTTACTTCCCTGCTCCTGACCGAACCGCTCGCCCACGGCGTCGTGCTCGACCGTCGCATGGGCCGCGGAAGACCTGTCGAGGGAGCCGAGCAACTCGGGCGTGACCAGGCCGCGGGGGTGGTCCTCGACCAGGTCGGGCCCGTGCAGGGGGCGGTCGACGAGGCCGAGGTCGTGCAGCTTGCGCGCGGTGACCAGGACGCGGCTCTCCAGGGAGCCGACGGTGGTGTTGTACGAGGTGACGGCGCGGGACAGCGCCCGCCCCAGGGCGTCGATGTTGCGGCCCATGCCGCCGAGGCGCTCGTACAGCTCCTTGCCGAGGTCGAACACGGCGCGGGCGTTCTCGCTGAGCGCGGCCTGCTGCCAGGCGTAGTGCGCGGTGCGCAGCATCGTGATCAGGGTGGTGGGGGTGGCGATGTGCACGCGGCGGCTCATCGCGTACTCCAGCAGGCCGGGGTCGCGCTCCAGCGCGGGGGCGAGGAACGCCTCGCCGGGGATGAACAGCACGACGAACTCGGGGGCGGGGGAGAACGCCTGCCAGTACGCCTTGGCCGCCAGCCGGTCCACGTGCTCGCGCAGGTGACGGGCGTGCGCGTCGAGGCGGGCCGTGGTGAGGTCGCCGTCGCCCGACTCGGCCGCCTCCAGGTACGCCGCGAGCGAGACCTTCGAGTCGACGACGATGTTCTTGCCGCCGGCGAGCCGTACCACCATGTCGGGGCGAACCGCGCCGTCGGCGGTGACGGCGCTCGCCTGCTCGTCGAAGTCGCAGAACCGCGCCATTCCGGCGATCTCCGCCACCCGCCGCAACTGCAGCTCGCCCCACCGGCCGCGCGCCTCCGGACGGCGCAGCGCGCGCACCAGCGCGGCGGTCTGGTCACGCAGCTCGTGCGAGCTCTTCCGGACGAACTCCATCTGCGTGGCCAGCTCGGCCTGCGCCACCCGCCGCGCCGACTCGGCCTGCCGGAGCTGCTCCTCCACCTTGCCGAGCGTCTCGCGCAGCGGCGTGATCAGGTGCTCGACCGCCTGCTTGCGCTGCTCCAGCTCCCCGGCCGCCTCGGCCCGCGTGGCGGCGAGCCGGTTCTCGGCCAGCTCAAGGAAGCGCAGGTTGTTGACGTCGAGCGCCCGGGTGGCCAGCGACTGGAAGCGGTCGGCGAGCTGCTCCTCGACGTACCGGACCTTCTCCTCGGCGGCCTGCGCCCGCGCCTCCGCCGCCGCGACCCGCGCCGCGGCCTGGGCCGAGTCGGCGGCCGTCCTCGCCCGCGCGAGCGCGAAGCCGATGGCGATCCCGGCGGCGAGACCGATGACGAGCAGCACGAGTGCGAGGACATCCACGTTCGGATGATCCCAGGAGGCCCGTGCGCGGGCGGTTCGACACGCCCGGTGCCGCGCGGCACCTAAAATCGTGCTACGTGAGCCTCAGCATCGGCATCGTCGGCCTGCCCAACGTCGGCAAATCCACTCTGTTCAACGCGTTGACCAAGAGCGGCAACGCCCTCGCGGCGAACTACCCGTTCGCCACGATCGAGCCCAACGTGGGCATCGTCGGCGTGCCCGACGCCCGCCTGGCCAAGCTGGCCGAGATCTTCGGCTCGGCCCGCATCCTGCCGGCGAAGGTCGAGTTCGTCGACATCGCCGGACTGGTCCGCGGCGCGTCCGAGGGGCAGGGCAGGGGCAACAAGTTCCTCGCCAACATCCGCGAGACCGACGCGATCTGCCAGGTGATCCGCGTCTTCTCCGACCCCGACGTCACCCACGTGGACGGCGAGGTCTCCCCGGAGCGCGACATCGAGACGATCAACACCGAGCTGATCCTCGCCGACCTGCAGACCTTGGAGAAGGCCACCCCGCGCCTGCAGAAGGAGTCCCGCTTCGACAAGGACCGCAAGGTCGTCCTCGACGCCGCCGAGGCCGCGGTCAAGATCCTCGACGGCGGCACCACCTTGTACGCGGCGGGCAAGCAGGGCGCGATCAACCTCGACGACCTGCGCGAGCTCCACCTGCTCACGGCCAAGCCGTTCCTGTACGTCTTCAACCTCGACTCCGACGAGCTGACCGACGCCGACCTGCGCGAGCGTCTGTCCGCCCTGGTCGCGCCCGCCGAGGCGGTCTTCCTCGACGCCAAGATCGAGTCCGAGCTCGTCGAGCTCCCCGACGACGAGGCGCTGGAACTGCTGCAGTCCATCGGCCAGGAGGAGTCCGGCCTGTCCCAGCTCGCCCGCGTCGGCTTCGAGACCCTGGGCCTGCAGACCTACCTCACCGCCGGCCCCAAGGAGACCCGCGCCTGGACCATCCCCAAGGGCGCCACCGCCCCCGAGGCCGCCGGGGTCATCCACACCGACTTCCAGCGGGGCTTCATCAAGGCCGAGGTCATCTCCTTCGACGACCTCGTGGCCGCCGGATCCGTCGCCGCCGTCCGCGCGGCGGGCAAGGCCCGCATCGAGGGCAAGGACTACGTCATGCAGGACGGCGACGTCGTCGAGTTCCGCTTCAACGTGTAGACCACCCACGTATCCACAGCTCGCCGCGCGGATCGGATGGGCGGATCGGATGGGCGGATCGGCCGGTAGGCCCCGGCAGGCGATCGCAGCGCCATGCCGGGGCCGCGTCGCGTCTGGACACACAGTCCGCGGACAGTCCGCAGGAAGTCCGCGAAATGACCGTCTGAAGTCAACACCAGCCAACGGCCATCAACGGATGAACCCGCAGGTCAGATGGGGTTGTCTGGGTCGCCTTCGCAGGGATGATCGGCGCAATGGTGGGCGACGGCCCCCGCGTCGCCGCCCACCGATGCGCCGGGAGCCTCACCCGCCCGATGGGGCACCTCCCGCTCAGTACCAGCGCTGGAAGTTCAGGCCGTTGCACGGGAACGAGCGCAGGCCGACGTTGCTGTCGTCGACGCAGCGCTTGGTCTCGTGGTTCGCCAGGGTGATGCCGTTGGCGTGGTGGGTGACGTTCCACTTCTGGAAGGTGAGCCCGTTGCAGGGGAACGTGCGCAGCCCGGCGCCGCTGTCGTCGAGGCAGCGCCCGGTGTTCTGGTTCTGGATCGTACGGTGGCCGAAATCATCCACGGTCACGTTCCACTTCTGGAAGCTCAGGCCGTTGCAGGGGAACGAGCGCAGGCCGGCGCCGCTGTCGTCGAGGCAGCGCCCGGTGGCCCGGTTCCTGAACGTGTTGATGACGCGCTGGGCGCTCGACGTCTCGGCGGACTTGGTGACCGTGGCCGTCTTCGCGCCCGTCTCGGTCGCCGGCGCGACCCCGTCCGACGCCGCCGTCGCCGGGAGCCCGAAGGCCAGCAGCGACGCGGAGGTGAGGATGACGCTCCGGAGGGTGATTCGCTCGCGCATGGTGAATCCATCCTTGTCTTGATTGATTTGGGTCTTGATCGATCAGGGCTTTTGATCGATCACGGCCGGCGTCCGCGGTACGTGGACCCCGGTGGGCTGTCTCCGCCCCGGCGGCCGGTGCTCAGGTCCGGATGAGGTGACCGTCACGGTCGATCCCTCCGGCCGTTTCACCTGCTCACCGCATCGAGAGCAGCTAAGCCGGGTGATCGGGGTGTCCAACAGGGCCTCGGACGGACTCGGCCGAAGTCGATCCACTTCCTGGCCAAGCGCGGACGCGAACCGTAATGGCTCGTACGCTTTCAGACGTGATCAGGTCGGCGTCGGACGGGCTCCGCTCGGAAGAGGACGGGATCCGAGTGGCGATGAATACGGGCCCGGAAGGCGACGAGGGGCTTCAGGCCGCCGGGGAGGCATGTGGGGCCGGGCTCGAGGGGGTGCGATGCCCGGGGTACGGCTGACCCGCCGCTTGGACGTGGGTGTTCCCCTGCAACACGCCACCATCACCGTGAACGGTTCCGCAGCGGGCGTGTGGCGACCGCTGCTCGGCGACACCGTCTACAAGTGGCGGAACCAGGTCGTCGCGATCCCACGGGCCCTGACCGCGAGGAAGAGCTCGCTCTCCGAATGGCGAGTTCGGACGTGACGTCTCGGTCCCCCTTCCCCCGTGCCGCCGGTGAGGGCGCTCTTCAATCCGCGCGTTGCGACGTCCGCCCGCGTCTATGACTGGCTGCTGGGCGGCAAGGACGACTTCGCGGCGGACCGGGAGGTGGGTGCGCGACTCCTGGAAGTGAGGCCAGAGGCGCGATGGCTGATGGCCGCCGATGGTTCGGAGGCTGCTTCGCAGGTTTCAGTTGGCGGATCGTGTGCTCGGGCGGTGACCGTTGGGGATGCCGGGCCGAGACGGATAGCGGTGGGAATGACTACGGTGCGTAGTCAACGGGGGTGGGTGTGAGCGGTCTCACGGGGGTGTTGGGAGGGTGACCGTGGTCGCTGTGGGGGCGTGTTGTGCCTGCCAGTGGTGTAATTCCGCACACCTGCGAATCCCTGGGGATAGGTAGGTCTGACTCTCAGGTAACCGGGGACTGCTGCTGACCGGGCGTAATGTGCATTGGCCGCCGCGGGAGAGCGGCCGGATAGGTGAGTGTCCGGCGAAGACGCATACCCGGTTTGCGTGGTTGCGGCGATGCTTGCAGCATGGGGCGTGGCTTTCCTGTAACAATTGGCGAGGCCGCTAGGGTGAACACTTCCACGGGCATAACAGGATCGAAAGCAGTAGGACTACACCGCGCCGGCCCCGGGGACAGGCGCGAGCGGAGGCATGATGGCTCGCAGGTCGACCGTCCAGCACGTGGCTGGCGACCCCGAGCTCTCGGCGTACTCGTCGCCGGATCTTGATCAGATGGCTCCCCCGCGCCGGGGCGCGCCCCGGCGGTGGCGCTGGAGCGGCGGCGGCGGGCGGTGGCTCGTCTGGGTCGGCCGGGCCGTGCTGTGGGCGCTGATCATTGTGATCGTGGTTAACGGCGTGCGCGCGCCGTTTGAGAGGTTCACCCAGGGGGAGCAGACGGGAGCGCCGCCGGTCACCCCCACGGGCGCCGGTTTCCCAACGGAGCAGGCGGCGTCTTTCGCCGCTCAATTCGCCGCCGTGTATCTGAATTTCGACGCCGCGCAGCCGCAGCTTCGCGCCCAGCGATTGAAGCCGTTTCTTCCCGAGGCCGCGGACGACCAATTCGGCTGGAACGGATTCGGTCGGCTGCAGGCCGGGGCCATTCAATTGTCCGGGGTCGAGGTCACCGACGCCAACAATGGCGTGGTGACGCTGATGGTGCAGTCGGGGGATCGGCGGTGGCTGTTCTCCGTGCCCGTGTACGCGGAGAACGGCAGGTTCGTGGTCTCGCGGCGGCCCGCGCTGCTCCCGGCCCCCGGGCCCGCGCCGCTGCCCGCCGTGGCCGATCCCGAGCACGACGAGGCCACCGCGGCCGAGCTGACGCCGCAGTTGAAGGGCTTCTTCGAGGCGTTCGCGTCGGGCGACCCCGAGCAGTTGCGGCGCTACGTCGCGGCGGGCGTCGACATCCAGGGCTTCAACGGGGCGTTCACGCTGGCCCAGCTCAAGCAGGTCATCGTGCCGCCCGGCGGCGCCACCCGGACGGTCACGGCGGTCGTCGTGTGGGCGGTTCCGGCCCCCGCGCCCACTCCGGATCCGGCCGCCGACGCCACGCCACCGCCGGTGGACCCGGCGGGCGCGCTGGAGCAGGCCTACCAGCTCACGGTGGAGAAGCAGGGTGACAAGTGGTTCGTCAGGGACGTCCGCGGTGCATCCCGGTCCGCGGAGTGAGGCCGGTGGCCGGGCCGGTGGTCGTGACGGCCATTGAGCAGGAGGACGTACATTGATCGTGCAGACCCTTGTGCAGCAGGCGCTGGAAGGTCTTGCCTCGCCGTCCCCGACCCCCACCGGGGTGGACACCCAGGGGCTCGCCACCTTCCTGCGTAATTTCTTCGGGCCGCTCTTCCTCGTGGTCGTCTCGGTGGTCGCGATTTTCTTCCTCTTCACCCGTGAGATCACCAGGTTCGTGCAGTTCATCATTCTGGCGATCGGGATCGGCATCATTTTCTACGTGCCCAACATCATCGAGGTGACGGCGAGGGCGATCGCGGGAGCGCTCGGGATCAGGTGACCGGGCTTCGAGCCGCAGGAAGGGAGGGATTAGGTGGATCTGCCCACGTATACCAATATTTGGCGAATTGAGAAGCGGCTCTACAAGCTGTACGACCTCCGGCTGCCGATGCCGCTGCCCATCGTGTGGATCGGCGTGTTCCTCGGCGTGCTGGCGGTGTGGACGGTCTTCCTCCGCATCCTGCGGGTCCCCTTCGAGACCCCCTGGCACGTGCTGTTCCTTGTGCCGCCCGGCGTGGTGACCTGGCTGTCCACCCGCCCGGTCATCGAGAGCAAGCGGCTGACCGAGCTGCTGCAGTCGCAGGTCCGCTACCTGGGCGAGCCGCGTACCTGGTGCCGCATGGCCCCCGCCGCCGAGCCGGACGAGATCCGGTTCGAGGCCCGGATCTGGCGGCTGCCCCCCGGCGCCGCCACGGCCTTGGCCGCCAAGAGGGCCAAGCACGCCGCCAAGCGTCCGTCGCGGGCGAACGCGAGGGCGAAGGCGACCGCGAGAGCCGCGAGGCTCGGCGCCGCCGCTGCCGCCCCCGCAACGGGAGCCACGACGGGAGCTACGGTGGGTGGCACGGTGGGTGGCACGGCCCAACGTCCAGCGCCGTCGCCTGCCGCGCTGCCGATCGGCCGGTCACGCGCGTCCGCCGACACCTCGCTCAGGGCGGCGGTACGGCCCGCGCCCAAGCCGACCGCGAAGTCCCCCGCGACGACGGGAGAGCGTGCCCGCGCCGGGGCCGCCGCCGAATCGGTCGCCGAGCCGGCGTCCCGGCATGTGCCTCAGCCGCCCGCGCCGACACCGCACCCGTCCACGCCGACACCGTCCACGCCCACACCGTCCACGCCGCGAGAGGACGCCTCCCGGCAGGGTGTCGGCGAGATTCGTCCCGCCGTGGCCGCAGCGGCAGCCGCCGTGCCCGGCGCGAATTCCGACCTCACGCCCTCGAAGGGGGACGATGAGGGCACGCACACCCCGGCGGCCACGCCGGAACGCACGGGCCTGGCCTGGGGCGACGTGACCACCCCGCCCGAGAGGCGCAAGTCCCGCCGCGTTCGGCCGGTCGGTTCCTCGTCCGGAACGCCTCCCGCCGCTTCTGCGGTCGAGAAGGGCGCGTCGGAGGCGGAAACGTCCGGCACGCCCGTGGCGGACGGTGTGCTCCGCGTTTCGCCCATGCCCGAGCCGGACCCGAGTCTGGGCAAGCCGGTGGCGGGTCCGGGCGTTCGGCCGGTCGCGAAGCCTTCCGCCGACGTCGCGGACGGGCAGACCACCGAGACCACTGAGACCACTGAGACCACCGAGAGCGGAGCGGGTGACGGGCGCCTTCCGGCTCCGGGCAGCGTTCCCGCGCCGACCGGGATCGGGACCGAGGCGCTGCGGCGCCTGCGCAGGCTTGCCGCGTCGGCGGAGGGCGGCACGGCGCGGACCGGCCCCGCCCTGCGGCCGTCGCCGCCTCCGGAGCCGCTGCCGACGGCGGCCGAGGCGGCGATGCTCGATGCCGCCCGGCCGACACCCCATGAGACCGACGAGCCCGAGGACGCTCCGGCGGTGCGGGAGACGCGCGCCGGATCCTCGGCCGATTCCGTCGGCGACCCCGAGAACGGCCGTACAGACGACCCCGCGAACGGCCGAGCGGCATCCACGGTGGCCGACCGCCCGATCGACCCCTCCGCCCCGCTCGCCGACGAGACGGCGGACCCGGCGGCCGACGCGCGTGAGCAGCATCGCAAGGGCAGGCCGCCCCGGCTGTCCCGGCCTTCGGAGCGGCGGCGCGGCCCGGCGGCTCCCGTGTCGATCAGGGCAGTGCCCGCTCCCAACCCCGCCGAGGCCACCAACCCCGCCGCCCCTGCCGTGCCCGCCCCCGCCGCCCGCCGCCTCCCCGAGCCCAAGGTGCGCCGCGTGGAGTCCGTGGTCGGCCGCGACGCGGGCGGCTGGCGGCGGCTCGCCCAGGTCGTCGTCGGCACCGGTACGACGCGTACCGACGGCACCGAGATCGACGAGGCGCGGGCCCGTTCGGCGATCGGCGCGAGCAAGCGCGTCGTCGTGCTCGGCTGCACCGGCGGCGCGGGACAGACGACCACGGCGCTCATGCTCGGCCACACCCTGGCCACCTACCGCGAGGACCGGGTGCTCGCCATCGACGCCAACAACGGAGAGCGCACCCTGTCGCATCTGATCGCCGCCGAGTCGCCGGAGACGCTGACGTCGCTGCTGGCGGGTCTCGACGAGGTGAGCGGCTACCTGAGCATGCGCGCCTACACCACGCGGTGCGAGTCCGGCCTTGAGGTGATCGCCGCCGACGGTGACGAGCACGCCACCCAGCGCCTGGCCGACCGCTCGGCGCTGTCGGACCAGCGGCTCGCCGAGGCGATCCGCATGCTCGACCGCCACTACAAGCTGATCCTCATCGACCCGGCCGCGGCGGTGGCCGCCCGCGTGCTGCCGTACGCCGACCAGCTCATCCTGGTCGCCCCGGCGAGCGCGGACGCCCCGGACGCGATCGCGATGACGTACGAGTGGCTCGACGGCCACGGCTGCTCGGACCTGCGTCGCCGCGCCGTCATGGTGGTGAACGGCGTGAGCCGCCGCAGCCTGGAGGACGTCGAGCAGGCCGAGGCGGTGGCGAGCGGCCGGTGCCGGGCGATCGTCCGGGTGCCGTGGGAGGAGGAACTCGCCCCCGGCGGCCCGGGGCCGATCGCCCTCGGCCACCTGCGTACGGCGAGTCGCCGCGCGTACGTGGCGCTGGCCGGCGTCGTGGCGAGCGGCCTCGGGGCCGAGCGGCTGCAGGACCGTCCGGCGCGTGTGGCGAATGAAGACCGATAACCGGCCAGGGAAGTGGGGCGACCGGTGAGCAGGGCGTCGAGGGCACGAAGCAGGCTGGCCGTACGGTATTTCGACGACCGCATCCTGCTGACCGAGTCGGCGGCGTGGGCGTACTTCCGGCTGCCGACCGTGAGCTACGAGTTCATCACCGCCGAGGAGCGCGAGGCGCTCGCCAACAACATCACGATCGCGCTCGCGGCGATCCGCATGCCGGACGCCGAGGTGCACCTGCGCGTGGCGCACCGCACCTACCCGGCGGCCGAGTGGGCGATGCGGCTGAACGAGACCTCCGACGAGGGGCCGGGCTGGCGCGACTACCTGGAGGAGATGTACCGGCACGTCTGGGCGAAGGACTTCTGGACCAAGGAGGTCTACCTCGGCGTGCGGCTCGGCCCGCGCGGCGCCCAGCTCGGCACGGGCGTGTTCGCCCAGCTCTTCGGGGCGTACCGGCGCGGCGAGAAGGCGCTGGGGCTGGAGGACGACCACGTGCCGGACCGGGAGATCGCCCGGTGGACCGACGCCGCCGAGCGCCTCGGCCGGGCCCTCGGCACCAGCGCCCTGTACGCCCGGCACGCCACCTCCGCCGAGCTCGCCTGGCTGTTCCAGCACGCGGTGCACGGCTCGATCGGCGACCCGCCGCGCTCGGCGTCGCCGACGCGGGGCTGGGGCAAGGGCGAGATCGAGTCGCTGATCGAGGGCCAGATCCACAACGGCCGCTCGCTGCTGCGCGTCGAGCAGCCCGCCGGCGAGTCGTACGTCGCGCACCTGTCGTTCGCGCGCTTCCCCGACCTGATGCCGTTCCCGGACGGCGAGCCGTGGCTGCACTTCGCCGACCAGCTTCCGTTCCCGGTCGAGGTGTCGAGCCGGATGAAGCTCATCTCGCCGGTGCGGGCGAGCCGCGACGTGGCGCGCAAGCTCGCGCACGCCCGCGACATGGACATCCACATCCGGGAGGCGGGCGCGGAGGCGCCGATCGCGCTCGCCGAGCAGATCGACGCCGCCCGCATGCTGGAGCACGGCATCACCAAGGAGCGGCTGCCGTTCGTGTACGGCTGGCACCGCCTGATCGTGTCCGCGCCCACCGAGGAGATCTGCAAGCAGCGCATCGAGGCCGTGGTCGAGCACTACCGCGACATGGGCATCGACGTGGTGAACTCCACCGGCGACCAGTGGTCGCTGTTCTGCGAGTCGCTGCCGGGCGAGCGGGTGCGGGTGAACGCGTACGCGCAGCGGCAGCCGTTGCGCACGATCGCGGGCGGCATGGCGACGGCCACGGTGGAGCTCGGCGACCGGATCGACGAGGTCGGGTGGGCCGGGCCGTACATCGGGGAGACCCTCGGCCGGGCCCGCTCGATCGTGCACTTCGACCCGCTGGTCGCGGCGGTGCGCAACCGTCCCACGGCCATCGCCATCACCGGCGAGCCGGGCGGAGGTAAGACGACTCTGGCCCTTCTCCTCATCTATCAAATGGCGCTCCGAGGTGTCACCATCGCGGTGATCGACCCGAAAGGAGACGCCGAGTCGCTGGTGCAACTGCTGAAGCGAAGAGGCCGCAAGGCGCGCACCGTCCCGCTGGGGTCGGCCGCGCCGGGTCTGCTCGACCCCTTCTCCTTCGGCGACGACCTCGCCGCGAAGAAGACGATGGCGACCGAGACGCTGCGACTGCTGCTGCCGCGCATGTCCGAGGAGCGGGAGTCGGCGATGATCCAGGCCGTGGCGGCGGTGGCCAACGGGCCGTCTCCATCGCTCGGCAAGGTCGTCGAGTATCTGGAGCGCTCCGAGGATCCGGCGTCGAAGAACCTCGGCGCGGTGCTGCGCTCGATGTCGGAGATGCACCTGGCCCGGCTCTGCTTCGACCCCTCCGGCGGGGACCGGTTCGACACCGCCGGGTGGACGACCGTGTTCACGCTGGGCGGTCTCACCCTGCCCGACGTGACGACGAGCCGCGACGACTACTCCTACGAGCAGCGGCTGTCGGTCGCGCTGCTGTACCTGGTCGCCCAGTTCGCCCGGGGGCTGATGAACGGTCTCGACCGCCGCGTCCCCAAGGCGATCTTCCTCGACGAGGCGTGGGCGATCACCTCCACCCCCGAGGGCGCCAAGCTGGTGCCCGAGGTCAGCCGCATGGGCCGGTCGCGCAACACCGCGCTCGTGCTGGTGTCCCAGAACGCCGGCGACCTGCTCAACGAGCAGGTGACCAACTGTCTGTCGTCGGTGTTCGCGTTCCGTTCCACCGAGCGCTCCGAGGTCGAGCACGTGATGGCGCTGCTCGGAGTGGATCCCGCCGAGGAGCACAAGGCCGTGCTGCGATCTCTCGGCAACGGCGAGTGCGTGTTCCGCGATCTCGACGGCCGGGCGGGCCGCATCGGGGTCGATTTGATCTCCGAGGAGTTGCTGCGTTGGCTCGACACGAACCCGACGCATGAGAAACCCGCGGACGAGGGCCATGATCTGTACAGCGCGATGGACGCTCGCCTGAGCGGCACGGACAGTGGGGGCACCGGCAAGGCGGGGGCGGTGACGCAGGAGGTGCGGTCATGAGGGTTCCCGTAAGGGGACGTAATAGGCAGTCGCCGGGCAAAACTGGCAAACAGCTCAATCGGCGTAAGCGCCTGCTCCGGCGGCTGGCGCTGACGCTGGTGACGGCCGTCGGCCTGGTGCTGCTGCCGCTCGCCTTCCCCGGGTCCACGGCGATCGCCGCGCCCTGCGACATGTCCGGGGACCTCACCCCGGCGGTGGTCGGCAGCGGCGTGGACGGCCTGATCAAGCCCCCGCCCCCGGCGATCGCCGCGCCCGGCGGCGAGGGCGCGGCCAAGCCCGACCCCTCCGGCACCGGCCCGCAGGAGGCGACGGCCGGCCGCCCGGAGCCCAAGACCAACTACGAGCGGTACGGCATGGCCGGCCAGTTCTGGCACACCTACGAGCTCGGCTGCACCGACATGGGCGCGGTGCTCGGCAACGCCTGGGCGAACACGATCTTCTCCACGGCGAAGGCGCTGGACCGGCTGACCATCTCCACCTACCAGGCCGCCGCCACCGAGGGCCCGCTGACCGCGATCAAGGACGTGGTCGACGACCTCGTCACCAACCTGGCCAACGCCGTCTACTGGCCGTTCCTCCGGGTGATCGTCATCCTCGCGGCGATCTGGCTCGCCTGGTACGGGCTGATCCGCAAACGGGCGACCACCACCACCGAGGGCGTCATCTGGATGGTGTGCGCGGTCACCGTCGCGGTGTGGTTCTTCAGCCGCCCGGCCGACTTCACCGGCATCGGCACCACGGTCACCAACAAGACCGGCGAGATCGTCAACTCGGCGTTCGCGGGCCTGCCCGGCGGCGGGGGCTCCTCCTGCCTCCCGCCGAAGGGCCAGGCCGGGCCCCAGGCGGTGCCCGCGAGCTACGAGGGCGTGCCGGTGGTGGACCGCAACGCCGACGCCCTGTGGTCCACGTTCGTGTGCAAGCCGTGGCTGATGGGCCTGCTCGGCACCGCAGACCCGGCCACCACCCAGGTGAAGAACCTCGGCTCCAAGGCGCTCGACATCCAGGCGATCGACGCCCAGGAGCAGGGCGCCCAGGCTCCCAACGCCGCCGCGCACCAGGCGAGGTACGTCGAGGAACTGGCCACCCCCATGCAGGGCACGCCGTCGTTCTTCCTCTTCCAGGGCAAGGACTGGACGAGCCGGCTCGGCATCGCGTTCGGCGCGCTGATCGCCGCCGTCGTCGCCGGGCTGCTGATCTTCCTGGTGGCGGTGTCGCTGCTGGTCCTGAAGATCGGCTTCCTGATGCTGCTCATCCTCGGGCCGATCTTCCTGCTCATCGGCGTGCATCCGGGCACCGGCCGCATCATCGCGATGCGCTGGGTGGAGATGCTCATCGGCACGCTGCTGCGGCAGGCCCTGCTCGCGCTCATCCTCGGCGTGCTCGTGTACGGCTACGGCCTGATCATGTCCACCGCGTTGCCGTGGGGCATGCAGATCACGTTCATGGCCTTGCTGACGATCGCGATGTTCTTCTACCGGCGGCCGTTCCAGCACCTGTTCGCCTCGATGGACGGGCACACGATCACCACCCGGATGCTCGGCGAGGCGACGACCGCGCCGACGCTGTCGCGGGCCGCGAACATCCTGCCGCCGGTCGTGGGCTACCGCGTCGGCAAGTGGGCGATGCGCCGCACCGAGCCGCTCATCTCGGCGGCGGTGCGCGGCTCGGGGGCCGGAGCGGCGGCCGCGGCCGCCGCGGGCGTCGCCCAGGGCAAGGTCCGCGGCGAGGAGGGCGCGCCCGGCACGGGCGTCGGCACGCGGGTGCCCGTGGGCGCGCAGCCCGCGCCGCTGGAGACCGACGCGGCCGGGCGGCGCAAGCTCGGCGGTACGGTGCCGCGCACCGGGTCGGCCCCGCCGCTCAAACTCTCCGGCGCGTCCGGCAACGGGTCGGCGACGCGCATTCCGCGCCCGTCGGGCGGTTCGTCCGCGGCCGGTTCTTCCGGTAACGGTTCGCCGGTGGGCGCGGGGGCGAGGACCGGCGGCTGGTTCGGCGGCTCCGGCGGCGGCTGGGCGTCGCGCGGGCCGTCTGGCGGCGGTGCGTCCCGGCCGTCCGGCGGCTCGTCCCGAGCCTCCTCGGGCGGGCGGTTCGGCGGCCTGTTCGGCGGCGGCTCCGGCGGCTCCGGCGGGTCCGGCGGCTCTGGCGGGTCCGGTGGCTCGCGGAACGGGCGCTCGGGCGGGTCGTCCGGCGGCGGCTGGTTCGGCGGCGGCTCCCGGGGTTCCGGCGGCTCCGGCGGCAACGGCAACGGGCGGGCGCGCGGCTCCTCCGGGATCTTCGGCGGCGGCTCGTCCTCCGGGTCCACGCCGCGCCGCCCCGCGCCGTCGCGGCCGAGCGGGCCGTGGGCCGGCAACGGGTCGCGCTCCGAGCCCCCGCCGCTGTGGCTGCCGAGCCGTTCGGACGGCGATTCCGGCGGCGACGGGCCGTTCTGGCTGCGTCCCGCCAGACGGGACTCCGACGACTAGGGACCGGCTTCGATGACGCAGGGATTCGACGGCAGGAGGGGGATCGTCTTCGCCGCCGTGGTGATCGTGCTCGCCGCCGTCGGCATCTACCTGACCCTGCCGTCGTCGCCCGATCCGGGCGGCGAGGCGGGCGGGGCGACGACGACCCAGGGGAAGGCGGCGCCGACGTCGGCGCCGCGCGCCTCCGGCTCCGCCGCGCCGTCCGCGGGTCCGCCGCTCGATCCGGAGAAGTTCGACGTCTACGCGTTCCTGCCGCTGACGCGGGAGCAGTTCGCGGGGGCCGCCGACGTGGCCCGGCGGTTCCTCGCCCAGTACGCCACCCACCGATACGACGAGGACCCGGTGTCGTACGCCGAGCGGCTGAAGTCGTTCACCACCGCCGAGATGGGCGCCTCGCTCACCCGTACGGTCACCGATCCGGAGCGGGTGCGGCAGGAGCAGGCCGACAAGGTGGTGTCCGAGGGCACCGCCAAGATCAAGTCGATCCGGGACTTCAGCCCCAACTCGATCACCTGGGTGGCGACCGCCACCGAGCGGATCACCGCGGCGAGCGGCCCCCGGGAGGTCGTCGAGGAGTACGCGGTGACGGTGATCCAGGTCGGCGACGCCTGGCGGGTCTACGACCTCAACCCGGCCGACGCCGGGCAGGAGGGCGACCCGTCCGAGGGCCAGGCGGCGGCCGGGGCGCAGGCGGAGGAGGAGTAGGCGGGTGAGCGTCCGGTGAACGGCGGCACGGGTTCGGGCGGCTCGCGCACCCGCCTGCTGGTGGTGGTGCTCGCCCTGGCGGGCGTGCTGATGGTCGCGCTGGTCCTGGCGCCGATGTTCCTGACCACCTTCACCACGCCGCTGGGCGGGTTCGGCTTCGGCTTCGGGGCCGACTGCGCCGAGGCGGCGACCGCCGACGCCAAGGACCTGTCGCAGACCGCCCGCGACGACATCCCCGAGGACTACCTGCGCCTGTACCAGGAGTACGGGGCGAAGATCGGCGTGCAGTGGAACGTGCTCGCGGCGGTCGGCAAGCGCGAGACCAACCACGGCCGCTCCACCCTGCCCGGCGTCAAGAGCGGCACCAACTACGCCGGGGCCGCCGGGCCCATGCAGTTCCTGATCAGCACGTGGGGCGGCAAGCCGCAGATCAAGATTCCCTCGAAGTTCAACGGGTACGCGAGCGACGGCGACGGCGACGGGATCGCGGACGTCTACAACCCGGCCGACGCGATCCTCGGCGCAGCCAAGATGCTCAAGCGCAACGGCGCGCCGGACGACCTGACGCGGGCGCTGTTCACCTACAACCGCGCGATGTGGTACGTCGAGCAGGTGCTGGACATCGCCCGGCGGTACACGGCCTCCGGCGAGGTGGGCACGCCCCCGGAGGCGAACCCGGCGTGCGACCCGGCGTTCGTCGAGGGCGTGTCCAGCAAGATCGTGGCCGACATCCTGGACTTCGCGCTGGCCCAGCGGGGCAAGCCGTACCGGTGGGGCGCGGTCGGGCCGGACGCCTACGACTGCTCGGGCATCATCTACATGGCCTACCGGCACGCCGGGCTGACGATCCCGCGCACCACCTTCGGCCAGTGGCCGTTCGGCGTGCGCATCGAGCCGGGGCAGGAACAGCCGGGGGACCTGGTGTTCTTCAACAGCGGGCCGGGCACCTCGCCGGACAGCCCGGGGCACGTCGGGCTGGTGGTGTCGCCGGGCAAGATGGTCGAGGCCCGGTGCACGTTATGCGGGCCGATCAAGGTGACCACGTACCGGGACCGGCCCGCGATCGTGGGGTTCACCCGCCCGCTGCAGAACCCGGACGTGATCGAACAGGTGAAACGGCTGGGTGTCCTGTAGCGCCTCCGGCCTTTGCCGCCCGCCTTTACAACGGCCGACGGCGGGCGGAACGGCCGGCGGACGCAGAGTAACAAATGATTACGGAAAAGAATTGAAGCGCTCGCGGGCGGCCGGGCGTGCCCTAGTGTCTTTTGCCATGGGCATTGTGGTGGGGGCCGCGATCGTCGCGGGCGGCAGGTTGCTCGCCGCGCAGCGCGCCGCGCCCGTCGAGCTGGCGGGAGGCTGGGAGTTCCCGGGCGGCAAGGTGGACCGGGACGAGAGCGACCACGAGGCGCTGATCCGCGAGTGCGAGGAGGAGCTCGGGGTCGTGGTGGCCGTCGGCGAGCGGATCGGCGGCGACTGGCCGCTGCGCGGCGACCTGGTGCTGCGGGTGTGGTTCGCCACGGTCGTCTCCGGCACCCCGGTCGCCAGGGAGCATCTGGCGCTGCGCTGGCTGGGCCGCGACGAGCTGTTCGACGTGCCCTGGCTGCCCGGCGATCTTCCCGTGGTACGGCTGGTGCGGGAGATGCTGCCCGGGCTGCTCGATCCGGCGCAGGACTGACGGCCGCCCCGCGACCCGCCATTAAGGCAGGCATTGCCCGTTTTGTGGTTATTCACGCCGCGTTTGCGCGGCGGATTCGCGGGCTTCTTTACTGCCGGGCTTCTCGGCGGCGGGTGACCGCTTCGCCGGATACGGCGGCTGTTTGACTGTGAAAGCTGACGACTCATGGCGTCATGGGGGCTTTGCCGTTACTTTGCACAACTAGTATTTCCCTCGAACTGAGTTGCCCAGCGGACACGGCGGAGGCGGCGGTGACCGGACACACCCGGCGGACGGCGGTGACCGCGGTGGCGGCCTCCCTGGGCCTGACGGGTGTGGTCCTGCTCGCGGCGGCGCCGATGTTCACCGCGAGCGCGTCGAGCCGGACGGTGACGTTCGCGAATCCGGGCGGCGGGGGCGCGATCGAGCCGGTCGATCCCACGGTGGACGTCACCCAGACGGTCACGGTGACGGCGGGGCCGACGGAGACCGCCGACCCGGTGGTGACGATGACCATGACGGTCACCCCCCAGCCGACCGTGACCCGCACCAAGACCGTACGGCCGAGCCGTCCCGCGACCAGCAGCCCGCCGGCCGACCGGCCCGCGGCGAGCCAGCCCCCGGTGCTGCCGACCAGCGGACCGGTCACCTCGCCCGACGCGGGCCAGAACACGGGCACCGGGACCGCCGCGTCGCCCACCGAGTCCCCGCTCACGCTCGCGCCCGCCTCGACCGACACGCCGGCCGCGTCCGCCGGGGTCTCCACCGCCTTCGAGGAGCCCGCCCCCAAGACGGTGCCGTACGAGATCCGCAACGCCTCGCCCGAGTACGACCAAATCGCGGTGAGCAGGCAACTGGCCGTGCCGGGCATCCTGATGGTGCTGCTGGTGATCTTCGCCGTGTTCCTCTTCCACGGCAGGCTGCAGCGCATGGCGCACGCCGCCGCCGTCCGCAAGGCCGGGCCGCGGCCCGTCGGCAAGCCCGGGGCCGCCACGACCTACCCCGCCACCCCGGCCTACGCGCCGATCATCAGCTTCGTGCCGCTGCAGCCGTACCCGATGCCGGCCGCGCACGGGACGTACCCGCCGGGCTACACGATCCCGCAGCCCACCCAGCCCTTCGCGCCGGGGCAGGCGTTCCCGCAGGGCCAGACCTTCCAGCAGGGTCAGACCTTCCAGCAGGGGCAGCCCGCCCCGGGTTTCGGCGGCTACGCGTTCCCGCAGACGGGGCCGCAGGCCGCTTCCCCGATGGGCGGGCCGCAGCCGGGGCAGGCGTTCCCGCAGACGGGGCCGCAGGCCGGTTCCCCGATGGGCGGGCCGCAGCCGGGTCAGGCGTTCCCGCAGCAGCCGTACCAGACCGGCCAGTGGTCCGGCCCGTCGCACCCCTGGGGCGGCGCCCCGACGGACGCCTCCCTCGGCGGCGTCGGCCCCGCGGGCGGGCCGGGAACCTTCCCCGGGGCGTCCGTTCCCGCCGGGGGCCTCGGAGCCCATCAGGGCGAGGGGTTCGGGCAGCGGCCGTCGTCGCCGCACGGGCCGGGGGAGCGCCTGGGCGAGAACGACCCGCGCCACGGCGGCGTCGGCCGTGACGATGACGACGAGCCCACGTCGCTGTTCTACGACCCGCCGCCGAGGCGCGAACTGGAGCCCGGCCCCACGTCCATCCCCGGGCCGCCGGTCGAGACGGTGTCGGTCGAGCGCATCGGCCCCGACGGCGAGCCGATAGATCGCCCGCCTCAGCGCGGCGGCAGCGTCTTCCCCGTCCAGGACGACCCCGACGGCCCGTACGCGTCCGGGCAGGGCGAGGCGGGGCCGTCCGGGGCCTGGGATCACACCCTGACCTTCCCCGCGTCGGACGGCACGCCGACCGAGCCGGATCCGGGCGCGGGCGAGGGCGAGGACTCGCCGTCTTGGCCCGAGGGCGACAAGAAGCGCCGTCCCTGGCACCGCTCGCGATAAGCCCCCGGCACGGCTCGTGACGAGCCCCTGGCGGCGCTTGCGCCCGCGACAGAACAGAACAAAGCCGAACGGGCGCGACCCCCGCCCTCGACGAGGTGCCGCGCCCGTTCCGGAGGCTTGATCGGCCCGGGGTCAGCGGGTCTTCTCGGACCGCTTGAAGATCTTGTTGCCGAGCCAGACCAGCGGGTCGTACCGCCGGTCCACGACCCGCTCCTTCATCGGGATCAGAGCGTTGTCAGTGATCTTGATGTGCTCGGGGCAGACCTCGGTGCAGCACTTGGTGATGTTGCAGAAGCCGAGCCCGTGCGTGTCCTGCGCGAGGTCCTTGCGGTCCTCCACGTCGTACGGGTGCATGTCCAGCTCGGCGATCCGCATGAGGAACCGCGGACCGGCGAAGTTGGTCTTGTTCTCCTCGTGGTCGCGGATCACGTGGCACACGTTGTTGCACATGTAGCACTCGATGCACTTGCGGAACTCCTGCGAGCGGTCCACATCGATCTGCTGCATGCGCATCTCGCCCGGCTTGAGGTCCTTCGGCGGCGTGAAGGACGGAATCTCCCGGGCCTTCTGGTAGTTGAATGACACGTCCGTCACCAGGTCCTTGATGACCGGGAACGTGCGCATCGGCGTGACCGTGATGACCTCGTCCTGGTCGAACGTGGACATCCGGGTCATGCACCCCAGACGCGGCTTGCCGTTGATCTCCATGGAACACGAGCCGCACTTGCCCGCCTTGCAGTTCCACCGTACGGCGAGGTCGGGGGCCTGAGTGGCCTGCAGGCGGTGGATGATGTCGAGGACGACCTCGCCCTCGTTCACCTCGACGGTGTAGTCCTCCAGCCTGCCTTCGCCCGCCTCGCCGCGCCAGACGCGGAACTTCGCCTTGTAGCTCATCTCAGTCCTTCCCCGCCACGGCGTCGTAGTCGGCGAGCTCTTCGTCGGTCAAGTACTTGCTCAGCTCGTCCCGTTCGAACAGGGTGATCAGGTCGTCGCGCATCGGGGGCTGCTCCTGCTCCACGACGGTGACCTGGGAGCCGTCGGGGGAGGACGAGCAGACCAGGAGCTTGCGCCGCCACTCCGGCGACATCGTGGGGAAGTCGTCGCGGGTGTGCCCGCCGCGGCTCTCCTCGCGCAGCAGCGCCGCCTTGCCCACGCACTCGGAGACCAGCAGCATGTTGCGCAGGTCGAGGGCGAGGTGCCAGCCCGGGTTGTAGATCGTGCTGCCCTCGGCGCCCGCGTTCGCCGCGCGCTCCTTGAGCTTGGCGACGACCTCCAGGGCGTCCTTGATCTCGTCGGCCTTGCGGATGATGCCCACCAGCTCGTGCATCGTGCGCTGCAGCTCGTGGTGCACCTCGTAGGGGTTCTCGCCGCCCTTGCGCTGCAGCGGCGCGACCGCCTCCTCCTGGGCCTGCCGTACGGCCTCCGCCGCCGCCTTGGGCCGGCTCTTCAGCGCGTCCACGTACGCCGCCGCGCCCGCCCCGGCCCGGCGGCCGAACACCAGCAGGTCCGACAGCGAGTTGCCGCCGAGCCGGTTGGAGCCGTGCATGCCGCCCGCGACCTCGCCGGCCGCGAACAGACCCGGCACCGAGGCCGCCGCCGTGTCGGCGTCCACCTCCACGCCGCCCATGACGTAGTGGCAGGTCGGGCCGACCTCCATGGGCTCGGCGGTGATGTCGACGTCGGCCAGCTCCTTGAACTGGTGGTGCATCGACGGCAGCTTCTTGATGATCACATCGGCGGGCAGCCGGGTGGACACGTCGAGGAAGACGCCGCCGTGCGGGCTGCCCCGCCCGGCCTTCACCTCGGCGTTGATCGCCCGGGCCACCTCGTCACGCGGCAGCAGCTCCGGCGGACGGCGGTTGTTCGCCTGGTCGGTGTACCAGCGGTCGCCCTCCTCCTCGGTGGTGGCGTACTTGTCCTTGAACACCTCGGGGATGTAGTCGAACATGAACCGCCGGCCCTCGGAGTTGCGCAGCACCCCGCCGTCGCCGCGGACCGACTCGGTGACGAGGATGCCGCGCACCGACGGCGGCCACACCATGCCGGTCGGGTGGAACTGGATGAACTCCATGTTGATCAGGTTCGCGCCCGCGCGCAGCGCCAGCGCGTGCCCGTCGCCGGTGTACTCCCAGGAGTTGGAGGTGACCGAGTAGGACTTGCCGATGCCGCCGGTCGCGAGCACCACGGCCGGGGCCTCGAACAGGATGAACCGGCCGGTCTCCCGCCAATAACCAAAGGCCCCGGCGATGGCGCCCTTCGCGCCGAACCCGGGGTCCTCGTCCTTGAGCAGCGTGGTGATCGTGCACTCGGCGAACACCTTGATGTACGCCTCGGCGTCGCCGTGCACCCGCTCGTCCTCCTGCTGCAACGCGACCACGCGCTGCTGCAGGGTGCGGATCAGCTCCAGGCCGGTACGGTCGCCGACGTGGGCGAGGCGGGGATACTCGTGGCCGCCGAAGTTCCGCTGGCTGATCTTGCCGTCCTTGGTGCGGTCGAACAGCGCGCCCCACATCTCCAGCTCCCAGACGCGGTCCGGGGCCTCCTTGGCGTGCAGCTCGGCCATCCGCCAGTTGTTGAGGAACTTGCCGCCGCGCATGGTGTCGCGGAAGTGCACCTGCCAGTTGTCGTTGGGGTTGACGTTCCCCATCGCCGCCGCCGCGCCGCCCTCGGCCATGACCGTGTGGGCCTTGCCGAACAGCGACTTGCACACGATGGCCGTGCGCTTGCCCTCCTGACGGGCCTCGATCGCGGCCCGGAGTCCGGCTCCGCCCGCGCCGATGACGACGACGTCGTACTCGTGACGCTCGATATCCATGATCCCTGTTTCCTACGCGAACGGAAAGGCGACGATGCCCTTGGCGACGAGCCGGACGTACACGTCGGCGACCACTACGGAGATCATCGAGGCCCAGGCGAGCTGCTGGTGCTTGGCGTTCAGCTTCGAGATGAAGGTCCAGGCCTTGTAGCGCAGCGGGTGCCTCGAGAAGTGGTTGAGCCGGCCGGCGGTGATGTGCCGGCAGGAGTGGCAGGAGATCGTGTACGTCATGATCAGAATTGCGTTGACCACGAGGATGATCGTGCCGAGCCCCACGTGGCCCCAGTTGCCGTTCTCGTCGCGGAAGGCCAGCACCGCGTCATAGGTGAGGATGAGGCCGATGACGATCGCGGCGTAGAAGAAGTACCGGTGCACGTTCTGGATGACGAGCGGGAACCGGCGCTCACCGGTGTACTTCGAGTGCGGCTCGTTGACGGCGCAGGCCGGCGGCGACATCCAGAACGAGCGGTAGTACGACTTGCGGTAGTAGTAGCAGGTCAGCCGGAAGCCTCCGGGCAGGGCGAGGATCAGCAGACCGGGCGGCAGCGGCCACCAGTCGCCGACGGGGGCCCAGCCGAGGAAACGCGCCCCCTCGTCACAAGCCGTCGTGAGACACGGTGAGGAGAACGGCGCGATGTACGGTTCGACGAAGTAGCTGTCATCGAAGGCGGCCCAGACGCCGTAGATGACGAATGCCGTGAGAGCGGCGAAGGTGAGCGCCGGAGCCAGCCACCATCGATCCGTCCTCAGCGTCCGTGCCTTGATCTGAGCTCGCTGCTTCCTCTGCGTCGCAGGTTCACCGGCCGGCGGTCCGGCCATAATCTGGGTCATCGGGGACCTCTCCACCTCCCACGGAACCCACTCGCCGAACGAAGGGACCGGGTGAGTTTCACTGAATGCCTTCTCGTCGTCGCAGACCGCACTGCGTGGTCGGCGCGCGTCTTGGTGGGGCATACGTTACGACGCCCACTTCCCTCATAGTGAGGAGGGGGGTTCACCTTTTCGCAGCACCCGGTGTGATTCCTGTCACGTCGCCTGTGAGGCCGCGGACGGGCGGCTAAAGACGCTGCCCGGCGTGGGGCAACTTGACGACCGTGACGAAGAGGTCATCGATCTGGCGTACTACCCGGATGAACTGGTTGAAGTCTACCGGCTTCGTGACATAGGCGTTCGCATGCAGGTGGTAACTCCGAAGGATATCCTCTTCGGCGTCCGAGGTGGTGAGAATCACAACGGGAATCACCCGGAGATCCGGATCCGCCTTGATCTCGGCGAGGAGCTCGCGGCCGTCCTTGCGGGGCAGGTTGAGGTCGAGCAGGATCAGGTCGGGGCGGGGGCGTCGGCGTGATCGCCCTCGCCGCGGAGGAAGGCCATCGCCTCCTCGCCGTCGTGGACCACGTGCAGGCGGTTGCTCACCTTGTTGTGCTCGAACGCCTCGCGGGTCAGCAGCACGTCGCCGGGATCGTCCTCGACGAGGAGCACCTCGATCGGGTGCGGGTTCGGACAGCAGCGACACCGGGCGCAGCACGGCGAACCTGATGAGCAGCGCGAAGGCGATCGCGGTCGCCACCAGGACGAGGGCGAGGATGGCGAGCACGAAGTAAAAGGTCCGCCAGCCGTACTCCAGATGTTCCTTGCCCATCGCGTGCAGGCGTTGCAGCTCGTCCTGCCGCCGCTTCAGGGTGTCGAGGGTCGGCGCGAACAGCCGCTCGCCGGCCGCCAGGTCGGCGCGCATCGTCCCGTTGATCACCGGGTCGGCGTAGTCCCGGTGCCATCGGGCGCCGTACTCGCGTAGGAGCGCCGCGTCCTGTTTGGTGGGGCCGGCGGGCAGCCCAGGGAGGAGCCTGGCGATGGCGGCCATGGCGGCGTCCTCGTCGCGCCTGGCCTCGGCGCACAGCCGCCGGTAGCGCTCGTCCCCGGCTTGAGCGGCCGCCCACGTCGTCGTCCTGGCCGGTGGCGGGCTCGACCGGCACGCTCAGGTGGTGGCGAGGGCGATCGTCGGGGAGAGGCGAGCGGCGCGCATCGCCGGGTAGAGACCCGCCGCGGTGCCGATCAGCAGGGTGGCGCCGACGGCTCCGGCGAGCGCCCACGGCGGGACGACCGGCGGCCAGTCCCGGAAGACCGCGAAGCCGATGGTGGCGATGGCGCCCAGGGCCGCCCCGGCCGTGCCGCCGAGGGCGGACAGCAGCAGCGACTCCGACAGGAACTGGATCCGGATCTGGCTCCGGGTGGCCCCCAGGGAACGTCGCAGCCCGATCTCCTTACGGCGTTCCAGCACGGAGATGACCATCGTGTTGGCGACGCCGACGCCGCCGACCAGCAGCGCCACCGCGCCGAGGCCCAGCAGCAGGTTGGTGAACGCGCCCGCGGCGGCGGCGCGTGCGGCCAGGGCGTCGGAGGGGCGGCTCACCTCGACCTCCTCGGGGTTCTCCGGGTTCACCGTACGGGGGAGCACGTCGCGCACGACCTCCACCGACGTCTCGGTGGACCGCTCGTAGATCGTCGTCGGGTGGCCGTCGAAGCCCAGGTACTTCTCCGCCGCCGGGAAGCCGACGAGCGCGGAACGCTCGATCTCCTCGGCGAGCGGCATCGGGCCGAGAACGCCGATCACGCTGAACCAGCGTTCGCCCAGCCACACGCGTACGCCCGGGTTGGTGATGCCCAGCCGTTCGGCGGCCTTGCTTCCCAGCACGACGGTGGGCAGCCGGGCGGTCGCCTCGTTCAGCCAGACGCCCTTGACGATGGCGCCCTCCAGCGTGCGGGTGAGCGTGAGGTCGGCGGCCTGCACGGTGATGCCGCCGGTGACGGCCTCCGAGATGTGGTCGGTACGGCGGACGCTGACGTCATCCACCGCGCCGGTGGCCGCCGCCGTCCGCACCGGGCCGATGCGGCCGACCATCGCGGCGGCGTTCTTCGGCAGCTTGGCCTCCTCGCCGAAGACCGTCCGCCCGGCGGTGACGGTGAGCAGGTTGGTGCCGAGCCGGTCGAGTTGCCGCAGCAGCTCCTCCCGCGACGAGGACGAGATGCCGATCACCGCGACCATGGTGGCGATGCCGATGGCGATGCCGAGCGCGGACAGGATCACCCGGGCCGGTCGGGTCCGCAGCCCGGCGGCCCCGACCCGCAGCACGTCACCGAGGCCGAGCCGAGCGGGGGTCAGCGGCCGGTCGCCGGTCATGTGCGGACCCTTTCCGTGATCTCGGCCGGGGTACGGTGCCCGTGGCCCTGGCCGTCGTCGGCGACGATGCGTCCGTCGCGGACCCGGACGCGTCGCGGGCACCACTCGGCGATCTCGGTGTCGTGGGTGATGATGGCGATCGTCGTTCCGGCGGCGTGCAGGTCCCGCAGCACGCGCAGCACCTCCGCGCCCGCCGACGAGTCGAGGTTGCCGGTCGGCTCGTCGGCGAGCAGGAGCGGCGGGTCGCCGACGACCGCGCGGGCCACCGCCACCCGCTGCTGCTCGCCTCCCGACATCTGGTTCGGCCGATGGCCGAGCCGGTGAGCGCGGACGGCGAGTTGGTGACGTCCGGCGATCTGCGCCGACGGGTCTGGGACGAGTACGCGGACGCCGACACCGGGGTGCTGCGGGTTACCATCACCTCGCTGCGCAGGAAACTCGGCCCGCCTCCGCTGATCGAGAACGTGCCCGGCAAGGGGTATCGGCTGTGACCGCCCCCGGGCTGCTGCGCCGCGCCCGGCGGGAGCGTCGCCGGGAAGGGCCAAGGGAGGAGCCCGTGAGACGATCGGCCGGCAACGGGCGATCGGCGGCCAACCGGCCGGGACGTGCGTCGGGACCGTCGGCGCCGCCCGTCCCGCGCGGGCCGTTCTGGAAGCGGCTGGGGCTGCGCGCACGCCTGACCCTGCTGTACGGCGTGCTGTTCTTCCTTGCCGGATCGACGCTGCTGGGGATCAGTTATCTGTTGACCGCGCGGGCGCTCAACCAGCGGTTCGCCGTGAAAGTGAACAGCGCCAAGGTCATCGGGCTGGACTCGACCAGCGTGCCGACCGCCGTGCCGACCAGCGTGCCGACCACCCAGCCGACCACGCTGTCCACGCAGACGCCGCTGCCGGGGGAGCTACCCACCGAGTACACCCGCGACATCATCACCGCGTACCAGGAGCGGGCCGACACCGTGCTCGACGACGTGCTGCGGTACTCCGTGCTCGTCATGATCCTGGTGGGCCTGGTCGCGCTGGCGCTCGGATACCTGGTGGCCGACCGCGCGCTGCGCCCGCTGGACCGGGTCACCGAGACGGCCGAGCGCCTGTCGGAGAGCAACCTGCACGAGCGGATCGCGCTGAGCGGGCCGAACGACGAGGTCAAGCGGCTGGCCGACACCTTCGACGCGATGCTCGACCGGCTGCACCGGGTGTTCGACGCGCAACGCCGCTTCATCGCCAACGCCTCGCACGAGCTGCGCACCCCGCTGGCGATCAACCGTACGGTGCTGGAGGTGTCGCTGGAGGAGCCCGACGCCTCGCCGGACCTGAAGGCGATGGCCCGCGCGCTGCTCGGCACCAACGCCCGCTACGAACGGCTGATCGAGGGATTGCTGCTGCTCGCCCAGTCCCAGCAGGAGTTGGTGGTGCGCCGCTCGGTGGACCTGCGGCCGGTCGTGCTCAGCGTGCTGGAACAGCTCGACCTGCAACCACGCAAACGGAACGTCACCGTGCACCGGGACCTCGCACCGGCGGTCGTGCAGGGGGATCCGCTGCTGCTGGAACGCTGCGTGTACAACCTGCTGGAGAACGCGATCAAGTACAACGTGCGCGGCGGCGACGTGTGGGTGACCCTGCGGGACCTCGGCGCGCTCCCTGCCGCCGCCGCGAACAACGGCCTCGGCACCGGCGCGGGCGTTCCCATGGTCGCGAAGTCGGGCGCCGTCGGATGGGATGCGCGTACGGACGCCGGTTCGGGCCCTGGTCCGGGCACCGGTTCGCGCGCCGAGCCGGGAACCGCCGCGATCGTCCCGGCGGGCGGCCTGCCGACCGCCGGATCGAGCGTGACCGCCGCTTCGGACGCGCCGGGCGATCGCGTGGTGGTGCTGAGCGTGGAGAACACGGGTCCGCTCGTGTCGCCGCACGAGGTGGAGGATCTGTTCGAGCCGTTCCACCGAACCCAGGGGGAGCGGGTCCGCTCGGCGAAGGGCGCCGGCCTCGGCCTGTCCATCGTGCGCGCCATCGTGGACGCCCACGCGGGAACGGTCGAGGCGCGGGCCCGAGCCGATGGCGGCCTCGCCGTCACCGTGCGGCTGCCCGTGGCCTGACCCGCACTCGCCCCACCCTCGGCCGCGACCCACGCCCGCCCGGCCCGCTAGTCGAACTCGTCGATGATCTCGCGGCGGAGGGCGTCGAAGTCGAGGCCGTGCTCGGCGATGATGCGACCGCCGAGGCCGTCGCGTTCGCGGAGCAGGCCGAGCAGGATGTGGCCGTCGGCGATGTGGTTGTGCTTGAGGGCGACGGCCTCGCGCAGCGCGAGTTCCAGCGTCTTCTTCGCCCGCCTGGTGAAGGGGATGTGGCCGATCGGGGATCTGCCGCCGCGCCGCCCCGCACGGTCGAGGGCGCCGGGACCGAAGGCCGCCTCGACCTTCTCCTTCACGGCGTTCAGGTCGATGCCGATCTCGCCGAGCAGGTCGGCGTCGAGGTCGTCGCCCTCCTTGAGGAGGGTTCGCAGGGTGGTGGCGGCGGCATCGTGGGTGAGCCCGTGCCGGGTGAGCACCCGGCAGGACGCGGAGTCCGGCGTGGCGAGCATGGCGAGCAGGACGTGTTCGGTGCCGATGTGGCCGTGGTCGAGCTGCCGGGCCTGTGTCTGGGCCTCGATCGCCACTTTCCTGGCCTCTTTCGTGAAGCGCTCGAACATCCTCAGTCGTCCTCCGATCGCCGTAGAATTCCGCGTTTCGCTGCGTACTTTTTGTGCACCGCCTGACGGGTCACGCCCAGCAGCGTGGCGATCTCCTGCCACGTCCAGCCCTGGGCGCGTGCGTTGCGCACCTGCAACTCCTCGAGACGCTCGGCGAGGTCCCGCAGAGCCCGTACGGCGCGCAGCCCGACGGCCGGATCCCGGCTGCCCGCATCGGCGGCCACCTGCGCTGTATCTGCCATGCTGTCAATCTAGGTTGCTTTTTCTCGCATGTCAACCAAGGTTGACGGCGCAGGGCCGCCAGGCCCCATCCCGGGCCGCCGGAAAATGCTTTGCCGGGACACGACCGCGTTTGCCAATGTGAGCAGATATGCGCTCACTACCTGCCGCCGATCCCGGCGTGCCCGATTCCCGGAGCGCCGTGCGATATCTGCTGTGGGTGGCGCGAAAACAGGGGCTTCCGCTGCCCGCCGGAATCGCCTTCGCGATCCTGTGGTGGCTCGGCCAGGCGCTCGCGCCCGCCGCGCTCGGCAACGGCATCGACAGCCTCACCGCTCACGATCCCGCCGCCCTGGTGCGCTGGTCGCTGGCGCTGCTCGCGCTGGGCGTCCTCCAGGCGTACGCCGGGATCATGCGGCACCGCAGCGCCGTGTACGTCTGGCTCTCGGCCGCCTACCGCACCGTCCAGGTCACCGTACGGCAGGCCACCCGCCTCGGGGCCACCCTGCCCAGGCGGCTGTCCACCGGCGAGGTCGTCGCCGTCGGCACCTCCGACATCGCCCACATCGGCAACGCCATGGACATCCTGCTGCGCGGCACCGGCGCGGTCGTCACGATCGTCACGGTCACGGTCATCATGCTCACCACCTCCGTGCCGCTGGGGCTGACGGTGCTGATCGGCGTGCCGCTGATGGCCGCGGCGATCGGCCCCCTGCTGCGGCCGCTGCACCGCCGCCAGCACCGGCACCGCGACCTGGAGGGCGACCTGACCACCCGTGGCGCCGACATCGTCGCCGGACTGCGCGTGCTGCGCGGCATCGGCGGCGAGGACGTCTTCGCCAGGCTCTACCGGGCCGAGTCCCAGCGCGTACGGCACGCCGGGGTGCGGGTGGCGTCGGTGGAGTCCACCCTCGAAGGCGCCCAGGTGCTGCTGCCCGGCCTGCTGATCGCCCTGGTCACCTGGCTGGGAGCGCGTTTCGCGCTGGACGGCGGCATCACGGCCGGGCAACTGGTCAGCTTCTACGCGTACGCCGTGTTCCTCATCGCGCCGCTCCGCACGCTGACCGAGGCCGCCGACAAGCTCACCCGGGGCCTCGTGGCGGCCCGCCGCGTCGTCCACATCCTCAACCTCAAGCCCGACATCGAGGACGCGGCCCCCGGCGCCGTCCCCCGGGCGAACGGCGTGCCAATGGGCGATTTGGCCGATCCCGCCTCGGGCGTGCGCCTCCGGCAGGGCGTCCTCACCGCGCTGGCCGCCGCCGTCCCCGAGGACGCCGCCGCCATCGCCGACCGCCTCGGCCGCTACACGCCCGGCGAGGTCACCATCGGCGGCGTGCCGCTCGCCGACCTGCCCCTCGCCGAGGTACGCCGCCGGATCCTCGTCGCCGACAACGACGCCCGCCTCTTCACCGGCTCCCTCCGCGAAGCCCTCGACATCGCCGCGGGGAGCGTCACCTTGGCGAACACCGGCCTCGACGAGACCGGCGCGAACGGGACCGGCCCCACCGGGGCGGCCTTACCGGATATCTCCCCTGAAGAAGCCCAAGCCGACGAAATCAGCTCCAGGGGCAACACCTCCCTCGCAAGCACCCACGTTGCGGCCGACGCGAACGGAAACACGGCGAGCCGGGACGAGCGCGTCGGATCCGGCGTGAGCGTCGCGGCCCGCGACCGGGACGGGCGCATCCGGGAGGCGCTGCGCGTCGCCTCGGCCGAGGACATCGTCGAGGCGCTGCCGAACGGCCTCGACGAGCACGTGGCCGAGTCCGGCCGGGAGTTCTCCGGCGGCCAGCGCCAGCGGCTGCGCCTGGCCCGCGCCCTCCTCGCCGACCCCGAGGTGCTGATCCTCGTCGAGCCGACCAGCGCGGTGGACGCGCACACCGAGGCCCGCGTCGCCGAGCGCCTCGCCGCCGCGCGGCGGGGCCGTACCACGCTGGTCTGCACCACCAGTCCGCTCGTGCTCGACCGCGCGGACCACGTGATCTACGTCGAGGACGGCAGGGCGCGCTCCGAGGGGCGGCACCGGGACCTGCTTGCCCGCGATCCCCGCTACGCCGCCACGGTGACCCGAGGAGAGGACTGATGACGAGCAGGAGGATCCTGCCGGTCGCCGACCGGGCGCAAGTGCGCGCCTACGCGCGACGGCTGACGCTGAAGTACCCCTGGGAACTGGGGCTCGCGCTCGCCCTGCACGGGCTGGCGGCGATCACCGGGCTCGCGGGCCCCTGGCTGCTGGGCGATCTCGTGCAGGCGGTCGCGGACGGGCGCGAGGTGAACGTCGACCTGGTGGCGCTGACGATCGCCGGCTTCGTGCTGGCGCAAGGCGTCCTGATCCGTTTCGCGGTGTACATCTCGTCCCGGCTGGGCGAGAAGGTGCTGGCCGAGCTGCGGGAGGAGTTCGTCGAACGGGTGCTGGCCCTGCCGCTGTCCACGGTCGAGCAGGCCGGCTCAGGCGACCTGATCACCCGGACGTCCCGCGACGTGAGCGCGTTGTCCCGCACCGTGCGCCACGCCGTACCCGAGACGCTCATCGCCCTGGTCACGGGGGCCTGCGTCGTCGGCGCGCTGATCATCGCCGGGCCGCTGATGGCGCTGCCCTGCCTGATCGCCGCGCCGCTGCTGTGGATCTCCACCCGCTGGTACCTGGCCCGCGCGCGGGACGGCTACCTGCGGGAGAACGCCGCGTACGCGCTGATCACCGAGGGCCTCGCCGAGACCGTCGAAGGCGCTAGGACCGTCGAGGCGCTCGGCCTGCAGCGGCGGCGGCACGAGCGCACCGACGGCGACTGCGCCCGCTCCTGGGCGGCCGAACGCTACACGCTGGGCCTGCGCACCGTCTGGTTCCCGTGCGTGACCATGGGCTACGTCATCCCCGTGGTGGCCACGCTGCTCGCCGGCGGCCTGTTCCACCTGTCCGGCTGGGTGTCGCTGGCCCAGGTGACGGCGGCCACCCTGTACGTCCAGCAGCTCATCGACCCGCTGGACCGGCTGTTGTCCTGGGTCGACGAGCTCCAGGTCGGCGGCGCGTCCCTGGCCCGGCTGCTCGGCGTGGCCACCGTCCCCGACGACCGCACCCCCGGTACGGCCCGCCCCTCCGGCGAGACCATCGAGGCCGAGGGCGTCCGCTACGCCTACCGCGAGGGCGCCGACGTGCTGCACGGCGTGGACCTGAAGGTGAGCCCAGGGGAGCGCCTGGCCATGGTCGGCCCGTCGGGGGCCGGCAAGTCCACCCTCGGACGCCTGCTGGCGGGCATCCACGGCCCCCGCACCGGCTCGGTGACGGTCGGCGAGGTGCCGCTGGTGGACCTGCCGCTGGGCGAGCTGCGCGGCCACGTCGCGCTGGTGACGCAGGAGCACCACGTGTTCCGCGGCACGCTGCGCGACAACGTGCTCATCGGCCGCCCGGAGGCGGACGACGCGGCGGTACGCGCCGCTTTGGAGGCCGTCGAGGCGTGGGAGTGGGCGGCCGCGCTGCCGGACGGCCTCGACACCGTGGTCGGCTCGGGCGGCGCACCGGTGTCCCCGGCCCAGGCCCAGCAGGTGGCACTGGCCCGCCTGGTGCTCGCCGACCCCCACACGCTCGTCCTCGACGAGGCCACCTCCCTCCTCGACCCGAGGGCCGCACGCCACCTGGAGCGCTCGCTCGCCGCCGTACTGCGCGGCCGTACCGTGATCGCGATCGCGCACCGTCTCTACACGGCGCACGACGCCGACCGTGTGGCGGTCGTGGAGGACGGCCGAGTCGCCGAACTGGGTTCACACGACGAGCTGGTCGCGGCGGACGGGGCGTACGCGGCCCTGTGGGAAAGCTGGCACGGAAGCCCGGCGGGCACCGGAGCGACGCCGTCGCCGATCCACACGCCGTGACGGAGAAGCGAGCGAAACATCTCGGCCGAACAACCCGCCCCCCATAAGGCGCCGACGAAGGTCACCGAGAAGCGCGGCACGATCACCGGGTCACGCGGTCTGAAGCGACAAGGGTGGCCCAAACCACCTTCCCACCGGTTCTGGGCCACCCGTAGCCCTAACTGGCCGCGAGCTCGTTGATCAGAGTCAGCCCGCGGCCACCGACGTCGCCCTCGTCGGCCTCCCTCAGCCGCGGGGGAGTACGGAGCCGGTCCCACACCGCCAGGCCGATCGCGTCGGATGACCTGTACACGTCCACCTCGATGCTCTCGTCCGAGGCCGTGAGCATCTCGTGAAGTAGCGCGTGCTCGTCGCCGGAGTCCACGCCGGTCAGCGCGTAGAACCCGACCGTGGCCTTGGCTGCGTTGGTCATCAACTCGGTGAGGACGAGCTGAGCGGTCTCCGTCAGGTCGCCGTGGCCCCACTCCTTCAGCAGCCTCGCCAACCGGTTGCGCGCGATGGCGGCCGAGGAGGGTGAACCGACAGGCGGATGCGCACACTCCTGCAACTCAGGAGAGGGGCCGGACCACCGCGCCGCTCCTCCGGCCGCCTCCCGAACGCTCACCTGACCACCTGCGCGATGCGTCTGGCCGCCGCGCTCTCGTCGCGAGCCGAAACCCACTGGTCGTCCCCCTGCCCCCAGCGGAACAGCCACGTCCTGTGGTCGACGGGAACCGCCCAGATCTGGTGTCCTCCCGCCTCGACGACGGGCGGTCTACCCGGAGCGACGCGTAACGCCCCTTTGATCCCGAGGTACGTGCCCAGCAGCCAGGCCAGGCGAGCCAGGCAGACGTACTGCTCCCACTGTTTCTCGCCGCTCCACACCACTTCCATGTCGTCCCTGTCCGGGCTCACGCGCTCACCGCCCTGTCTCGATGTGGCGGAGGTGACTATCTCGGCATATCCGGACACATGCCCCCACCTGCGCCTATGACTTTTTGCGATTTATTCACTACGGAGCGCATCCAAGTGTTGAATGTCAGTGTCCACAGGGGCGCGGACAAACGCAAGCCTCTATTTGAAGCCGGTCAAGATTCTTTGTCGGGAGAGGTCGATGACACGCAGCAAGCACATCCCCACCGTGGCGAGCGCTCGCCTGGCGAGGGAGCTTCGCAGCCTGCGGGACCAGGCGGGCCTGAGCCAGGAGATCGTGGCGGAGGAGATGGGCTGGGCCGGGAGCAAGCTCTACCGGATCGAGAACGATAGGAGCCGGGTCCTGGTACGCGACGTCAAGCGCCTTCTCCGGCTGTACGGCACGGACGAGAAGCAGGCCGAGGCCGTCATCGAGTTGGCCCGGCTGGCAGGGGAGCCGGACTGGTGGCATCAGTACTCAGGGGCGATCCCTGAGTGGTTCCAGGTTTACGTGGTGCTGGAGGCGTCCGCGTCGCACATCTTCGGATACGAGTCCGAGCTGATCCCAGGCATCATGCAGACGGAGCGTTACGTCCGAGCCATCATGTCCACCGCACCCGGCGCCGACTCCGACGAGGAGATCGAGAGAAGGATCAAGCTCAGGGTGGACCGGCAGGCCCGCCTGACCGAGAAGCACGCGCCCAACTTCTGGCTCGTCATCAACGAAGCCGCCATCCGACGTGTAGTCGGTGGACGGGAGGTGATGTGTGACCAGATTGAGCACCTGATCCATCTCACGCAACTGCGTAATGTCACCCTGCAGGTGCTTCCGTTCGAGGTCGGCGCGCACAGCGCCATGGCCGGCTCGTTCAGCCTTTTGAAATTCCCGGCCGCCGATGATCCGGACAAGGTGTATGTGGAGCAGCACATCGGCGGCCTTTACATCCAGAAAAGCCAGGACGTCAGTTGGTACAGCCGCGCATTCGACTACTTGCGCGCACAAGCCCTCGGCCCTGCCCAGACGCTGGCCATGTTGCGTTCGGTGATGGCAGAGTTAACCTGAGTAGGGATACAAAATAGGAGGGAAGTACTCAGAGTGAACCTTACTGCAGCAATCTGGCATAAAAGCACTCAGAGTAACAACATGGGCGGGAACTGCGTCGAGGTCGCCGTGGTGCGCGGCCGAGACGCCGGGGTCGCGAACAAGGCCGATGAAGAGTTCGTGGTGGTCGTCCGTGACACCAAGAACCGAGAGCATGAACCACAGGTGTTCACGATCCCAGAGTGGGATGCCTTCCTCGCGGGCGTGAGGGAGGGCCAATTCGATTCGACAGCCATGATCGAGGATTTGAGAAGATGAGAGGAGCGATCATCGGGGTGTGCTTGTTGGTATATCCACACCCAGAGTGACGGCGATCTACGACTGAAGGAATAAGGGTGCGCGCCGATCTTTCCAAAGCGACCTGGCGAAAGAGCAGCTTTAGCGGCGACGGAGCAAGCTGCGTCGAGGTAGCGGCCACCAAGGATGTCATCGCCATCCGAGACACCAAGAATCGAGCGGGAGGGATACTCACATTCCGGCCGGACGAGTGGCACGCCTTCATCGTCACCGTGAAGCAAGCCAGCTGCAACCTTGGCGGTAGCCTGCGGTGCAGCCTGCCCCCGGGCGCGGCCTCGACTCCTTTGCCCGGCAGATCGCGAGCGCGGGGGCCCTGAGACGGGCGTGGGGGAAACGCTGCACTCGGCCGTGGCAGAGTTGATCAGAGAGCCGGTCATGAGGGAGGGTCCACCGTGGATCTCACTGCCGCAAGCTGGCGTAAAAGCACCTTGAGCGGCAACACTGGCGGCAATTGCGTCGAGGTCGCCGTGGTGAACGGCCGGGATGCCGGAGTCGGAAATAAGGCCGACGAAGAGTTCGTGGTCGTCGTCCGTGACACCAAGAACCGAGACCGTGAGCCGCAGGTCTTCACGATCCCAGAGTGGGATGCCTTCCTCGCGGGCGTGAGGGAGGGCCAGTTCGATTCGGCGACCATGATCGAGGAGTTGCGGGGCTTCCCGGTCTGCTGATTTCGATATGTGAGACGCGTATCTTGGATCGCGAGATGCCCTGTTATGGTGTTCGGCACCTGGAACAGGGAGGTTCGAGATGTCCAAGGCCATCTACACCCACGGTCACCATGAGTCGGTGCTGCGGTCGCATCGCTGGCGTACGGCGGAGAACTCGGCCGCCTACCTGCTGCCGTACCTGGCGGCGGGGATGAGTGTGCTTGACGTCGGCTGCGGGCCGGGCACGATCACGGCCGACCTGGCGGCGCGGGTCGCTCCGGGGAAGGTGACGGCCGTTGAGGTCGCGGCGGATGCGTTGGAGGCGGCGCGGGCCGAGGCGGATTCACGG
Organism: Thermopolyspora sp. NPDC052614; assembly: GCF_040678635.1. Lineage (NCBI taxonomy): Bacteria > Bacillati > Actinomycetota > Actinomycetes > Streptosporangiales > Streptosporangiaceae > Thermopolyspora > Thermopolyspora sp. NPDC052614. The sequence continues at coordinate 226,360 of NZ_JBFATZ010000010.1, forward strand.
GGTCAGGACAACATCGAGTTCACGGTGGCCGATGTGCATGCCCTGGACTTTCCCGATGACGTTTTCGACGTCGTGCATGCGCATCAGGTGGTGCAGCATCTTGGGGATCCCGTGCAGGCGCTGCGGGAGATGCGCAGGGTATGCCGGCCGGGGGGGATCATCGCGGTGCGGGACAGCGACTACTCGGGGTTCACGTGGTTTCCGCGGTTGCCCGAGCTGGACGAGTGGATGGCGCTGTACCAGCGGGTGGCACGGGAGAACGGGGGCGAGCCGGACGCGGCGCGGCGGTTGCTGTCGTGGGCGAGGCAGGCGGGATTCACCGACATCACGCCCACCGGGTCGCTGTGGTGCTTCGCGACGCCGGAGGACCGGGACTGGTGGGGCGGCATGTGGGCCGACCGCATCCTGCACTCCGAGATGGCCCGTCAGGCGCTCGAACGCGGGCATGTGACCGCCGACGATCTGCGGCGGATCTCGACGGCGTGGCGGGCGTGGGCGGACGACCCCGACGGGTGGCTGGCGATCCCGCACGGCGAACTCATTTGCCGGGCCTGACGACGGCCGGTCATCGGTCGGGTCGGCCGTACCTTGCCCGACCGGTTTAGTCTGACCGGTTTGGGCGGACCGGTTTGGGCGGGCGGCGACGGGCCGTCTGGATCTGCCACGGGGAGCGCCTCCCGGTCCGCCTCGGCACGGTTCGCTGGAACCTGTGGTGGGTCGAGCCCGCCGGGAGGCGCTCAGCCGCTTCGTGGTGTCAGATCGACAGGGCCTTCTTCAGGAAGTCCACCTGCAGGAGCAGGAGGTTCTCCGCCACGACCTCCTGCGGAGTCATGTGGGTGACCCCGGATAGGGGCAGTACGGTGTGCGGGCGGCCCGCCGCGAGCAGGGCCGAGGAGAGCCGCAGCGTGTGGGCGGCGACCACGTTGTCGTCGGCGAGGCCGTGGATGAGCAGCAGCGGGCGGTGCAGTTTCTCGGCGTCGGCGAGCAGTGAGGATTGCTCGTAGGGGGCGGGGTTGTCGCGTGGGTCGCCCAGGTAGCGCTCGGTGTAGGCGGTGTCGTAGAGGCGCCAGTCGGTGACCGGGGCGCCTGCCACGGCGGCGTGGAAGACGTCCGGTCGGCGCAGTACGGCCAAGGCCGCCAGGTAGCCGCCGAAGGACCAGCCGCGGATGGCCACCCGGTCGAGGTCGAGGTCGTCGGGGTGTCGGCGGGCCACGGCGTGGAGGGCGTCCACCTGGTCCTCCAAGACGGGGGTGGCCAGGTCGAGGTGGACTTCGCGTTCGAAGGCCGGGCCTCGGCCGGGGGTGCCTCTGCCGTCGGCGACGATGACCGCGAAGCCCTGCTCGGCGAACCACTGCGAGGTGAGGAAGATCTGCCGGGAGGCGAGGACGCGCTGGGCGTGCGGGCCGCCGTACGGGTCCATGAGCACCGGCAGGCGGGCCGAGCCCGGGGTGTGCCAGGACGGGAGCAGGAGGGCGGTGGGCAGTTCGCGTTCGCCCGCCCGGAGCAGGGAGACGCGCAGGTCGAGGCCGGGGCGCTCGGCCAGGGAGGGGATCGGCAGCGCGGGGCGGTCCTTGGGGTGGACGCGGACCGCGACGCCTTCGTCGTCCAGGTTCTGGGCGCTGACCAGCAGGGTGCCGCCGGCGAGCCGTCCGGTGTGGACGCCGGGTTCGGTGGGGCCGACCTGGACGGGGTCCCCGCCGGGGGACCACGTGTACAGGTGGATCTCGGTCGGCTCGGCGCTGGCGCGGAACAGGATCGTGTCGCCGTCCACGTCGCAGACGCCGCGTACCTGCAGGTCGGGCGGGGTGACCGGGGCATCGCCGACGAAGAGACGGTTGGCGCCGTCGGCGGCGGCGATCCACACGCGGGCGCCGTCGGACAGGCGGGCGGGCACGCTCGGGTGCGCGTCCACCCACGCCGGGTCGGTGTCCTCGCGGACCAGGGTGGTCGCGCCGGTGGCGGGATCCACGTCGAACAGGCGGATCGTCCGCTGGTCGCGGGGCATGGTCACGATCGACAGGCCGTGCCGGCTCCAGTGCGCGTTCACCAGGTACTCGTCGTCGAACGGCACCTCGACGCGGGAGCCGTCCAGGCCCAGCACGACCAGCGTGACCTCGGCGTTGGCCGTTCCGGCGGCCGGGTAGCGCACCTGGACCGGGTCGCGGTCGGGGTTGGCCGGGTCGGCGATGTGCCAGCGGGTCACCGGGGCCTCGTCGGCGCGCTCGGCCAGCAGGGCGGTGCCGTCGGGGGACCACCAGTGGCCGCGCAGGCGGTCCAGTTCCTCGGCGGCGATGAACTCGGCCAGGCCGTATGTGACGGTTTCGGACTCGGGCTCGGCGAGTGCGCGGTCCTCGCCGGTGGTCAGGTCCTGTACGCGCAGGGCGCCGCCGGTGACGTACGCGACATGCCGGCCGTCGGGGGCGATGCGCGGGTCGATGACCGGGCCGGGCGTCTCCAGGGCGCGGACCGCGCCGTCGCCGGTCACGGCGGCGGCGTACAACGCGCCGGACAGGGCGAAGACGGCCGTGGTCACCTGGCGGTCGGTGGCGTACGCCACGATGCCGCCCGCCTGCTCGCGGGCGCGCTCCCGGCGGGCGCGCTCCTCCGGGGGAAGGTTCTCGTCCGCCGCGCCGAGGCCGCGCGGATCGACGAGCACACGCTCGGCGCCGGTGCTGACGTCGAGTTCCCACAGGCAGGTCACCGGGTCGGTGCCGGAGGCCGTGCGCAGGAAGATGACGCGGTCGCCCTGCGGGCTGATCGTGAAGTTGCGTGGCACCCCGAGGGTGAACCGGCGGGTCCTGGCGTGCAGGCGTGGAAAGCTCTCGGTCATGGACACCCATCCTGCCAGTGCCGATACCCTCAGATCATGAGTGATCGGCGGTTGCTGCTCGTGCATGCCCACCCCGACGACGAGAGCATCGGCACCGGGGCGACGATGGCCAAGTACGCGGCCGAGGGGGCGCACGTCACCCTGGTCACCTGCACGCTCGGGGAGGAAGGCGAGATCATTCCGCCCGAGCTGGCCCATCTCGCCGCCGACCGGGAGGACCGGCTCGGCGAGCATCGCATCGGCGAGCTCGCGGCGGCGTGCGCGGCGCTGGGGGTGAGCGATCATCGCTTCCTCGGCGGGGCCGGGCGCTGGCGGGACTCGGGCATGATGGGCGTGGCGAGCAACGACGATCCCCGCGCGTTCTGGCGGGCGGATCTGGACGAGGCGGCCGGAGAGCTCGTGAAGATCATTCGCGAGGTGCGGCCGCAGGTGCTCGTCACCTATGACGAGAACGGGTTCTACGGGCATCCCGATCACATTCAGGCGCATCGTGTGGCGTGGCGGGCGTTCGAGCTCGCCGCGGATCCCGGGTTCGGGGACGGCGATCCCTGGCCGATCGCGAAGTTCTACCACACCGCGCTGCCGAAGTCGGTGATGAAGCGTTCGGCGGAGGCGCTGCGGGAGAGCGACGTCGGGTTCCTGCCCGCGGACACGTTCGACGATCTCTCCTTCGGGTGCCCGGACGAGGACGTGACCACGGAGATCGACGCCCGTGAGTACGTCGAGGCGAAACTGGCGGCGATGCGGGCGCACGCCACCCAGATCGTCGTACGCGGGCCGTGGTTCGCGCTGTCCAACAACATCGGGCAGGAGGCGCTCGGCGTGGAGCACTTCATCCTGCGTGCCGGGGTTCCGGGGCGGTCCCGGGGTGGCGCGCCGTACGAGACCGGCGGGATCGGCGAGCCGTACGACCGGGAAGACGACCTGTTCGCCGGGGTCCACTAGTCTCGGGAACATGCGGGAGACGCCTTCCGAGCTGCCCGGATCGGGCGAGCCGTCCAGAGCGGCCAATCAGGTCGTGCCGTCTGGGCGCGCGGAGTCCTGGGCACCGCCTGACGCCGACACTCCGCACGGGTCGGCTGAGCCGGACCGTACGCACGGATCGGCGGGGCCGGCGGATCCGGGGGATTGGGGGGATTCGGCCGATCGGCCGGGCCTGCGGAGCGACCCGGGGCTGGAGAATCAGCCGCGTCCAGAAGGCGAGCAAGGTCCGGAAGGCGAGCAAGGGCGGCCGGACGAGCAGGGGTTCCCGGCCGGGGCCGAACGCCACGTGCCCGAGGAGGGCGCGTACGAGGACAATGAACTCGGCCGGGCCATCCTCACCGGGGCCACCTACGGCGTGCTGTTCGTGCTGGGGGCGTTCCTCGGCGTGCTCGGGGCGCTGGAGCACTCCTGGGCCCTGGTGGACATCCCGGTCGCCGCGGTCGGGTGGCTCGCGGTGTTGTTCGCCGTGCCGTACGGGATGGGCCGGATGATGGGGTCCCGGGTCGGGGCGCTGGCCACCGCGGTCGGGTGGGGAATCATGTCGGCGGTCTTCGCCGTGCAGCGCAGCGAGGGGGACCTGCTCATCGCCGGCACCACCGCTGGATACGCCTACCTTTACGGCGGCATGGCGGCGGTGGCCGTCGCCGTGCTGCTGGTGCCGTCGAGCGGCTCGTGGCTGCTCACCCCGAGGTACGGGGCGCCCCCGCCCGGAGAGGCCCAGAGCCTGCACCGGTAGCTTCCCCCGGCGCGCTCGCGCCCCGACAATCGGAGCATGCGTCCCTGGTACCGCGTCCGGCGGGTGGTCAACTGCCTGAACCTGTCCACCCCTCTCGGCCTGGCCGTCGCCGTCGCCGGGCGGGCGCGCCTCAGCCGGGGCGAGTACGGCCTGATCTACGCGCACGGGTTCCGCATCCCCATGAAGGCGGGCGCGTTCACCCTCGGGAACGTGATCGTGACCGGCCGCCGGGACGGCTACCTGGAAGGCAGGCTGCTGGAGCACGAGTCGCGGCACGCCACCCAGTACGTCTGGTGCCTCGGCCTCCCGATGCTCCTGCTGTACCTGCTGGCGGCGCTGCTGTCCATCTGCGCCTGCGGCAACCCCGGCTCGTGGAACGTCTTCGAACGGCGCGCGAACCTCGCCGACGGCGGATACCCGGAAAAGGACCTCTGGTGGCGCGCGTCACGACGCCGCGCCGGAGGCGATCCCGGCCAGACGTCCGCCTGACGGACGAACGGCTCCGTGCCGGGCGGGCGATCCCCTGGCGTCATCTCCGCCCCGGCCCCGGCGACAGGACCGCCGTCTTTCTACCGCGAGCGCTGAATCTCCGGCCACGTTGTCATCAATGAGAAGGACATCCGGGATACGCCGCCTGGCCGACGCATGTTTTCCGTCAAGTGGGCATGATCGAAGTGGGTTGACTTGTTCCGTCCCCCAGGGAAAGCAGCGCCACCCGCAGGAGCGTTCATGTCGCAGATCGTTCGCCCGCAGATCCCCGCTCCGAGTACGGCCCCGCCCCGCCGGCGCACCTGGCCGTCCCACTTCAAAGACCGGCTCAGCGACCCGCTGCCCGACTTCCGCGAGGTCGTGTACGTCCTGTGGTACGGAGCCTTCCGCCAGGACATCGGCGATGTCGATCGAATCCCGGTGCGTCGTGACGGGCTTCCCGCGATCAGCCCGACCGACACGGCGATCACCTGGGTCGGCCACTCCACCTACGTGGTGCGGATCGGCGGCCTGACGGTGCTCACGGATCCCGTCTGGTCGCGGAAGATCCCCGGCGTACGGCAGCGCCACACCCCGCCCGGCGTCGCCTGGAGCGACCTGCCCAAGGTGGACGCGATCGTCATCAGCCACAACCACTACGACCACTTGGACGCCCCCACCATCCGACGCCTGCCCAAGGACGTCGCGGTCTTCGTCCCGGCCGGGCTCGCCCGCTGGTTCGACCGCCGGGGCTTCAAGAACGTCACCGAGCTCGACTGGTGGGAGAGCGCCGAGATCGGCGACGTGAGCTTCGACTTCGTGCCCGCCCACCACTGGAGCCGCCGCAGCCTGTTCGACACCTGCCGCACGCTCTGGGGCGGCTGGATCCTCAGCGCCCAGGGACACCGCGTCTACTTCGCCGGCGACAGCGCCTACGGCGACCGCTTCAAGCAGATCGGCGCCCGCTACCCGGGCATCGACCTGGCGCTCATGCCGATCGGCGCGTACGAGCCCCGCTGGTTCACCCGCGTCGCCCACGTCGACCCCGCCCATGCCGTGCAGGCCTGCCTGGACGTCGGCGCGCACCGCATGGCCACCATGCACTGGGGCACGTTCGCCCTCTCCGGCGAACCCGTCCTCGCCCCCGTCCACGAGGTTCGGGAGGCCTGGGCCGCCCGCGGCCTCGACCGCGCCGACCTCTGGGACCTCGCCGTAGGCGAAACCCGCCTGCTACCCGCCCATTGAGCAGTAGGGCCGTGAAAAAACAGTGAAAAGGCCGCGAGAAGCTCAGTCGCGGACCACCCGCTGCCCCTCCGGAGTGTCGGCGACCTTCACGCCCAGCTCGGCGAGCTCGTCCCGCAGCCTGTCCGAGGCGGCCCAGTCACGGGCGGCGCGGGCCCGTTCACGCCGCTCAAGCAGCTCGGCGGCGCCCGGTGGCAGCGTCGGCGTGGTGCCGATGTCGCGCGACAGGTCGAGGCCGAGCAGATGATCCAGATCGAGGACGGTCTCGAAGCGGGAGCCGGGCGGCACCGCGTCGTCCTTCTCCAGCTCGCGCAGCACCCGCAGCGCCGCCGGGGTGTCGAGGTCGTCGTCGAAGGCCGCCCGCGCCCGCCCGGCGTACTCGGCGGCGATCGGCCGGCTGGGATGCTCGGCCCAGTCCGCCACCCGCCGCCGCCAGCGCCGCAACGTCCGGTCGGCGGCCCGCAGCGTCTCCCAGGTGAGGTTCATCTGCTGCCGGTACCGGTGCTCCAGCATCGCCAGCCGTACGGCCAGCGGGTCGAGCCCGGCCTCGACGACGTCGGAGAGCAGCACGACGTTCCCAGTCGACTTGGCCATCTTGCGCCCGTCGAACAGCAGATGCTCGCCGTGCACCCAGTGCGCGACGACCTCGTGCCCCACCGCCGCGTTCGACTGGGCCCGCTCGTCCTCATGGTGCGGGAAACGCAGGTCGATGCCCCCGGTGTGCACGTCGAACCGCTCGCCCAGATAGCGCAGCGACATCGCCGAGCACTCCACGTGCCACCCGGGAAAGCCGCGCCCCCACGGCGCCTCCCAGGTCAGCTCCCGATCCGAGCCCTTCCACAGCGCCCAGTCGGCGTGGAACCGCTTACGCGGATCGGGTGCCTCGAACCGATGGGCCGGCTTCAGCGCGTCCAGCCGATTCCCTGAAATTTCGCCATACGTTGGGAACGACTCGACGGAGAAGAACACCGACCCGTCGTCCACGACGTACGCGTGCCCCTTCTCGATCAGCTTCGCGATCAGCTCGATCATCAGGTCGATCGTCTCGGTGGCCCGCGGCGTGTGCTCCGGCGGCCGGATGTTGAGCGCGCCGATGTCCGCCCGGAAGGCGTCCTCATAGAACCGCGCGATCTCCGCCGCCGACCGCCCCTCCGCCCGCGCCTGCCGCAGAACCTTGTCCTCCCCGGACGGGTCGATCTCCGCGTCATCCACCAGATGCCCGACATCGGTGATGTTCACGCACACCACCGTCCGCAGCCCCTGCCGCTCGCACACCCGCCGAATCATGTCCGACAACAGGTACGACCTCAGGTTCCCCAGATGCGCGAACCGATACACCGTCGGCCCGCACGAGTACATGCGCAAGCCCCGCGCCCCCTCCGGCACGACCTGCTCCACCCGCCTGGCCCGCGTGTCATACAGCCGCAGCATGCCCCTGAGCCTAGACCACGCCTCCTTACCGGGGCGCTTCGCGTCAAGTTGGACAGGAAGGCCGAACGTTGAGCATTCGGGACTTAATTCAATTACTTTACGTCCTCGAATAAACGCGAAAAGTGTTCAATCCGCTGGTGGCGATGCCGTCTAACCCCTATGCTCGGCGAAGCCGTCCCCCTCGCAGGAGTGCCATGTCAAGGAAACTTCCACTCCGACAGTCAGGTCTGAAGGGACGGTGAGCACGGTGAGCGCAGACGCGACGACCTATACCGTCCAGATTCACGTCGAACAGGACGGTTACTGGGCCGAGGTGCAGGAGCTTCCGGGCTGTTTCGCGTCCGGCGAGAGCATCGAAGAGCTGCGGGAGGCCCTCGCCGAGGCCATGAGCCTCTACTTGTCCGAGCCGGGGAAACCGGTCAAGGTCGCTCTGGGCAGGCCGGAGCCGTTCGAGGTGAAGACGGTCGTGGAGCTCATCGCCTGCTAGACAGGGCGCAAGTAGCGCGGAAGTAGCAGGGACCAAGGGCCCGCGCGTGTGGGGCGATCGGCCGTACCGGGGGGAAGTCCCTGGGCCGCAGGCTGGGAGGAGGCCGACGGACGAGGAGACGCTGTGTGCGATCACTGCGGATGCCGCGAGGTTACGCCGATTCAGAGGTTGATGGCGGAGCACGAGCGGCTGCTTGATATGGCCGGAGAGATCCGTGACGCGCTGCGTGTGGGGGATTCGGCCATCGCGCGAGGCATATTCGGTGATCTGGCCGCGCTGCTGATGCCGCACGTACGGGCTGAGGAACGGGGTCTGTTCGCGGTGATGCGTGAGCGGGGCGAGTTCATCGACCACATCGACACCCTGGAGTCCGAGCACGGCGAGCTGGCCGCCCGGCTCGCGGCGACGCTTGATGACGAGGCGATCCTCCAGATCTGCGATCAACTGCGTGCGCACATCTACGCCGAGAACTTCGGTCTGTTCCCGGCGGCCCTGGCCAGTCTCGGCGGCGACGACTGGGCCGACATTGAGGAGCGGGAGGGCCGGACCACGGCCGGAACCGGCGAGGTTGGGCAGCCGGTGGGCTGAAGTTTTCATCCCGCTCGCCGGTCGGGGGCTCGGGTGGGCGTGACGGCGGGGGTTCGGGTCAGCCGATCGGGTTCGCGGTGGAGGACGGGTCGAGGAAGGCGAGGATGTCGCGGTCGCCGCGTTCGCGGAGGGCGGCGAGGATCTCCTCCTTCGAGGTGCCCTCGGGGAGGCCGATGCGGGCGCCGATGAGGCGCAGGCCCTCGGCCTCGGAGGCGACCGGGGCGGTGTAGCCGATCAGGTGGAGGGCTCGGTTGAGCGGGGGGATCTGGGGGGAGGCGGAGGGCAGGAAGCGGGTGAGGAGCTCGCCGCCGTCGGAGACGGTGAGGAAGACGTGGTCGCCCTCCATGGCGTTGTACTCCTGCAGGATGTTGCGGATCGAGCCCATCGTCGGCTGGTTGTGCCAGGAGATCACCACGTCGCCGCTGGGGGCGGAGGTGGTGAGCTGGCCGCCGGGGGCCATGCCGAGGTGGGCGGCGAAGCCGGTGGGCAGGGGGGAGCCGGAGCCGCGCAGGTGCTCGGCGTTGACGTCGACGCGGTGCCACCAGCGGCCGTCGCGGCTGCGGAAGCAGCGGCGGGTGAGGGAGACGTCCTTGCGCGGCTGGTAGCTCTCGGGCTGCTCCTGGGCGACGCGGATCCAGCCGCGCTGGGTGCGTTCGAAGCCGGGGCCGCCCGCGTAGGCGCGCACCGAGCTCTCGCTGACGCCGTAGCGCTGGGTCAGATCGTTGACGATGGAGTTGACCGAGGCCTCGCCGCCGGACTTCTCCACCTCGCGGGCGATCATCTCGCGGATGCCGAGGTACTCCTCGCCGCCCCAGCGGCGCAGGCCGTACTTGTTGCGGTCCACCCGCAGGAACCGCTCGTCGGAGGTGAGCTGGTTGCGGATGCCGACCAGGCTGTAGTCCTCGCCGATGCGCTCCTGGATCTCCTCCGGCGACAGCGGGCCGCCCGCGACGGCGAGCACGGCCTCGGCCTTGTCGCCCGCGCTGCGCGGCCACGGCACCACGTGCCCGTCGAGCACGCGCAGGTTCGGCACCGAGGCGAGCCAGCGCTCGGCGACGTCCTCGCGTACGCCGAGCTGGGCGACGAGCGCGACCGCCTCGGCCATCTTCACCGGGCCCTCGGTGAACAGCTGCCGGGTCTTCTCGCGCAGCTCGTCCACGCCGCCGGCGACCAGCCAGCCGTCCACCTGGTCGTAGCCGGTGAGCAGGGTGCGCACGAAACGCCAGGCGGGGATGCCGAGCGTGCGCAGCTCGGTCCGGTGCCAGGGCACCGCCGCCGCCAGGTCGTCCGCCGGTACGGCGGAGCCCAGTCGGCCGCGCAGCCATGAAAGGTGCGCGGCGAGCGGCGCGGCGTCCGGCCCGCGCAGCGACTCCTCGACGTGGTCGCGCAGGTCGCGCTCGATCTGCCGGATGCGCTCGCGGGTGACCGAGAACCGCTGGGCCAGCTCGTCCAGGGTGACGCGGTGCTCGGCGTACACGCGGTCCTTGGCGATGGCCCGCTGGCGCTCGTCCAGCTCGGCGAACAGGTCGTCGATGAGATCGGGCAGCGGGCGATCCGGCCGGGCGGGCCGCGCGGGCGCGGCGGCGTCGCCGGAGGTCTGGCCGGACGTTTGCGTCGCCTGGCCCGACGATTGGCCGGTGGATTGGCCGGTGGAGCGGTTCTGGGCGCCGGGCTCGGTGGCCATCAGCCGGTCGAACACGCCGGTGAACAGCCGCTGCACCGCGTCCCGGTCGCCGGGGGTGCGCAGGCTCTCCTCCGGGTCGGTGAACCTGAGCAGCGGCAGCACGTCGCCGAGCACGAGGTGCCCCCAGGAGGCGACCGTCAGGTCCGCCAGCCTCGCCGCCACCTGGGCGGTGCCGACCAACGCGCACGCGCGATCGAGCGGAAGCGCCTGCCACCACGCGTCGGGCAGCCGCGGGTCACTAGCGATCGGCTCTACCTGGCTGGGTGCGGTCCAGCGCAGGGGGGGCACGACGTCGCTCAGACTCAGGTTCATCGGTTCCAACCGGCAACGGAGGTTAGGGATAAAAATTCATCAGATATAGGACATGCGCGGTTCAGCGTAGGGGATCAGGGGGGCAGAAAGGGACTCGCCCTTCCGGTGTAGGACACATAGAGCAACTCGCTCGTCCTCGTACAAGCCGTATAGAGCAGCCCGCGCTCCCGCTGCATGTCGTGCGCGCGGGCGGCGGCGTCCTCCTCGACCGGAGTCAGCGCCTCCGGTGCGGGAACGACACCATCCGCCACCCCTATCACGGCCACCCGGCTAAGCTCCAGCCCTTTCATGCCATGCAGGGTCGTCACCTTGACATCCAGGCCCGCCGCGCGCAGCGCCGTGCGGGCGGCTCGCACCAATTCGCCCGATCGTGCCGCGACCGCGACGCTCTCGGCGGGCACGCCGTCCGCCAGCCACTCACGCACCTGGTTCACCAGCCCGGCGAGCTCGGCCTCCGGTGAAACGTACCGCAGCACCGCCGGACGCTCGCCGTTCCGCGTGGAACGCAGCCCGTCCAGGCCGATGCTGCCCTCGACCAGCCCGTCGGCCGGGCCCCCACCGCGCAGCCGTACCGCCCAGGACAGGATCTCCTGCGGCAACCGGTAGCAGACCCGCAGCCGGCTCTCCCGCGCCGGAATGCCCACCTCCGCCAGCGCCACGTGCGTGTCGAACACGCGCTGGTGCGGGTCGCCGACCACGAACACGTCGTCGGGCGCGGGCGGCACCGCCGCGCGCAGCAGCCGCCACTGCGCCGGGTGCAGGTCCTGCGCCTCGTCCACGATCAGATGCCGGTACGGCTCCCGCCGCGGACCGCCGCCCTCCAGCAGATCCCCCGTGGTACGGCCGAGCAGCAGCGACGCCTCGGCGGCGAGCTGCAGCAGCGTGCGCCGCCCGGTCGCGCGCAGCCGCTCAAGGAAGTCCTGCACGCACGCCCACACCGCCCGCCGCTCGTCGGCGTCGAGCTCGACGCCCCGGCCGACGCGGGAGGCGGCCAGGTACTCGTCCAGGTCGCGCAGGTTCTGCGCGAGCACCACCTGCTCCCACTCGCGCATCAGGAACGCCGGCCCGTGCCCGGTCGCGCACGCCTCGGCGGCCTGCCGCCACAGCTCGGCCAGGTCGCCCGGCGAGGCCAGCTTGGGCGGCCTGCCCTCGGCCTCGCCCACGATGCGGTGCGCCAGCCGGTCGATGTTCACCACGTCGACGCGCTTGCGTACCACCTCGTCCTCGATCAGCACGTCGAGCCGGGCCGACAGGTCGGCGGCGAGCCCCTGGGAGAAGGTCACGAACAGCACGCCGCCGGTGGCGCGCCGGGCCAGGTGCGCGGCCCGGTGCAGCGCGACCAGCGTCTTGCCGGTGCCCGCGCCGCCGGTGACCAGCACCGGGTACGGGTAGCCGTCGCGGTGCGCGAGCCGGTGCTGCGGCGGGTCGAGGAACGTGCACCACTCCGGCGCGGTCAGCAGCCGCTCCAGCGCCGGCGGGCCGGAGACGAACGCGGCCTGGTCGGGGCTGCGCTCCAGCGCGGCGGCGAGATCGTCCGGGTCCACGGACTCGGCGAGCACCGCCCGCCGGGCGTCGAGCGCCCGCCACGCCTCGGCCATGCCGCCGCCCGCGGCGAGCGCGGCCAGCGGCGCGTACTGGCTCTCCGGGATCAGCGGCTCGGCCGCCGTAAGGTGCGCCTCGGTGGCCATCAGCCGTACCAGGCGCAGCAGCCGCAGGTCGATGCCGAGGTGCAGCAGGTCGCCGTCGCAGATGTGCGCGAGCAGCCGCCGGTCCGTCGACGCGGCCGAGCGGCGCAGCGCGGGCTCGATGGCCTCAAGCGCCTCGGCGTCCCAGCTCTCCACGACGCCGATGGCGGCGTTGACGGTGAACCGGTGCCGTCGCGCGTACTCCCACGCCTCGGCGTCCTGCAGGACGGTGACCAGCCAGTAGAGGTCGCCCAGCCGCACCGCGACGGCCCGGCGGCCCTCGGCGAGCCGCAGGGTGACGGTCCGGGGGTCGCGGGCGTGCCGTACCCGCTCGGGGACCGGCGCCTCGGGGTCGCCGACGAGGAAGCGGCGGATCGCGACCAGCACGTCGGCGCGCACCGCGTGCGCCAGAGCGCTCAGTTCCCGGGGGAACTCTGGGGAGATCGCGAGTCGCGGCACGGACACCTCGGGTGGCGGGGTACGGATATCAGTAAATAGCAGTCATCGTCGGAGGAGGGACGTCGGGGTGGGGTCACCGCGCGCCGACCGTCAGGGCTGATGTCGGTGCTCGGCGGACGTGGGGGACATGGGGGACACGGCGGTGCTCACGGGGCGGGTCGGTGCGGGCATCGGACGGACCAGGCAATCGGGATCGGTTGAGCGGCGGGGCAGGGTCAAGGGGCAGGGGCAAGGGGCAGGGTCAATGGGCCACGGGCGTGGCCAGCAGCGACAGCAGATCTCGATCCCCACGCTCGCGGAGCCGGGCGAGCAGGTCGCTCCGGGACACGGACCCGATCATGCCGACACGCGTGGCGATCACGCGCAGCGCCTGGTCCATGGTGCCTCCCGGTGCCGTGTATCCCACCAGCCGCAGTGCCTGGGCCGTCTTGTCGGTTCCGCTCGCCGCGGGAAGGTGCCTGGCCCGCAGCGTGCCCTCGTCGGAGAGCGTGACGAACAGGTGCCCGCCCGCCCGCGCGCCGGCCTCCAGCAGCAGCGGGCGGATCGCGTCCAGCGCCGGGCGCGGCTGCCAGCTCAGCGTCATCTCCCCGATCGCGCACCGCACGGTACGGCTCTCGCCGGGCGTCAGCCCCAGGTACGCCGCGAACCCGCTGGGCAACGCGCACGGCCCACCGGCCAGATGATCCTCGGTGACGTCCACCCGGAACCACCAGCGCCCGTCCGGCTGCCGGAAGCACCGCCGCGTCAGCGCCACATCCTTCAGCTGCCCCACGCTCGCCCCGCCGGACTCGCCGTCCCGCACCACGGGACGTGACGGAGTGGAGGGGAGGTCGAGGCGAGGCTCGCCCGGCGCGCCCAGGCCCGTGACCGCGCCCTCCCGCGCGGCAGGGCGTGACGGCGTGGAAGGAAGATCGAGCCGTGGTTCGCCCTGCTGCTCGGCCTCGCCCACAGGCATGGCCGCAGCGGTGGGCGAGGCGTTGACGCCGCCCGGCGGGATCGGACGGGAAGGCGTGGACCCCCGGTCGAGCCGGGGCTCGCCCGGACCGCCCTGCTGCTCGGCCTCTCCCACAGGCATGGCCGCAGCGGTGGGCGGGGCGTTGACGCCGCCCGGTGGGATCGGACGGGAAGGCGTGGACCCCCGGTCGAGCCGGGGCTCGCCCGGGCCGCCCTTCGGCTCCGCCGCACCCGCGGGTCCGCCCGCCGCCGCTGGGGCCGCGCCCGGGATGTCCGCCGGGGCGTCCCCCGCCGGGGACCGGCGCTCCTGGGCCGCCGGGACGACCGGCTCGGCCCCGTACGGCGGGCGAAGCGGTTTGGGCGGCTGTGCGCCGGGAGCCGGCTGCGCGTCCTCGGGCCGCGGACCGTCCACCGGCCGCTCCGGTTCGGCGACCGGCGAGGCCGCCCCGAAGACGCCCGCTCCCGGTGCCGCTTCGGCTTCCCGCCGCTGAGGCTCGCGTACCTGTTCGTGATCGGCCGGGGAGACGCGGTCGCCCGGCCGCGCACCGGCCGCCCCTGCCTCGTCTTCGCCCGTCGCCGCGGGTACGGCCGCGGCAGGGACGTCGCCGGGCTCGTCCGGCGTGGGTTCGTGCGGGACAGGCTCCTGCGGGCCTGACCGCCCCAATTCGGAATCTTGCGGGCGCGCAGGTTCGGCCTGAGAGGATTCGGCCTCGGCCTGGTCGCGCTCGGACGGCTCCCCGTCGGCGGGGTCCCGGTCGGGCCGCTCCGGCTCGGGTACGCCCGCGTCCGGCCGATCCTCCCGAGCCCGGTTCCCGTCGGCCGCCAGGTCCTCGTCTGGCCGCGCCAGATCCTCGGCGACGGCCGCCCCGTCCTGGCCGGGCTGATCGCCGCGCCCCTCGATACGGAGCTGCGGAACGCTCTCCAGCCACTCCTTGGCCACCTCGGGGTGGATGCCCAGCGTCGAGACCAGTTCGAGCGCACGGGCCACGGTCGGGCGCTCGGCCCCGGCGATCAGCCCGCGCGTCTTCTCGTGCAGTTCGGCGAGGTCGCCGGCGACCAGCCAGTTGTCCGCGAGCTGGTAGCCGGGCAGCGTCGCCAGCACGAACTGCCACGCCGGAATGTCCAGGGACCGCAGCTCGCGTACGTGCCAGTCCGCGGCCTCGATCAGGCGCGACTTCGGCGCGGCGATCCCCAGCGTCTCGGCGACGGCCTCCAGATGCCGCCGGTACGGCTCGGCCTCCTCCCCGGCCAGCCAGTCCGCCAGCCGCTCACGCAGCCGCTCCTCCTGCTCCCGGATCTGCTCCGGCGGTACGGCGAACAGCTTGGCGAGCTGATCGACCTCCGAGGGGTCGTCGGTGAACAGCCGGTTCTGCGCCACCGCCCACGCCTGGTCGTCCAGGTCCGCGAACGCCGCGTCGATCAACGCGGGCAGGTCGGCGGGGTCGCGCCTCCTCGGCGATCCCGACGGCCCCGACGACTCCGACAGCCCCGACGACGCCGACAACCCCGATGACGCCGATGACGCCGATGACGCCGCCGCGGCCTCCGGCTCGGGGCCCTGCGGCTCGGGGCTCTCCGGCTCGGCGGCGGCCTCCGGGCGCTGCGCCCGAGGCGCCACGATCGACGGCGGGAACGACGCGGACGCCGGGGGGAACGAGGCGGGCCCGGCGGGCGGGAACATCGCCGGAGGCAGCCCCATCGGCTCCGGCGGCGCGGCGGCCTCGGCCCTGGGGCGCTCCCGGACGGTGCCACGCGCCTCGGCGAGCCGCATGAACACGGCGCCGAACAGCGCGCTCAGCACCGGGCGGGCCTGGATGAAGGGCTGGTCGAGCAGCTCCCGCCCGGTGAGCGCGAGCAGGCCGGTCCACGACCCCACCCGGTCCAGGGCGATCGCGACGTGCGGCTCGTCGGCCTCCTCGGGGTCGAGCACGTGCAGCGCGGGCAGGATGTCGCCGATCGCCGCCGCGTACCAGTGTTCGAGCGCCAGCTCGGCCAGGAGCTCGGCGAGCTGCTCGGGGGTGAGCACGGCGAGCACGTGCCCCATCGGCAGCGCCCGCCACCAGGCGTCGGGCAGGCCGTCGCGTTCGACCGGCTCGTGCAGGCCCCGGATGCGGGCAGCGTCACTCCAGCGCAGGGGTGGCACAAGGTCACTCAGGCAGAAGTTCATCCGATCCCCATCCGGCTGTTCACTCTTGACCCACGGGTGACAACCCGCAGACCAGACCATAGTCTGGCAAATCCGGCGTCGGCGCGGAGCGTCGTCCCCCGCTCAGTCCAAGACGGCGGCGAAGCGAAGCCGGACATAGTCGGCCATCCACTCCGACCCGCGGCGCAGGGCCGGTGCCGCGAGCTCGTTGACGCGGCGCAACAGCGGCTCGACGGCCGCCGGGGGCACCTCGTCGAGCAGCGAACCCGCGAACATACGCACCCAGTCGGCCGCTCCGTCCGGACACTCGTCGAGAGGGGTGGGACGATCGAAGTATTCCAGGAGTCGCACCGTGAAGCCGCCCTTTTCCAGGCGGAGAGCGTATTCCGCGGGCGAAGGAAAATACCACGGCAGCTCGGGCTCACGCAGGCCGTACTCGCGCCAGGCCGTCGACATGGCCGCGGTGAGCGCCGCGCAGTTCCCCGCGCCGCCCATCTCGGCCACGAACCGGCCGCCGGGCCGCAGCGCCTCGCGCACACACCGGATCACCGCGTCCGGATCTCGGCTCAGCCAGTGCAGGGCCGCGTTGGAGAACACCGCGTCGTACGGCTCGGCAACGGAGAAGTCGTGCCCGTCGGCGACGATGAAGTCCAGCCCGGGATAGGTGGAGATCGCGGCCTCGATCATCGGCGGCGACCCGTCGATGCCCAGCACCCGCACGCCCCGCGCGGCGATGTCGGCCGTGAACACTCCGGTGCCGCAGCCGAGGTCGAGGATCCGCTCGCCCGGCTGGGGGTCGAGCAGTTCCACCAGGGGAGCGCCTTGCGCGGACACGTAGCCGAAGGAGCTGTCATAGGCGCGAGCGTTCCACCGAGTCAGGGCCGGAGTGTCGTATCGCAGCATGATCAGCTCACATTCTGGACATCACGGGCCTATGGCAGTGGTCTGTGACACTGCCACTTTAGGGCTCCGCTATTCCTTCCGCTGCTGTTGACCACGACAGCCCCGCGCGCACCTCCCGCCACCCACGCCGCCACCCGTCACCATCGGTCATCGCCCTTCGCGCCGCGTCCCGTACATCGCGATTCGGGGCGGGTTTCGGGATGCTCAGCCGACCGCGGCCGTCCAGTGTCCGCGCAGATACGTCCGCCCCTCGTCGGTCTGCGGGACCGTGAGGATCACCGGCTCGCCGTTCGCCTTCGGCAGCTTGGCCGCCGCCTCGGCGTCGAGCGTGCCGTGCATCTCCATCGCCTCCATCCGCACCGGCCGCGCGTACCCCTTCAGCAGCAGGTTCTGCGCCGTGTCGGAGAAGAGGAACTCCTGCCAGAGCCGGGCCGCCGCCGGATGCGGCGCGTTCTTGTTGATCGCCTGCACCTGGTAGCCGGCGAGCACGGCGTCGCGCGGCACGACGACCTTCCACGCCGATGTGCCGGCCCCGGCCGTCGCGCCCCGGGTGAGGTTGGCGTGATCCCAGTCGATCAGTACGGTGGCCCGCTCCGGCGTGGCCAGCCGGTGGCGCTTCTTGAGCTCGGTGAAGAACTCCACGCCGTGCCGCACCTTCGGCCACCCGTCGATCAGCGCGGAGGCCATCACCCCGTCGAAGGCCGCCGCGACCTGCCGGGGGTCGCCCGGCAGCGCCACCCGGACGGCCTTGCCCGCGTTGGGCCGCAGCAGGTCGTCGAAGCTCGCCGGGGCGTGCACCTGGCGGGAGTCGTAGCCGATCGAGATGTAGCCGCCGTAGGCGGCATACCACGCGCCGCCCGGCTCCTTCAGATCGTCGGGGATCTCGTCCCACGCGGCCACCCGGTAGGGCGCGAAGTGTTTGGCGTTCGCCACGGCCACGTCGAGCCGCAGGTCGAAGACGTCGGGTTTCACCCGCTTGGCCGCCTCGATCTGGCGCCCGCTTGAGGCGTCGGGCTCGGCGAGCCGTACGTCGATGCCGTACTCCTCGCTGAAGCGGCTCACCAGCGCCCCGAAGTTCAGCCGGTCGCGCGACACGCCGATGAGGGTGAGCTCGCCCTCCTCTTTGGCGGCGCGCACCAGCCCGTCCAGGTCGGTGAATCCGTCACGCAAGGTCGTGGCGTGCGGGTTCACCTTCGCGGGCGGCTTGGCGGCCTGCTCGGCCTTGGAGCAGGCGGCCAGCGGGCAGGCGGCGAGGGCGGCGAGCGTCAGGGCGGCGATGCGGGCACGTCTGGTCACGTAAGAAATACTCAGCGTGACCAACGGTTTGGTCGAGGAGACACGCGGTCAGGGGTCGCGAAAGCCGCGTAACTGATCGGTATGGGGCGTCGCGCGGCTCCTGACGCGCCACGCCGGAGTCAGCGTCGTTCAGCGTGGTCCTAGCGTGGTCCCAGCGTGATCCCAGCGTGGTCCTAGCGTGGTGCAGCGCGGTTCGAGCGCGGTCTAGCGTGTGGGCGGGTCCGGTACGACCTTGGCGGCGACCATCGCGGCCTCCTCGAATTCGACGACCGTGCCGTCCCTGCGACGCACGCGCAGCATCCCGTCGCGCCAGGATTCCAGCACGCCCACGACGTCGCGGAAGCCCTCCGGGACGCGACGCCGCACGGTCACGCGCCGCCCAACGTCACGCGGAGCGATCCGGACCACTAGTCTTGCGCCGTAGTGGGGGGACACGACCTTCACCCCCCTCACGTTCCAGTCACATGGCCTGCACCGCGATACTAGGGCTATGACCCGCGGTCGAGTCGTGCCGAGGCGCAGGAGAAGGAGCCCGAGGTGACCTACGTCATCGCGCAGCCTTGCGTGGATGTCCTGGACAAGGCGTGCATCGAGGAATGCCCAGTGGACTGCATCTACGAGGGCGAGCGCATGCTCTACATCCACCCCGACGAGTGCGTGGACTGCGGCGCGTGCGAACCGGTGTGCCCGGTTGAGGCGATCTTCTACGAGGACGACCTCCCCGAGCAGTGGAAGGACTTCTACAAGGCCAACGTGGAGTTCTTCGACGACCTCGGTTCGCCCGGCGGCGCGTCGAAGGTGGGCAAGATCGCCAAGGATCACCCGGTGGTGGCCGCGCTCCCGCCGCAGGGCGAGGGGCACTAGCCGCGGTGGCCGCCCTTCCGGACTTCCCGTGGGATCGGCTCGCCCCGTACAAGGCGACGGCGGAGGCCCACCCGGGCGGCATCGTCGATCTGTCGGTGGGCACGCCGGTCGACCCCGTGCCCGCCGTGGTGCGCGAGGCGCTCGCGGCCGCGTCGGACAGCCCCGGCTATCCGCAGACGTACGGCACGCCCGAACTGCGCGAGGCCGCCGCCGGGTGGATGCAGCGCCGCCTGGGCGTGCACGTCGACCCGGCGGCCGTGCTGCCCACCATCGGCTCCAAGGAACTGGTCGCCTGGCTGCCGACCCTGCTCGGGGTGGGGCCGGGCGACCGGGTCGTGTTCCCCGAGCTCGCCTACCCGACCTATGACGTGGGGGCGCGGCTGGCGGGGGCGGAGCCGTACGCGGCCGACGGCCTGCTCGGGCTCGGGCCGGAGCGGGTGCCGCTGGTCTGGGTGAACTCGCCGTCGAACCCGACCGGGCGGGTGCTGCCCGTCGAGCACCTGCGCAAGGTCGTCTCATGGGCGCGCGAGCGCGGCACGATCGTGGCCTCCGACGAGTGCTACATCGAGCTCGGCTGGGAGGAACAACCGATCTCGATCCTGCATCCGGACGTCTGCGGCGGCTCACACGAGGGGCTGCTGGCGGTGCATTCGCTGTCGAAGCGGTCCAACCTGGCGGGCTACCGCGCGGGTTTCGTCACCGGCGACCCCAAGCTGGTGCGGCAATTGCTGGAGATCCGCAAGCACGCGGGCATGATGATGCCGGCCCCGGTGCAGGCCGCGATGACGGCCGCGCTCGGCGATGACGAGCACGCCGAGGAGCAGCGAGCCAGGTACGCGGCGCGACGGCGCGCCCTGCGCCCCGCGCTTGAGCGGGCCGGGTGGCGCATCGAGCACTCCGAGGCCGGGCTCTACCTGTGGGCCGCGAACGGCTCCGACTGCTGGGAGCAAGTGCGAATTCTCGCCGAGAATGGCATATTGGTCGCGCCCGGTGATTTCTATGGTGTCGCAGGCCGGGCACATATTCGCATAGCTGTTACCGCAACCGACGAACGTATCGACGCGGCGGTAAGCCGCCTCCAGTAGGATCGCGCGCCATGACAGCAGCGGTAGTGCTCGCCCTGAGCATCGCCACGCTCGTCGTCGTGCTGGGCGCGTACATCGCGACCACACGCCAGGACCGCCGGCTCAGATCGGCTTCGTCGGCTCATGAGGAGCCGGTCGAGTTCATGGTCCCGAGCCCGGCGCCCGTGCCCGAGCAGATCCCGGCCGACTACGTGGACCCACGCACCATCAAGGTGGGCGATCTCATCGAGTGCCAGGGGACGCGGTCGCGCGTCCTCGGCGCCTTGCACATGACGTCCCCACAGGGCGATCAGTGGACCGAGTACCTCCTCGACGACGGCAGCCGGGTCTACCAGTGGCTGTCGGTGAAGGAGAAGGCGGGGCTGGTCTCCACCGATTCGGCCCACCTGGAGGTCATGCTGTGGACCTCGGTGCCCACCCAGGGCATGGTCCCGGCGAAGAGCACGCTCATCATGGAGGGCGTGGAGTTCGCGCCGTTGGAACGCGGCACCGTGCACTTCCGCTCCGAGGGCACCACCGGGCATCCCGACCGTGGGCTCATCGACTACGCCGACTACCTCGCGGCGGACGGGCGGCGGCTGTCGTTCGAGCGCGTGCAGGGCCGGCCGTGGGTGGCCTCGTACGCGCTGCCGCTCCCTCCGGGCTCGATCAAGATCGAGCGGCTGCTCTAGACCTGCGCCTCCCGGCCGCCGATGACGCCCTTGTCGAGGCCGCCGGAACGCGGGCGGGCGGCCCCGCCACGGCCACCTCGATCCGGCGGGATGTCGCGGCCGAGTCGGTCCGCCAGCCGTCGTCGCCCTGGTCCGCCCGCCACACCACGCCGTCGTAGCGCACGTGGCTGAGGCCGTACTGCTGGGCGTGCGCCACGGCGAAGGTCGCGATCAGCCAGCCGCGCCTGCTGTTCGGCGCGTCGATCCGCAGCCCGGATCCCGTGGAGCGTTCCCCAACCTGATCGCTGCGCACCCCCGCCTCGCCCAGGACGCGGACGAGCAGGCGGCGGGCGGCGTCCACGCGCGCCGGGACGGGCGTCGCCGACTGCGGGTAGACGCAGTGCACGGCCCGGGGCACGCGGCCGGTGAAGGCGGCGGAGAGGATTTCGGCGTCCCGCTGGTGGCCGGCGTACGCGGAGCCGTCGGCCGAGCGCTGCACCGCCTGGGCGGCCTTGTCGAGCGGCATCTTGCGGTAGCCCTTGACCTTCTCCAGGGCCGCGAAGAACTTGCGGGTGGCGTAGACGGTGTCGAGCAACTGCTTCTTGGTGCCCCAGCCCTGGGAGGGCCGCTGCTGGAACACGCCCACCGAGTCGCGGTCGCCGTACGGCAGGTTGAAGATCTTGGACTCCTGGATCGCGGTGACGTAGGCGATCTGCACGGCGCGCTCGGGCAGGCGGCGGCGTGCCGCCACCCCCGCGATGATCGACGCGATGCGCGCCTGCTCGATGTCGAGGTCAAGGCCGCCGAGCGGCGTGGTCACCGAGCACTGCTCGGGCATGACGAGCGGCTCGGCCCGCTTGAGCAGGTAGTACAGACCCGCGTAGATCCCGACGCCGAGGAGGGCGACGATGATCACGACTGCCAGGACGCCCCGGGAAACACGCAGTGTCACACTACAGACCGTACCCGGCGAACGCTCCGTCCCGTCCCGCTAGGCTCGCCTGAACGGCGCGCGGATCCGGCGGGGCGGGGCCGACCGGCGCGTCCGCACCGATCACGAACACCGATCATGAACACGATCATGAACATGCATGGGGTGGGGGCATGGGTATTTCACTCGACCTGTCAGAGGACGTCGGCACGCTGACCGCGCGGCTGGTGGACGCCGAGTCGGTCAGCGGCGCGGAGGGGCCGCTCGCCGACGCGATCCAGGAGGCGCTCGCCGCGCTGCCCCATCTGACCGTGCACCGCGACGGCGACGCGATCGTGGCCCGCACCGACCTCGGGCGGGCCGAGCGGGTCGTCGTCGCCGGGCACATCGACACCGTCCCGGTCGCGGGCAATCTGCCCTCCCGCGTCGAGGGAGACCTGCTGTACGGCTGCGGCACCGCCGACATGAAGAGCGGCGTGGCCGTGGCGCTGCGCCTGGCCGCGCACCTGCCCGCGCCGAACCGCGACGTCACCTACGTCTTCTACGACTGCGAGGAGATCGAGGCCGAGCGCAACGGCCTGCTGCGGCTCAGCCGGCGGCGGCCCGACCTGCTCGCCGGGGACTTCGCGGTGCTCATGGAGCCCACCGACGGCGAGATCGAGGGCGGCTGCCAGGGCACCCTGCGAGTGGAGATCACGGTGCGCGGCAAGCGCGCGCACAGCGCGCGGTCCTGGCACGGCGTCAACGCCATCCACCGGGCCGGGCCCGTCCTCGCCACGCTCGCCGCCTACGAGCCGCGGCGGCCGGTCGTGGACGGGCTGGAGTTCCACGAGGGGCTGAACGCGGTGTTCATCCAGGGCGGGGTCGCCGGAAACGTCATCCCCGACGAGTGCGTGGTCACGGTGAACCACCGGTTCGCCCCCGACCGCTCGGTGGAGGAGGCGCTGGCGCACGTGCGGGAGGTCTTCGACGGCTACGAGCTGCGGCTCACCGACGCCGCGCCCGGCGCACGCCCCGGGCTGACGCATCCGGTGGCCGCCGCGTTCGCCGCCGCCGTCGGCGGGACCCCGCGGGCCAAGCTGGGGTGGACGGACGTGTCGCTGTTCTCGCGGCTGGGGGTTCCGGCGGTGAACTACGGCCCCGGCGACCCCTCGCTCGCCCACCAGCAGGCCGAGCACGTCTCCCTGGCGGCGATCGCCGACTGCGAGCGGCGGATGTTCGCCTGGCTGGGGTAGGCGGGCCGTACCGGGGCCATGAGCCCTGCCGCACGGGCCTGCCACATGGCCACAAAGAGAAAGTGGCTTTCCTCGCCGGCCATTTGGCGGGGAAAGCCACTTTCAGTCCCGAGCAGCACCCTCGGTTCTTAGACGCAGGCTTGAGCTTCCCCGGTTCCGGGCTTCGATGAAGATTTTTTAGAGAATCTTCGAGTCGCGTCCCCCGGGCGTCGAACAGCCCGTGACCTGGGACGATGCCTCCAGCAAGGCGGCGGGTTCGCCCGGGAGGGCCGCCGCCGGAGGGTATTTTTCCGGCCAGGAGTGGGCAAAGGCCCGCACCTTCACATCCCCAAAGGTTCACCAGGATCTCTCCGTCCGCACGCGATCGAACCGCAGCGGCCGGATCCGCACACCCACTAGCGTGACGAACATGAGCAACAGGCGACGTGAACGACGCCAGGGCCCCGCACTGGTCCGCGGCAGGCTCGTTCCCGAGTCCACACATGACGAACGGCTTCTCGACCGCCGGGGCCCGGCCGAATGGCTGCACATGGACCCCTGGCGGGTGTTGCGCATCCAGGCGGAGTTCGTGGAGGGCTTCGGCGCGCTGGCCGAGCTGCCGCCCGCGGTGACCGTCTTCGGCTCGGCCCGCACGCCGCGCGACTCGGCCGAGTACGAGATGGGCGTACGGCTGGGCCGGGTGCTGTCCGAGGCCGGGTACGCGGTCATCACCGGCGGCGGGCCGGGCTGCATGGAGGCGGCGAACAAGGGCGCGCGGGAGGCCGGCGGCATCTCGGTCGGGCTCGGCATCGAGCTGCCCTTCGAGCAGGCCATGAACGAGTACGTGGACCTCGGCGTGGAGTTCCGCTACTTCTTCGTGCGCAAGACGATGTTCGTCAAGTACGCCTGCGGCTTCGTGGCCCTGCCGGGCGGCTTCGGCACGCTGGACGAGCTGTTCGAGGCGCTGACGCTGGTGCAGACGAGCAAGGTCACCTCCTTCCCGGTGGTGCTGCTCGGCACCGCCTACTGGGGCGGCCTGCTGGACTGGATCAAGGGCACGCTGGCGGTGGAGGGCAAGATCTCGCCGCAGGACGTCGATCTGATCGACCTGACCGACGACGTGGACGAGGCGGTGCGGATCATCGTCGAGGCCGACCGCCGGCGCTCTCGGCGCCCGACCGAGGAGGAGCGGGCGGTTCGCGAGAACGTCGGCGGAGCCGAGTAGCGTGACGGGGGTGGCCTTCCGACGGGCCTGGCGCGAGCGGACTCCACGGCACGGGCGGGTGTGACCGGCCGGCGGCGCCGGGAGGCGCCGCGCCCGGACGGCGGCCGGCCGAACCGGATCCGGGTCAGGGAGCTTGTGTGCACATCTGCGTGTTCTGTTCGTCCAGTCAGCGCATCGACAGGAAGTACCTGGAACTCGCCGACGAGGTCGGCACCGAACTCGCCGCGCGCGGCCACACGCTGGTCAGCGGCGGAGCGGTCGTCTCCTGCATGGGCGCGGTCGCCTCGGCCGTACGGCGGGGCGGCGGGCGCACCGTCGGGGTCATCCCGCAGTTGCTCGTCGACGTCGAGGTGGCCGACCGCGACTCCGACGAACTGGTCGTCACCGACGGCATGCGCGAGCGCAAGGCCGTCATGGACGCCCGTTCCGACGCCTTCCTCGTGCTGCCCGGCGGCATCGGCACCCTGGAGGAGCTGTTCGAGATCTGGACCACCCGCGTGCTCGGCGCGCACGACCGCCCGCTGGTCCTGCTCGACCCGTGGGGCATCTACAAGCCGCTGCGGGCCCTCGTGCAGGGCATGTACGACGAGGGGTTCACCCGGGCGGACGTGTTCGACGCGATCTCCTGGACCACCACCGTGGCCGAGGCATTCGAGCACCTGGAACGTCCGGGCCGCCCACTGACGCCCACGCCCGGCGAGGTCGGCGAGGCCGCGCCGTGACCTGCCGATGACCCCGCCGACCCCGCGCCCGTTCGGTGCCGAGGCCGGGCGCGGGCCGTGAGGCGGCCGGATCCGGACGGGGTCTCGCCGGGTCCCGCGGGAACGCGGACGATCCGGGTCGGTGGCGAGTACCGGCCTGCGACTTGTGGCACGATTCCTATGTGCTGGTCGTACTCGCCGTTGCCGCGCTCGCCGTCCTGGGCTGCGTGGTCGCGGTCGCCTTGGGCCATGGTGGTGAGATGACCGAGTTTCCCCCAGATGTGCCGCCGCTCGACCTCCCCGAGGCCGGGCAGCTCACCGCGGTCGACTTCATGTCGCTGCGGCTTCCGGTCGCCCTGGTCGGTTATCACACGCAGACCGTGGACGAGACCCTGCGCCGGGTCGCTACCGCGCTGAGCGAGCGCGACACCCGCATCGCGGTCCTGGAGCAGCGGGTCGCCGAGCTGCTCACCGGCCGCCTCCAGGCCCGCCAGGAGGTCTACGCCAAGCCCGCCAAGCCGCCGCGTACCGAGCACCTTCCGCAGCCGCCGCGCGGCGAGCCCACCGAGGCCCTGACCGAGGTCCCGAGTGGTGTCGCCGGTGATGTCCCCCGTGATGTCGCGGAGGGCTCGCGGGACGACGTGCCGACCGACGAGCTGCCCGAATCGACGGGCGGCGCGTCGGGGCGGGCCGCCGGCGCCGAGTGGGAAGCCACTGGGGACAAGCCCGGCGATCCGGAAAAGTCCGGCAAAGGCAAGGACGGCGCGAAGGACGCCACCCTGGCGAAGGTTCCCCGGGTGATCAGCAGCTACGACGAGGAGTCCTCGTGACCGCCCCCTTCACGCCCCCTCGCGAAGGGCCACGCCGATGGGAACGCCGCCGATGGAAATGCCGGTGACCGAGGCCCCGGACGGCCGCATCCGGTGCGCCTGGGCGACCTCCGCCCCCGACTACCTCGCCTACCACGACGAGGAGTGGGGGCGTCCGGTGCGCGGCGACGACGGCGTCTTCGAGAGGCTCACCCTGGAGGCGTTCCAGTCCGGCCTGTCCTGGCTGACGATCCTGCGCAAACGGGAGAACTTCCGCGCGGCCTTCGCGGGCTTCTCCATCCCGGCCGTCGCCGCCTTCGACGCCGCCGACGTCGAGCGCCTGCTCGCCGACCCCGGCATCATCCGCAACCGCGCCAAGATCGAGGCCGCGATCGCCAACGCCCGCGCCGCCCTGCAGGTGCCGGGCGGGGTGTCGCAGCTGGTGTGGAAGTACGCCGACCCGAGCTCCCCGGCCCCCAGAACGCCCCAGGACGTGCCCGCCACCACCCCCACCGCCAAGGCCCTGGCCAAGGAACTGCGCGCGCACGGCTTCCGATTCGTCGGCCCCACCACCGCGTACGCGCTGATGCAGGCGATCGGCTTGATCAACGACCACCTCGCCGACTGCTGGGTACGCGACCGCGTCGGCGTCGCCGCCGCCTGAGGCACCCTGCGGCGCGTCCGCCACGAGAACGCAAGCGGTCTCCGAAAAGATCCAAAAGTGCGACGCGGGCGTCCGGTCGCCCCGGTTTGGCTGGGGTCGTGGCCGCCGACAACGCATCTTGGGAGGAGATCGTTACCTACCTAGGTGTCGGACGCGGGATAATAGGACATCACAGAATGACGTGTATACATGAGGCCGGTCTCACTGACGGTCCCGGTTGCGACACGCAGTCCAGAAGCAGGAAGGGATTACACGCATGGCGGCGATGAAGCCGCGGACTGGCGACGGTCCGCTGGAGGTCACCAAGGAAGGACGGGGCATAGTCATGCGGGTCCCCCTGGAGGGTGGCGGCCGGCTCGTCGTCGAGCTCTCGGCGGATGAAGCCAGCGCCCTCGGTGACGCCTTGAAAAAAGTCGTCGGCTGACACCCGGACTCGGCCGGCTTCGTTCTAGTTTTCACGACGGCCCTGGCTGCGCGGCTCCCTCGGGCGCTGGTCACGCCGGGGCCGTCGGCATGTTCGCGCCTCGACATATTCCTGGAGATGCAGTGCCAATAGACACCTCGACGATCTTCGAGACCGTTCACGCGGCGGATCCGGCCGCGGAGTACGGGGCGGCCGGGCCGGTCGCCGTGCCGTACGACGCGGGGCTCGCCCCCGGCGTGCCGCTGCCGGTGGCGGCGGAGGCGCTGCTGCGCGAGTACGACGCCAAGGGCGAGGCGGGCGAGATCGTCGAGGTGCCGGTGCCGCGCGGCGACGGGGTCGGCCGGGTGCTGCTGTACGGCGTCGGCGACCGCGGGCCGCGAGCGCTGCGCAAGGCCGCCGCGGGCCTGGCCCGCCGGGCGCGGGGGCGCGAGGAGCTGACGATCACGCTGCCGGACGCCGCCGCGGACGCCTGGTCGGCGCTGGCCGAGGGCGCCCTGCTCGCCTCGTACGCCTTCCGGATCCTGGGCTCGGGAGGCTCGACGCCGGGCACCGGCGAGGGCCGCGCCAAGCCGGCGGGCCGCATCCGGTTCGTCGGGCCGCAGGCCGCCGGCGAGCCCGTACGGCGCGGCGAGGTCACCGCCCGCGCCACCGCGCTCAACCGCGACCTGGCCAACACCCCCTCGTCGATCAAGAGCCCCGCCTGGCTGGCGGACCGGGCCGTCGAGATCGCCCGGGAGGCGGGCCTCGACGCCGAGGTGTGGGACGCCGAGAAGCTGGAGGCCGACGGCTTCGGCGGCATCCTCGCCGTCGGCCGCGGCTCCGCGTACCCGCCCCGCCTGATCAAACTGGAGTACCGCCCGAAGGACGCACCCGCGGACGGTGGGCATAGGCATGTCGTCCTGGTCGGCAAGGGCATCACCTTCGACTCCGGCGGGCTGTCGCTCAAGCCGAACGACAACATGAAGTTCCAGAAGACCGACATGGCCGGCGGCGGCGCGGTGATCGCCGTGATGAGCGCCCTGGCCGAGCTCGGCTGCCGGGCCCGGGTGACCGGCCTGATCGCCGCCGCCGAGAACATGCCCTCGGGCGGCGCCCAGCGCCCCGGCGACGTCATCACCCACTTCGGCGGGCGCACCGTGGAGGTCCTCAACACCGACGCCGAGGGCCGCCTGGTGCTCGCCGACGCGCTCGCCTACGCCGACGCCCGCCTCGACCCCGACGTGATCGTGGACGTCGCCACGCTCACCGGCGCGATCGGCATCGGGCTCGGCCGCGAGTACGGCGCGGTGTTCGCCAGTTCCGACGAGGTCGCCGCCGACCTGGTGCGGGCGGGGGAGTCGAGCGGGGACCGGGTGTGGCGCATGCCGCTCGTCGAGGACTACCGCCCCGCGCTCGACTCGACCGTGGCCGACCTGGCCAACATCGACACGGGCGGGGAGTTCGGCGCGGGCTCGATCACGGCGGCGCTGTTCCTGCGCGAGTTCACCGGCGGGCGGCCGTGGGCGCACCTGGACATCGCGGCCGTGGGCCGTACCACCTCCGACGAGGGGATCCACTCCAAGGGCTCGACCGGGTACGGCGTGCGCCTGCTGCTGGACTACCTCACCCGGTCTTGACGGCGGCGAGCAGCCCGTCGCCGAGCGGGATCAGCAGCGGCCGGAGGCGCTCGTCGTCGCGCATCAGCCTGCCCAGCTCGCGCATCGCGACCGTGTCCGGGTCACGTCGGGTGGGATCGGCCACCCGGTGACCGTGCAGCGCGTTGTCGAAGGCGACGATGCCGCCCGGCCGCAGCAGCCGGATCGCCTCGGCGAGATAGTCGACGTACTCGTGCTTGGCGGCCGAGCAGAACACCATGTCGTAGCCGCCGTCGGCGAGGCGCGGCAGCACGTCGAGCGCCCGCCCGGAGATGAGCCGGACCCGGCTGCCGGAGAACCCGGCCTCGGAGAAGGCGATCCGGGCCAGGCGCTGGTTCTCCGGCTCGATGTCGACGCTGGTGAGCGTGCCGTCCGGGCGCATGCCCCGCAGCAGCCACAGGCCGGAGACGCCGCATCCGGTGCCGACCTCGACGATGGCGCGGGCGTTGATGGCGGTCGCGAGGAAGCACAGGGCCGCGCCGGCGCCCGGCAGGATCGGATCCGCCGCCCACTCGATGCCGCGTTTCCTGGCCTCTTGGAGGATCTCGTCCTCCACGTGGAACCCTTCGGCGTAGGCCAGGCTCGCCTCCACCGGACCGGTTGGCGTCGGGGCCATCTGGTCCATCTCCTCCCCGCTTCGCATGGCTCGCAGCCTAGGGGAGTCGGCTGCGAACGGGAACTCACGCCACATCGGGGACGTTGCACGCTTTGAACGGGTTTTATACAGGCAAGGTCAGGTCGTGGCCGCGCACGAGGGGACGAAACCAGGCACTATGGCAGTAGCGGTGGTCCCGGAGAGAGGAGTGCCGGTGGATGGCTCCCACCCGGCGGGTGCTCCCTATGACGCGTATTCCACGGGGGAGTGGACGCCGCCTACCTGGGAAGAAGTCGTCCGCACCCATTCGGCGCGGGTGTATCGTCTGGCCTTCCGGCTGACCGGGAACGTGCACGACGCCGAGGATCTCACGCAGGAGGTCTTCGTCCGGGTCTTCCGGTCGCTGTCGAACTACACGCCCGGCACGTTCGAGGGCTGGCTGCATCGGATCACGACCAACCTTTTCCTCGACATGGCGCGGCGCAAGCAGCGCATCCGCTTCGAGGGGCTGGCCGACGACGCCGCCGAGCGCCTGAAGGGGCGGGAACCGACCCCCGCGCAGGCGTACGACGATGCCCATCTGGAGCCCGACATCCAGGCGGCGCTCGACTCGCTCGCGCCGGAGTTCCGCGCCGCGGTCGTGTTGTGCGACATCGAGGGATTGTCCTATGAAGAGATAGCGGCGACGCTCGGCGTGAAGCTGGGCACCGTACGCAGCCGCATTCATCGCGGTCGCGCCCAGCTCCGCGAGGCGCTGGAGCACCGGGCGCCCCGCGACTCCGAGCGCGGCGACCAGCTCCCCCCGTCGATGACCCGTGGGGAGGAACGATGAGCCATCTGGGAGAACTCGCCTCGGCACTGGTCGACGGCGAACTGGGGCACCGCGAGCGCGAGCGCGCGCTGGCGCATCTGACGTTCTGCGCCGACTGCCGCCGGGAGGTGGAGGCGACGCGGGCGATCAAGGCCCGGCTGCGATCGCTCGACTCGCCCGCCGTGCCCGCCGATTTGACCATGTCGCTGCTGCGCATGGCCGAGCCCGGCGGCCCGATGCCGCCGCGCGTCCGCCCTTTCGAGCCCGCTTACGGCCTGGCGCCGCTCGACAACCGGCCGCGCCGGGGCGGTCCGTCGTCCAATGGCGCGGCCACGGGACCCGGGCGTCCGGGCCGTTCCCGCCGGATGGGGTACGTGGCCGTGGGCATGGCGTCGGCGGCGGTGGCCCTCGGCACGTTGTTCATCACCGCCGGGACCGATAGCGGCCCGACGGTCACCCCGCCGGTGGAGATGTTCGCCAACCAGCACAAGAACATGCAGTACGGCTACCACACGCCGCTTCCGGTCTCCGCGACCACACAGCCGGGGCGGCCGACGCCGTGACGTCGCCGCACAGCAGGCCGTCCGCACGGCGGGCGGCCACGATCCGCGCGGGCGGCGCCGGGAGCGGCAGCGTGGTGATCCTTCTCGCCGTGGTCGCGCTGTGCCTGCTCGCGGGCGGGTCGGCGCACGCGGGCGGCCCGGTGGCGCACGCCGAGGGCGGGCCCGACGTGAGCCATCTGCGCGACCGCGGCTGGATCGTGCCCGGCGTCCTGCCGCGCCGCCTGAAGCTGTTCATGGCCGAGGAGCACCGGCGGGACGGCACGCCGGTGACCGGCGACGAGGAGGCCGCGTACATCCATCTCGGCTACACCGACGGCACATCCGTGGTATCCGTTTTCATCCAGAAAGGCCAACTGGACGCCGCCCGACTGGTGAATTGGCATGTACGTGAGCGATTCGGGCATACGATCTGGGTCCAGGGGCCCGAAGGGAAGAACGCGATCTGGTCGAGCGGGGATTATGTCTACACCGTGTTCGCCGACGCGTCGGCGGACGTGGTCGACTCCGTCGTCGCGGCGCTGCCGCACGAGTCCGAGTCCGGATTCTGGGAGCGGCTCACGCGGGGCGTCGACCGCGTCATCGCCTGGGCGAACCCGTTCGGCTGACCGTTACCCCGTTACGGCCCTCTTTACGGCCCGCGTATGCCGCTGCGAGCAGCATGGCAGCGGAGACGACGGTTCGTTGCCGGATGACCGTGTTGTGGTGCAGGGAGTGACGCATTGATGACCGACGAGAACCGCACCTTCGGCATGGAGGGCGCGCCCGTCCGAGCCGGAAGCGTTCAGTCGAGCTCCCCCCGCGAGGACGGGCCCGAGCGGCTGGGCCGTCCAGAGTTCTTCCCGCCGGAGGGCGGCACCTCGATCACCCGCGTTGAGTCGTCCCGCGTTGAGTCACACCGCCGGGACGCCGACTGGGGCGACCCCTACGACGCCCGGCAGGGATCGCACGGCTCGCACCAGGGCCCCCGGGAGGGCTTCCCGCCGGCCCCGGCCGAAGGGCACCGGCAGCAGCACGAGCCTCAGCCCGGCCCCCCGCAGGGCGGCGCCTTCACCCGGCAGCCCGCGCCGTGGGAGGATTCCGGCGGCACCCGCCCGATATCCGGCCCGGCCGGCGGACCGCATCCGTTCGGGCCGCCTCCGCCGCAGCAGGCGACGGGCATGGGCCCCGGCTGGGCCCCGCCGCCGACCATTCCCGGCGGCGCCGTCGCCGGCGCGCGGAACGGTCCCAGCACGGGCCTCCTGGTGGTGATCGCGCTGGTGATCGCGCTGGTCGCGGGCGGCTTCGGCAGCATCGGCACCTACGTGCTCACCCACGACGACGCGTCCTCGACCACCGACCCGTCCTACTCCCTCGGCGAGGCCCCCACCACCGGCACGGTGGACCGCGCCCCCGACTCGGTCGCGGGCGTGGCCGCCCGGGTGCTGCCGAGCGTGGTGTCGCTGGAGGTGCGCGGCGTGCGCGAGGGCGGCACCGGCTCCGGCTTCATCATCCAGGGCGGGTACATCGTCACCAACAACCACGTGGTGGCGGCGGCGGGCCCCAGCGGCGAGATCACCGTCAACTTCAACAACGGCAAGTCCTCCCCGGCGAAGCTCGTCGGCGCCGACCCGAGCTCCGACATCGCCGTGGTCAAGCCCGACCAGGTGTTCGGCATGCCGGTGATCACCCTGGGCAACTCCGACAAGGTCGTCGTCGGCGACCCGGTGATCGCCATCGGCTCGCCGCTCGGGCTCACCGGCACGGTCACCACCGGCATCGTCAGCGCGCTCAACCGCCCGGTGCAGGCCGGCGGCGAGGGCGGCTCCGACTTCGCCTGGATCAACGCCATCCAGACCGACGCCGCGATCAACCCGGGCAACTCCGGCGGCCCGCTGGTGAACGCCTCCGGCCAGGTCATCGGCGTCAACTCGGCGATCGCCTCGCTCGGCTCCTCGGCGCAGTCCGGCAGCATCGGCCTCGGCTTCTCGATCCCGTCCAACCAGGTACGCCGGATCGCCCAGGAGCTGATCACCACGGGCGTGGCGAAGACCTCGCGCATCGGCATCAGCATCGACACCTCCTACACCGGCGACGGCGTACGCATCGCCACCCAGGCGAACCCGGGCCAGGAGGCGGTGGAGAGTGGCGGCCCCGCCGACAAGGCCGGCCTGAAGCCGGGCGACGTCATCGTCGGCATCGACGGCAAGCCGGTCATCAGCGGCGACCAGCTCATCGTGACGATCCGCAGCAAGGCCCCCGGCGACAAGATCAAGGTCACCTACCGCCGCGACGGCGAGGAGAAGACGACCACGGTCACGGTCGGATCCGCGCCGGCACCTCGGCCGCAGCCGTCCTGACCAAGCCGTTCGAGGGTTACGCTGGGGAATGGCCGCGCGCGGCGCGCGGCCATCGGCACACCCCGTAGGAGATCACGGTGTTCGGACTCGGATGGCCTGAGGTCTTGGCGCTCGTGGTCATCGCGCTGCTGGTCTTCGGCCCGGAGAAGCTGCCCCAGGCGGCCCAGCAGGCCGGGCGCACGCTGCGCCAGCTGCGCAACATGGCCAACAACGCCAGGGCGGATCTGCAGACCCACCTCGGCCCCGAGTTCCGCGACTTCGACCCGGCGGACCTCAACCCGAAGCGCTTCGTCCGCAAGCACCTGCTCGACGACATCGAACGGGACTGGTACCGCCCGTCCACGCCGAGCCTGCCGTCCTTCGATGACGACGACTATTACGACGACCCGGTGCCCTACACCCCCGTGAGCGGGGGCGTCCTGGCCTACGGCGAGGTCCCGCCGTACGACAACGAGGCGACCTGAGCGCGCGGCCTACTCCGGCGGCGTGAACTTCCTGGTACGGCTCAGCCCGGCCGCCCGCCCCTTGGCCGCGATCACCAGCGCCATCTTCCGCGAGGCCTCGTCGATCATCTCGTCGCCGAGCATGGCCGCGCCGCGCCGCCGTACCGTGGTGTGGTACTCGTAGGCGTCCAGGATCAGCTCGGCGTGGTCGTAGTCCTCCTGCGCCGGGGAGTAGACCTCGTTGATCGCCTCGATCTGGCCGGGGTGCAGCACCCACTTGCCGTCGAAGCCCAGCGCCGCCGACCGCCCGGCCACCCGCCGCAGGCCGTCGATGTCGCGGATCTGCAGGTACGGCCCGTCGATGGCCTGCAGGCCGTGGGTGCGGGCGGCGATCAGCAGGCGCATGAGGATGTAGTGGTAGGCGTCGCCCTCGGTGTAGCCGGGCGGCTGCTCGCCCACCACCAGCGTGCGCATGTTGATCGACGCCATGAGGTCGGCCGGGCCGAACACGAGCGTCTCCAGCCGCGGCGAGGACCCGGCGATGGCGTCCACGTCGGCCAGTCCCTTGGCGGTCTCGATCTGCGCCTCGATCCCGATGCCGCCAACCGGCAGGCCGAGGGCCTTCTCGATCTGGGTGAGCAGGATGTCCAGCCAGGTGACGTGCGCGACGTCCTGCACCTTGGGCAGCATCAGGCAGTCGAGGCGGTCGCCGGCCTGCTCCACCACGTCGATGACGTCCCGGTAGGCCCAGTGCGTGGTGGCGTCGTTGATCCGCACCGCCCGCACCTTGCCCGACCAGTCGCCTTCGCGCAGCGCCGCCACCACGTTGCGCCGGGCCTCCTGCTTGGCCAGCGGGGCGACGGAGTCCTCCAGGTCGAGGAAGACCTCATCGACGGGGAGCCCCTGCGCCTTCTCCAGGAAGCGGGGGTTGCTGCCGGGGACGGCGAGGCATGAACGCCGGGAACGCATCATGGGGCAACCGTAGCGGAGGCCGGATCCGGCATTACAGTGCCACTATGAGCGCGCCCGCCGACGCGACCGTGAACGCGACCGTGAACCCGACCATGAACGCGGCAATGGACCCGGCCGTCCGCGCCCGGCTGATCGCCGAGGGGGCGAAGAAGTCGGGCGTGTGCTGGGTGCATCTCGACCGCCCCAGGCTCGCCTGGCACGTGTGGCACGACGACGCGATCTACCTGGTGACCGGCGGCCCGGAGCAGGAGCTGCCCGGCCTGACCGAGGCGTCCCGGGTCACGGTGACGCTGCCGAGCAAGGACAACGGCGGCGCGCTCGTCGCGTTCGACGCCGAGGTGCGCGTGGTCGATCAGGCGTCGGAGCCGGAGGCGGTGGCGGTGCTCGTCAAGGATCGGCTCAACTCCGCCGACGGGGCCGGGCTGTCCGCGCGCTGGTCGGAGGAGTCCACCGTGGTACGGCTGACGCCCCTGGCGGCCGACTGAGCCAGCAGGGCCCCGGCGATGACGACCGCGCCCCCGATGATCTGGAACGGCCCGAGCGCCTCGCCGAGCAGCACCCACGCGATCAGCGCCCCGGCGATGATCTCCAGCGAGGCGACCGTGGAGCCGACGGCGGCCGACAGCCTGCGTACCGCCGTCACGCCGGTGATGTAGGCGGTCACCGTGGCGACGACGATCAGCCACGCGGCGGCGAGGCCGACGGGCAGGGTGGTGCCGCCGGTCGTCGCGGT
Source organism: Thermopolyspora sp. NPDC052614 (assembly GCF_040678635.1). Classification (NCBI taxonomy): domain Bacteria; kingdom Bacillati; phylum Actinomycetota; class Actinomycetes; order Streptosporangiales; family Streptosporangiaceae; genus Thermopolyspora; species Thermopolyspora sp. NPDC052614. Next base: position 261,219 of record NZ_JBFATZ010000010.1, read on the forward strand.
GCCGCCGAGCAGGGACCAGGGGATGTCCCACGGCCGGCTGATCGGGACGAGGGCGACGGCGGCCCCGGCGAAGCCCCAGGCGATCAGGCCGAGCGGGTCCATCTCGTCGCCGAAGCCGTCGCTGAGCAGGAAGTAGCCCGCGCATCCGGCCGTGGCGGCGATGGCGGCGAGCAGGCCGAGCAGGTCCAGGCGCATGCCCTGCCAGACCTCGACGACGACCGCGAGGCCGATCACGGTGATCAGCGCGCCGAGGTACGCGGCGCGGCCCGGCCGCTTCTTGCGGACCAGGCGCACCCACGCCACCACCAGCACCGGCGAGGTGAACTCGATCAGCAGCGCGACGCCGACCGGGATGCGGGTGATCGCCACGAAGAACAGCGCCTGCACGCCCGCGATCGCCACCAGCGCGTACGCGGCCACCAGGCCGAGCCTGGACCGGGGGATGCGCAGGGCGCGGGGCCGCAGGAGGGCGAGGGAACCGAGCAGCAGCACGGCCGAGCCGGCCATGCGCACCCATACCGACTCCAGCGGCGAGAACCCGGCGGCGCCCAGGAACTTGGCCATCGGCCCGGAGAACCCGAAGCAGCACGCGGAGACGACGGCGATCGCCAAACTGGTGCGTCGCATACCCCACCATCCCGTAATGACCGTCAGACCTTTTGGATGCTGTCACACGGCGTCTGATGGAATCAACCCGGTTATTCGCGGCGTAGCGGGCATGAGACTGCGCACCGGGACGGACGCCCTACCGGGGAGGTGAGATGGTCTCCTACGCTGCGAATGTGAGGATCTTTATCGCGCGGCTCGCCGGCACGCCCGTCTTCGACCCGGCGGGGGACCAGATCGGGCGGGTGCGGGACGTGGTGGTCGCGCTGCGCGGGCCGCGGCCGCCGCGCGTGCACGGACTGGTCGTCGAGGTCCAGCCGCGCCGCCGGGTGTTCATGCCGATCACCCGGGTGCGCAGCATCGAGGCCGGCTCGGTGGTCTTTCCCGGCAAGCTCAACCTCCGGCGGTTCGAGCAGCGGGCGAGCGAGACCCTCGTCATCGGCGAGCTGCTCGACCGCGCCGTGACCGTGGACGGCGTCCGGATGACCGTGCTCGACCTGGCGATGGAGCGCGAGCGCTCGGGCGACTGGCTCGTCACCAAGGTCGCCGTGCTCAAGCCCGGCCGGGGCCTGCGGCGCGGCGAGACCATCGTGGTCGACTGGGCGGACGTCACCGGGTTCGAGAGCGTCCAGCAGGACCAGGGGGCGGCCAACCTGCTGGCGGCCTTCGAGATGATGCGCCCCGCCGACCTCGCCAGCGCCCTGCACTCGCTGCCCGCCAAGCGGCGCGAGGAGGTGGCGGTCGCCCTCGACGACGACCGGCTCGCCGACGTGCTGGAGGAGCTGCCCGAGCGGGACCAGATCGGCATCCTCGGCATGCTCGCCGCCGAGCGCGCCGCCGACGTGCTGGAGGCGATGGCCCCCGACGACGCCGCCGACCTGCTGCAGGACCTGCCCCATGAGCGCGCCCAGGCCCTGCTCGAGCTGATGGAGCCGCGCGAGGCCGCCCCGGTGCGCCGCCTGCTCACCTACGCCGAGGACACCGCCGGCGGCATGATGACCAGCGAGCCGGTGATCCTGCCGCCGGGCGCGACGGTCGCCGAGGCGCTGGCGCGCATCCGGCAGGAGGACATCACCCCCGCCGTGGCCGCGCAGGTGTACGTCACGCGCCCGCCCCACGAGACCCCGACCGGGCGGTTCCTGGGCGTGGCGCACTTCCAGCGGCTGCTGCGCGAACCGCCCTCCACCCTGGTCGGGGTGGCCATCGACAAGTCGATCGACCCTATTCGCCCGGAGTTCACCCTGGCGGAGGTGGCGTCCTACCTCGCGACGTACAATCTTGTCGCCGCCCCCGTGGTGGACGAACTCGGGCGCCTGGTGGGCGCCGTGACCGTTGACGACGTCCTCGACCACCTCCTGCCGGCGGACTGGCGCGAGCGCGAGCCGGTGACCACGACGGACGCGGAGGTTTCCGCGGCCGGGACGCGGGCGTCGGGATCGAAGGCGCAAGGAGCGACCGATGGCGGCTGACCGGCTCGACCTGCCCAGACAGCCCCGTGCGGTACGGCTGCGCCCGCACTACGACCCCGAGGCGTTCGGGCGGCTGTCGGAGCGGATCGCCCGGTTCCTCGGCACGGCCCGGTTCCTCGTTTACATGACGGCGTTCATCACGATCTGGATCGGGTGGAACGCGCTGAGCCCGTGGAAGTTCGACCCCTATCCGTTCATCTTCCTGACGCTGGTGCTGTCGCTGCAGGCGTCCTACGCCGCGCCGCTGATCCTGCTGGCGCAGAACCGGCAGGCCGACCGGGACCGGGTGCAGGGCGAGGAGGACCGGCTCAGCGCCGAGCGCAACCGGGCCGAGATCGAGTACCTGACGCGGGAGATCGCCTCCATCCGCCTGGCGCTTTCGGAGCTCGCCACCCGCGACTACCTGCGCTCGGAGCTGCAGCACGTGGTGGAGGAGCTGTGCGAGCGCGTGCCGGAGAGCCGCTCCTGACGGCGTCGCGTCGGCCCGCGGCGAACGCCGATCAGCCGGGGACGCCGGTCAGCCAGGGACGTCGGTCAGCCAGGGACGTCCGTCGGGCGGGGCCGCTGGTCGCGGGGCGGCGGGCAGGCGACCGTCCGCTCGAACACCCGGGTCAGCAGCGCCGAGCAGTGGCGCAGTTCGGTCGCGTCGAGCAGGTCGAGGAACCGCTCGCGGATGGCGCGCAGGTAGGTGGGCATGGCGGCGGCGAGCCGGGCCGCGCCCGGCTCGGTGAGCACCGCGTACAGGCCGCGGGCGTCGCTCGGGCAGGCCTCGCGCTCCACCAGGCCCTCGCCCTGCAGGCGGTCGATGAGCCGGGTGAGGCCGCTGCGGGACAGCAGGACCCGGTCCGCCAGGTCGTTCATGCGCAGGCGCCGCCCGGGAGCCTCGGAGAGCCGCGCGAGCACCTCGTACGCGGCCAGCGAGAGGTCGTGCTCCACCAGGAGATCCGCCTCAAGCACCCGGGTGACGCGCACCTGGACGCGCTGGAGCAGCCGCCAGAAAGTGAGCTCCTCGGGCGTGATGGCGGACCCGCCGCCGGCCAACACCGTCACAGTCGGCATCCTAGAACCTTTGGTGCATCTGGCACATACTTCTTGGTCGCGCCGTCCGCCGTCCGTGGCGGCGTACCCGCGTGTTCCCGGCACTCCGGCAGGTCCATACCATGGAGCCATGGCTCCCACTCCCGAAGCGGTCACGGCGGCGCTGGCCACGGTCAACGACCCGGAGATCCGCCGCCCGATCACCGAGCTCGACATGGTCAAGAGCATCGACATCTCCCCCAAGGGAGTGGTGCGGGTCGGCGTCTATCTCACCGTCGCCGGCTGTCCGCTGCGCGACACCATCACCCGGGACGTGACCAACGCCGTCGCCAGGGTCGACGGGGTGAGCGCGGTCCGCGTCGAGCTGGACGTGATGAGCCAGGAGCAGCGCAAGGCGCTGCAGACCAAACTGCGCGGCGACCGCGGGCCGGAGAAGGAGATCCCCTTCGCCAAGCCCGGCTCGCTCACCCGGGTGTTCGCCGTGGCGAGCGGCAAGGGCGGCGTCGGCAAGTCCTCGGTGACGGTGAACCTCGCGGCGGCGATGGCCTCCTCCGGCCTCAAGGTCGGCGTGGTCGACGCCGACATCTACGGGCACAGCGTGCCGCGCATGCTCGGAGTGTCCGAGCGGCCCACCAAGGTCGAAGACATGATCATGCCGCCGGTGGCGCACGACATCAAGGTCATCTCGGTGGGCATGTTCAAGCCGTCCGGCAACACGCCGGTGGTCTGGCGCGGGCCGATGCTCGACCGGGCGCTGCACCAGTTCCTCGCCGACGTGTTCTGGGGCGACCTCGACGTCCTGCTCATGGACCTGCCGCCCGGCACCGGCGACATCGCGATCTCGGTCGCGCAGCGCATGCCGACCGCCGAGATCCTCGTGGTCACCACCCCGCAGCTCGCCGCCGCCGAGGTGGCCGAGCGGGCCGGGTCGATCGCCGCGCAGACCCACCAGCAGATCGCCGGCGTGATCGAGAACATGGCGTGGCTGGCCTGTCCGCACTGCGACGAGCGCATCCCGGTGTTCGGCGAGGGCGGCGGGCAGTCGGTGGCCGACGGGCTCACCCGCATCCTCGGCACGCGGGTGCCGCTGCTCGGGCAGGTGCCGATCGACACCCGGCTGCGCGAGGGCGGCGACGAGGGCAAGCCGCTGGTGCTCACCGACCCCGATTCGCCGGCGGCGGCGGAACTGCGGCGCATCGCGGAGAGGCTGTCCAAGCGGTCGGCCAGCCTGCTCGGGCGTCAGCTCGGGCTCTCCCCCGTGGGTCGATAGTTGATTCTCCCCGTATTTCGGGGAATGTGGTTCATTTCGCGGTCGCGCGGAATGCGGCGATGCTTTGTCGGGTATTGCGATTTGCTTTGCCCGGGTGCTGGGCGGCGCCGTACCGGCTTGGGGAAAAGTCACGTGTGCTATATCCCGGCTATTCTCGCGTTCTGACTACGCTGCAGGAATGGATCGCAGGAAGTTCTTTCGCGCGGAATCGTCGGTGTTACGTGGGAGGCCGTTGGCCGCCGCGCTGGCGGTCGCCGGTGTGGCGGCGTTGGGGCTCGCGGCCCCCGCGGCCACCGCGGCCACCGCGGCCGCGAGGGGTCCGGTCATCCTCAGCTACAACGTCTGCGGCGGGAGCTGCGCGAATCGGCTGTCGCTCGCCGACTGGACGAGCCGGATGGTCCGGCGGGCGGACCTGGCGAACGCCGACGTGATCCTGTTCCAGGAGCTGTGCCGGGGACAGTACGACACCCTCAGGCGGGAGCTGGCCGGGCGGTACGACGCGCGGTGGGTCGGCACGATGAGCGACAACGAGGGCTGCGGCAAGCAGTGGGGGAGCGGCGCGGACTCCTCGGCGCAGCGGCGGGGGTTCGGGCTGGGCGTCTTCGTCAAGGGCGTCGGGTCGATCCGCGAGGAGCGCGTCTGGTGGCTGCCCAATCAGGATCGGCACGAGCCGCGGGCGCTGCTGTGCGTGGACGCCGTGCTGCGGGGGCGGGCGGCCCGGGTGTGCGACACCCATCTGGACTGGCACGACGACACCCAGGAGGTGCAGGCCGCGTTCGTCGCGCGGCTCGTCACGCCGTGGGCGCGGCGCATCCCGGTCGTGCTCGGCGGGGATCTCAACGCCGAGCCCGACCGGCCCTCGATGGCGCTCTTTTACGATCATTCCGGCGGACGAGGTGTGTTTCAAGAAGTCGATGAAACGGATAAGTCCTATTTCGGGAAGTTGTGTCCGCAGTCGGCGAGCCGGTGCCGTTCGGGGGAGGGCACCGACGGGGAGAGAAAGCTCGACTACGTGTTTCTGAGCCGGCGGCATTTCACCGCCGTCGAAGGCGACGCGATCGGGGACGAGCAGGTCTCCGATCACGACCTGCTGCGCGGGGCGGGCTCGTGGCGCAAGCTCGCGCCCCACGCCGACTTCTCGTGGAGCCCGTAGGGCCCCACGAGGCCCATGAGGTTCCAAAAAGCTTTGTCAGAACTGGAATCCGAACGTGGTGAAGAACCACAGCGACGAGGTCAGCCACAGCACCACCAGGCCGGTGAAGACCAGGCCGCCGAGCAGCGGGAGGGCCCAGCCGGGCAGGCCGCGCCTGGGCAGCGACACCATCTTGGCGACGAACGCGCCGTAGAAGAAGCAGCCCGTCAGCGAGTGGACGATCACGCGCGGGGCGTCGAACGACATGCCGAGCGCGTACAGGCAGTGGAAGGCCACCGGGATCGTCGCGAGGAAGGCCAGCCGTCCCGACCAGCGGTGCAGCGTGCCGATCCAGGGCGGCGCGACCAGGCCGGGCAGTTTGCCGTACATGATCAGAGCGGAGACCAGTTGGACGATGGCGAGAACGAAGGCGGCGGTGGTGAGCCACGTCTTCATCGTCAGCGTGCCGGAGAACCCGGCCAGGCCGATGGCGAAGTTGGTCGGCGTGTGGAGCCGGCCGTAGACCCCGAGTCCGACGGCGACCAGCGCGCCCACGGCGAGAGGGAGGGCGACGGGGGCGGCGCTCGGTTTGCGGGGAAGGGTGACGGTGCCCGAGTGGGGGTCCGCGTGGGGGTTTGTGAGGGGGTTCGTCATTTTGTGCTCCTGGATGACCTTTGATGACCTTTGTGACCCTTATGAGGCGGCCTGGTCGTCGAACCAGGAGTCCACGTTCTTCGTCACGAGCCGGGTGCCGTAGACGGTGACCTCGCCGTCGGGGCCGAGCACGGGCGCGGCCTCGGCGTTGCCGCCCACGAGCACCTGGCCGACCTGCCGTCCGTCGGACAGCCGGATCCAGGTGCCGCTGACGCGGGCGCCGCGCACGATCGCGCTGGCCCGGTACAGGCCGGAGGGCTTCTTCACCACGGGGGCGACGAAACGCCACCGGTCGTCGCCGACCTGCACCCGGCCCTGGGCCTTGCCGTTCTGCAGCGCGGCGGTGATCACCGAGTTCTTGCCCTCCAGCGTGAGGGTGTCGTTCTTGGCGATGCCCTTGAGCCAGGCCTCGATGCGGCCGTCGCAGAAGTAGGCGATCGCCTTGCCGTCGCGAATGGAGAGCGCGATGAGGCCGCCGTTGCCCTGGACGACGCCGGCGAAGTCGGCCTTCTTCGGCGTCGGGTCGGCCTGCGCGGTCGGCCGTGCGCTCGGCTGTGCGCTTGGCCGTGCGCTCGGCTGTGCGCTCGGCTGTGCGGTGGGGTTGGCGGTCGCGTTGGTCGTGGGGCCGGTCGTGGGGGCGGCGCTCGCCGACGGGGTCGGGTCGGCGGCGGGCTCCTCCGCTGCGGGGCCGGCCGCCGCGGCGACCTGGACGGTCGCGGGGCCCGAGGTGGCGCTCAGCACGCCGAGACCCGCGACGAGAATCGCTCCGGCGGCGAGCGTATGGAATGGCCCAAGCCGCTGCATGGTGTGCTCCTGAGGGATATGTCGCCCGCCCCGCGCCTGCGGTAGGCGGGGGCGGGCTTGTGGCGGTGTTCCCGTACCTGAGTGTGGGCGCGGCGGCGGGAAATGTCTGTGGACTAATGCGCATATCAACGGCTCGCCTTTCGTGCCTGTTAGGACAGGGCATGACCGTGCACGACAATGGCGGTATGCACGAGCCACCCTCACCCGGCGATCCGTCCCCAATGACCTGGGGCGCGCAGGCCCCGGCGCCGAGGGTGGCGTCCGCGCCGCCCGGCACCACCTACGACCGGCTGGCCCGCACCCCGCTGCATCGCTGGTGGCGTCCGCTGGTGGGCACGCTGCTGGTCGCGGTCGGGTTCGTGGTGATCGGCGTGGTCGTCCTGCTCGTGGGCGCGATCGCCGCGATGATCGTCGGGATTCCGCTCGTGACCGACGGCACGTCCATCACCCGGGACCCGCTGTTCGATCTGGCGGTGCTGCTGCTGTCGATCGCCTTGGTGCTTCCGGTGACGTACGGCGTGGCGCGACTCGTGCAGCGCCGCCCGCCCGGGACCCTGTCGTCGGTCGCCGGGCGGCTGCGCTGGGGGTGGCTGTGGGCGTGCATGGCGGTGGCGCTGGTGGCGGTGCTGCTCGGACACCTGGCCACGGCGGCGGCCTTCGCGGTGACCGGGGAGGGGACCGACGAGCTGTTCGGCTGGGTCGGCTGGGGGACGTTCGCGCCGGCGCTGGTCATCACGCTGCTGCTGGTGCCGTTTCAGGCGGCGACGGAGGAGTACATCTTCCGGGGGTGGGTGCTGCAGGCGTTCGGCGCCTATCTGCGTACGCCGTGGCCGGGCATCGTGCTGGGGTCGGCGGGGTTCACCGCGCTGCACGCGTACACTGGCTGGGGCGTCCTCGACGTGTTCGTCTTCGGGCTGGTCATGGGCTGGATCTCGGTGCGCACCGGCGGGCTGGAGGCGGCCATCGCCATTCACACCCTCAACAATGTTCTCGCCTTTCTGGTCAGCGCGGCGTCCGGCGATCTCGACGAGGCGCTGCGGCAGGGGGCGGTGCCGTGGCAGTCACTTGTCGGCACCGCCGTACAACTGACGATATTCACCGTGATAGTGGTCATTCTTGCCAAAAGTCGGGCAATTCAGACAGTCTCTCGATAAATCTCACTAGAGAGGTCTCGCCAGAACGGTCTGTGGCATGTTGCTCTGGTCTGGTCCGGGTAAACTGCCGACAAGGAGGTGCTGAGCGTGGCCTCGGGCCCCCAAGACCCGCGCTCGGAAGAGTGGTCGCCGCAGGACGCCGCCGACCACCAGGGAACGTCACGCGAGAGCGCCTCACACGCGCCCCGCACGTCTCCGCCGACACTGCACCACTTACCGCCGGGTCCCACCGAGTACGCGCCCCGCACCACGCCTTCGGCCTCGCCCTGGGCGCTGCCCCCCTTCGCGGCCCCCATTCCGGAGGACGAGGAGCCACGCGCGTCCGACGAACCGCTCCCTGCGGGCGGCTCGGCTGAGCCGCCGGACGAAGCGCCCGGCAAGCAGGTCTATCCGCCCGTGACGCCGTCGGCGGGAGGCCGGAATCCGTATCCCCGGCCGGATGCGCCGGATGCGCCGGATCGGCCGCAGGGGCAGGAGGGTTCCCCTTTCACCGGGAGCACGCCCGGCGCGCCACCGTACCGGCTCGTGAATCGGCCCGACAAGCTCGTCGCCTCCGGGCCGCCCCGGCGACCGGTCTCGCCGCCGTCCCCGAGCGAACCCGTGTCCGCCCCCTTCGCGCCCGCCACGTCGGAACCTCCGGTCACGGAACCTCCCGCCGCGCCGGACGCCGCCGAGCCCCGGCCCGTGGGGGACAGCGGGGGAGGCACGACCTGGAACCCCACCCCGGCGACCACAGGCGACCAGATCGCGTCCGGGCCCGGCGAGGGGGCCCGCGAAGCGGAAGGGGACGCCCAGCGGGTCGCCGGGGAGGGGTCCGGCCGCAGGCACGGCCGCCGGCGGCGGCCCGATGGGGACGAGTTCGCCAGGCCGGGGGACCGCCTGCGTCCCTACGAGCAGAGCGGCGACGCCGGTCGCCCGGCCGAGGGGTCGGCATCGCCGTACGAAGACGGATACATCCGCGCGGTGTGGCCCCCTCCCGGACCGGGCGTCGGCGACGACCCTGCCTCACGTGCCGGGCGGGACACGCCGTCCGGGTCGGACGCGGAGGCCGCGCGCCACGAGGGCGGCCCGTCGGACCCGGACATCCCGTCGGACCCGGACATCCCGTCGGACCCGGACATCCCGTCGGACCCGGACATCCCGCCGGACTCGGACATCCCGCCGGACGACCCGGACGACGAGGCCGGGCGGGGCTCGCCGGTCGCGTGGGGGGACCGCGAGCGACCGGAGCCGGACGACGAAGAGCCGATACGGCGGATCGGGGCGCCGCCGGGCGGGCGGCCCGCCCGCCCCGCCGTGCTGGCGGGACTGGGGCCGCCGCGTCGCCGCGGCGGGCAGCGGGGGACGCAGCGTCCGGCGCAGCGCGGAGGCCGGGGGCGGCATCACCGTGAGGATCCCCGGGCGCCTCGGCGGCGCGGCGGGCGCGGGCTGTTCACGCCCGTCCTGGCCGTGCTGGTGCTGGTGATCGCCACCGGGCTCGGGTTCGTCGTGGTGAGCTGGTTGAACTCGCCGGCCGCCACCGGGGTACGGCTCGCCGCGGGCGACGGGGCGTCGGCGGACGGGGTGTTCCTGGCCCATCCGGGCGCGGCCGGGAGCGGCTCCAGCCAGGTGCTCAACGCCGTCACGTCGGTCGGGTCCACCGTCGTCGCGGTGGGCGGCGACACCACCAGCCCGGTGCCCCGGCCGCTGTTCCTGGTCTCCGCCGACGGCGGATCGACGTGGGAGCTGGGCCGGGTGAGCGGGTCGGCCGGGTACGAGGCGCGGGTCGGCTCGGCGGGCCTGGTGACCGGCGGCGGCGGGCGCTGGCTCGCCGCGGCCACCGACGCGGCCGCGGGCGGCGGCGTCCGCGGCGCGGGCCTCGGGCTCGCCGCGGGGACGGGCGCGGGCGCGCGCGGCATGTGGACCAGCGCCGACGGCCGCACCTGGACCGCCGTCGATCCGGCGAAGCTGTCGATGTTCTGGCCCGGGGATCGGATCGCCGACCTGGCCCGCACCGCGTACGGATTCGTCGCCGTCGGCACCACGACGCTGAGCGACGGCAGGACCGGCCCGGTGGCCTGGGCGTCCCCCGACGGCCTGAGCTGGACGCGCGTCGACAGCCGGGACATCGCCCAGGACGCGGGCGTGCGCGGCATCCGCGCTGCGGTGGCCAAGGGCGACCAGGTGGTGGCGCTCGCCGACCCGGGCACCGGCGACGGATCCTCGGTCATCCTGCGCTCCCCCGACGGCGGCAGGCACTGGCAGCGCGCGCCCCAGCCCTTGGCCCAGGTACGGCCCGAGCCGGGCGCGCTGGCGGTCGCGGGCGCGGAGTTCGTGCTGGTGCCCACCCGCCAGAACGCCCCCGGCGGGAAGGTGACCGTGCGCTGCTCGGCGGACGGCGCGGCCTGGCGCGCGTGCGGCAGCATCGGGCCGCTCGGCCCCGACAGCACGGGCGTGCGCGGCCTGGCCTACTCGGCGGCGGGCGTGGCCGCGGTCGCCGAGACGAGCTGGCAGAAGTACACGGTGTTCACCAGCGAGAACGGCGCCGACTGGGCCAAGGGCGCCGAACTCGGCACGGTCAACGGCATCCTGCGCGGCCTGGCGATCACCGATCAGGGCGTGCTGGTCGCGGGCGGCGACGCGCCCGCGGGCGACGTGGACAACCTGCCGATCCTGCTGACGGCGCGGCAGGGCGAGAAGGCGCGGGCCGTACCGCTGGACGGCATCACCGGGCTGAGCAGGTCGGCGCGGGAGACCGCCCGGGTGGCGGCGGCGGAGAAACTGTTCGTGGCCGTGGGCGCGGCCCAGGGCGACGCGGGCATCTGGACCAGCGCCGACGGCACCGGCTGGACGACGATCGGCGGCGAGGCGCTCGGCGGGGCCGGCCGCCAGGCGCTGGTGGACGTCGCACACGGGCCCAAGGGCTGGATCGCCGTGGGCAGCACGATGAGCGACCCGATCGTCACCGCCCCGCTGCTGGTGACCTCGCGCGACGGCGATCAGTGGCGGCGGGTCGAGGGCTCGGACGCGATGGCGGTCCCGCAGGGCCGCCAGCACCTCGCGCCCCAGTCCGTCGCCGCCGGTCCCAAGGGCTACGTGATCGCCGGCGAGGAGCGCGGGGGCGGCGACGCCACGCCCGTGCTGTGGTTCACCGCCGACCTGCGCCGCTACCAGCGGGTCGGCAAGCTCCCCGCGGGCGGGGCCGGGGTGCGGCTGTACGACGTGGCCGCCACCTCCGCCGGATACGTCGCCGTCGGCGGATCCGGTACGGCCGAGCGTGAGGCCGGCGTGGTGTGGACCTCGGACGACGGCCTCAACTGGACCGCCCGCCCCCGCGTCGTGCCCGACGGGGCGCGCTCGGCGGGCCTGCGCCGCGTGGTGGCCACCGCGACCGGCCTGGTGGCCGTCGGCACCGCCGTCACCGAGGACGGCCGCCGCCCCTTCGCCGCCGTCTCCGCCGACAACGGCCGCACCTGGGAGCACTCCTGGCTGCCCGCCGACGAGAACGCCACCGTCACGGACCTCACCGCCGCCGGGTCCGCGCTGATCGCCGTCGGCGCCTACGGCTCAGGCGGCGGCGACAGCGTGGCCTGGACCTCCGGCGACGGCCGCGAATGGCACCGCCAGTCCCCGGAGGAGGCCGGGCTCACCGGCGAGGGCGCCCAGTGGTTCTGTGCGGTCGCCGCGCTCGGCGACCGCGTCGTCGCCCTGGGGCGCTCCACCACGTACACCGATGATCACCTCACCCTCTGGCGTACGGCCGTGGACCGCTGACCTACGCCTCCTCCCCGCCGCTTACGGGGCCGGGAGGACCCGCCACTCGGTGAGGGCGTCGAGCAGGCCCGGGGTGAGGGGGAGACGCGCGAGGTCGCCCGGGGTGCACCAGCGGGCGTCGGAGGCGTCGTCGTCGGCGGCGAGCCGGCCGGCGGTGACGGAGGCGAGGTAGTCGTTGATCTCGTAGACGGCGTCGCCGGGGGCGGGGCGGTCGACGGTGCCGGCGAGGGGGCCGACGGCGACGGTGAGGCCGGTCTCCTCGCGGACCTCCCGGACGACGGCCTCGGCGTCGGACTCGCCCGGCTCGACGCGCCCGCCCGGCAGCGACCACAGGCCCTCGCCGGGCGGGTGGGCCCGCCGGATCAGCAGCAGGCGGCCCGCGTCGTCGAACACGATCGCCCCCACACATTTGATGCGCACGGGGTCAACATTACGACGGGATAACGAATGGGACCTTGACTTGTGGGCAGGAGGCCGAGCACGGTGATGAATTGTGAGAGCTGCGCCTGTCTGTCCGAGGTGCTTCGGGTCGTTGCACGGCCCCAGCGCCTGGTCGAGTGCCTGGCGCTGCGGCGTGCACGGGGACGTCCCCCCGCTGCACACCCATCGCCCCTCCGACGCCGCGTTCGACGCCGTACGGCGTGACGCGCGGGTCCCGGTGTGGACGCCCTGGCCGTTACCGTCCGGGTGGCTGGTCACCGGGTTCGGCGCGGCGGGGGACGATCGGACCGGCGCGCGGGCGACCGTGGTGGCCGTGTCCGGGCCGTCGGTCACCTGGGGGCCCGCCGACATGCTGCTCGTCGCCGAGGAACCCGGCATCGGCCTCGGCGCGGCGTACGCGGGGCTGAACGGCCCCGACCCGGGCGACGGCCTGGGCATGGGCCCGCCGCACGCCAAGGTGGACATCCGAGGTCATCCCACCGCCTTGTGGTGCGTGGACTCGGTGCCCGGCGACCGCGCCGCGTACGTGGGCGAGGCGCTCGGGAACTGGCTGTGGGCGATCGCCTGGCCCGCCGAGGTGGGGTGCCTGATCGCGCTCGCCGAGTTCTCGCTGCGCGACCTGAGCGACCCGGACCAGGTGTTCGATCTGCCGTACGGGGCGCTCTCGCCGCGCCTGCACTGGGATCCGTGAGGGCTTCGGGACGGCCCTGTGGCGGGCGTACGGCGTGAGCGCGACCACGGACGGCACCGCAGTCGGTAGGGTTTGTTGTCGTGACAGCGCGTATCGAGCGAGTGGTGACGTCGGGCGTCGTGGAGATCGACGGCGCCGAGTTCAAGGTGGAGAACAACACCTGGATCGTGGGCGACGACGACGAGGTCATCGTCATCGACCCGGCCCGCGACGGCGAGAAGATCCTGGAGAAGGTGGGCGAGCGCGAGGTGCTCGCCGTCATCTGCACCCACGGTCTCCCCGACCACGTCGGCGCGGCCATCGAGGTCGCGATCCGTGACGAGGCCGCGGTCTGCCTCCACCCCAAGGACAAGAAGCTCTGGCGGGAGACCTGGCGGGAGACCTGGCCGGACATCGACGTCGAGGACGAGGGCGTCTTCGAGGTCGCGGACGTGCGGTTGGAGGTGCTGGAGACCCCCGGGATCACGCAGGGCGGCATCTCGCTGTACTGCGAGGAGCTGGAGGTCGTCTTCACCGGCAAGTCGCTGCAGGCCGACGGGCCGGGCAGGCTCGGCGGGGAGTACCCGGCGCTGCCCGACCAGCTCACCGCGATCGGCGGGCGGCTGTTCACGCTGCCGGGGAACACCCGGGTGCTGCCCGCGCACGGCGAGGAGACCACGATCGGGGACCTGGAGCCGAACTTCGACGACTGGGTGTCGGGGTCGCTCACCCGCACGGCCGACACGCCCGGCGAGGACGTGCCCGTCGTGGACGGCACCCGCGCCGCCGGCATCAAGCTCAAGCTCGACGACGAGTAGCCCGCGCGTGCAGCTTCCCCTGGAGGGCATGCCGCGGCGCCTGTACTCGTGCACGCCGTCGCGGCTGAACGCCTGGCTCGACTGCCCGCGCCGCTACCGCTTCGCCTACCTGGACCGGCCGGCGCCCGCCAAGGGGTCGCCGTGGGCGCACAACAGCGTGGGGGCGTCGGTGCACAACGCGCTGGCCGCCTGGTGGCGGGAGCCGTACGAGCGGCGCACCCCCGCCGTGGCGGGCATGCTGCTCGGCAGCGGCTGGATCACCGAGGGCTTCCGCGACCAGGAGCAGTCGGCGCGATGGCGCGACCGCGCACGGGAGATGGTGATCGAGTACGTCGCCGGGCTCGACCCGTCCGACGAGCCGCTCGGCGTGGAGCGCACGGTGGCGACCCGGACGGCCGTCATCGCCGTGTCCGGGCGCGTGGACCGGCTCGACCGCCGCGGCGGCGAACTGGTCGTCGTCGACTACAAGACCGGGCGGCGCCCGCCGACCTCCGACGACGCGCGCTCCTCCCTGGCGCTGGCCGTCTACGCGGTCGCCTCCGCGCGCATGATGCGCATGCCCTGCCGCCGGGTCGAGCTTCACCACCTGCCGAGCCGTACGGTGGCCGTCTGGGAGCACACGGAGGAGTCCCTCGCCCGCCACCTGGGCCGCGCCGAGGACATCGCCGCCGAGGCGGCCGAGGCCGACGAGCGCTACCGCGCGTGGGCCGGCGCGTCCGCGGACGCCCGCCGCGCCCCGCGATCCGCGCGGACGGCCACGGGGACGGCCACGGGGACGTCCGGCCGGTCCGGGGAGCCGCCCGAGGTCCCCGCGGAGATCGACGCGCATTTCCCGCCGCGGCCGAGCCCCCTCTGCTCCTGGTGCGACTACCGCCGCCACTGCCCCGAAGGGCAGGCCGTCGGTACGGCCCGGCAGCCCTGGGACGGCCTCCAGGAGGACCTGGTCGCCGACTGAGGCGCGGGTAACCCGCGCGTTCAGGCGTGGTGGGCCAGGCGCTGCTCGGCGGCGTTCCAGAAGCGCGTGAGGGCCGCCGCCGTGGTCTCCGGGGCCTCGACGGCCGGGCTGTGCAGGGCTCCCGGGACGACCACGCATTCGGCGTTGAGGCGGGCGGCCATCTCGGCCTGCAGGTGCGGCGGCCAGCCGTCGTCGTGCTCGCCGTACAGGACGAGCTTGGGGACGTCGGCGTGGGCGAGCTCCGCGACCCGGTCGGGGCAGGACAGGACCTGCTCGCCCATGGTGCGCAGGCCGACGAGGTTGTTGGACAGCAGCCGCTTGCGCAGGAAGGCGAGGACCTCGTCGCCGACGCCGGCGTTGAGCGCCTCGGGCTCCAGGCGCTTGGTCCACAGGTGTTCGAGGCCGAGGGCGGGCAGCTCCTTCAGCAGGGCGCGTCCGCCGATCTCGCGCGGGCCCACGATGTTGTGCGGGCCGGAGCTCATCAGGGTGAGCGAGGCCGGCTTGGCGGCCCCGGCGAGGACGGTCTCGCGGACCACCAGCCCGCCGAAGGAGTGGCCCAGCAGGTGGACGGGCTCGCCCTCGCCCACCACCGTGGCCACCGCGCCCACGTCCTCGCCGAGGCTGGCGCAGGTGTACGCGGCGGGGTCGTCCGGGCCGGGCGTCTCGTACTGGCCGCGCAGGTCGATCGCGATCACCCGCCGACCGGCGTGGGCGAGGGTCTGCAGGATCGCGATGAAGTCCTCTTTGCTGCCGGTGTAGCCCGGCACCAGCAGCGCGGGCCATCGCTCGGCGACCCCGCTGACGGGCAGCGCCTCAAGAGCGGCGAACCACCCCACGCGCGTCTCGATCCGGATCGGGCTGACCCCAGGAGGCAACGTCAGGAAGCGCGGCGTACTCACGTGGCACCACAATACCGTTCCCGGCGTTGTTGGCCATTGTCGCCGGAACGCTGCGAAGCGGACGTGTCCGGCGCTTCACCGGCACCTGTGCGCCGTTTGAACAGGTCCCCGGGCCTGTGTCCCGTGTCAAGGGCCGGACCGGGAACGGCGCGGCCCTTGACGAAAACCATCAGCCGTTGTTGCGGCGGGAGCGGGAACGGGAGGACCTGCCGCGGCGCTGGGTGCGCTCGGTCGCGGCCGACGGGGCGACGTAGTCGTCGTCGGCGGCAGGGCCCAGGTCCGGCGCCTGGAAGATCACCGTGAACGGGCTCGGCGGGATGATGCGCTCCGGCTCCGGCCTGGGGCGCGGCGCCGGCGCCACGTCGTCGGGCTCGTAGAACCCGTCGGCGTCGGCGTCGTCGTAATCGCCGTGATCCCCGTGATCCCCGTAATCGGCGTAATCGGTGCGGTCCGCGTGACCGGCGCCCGCGAAGGCGCTCGCACGGGAGTCCGCCATCGGCTGTGCGTCGGCCAGTGCCTCGGCGAGGGCCGCCTTGTCGGCCCCCCGGCGTGTGCGCTTGGGCGGCAACGCCTCGACCTCCTCGGTGACGACCGGCACGGGTGATTTCTCGTTGATCGAGCCGCCGGGAGCGCCTGCGACGGCGGACCGGCGGGTTTCTGCGACGGTACTAACGGTATGAGCGGTGGCGGCGTGAGCGGCGGAGGCATCCGCGCCGTCGGCGGGGCGGCCGCCACGGGTGCGGCGACGCTGCCGTTCGCGCCGGGGACGCTCCGCGGAGCCGTCCCGGCGGTCGTCGCGCCGCCGGGAGCGCACCCGCCCGGTCTCGCCGAGGTCCTCGAGCTCCTCGGCCTCCAGGCCCGCGCGGGACCGCAGCGCACGCGGCAGCACGCCCTTGGTGCCCGCCGGGATGCCGAGGTCGGCGTACAGGTGGGGCGAGGTGGAGTAGGTCTCGGCCGGCTCGGCGAAGCCGAGGCCCAGCATGTTGTTGATGACCTTCCAGCGGGTGAGCTCCTCCCACTCCACGAAGGTCACCGCCGTGCCGGTACGGCCCGCCCGCCCGGTGCGCCCGATCCGGTGCACGTAGGTCTTGTCGTCCTGCGGGCAGTCGTAGTTGATCACGTGCGTGACGTCGTCGATGTCGATGCCGCGCGCCGCGACGTCGGTGGCGACCAGCACGTCGACCTTGCCGTTGCGGAACGCCCGCAGGGCCTGCTCGCGCTGCCCCTGGCCGAGGTCCCCGTGGACGGCGGCGGCGGCGAAACCGCGGTCGACGAGCTGCTCGGAGACCATGTCGCAGGCGCGCTTGGTCTCGCAGAACACCATCGTCAGGCCGCGGCCCTCGGCCTGCAGCAGCCGTCCCACGATCTCGATCTTGTCCATCCGGTGCACCCGCCAGACGTGCTGCACGGTCTGCGGGCGGGCGTCCGCCTCCTGCACCGGGTCGTCCGCGGCGACGTGGGTCGGCCGGTTCAGGTACCGGCGGGCGAGGGCCACGATCTCGCCGGGCATGGTGGCCGAGAACAGCATCGTCTGCCGCTCGGCCGGGATGAGCTTGATGATGCGCTCGATGTCGGGCAGGAAGCCCAGGTCGAGCATGCGGTCGGCCTCGTCGAGGACCAGCATGGTGATCTGGCCGAGGTCGAGGTGCTTCTGCTTGACCAGGTCGAGCAGTCGGCCCGGGGTGCCCACGACCACGTCGACGCCGAGCTTGAGCGCCTCCACCTGCGGCTCGTAGGCCCGCCCGCCGTACACCGACAGCACCCGGGAGCCGAGCTTGCCGCCGGCGATGACGAGGTCTTCGGTCACCTGCAGGGCGAGCTCGCGCGTCGGCACGACCACCAGGCCCCTGGGCTTCTTGCGGTTCTTGCGCGGCTTGCCCACCCGCTGCAGCATCGCCACGCCGAAGGCGTAGGTCTTGCCGGTGCCGGTGCGGGCCTGCCCGATGACGTCCTGACCGCTGATCGCCAGCGGCAGCGCCATCTCCTGAATCGAGAACGGTGTCGTGATGCCCTCGGTCGCGAGGGCATCGGCTATCTCCGGTATGACTCCGAGGTCTCGGAACGTCGTCAGCTTGGCCTGCCTAATCCTCTGCGAAGGCGGGCCTCCGGGACCCTGCACCGTGATGTCCCCCTGTGGGGTCCGCGCGGAGTGACGCCTTCAACTGTTCCAGCGACCGCCGTGGAGTCGAGCCATTCCTTGGGGCTCCGGGAGGTCCGCGGGGGGCCGGGGAACAGTCCCCGGGATGACGCGAACCCCGGATTAACACAGTGCGGTCGCACTTTCACATTGCAGTGTACTCGATACCACAACAGCGGACCGATGTCTTTATGTTCCCCTCTCATGTTTAGTCTGCACCCATGAGTGATACCCCAACCGGCGTCGTGGATCTACTGGGCGTGCTCGCCTACGCGGAGTTGACCGCCTTCCTCAGGCTCGCGGAGGACGCGGCCTCGCTCGCCCCCTCGCTCACCGACCGGGCCGCGCTCAGCGACCTCGCGGCGGTCGAGCACCGGCACTTCCGGCTGCTGCGCGACCGGCTCGCCGAGGTGGGCGTCGACCCCGAGGAGGCGATGGCGCCGTTCGTGGACGCCCTGGACGCCTGGCACGCCCAGACCCGGCCGGCGGACTGGCTGGAGGCCCTGGTCAAGGCGTACGTGGGCACGGGGATCTCGATGGACTTCTACCGGGAGGCCGCGCGCCGGGTGGATCCCGGCACGGCGGCGCTGGTGGAGGAGGCCCTCGCGGACGAGGGGCGGTCGGAGTTCGCGGTCGAGCGGGTGCGGGCCGCGCTGAAGACGGACCCGAAGGTGAGCGGGCGGCTGGCGCTGTGGGCGCGGCGGCTGGTCGGGGAGGCGCTGAGCCAGGCGCATCGGGTGGCGGCGGTGCGTCCGGCGCTGGCGGCGCTGCTCGTCGAGGCCGGCGACGGGGAGGACCTGCCGGAGATCGGCCGAATGTTCGCCCGGCTCACCGAGGCGCACGGCAAGCGCATGGCCGCCCTCGGCCTGACGCCGGGGCCGTGAGCCGGGGCGGTAAGCCGGACCATAATCGGACAGATCGTCTGTGGGATCGTGCGGCGCGAAGGCACGTCGCGGTTGTAGCGTGCTGTCATGAGGGCCTCGTGCCGCTACGGCAATTCCTTCAGCCGTTGTACGACCGAATATCGGCGGGACCGCCGACGGACGCGCGCCATTGTGCGAAGGGGGAGCACGCTCTGCCCGGACGTCGATCCGGGGCGGGGCGACGGGCACGTCGCCCGTCGCGTCCGCCGCCCGCCCGGATGTTCCTACCGGTCCGGCTGACCGGGCGGGTCTAGCGCGCGCCGAAGCCGACGGGGCGCTGCTCGTCCTCTCCGATCTCCACGAATCCCAGTGCGCTCACGGGGACGATGACGCGCCTGCCCTTGGAGTCGGTCAGGGCGAAGACGCCCTGACCGCCGAGCGCGTCGCGTAGTGCCGTCTCCACCTGGTCGGGCGTGAGGTCGGTCTCCACCACCAGCTCGCGATGTACCGAACGCACACCGATCTTGACTTCCATCGTGCTCCTTCTCTTCGCAGCGCTGATACCGCCATGCTCATCGCACCCGGCGCGAGCGGGCGGCGTGATCGCGCCAAGCGAAAACGGCCTGTGGGGTGCCGGTCAGGTCGTGCGGGGGAAGCCGCTGATGCCGCGCCAGGCGAGGCGGGCCATGAGCTGCTCGGCGGAGTCCTTGGGGATGGAGCCGTGGGTGCTGATCCAGTACCGGGCGCTCACCTCGGCCATGCCGACCAGGCCGACGCCCAGCAGGTGGGCCTCGTCGCTGGAGACGCCGGTGTCCTCCTGGATGACCTGGCTGATCATCTCGGCGCAGTCCTGGAGGGCCCGCTCGACGCGCTGCCGTACCGGGGCCGCGTTGCGCAGGTCGGACTCGAACACCAGGCGGAACGCCTCGCCCTGGGTGGAGACGAAGTCGAAGTAGGCGCGGAAGGTGTTGCGTACCCGCTGCTTGTTCTCGGTGGTGGAGGCGAGCGCCTCGCGCATGCGGCCGACCATGTCCTCCACGTGCAGGTCGAGCAGCGCCAGGTAGAGTTCGAGCTTGCCCGGGAAGTGCTGGTAGAGCACGGGCTTGCTGACCCCGGCCCGCTCGGCGATCTCGTCCATGGCGGCCGCGTGGTATCCGTGCTCGACGAACACCTCCTGCGCGGCGGAGAGCAACTGGCGGCGCCTTGCCATGCGGGGCAGCCGCGTGCCCCGGGGTCTGGCGTCCGGGGTAGCTGTCACGACGGTCTCCTTGCGAGAACGGGGCGTACGGCGGGGCCCTCGCACAGGATCCTGCGCGGAGGCTCCGCGCGGCCCCACGAGGACCAGGGTGCCCGGCCACGCGGACCGCAATCACAGGGTCGCGACGGCGATGTCGGCGATGTCACCGTCGTGACCTCACGATCTCAGGTTCCCCCCACGAGTGCGCGAGCGCGGACGCGGTCAGGGCGCCCGGCGCAATCCTACGCGCCGGTAATCGCCTGGGTAATCCTGATCAGCGATAATCGTCCTCATCGAGGTCCACGGTCCGCTCCTGCTCGGCCGCGTCGGCGGGATCCACCTCCAGCGGGATGCGCTGAGGCCAGGTTCGGTCCTCCTCGCGCAGCGACCGCTGCTGCTCGGCCGCGTCCGCCTCCGGAGCCTCGATCGAGAGCTCTTCGGACGTGGTCTCGCCGATGGAGGAGTCTCCACGCACATCCATCTCCGACATGTTGTCGTCCCTCTCGCTCGGCTTCGGGCTCGTTCGGTCTCGGGCTCGCCTCGCCACGGGCACCCCGGGCGCCCTTGGTGGACTCCGCACCAGAGTACGGCCATTCCCGGCCGCCGCCGATGAGCACACCCGTACCCACGATCAGGCGTCGGCCACGGCGGCGAACAGATCGCCGTGGCGGGCCACCCGGTCCAGCACGTCCGCGGCGGTGAACATCATGGCGCGCGGGTCGTCGCATCCGCCGGCCTCGTCCCACCGCAGCGGGGTGGAGACGGTGGGGGCGGAGTTCGCCCGCAGCGAGTACGGCGCGACCGTCGTCTTGGCCGGGTTGTTCTGGCTCCAGTCGATGAAGACCTTTCCGGGGCGCTCCTTCTTCGCCATCACGCTGGTGACGCGGTCGGGGTGCAGGGCTTGCAGGTGGCGGGCGATCGCCTTGGCGAACGCCGAGGTGTCGGCGATGCCGGAACCTTTCAGCGGGACGTAGAGCTGCATGCCCTTGCGGCCGCTGGTCTTGGGCAGCGGGTCGAGGCCCTCGTCGCGCAGCAGGTCGCGCAGGAGCCCGGCGACCCGGCAGCAGTCCACGATCGTGGCCGGGGCGCCCGGGTCGAGGTCGAAGACGAGGGTGTCGGGGGCGAGGGGGGCGCCCGCGAGGTCCACCCGCCACATCGGCAGGTGCAGCTCGATGGCCGCCAGGTTGGCGTAGTAGACCAGCGTGGACAGGTCGTCGACGAGGGCGAAGTCGATGGTCTCGCGGTCCTTGGTGCTGCCGGGCACGGCGATGGTGGCGCGCCGTACCCAGCCGGGGGCGTGGTCGGGCACGTTTTTCTCGAAGAAGGAGCCGCCGGCGACGCCGTTGGGGAAACGTTTGACGGTCAGCGGACGCCCGGCGAGGTGGGGGAGGAGCACGGGGGCGATCCGCGAGTAGTAGTCGATCACCTCGGCCTTGGTGAATCCGGTATCGGGATAAAGAACCTTTTCCAAATTGCTGAGCGTGAGATCTCGACCATCGACGTTCACATGTACCCGTTTGGTCATGACTCCCCCTCTTCCGGTATTGCCCGGGTCATATCGGGTACCTGCCCAGTAAGCGGGGGCGCGATCAGGCGGGAGGAACGATGCGCAGCATATGGAAGGGCGCGATCTCGTTCGGGCTGGTCACGATCCCCGTGAAGCTGTACTCGGCGACCGAGCAGAAGGACGTTGCCTTCCACCAGGTGCACCGGGAGGACGGCGGGCGCATCCGGTACCGCCGGGTGTGCAGCCTCGACGGCGAGGAGGTGCAGTACGCCGACATCGCCAAGGGCTACGAACTGCCCACCGGCGAGATGGTCGTGCTCACCGACGATGACTTCGAGCAGCTTCCGCTGTCGAGTTCGCGCCGTATCGACGTGCTGCAGTTCTGCCCGGCCGAGCAGATCGACCCCATTCTGTTTAACAAGTCCTACTACCTGGAGCCCGAGGCCACCGGGAGCAAGCCGTACGTGCTGCTGCGCGACGCGCTTGAGGCGTCCGGGCGGGTCGCCATCGTCAAGGTGGCGCTGCGTCAGCGCGAGTCGCTGGCCGTGCTGCGGGTGCGCGACGGCGTGTTCGTGATGGAGACCATGCTGTGGCCGGACGAGGTCCGCGAGGCGGAGTTCGGGTTCCTCGGCGAGGACATCGACGTGCGCGCCCAGGAACTGCAGATGGCGAACTCGCTGATCGACACGATGACGGCGGACTTCGACCCCGAGCAGTACCACGACGCCTACCGCGAGGCGCTTGAGGAGATCATCGAGGCGAAGGTCGCGGGCAAGGAGGTCGTGCAGCCCGAGCGGGCGCCCGAGGAGGGGCCCGCCGTCGACCTCATGGCCGCGCTGCGGGCGAGCGTCGAGGCCGCGAAGAAGGGCAGGGCCGCCGAGGAGGGCGAGCGGCCGGTCAAGGAGGCCGCCAAGGCCGGGGCGAAGGAGGCCGGCAAGGCCAAGGCGGCCAAGGCGGAGAAGGCCGAGAAGGCGGAGAAGGACAAGGCCGCTCCGCGGCGCCGTACCCGCAAGACGGCCTAGGCCGCCGCCGCGACGCCGCGCGGGCTTGCGGCGGACCGACCCCGGGGCGAGCCCGACCGGTCCCGATGCAGCGGTACGCCGAGAGCCTCGGGATCATGGCTCTCGGCGTACCGGCCGTCGGGAGTAGTGATCGGACCGTGCGGATCCGCGTAGATCGGCGCGGGCGCGTATCGCCTGGTCGGTGGCGAAGACGCCCGGAAAGATGAACGTCGTGGCGCCGTCGTCGGGCGCCACGACGTTGGTGCTCAGGGTCGCCGGGCCTGGTGGCCGAGGGACCCGCTCACATCGGGCTCAGCGCGTGCGCCGGTCACCAGTCCCAGTTGTCGAAGCCCTTGTGCCCGAAGCCCTTGTGCCCGAAGCCCTCGTGATCGAAGCCCTTGTGGTCGAACCCCTTGTGGTGGCCGAAGAACCTGTGGTGGCCGAACCTGAAGTGCGCGCTGTGGTGGCGACGGTGCCAGGAGGCGCACCTGACGTACCTCTTGGCGACCTTCCTCACCACGAGGCCGCGGTGTCCGCCGAAGTAACGGCCGAACTTGCCGCCGCCGCGCTTCTTGACGTACTTCTTCACGGCCTTGGCGACGCAGAGGTTCGCGCCTCCCGCGAACGCGTGGTGGTGGCCGAACCCGTGGTGGCCGAAGGAGCCGCCGCCGTCCGCGTAAGCGGGGGCGGCCGTCACGGCGCCCATCGTGATCGCGCCACCACCCGCGAGGGCCGCGGCGGCGAGCGTGCTAGCGAGACGCTGGAATTTCATCGTCACTCCTCGTGTTCGAGGGGGGCTATGTGCGTAATGTCCGTACTCGTGTAGAAAAAAACCGATACGCCCTGAGATCTTCTGAATACGGAGAGTTGTTGAGAGGTGGGTGGCGTGGCGGCGATCACTGCTTGACCTGGCGGCGCGTGCGCGCCCTCGGCGAGCCACGCGGGCGGGGACGCGCCGTCGTGGTCGCTTGCCCCCGTGCCGCCCATTAGGTACGGCTTATGACAGAACCAGCCACCGAACCGGAGGGAAACGGGCGATGAACGAGCCGATCGCGCACTGGCCGGGCAAGGTTCTCGAACTTGACGGCACGGCCGTCCATGTGCGATCGACTCCCGCGGGCCCGGACGAGGCCGGGGTCTTCGTGCACGGCCTGGCCGGCTCGGCGACCAACTGGACCGACCTGATGGGCGAGTTGTCCGGGACCATGACCGGATACGCCCTCGACCTGCCCGGCGCCGGATACTCGCCCGCCCCGGCCGACGGCGACTACTCCATCTCGGCGCACGCGCGGGCCGTCATCGCGCTCGTCGAGCACGTCGCGCTCAAGCAGGGCGCCGGGCCGGTGCACCTGTTCGGCAACTCCCTGGGCGGCGCGGTGTCGGTGCGGGTGGCCGCGACCCGCCCCGACCTGGTGCGCACGCTCACCCTCGTCTCGCCCGCGCTGCCCGATCTCACCCCCCGGTACGGCCCCGCCCGCGTGGCCTTCTCCGCCACCCCCGGCCTGGGCGAGTGGGTCGTCGGCCGGCTGCGTCACCTGCCCGCCGAGCGGCGGATCAAGGCCACGATGGCGATGTGCTACGCCGACGCCACCCGGGTGCACCCGCTGCGCCTCAAGGACGCCGTGGCCGAGCTGATCCGCCGCGACGAACTGCCGCACACCGGCGCCTCCCTGGTCGGCTCGGCCCGCGGCCTGGCCAGCGAGTACATCCGGGCCTACCTGGAGGAGTACCGGCGGCGCGGCGACGGCGGCGACTCGCTGTGGCGTCAGGCCGCGCGCGTGCAGGCCCCCACCCTCGTCGTGCACGGCGTACACGACCGGCTCGTGCACGCCCGCACGGCGATCCGCGCCGCCCGCACCTTCCCCGACGTGCGCCTGGTGGTGCTGCCGCACGCCGCGCACGTGGCGCAGATGGAGTACCCCGAGGTGGTGGCCCGCGAGGTCCGCGCCCTGATCGACCACGCCCGCGCCCGGGACGCCCGCCAGGACGCCGTACGCCAAGACGCGTAATGAAAAATCGCCCAGACGGCTAGTAAGGGGATGTGGCGTACGTCGCATACCCTCGTGGGGAATGCCAAGCAGGCAGGGTTAGGTTGTCTCTCATATCGGCCCGCCGTGCCCGCGCGGCTGGTCGATTCACGAGGGATTCCCCCGAAACGGGAGCGTAGAACAGTGTCGTTGCCACCGCTGGTAGAGCCGGCCGCAGAGCTGACCGTTGACGAGGTCCGCCGCTACTCACGTCACCTGATCATTCCCGATGTCGGCATGGCCGGGCAGAAGCGGCTCAAGAACGCCAAGGTCCTGTGTGTGGGCGCGGGCGGCCTTGGATCGCCGACCCTGATGTATCTGGCGGCGGCGGGCGTCGGCACGCTTGGCGTGATCGACTTCGACGTTGTCGATGAGTCCAACCTCCAGCGCCAGGTCATCCACGGCCAGTCCGACGTCGGCAAGCTCAAGGCCGAGTCGGCCGCGGCGACGGTGCGGGAGATCAACCCGCACGTCAACGTGATCATTCACAACGTGGCGCTCACGACCGACAACGTCATGGACATCTTCTCGGGCTACGACCTCATCGTCGACGGCACCGACAACTTCGCCACGCGCTACATGGTCAACGACGCGGCCGTGCTGCTCGGCAAGCCGTACGTGTGGGGGTCGATCTACCGTTTCGACGGCCAGGCGAGCGTCTTCTGGGCCGAGCACGGGCCGTGCTACCGGTGCCTCTACCCCGAGCCGCCGCCGCCCGGCATGGTGCCGTCCTGCGCGGAGGGCGGCGTGCTCGGCGTGCTGTGCGCCTCGATCGGGTCGATCCAGGTCAACGAAGCCATCAAGCTGATCACCGGGGTCGGCGACCCGCTGGTGGGCCGGCTGATGATCTACGACGCGCTGGAGATGAAGTACCGCGACGTCAAGGTCCGCAAGGACCCCGAGTGCGTGCTGTGCGGCAAGAACCCGACGGTGACCTCGCTGCTTGAGAACTACGAGGCGTTCTGCGGCGTGGTGTCCGACGAGGCGCAGCAGGCGGCCCAGGGCTCCACGATCACGGCGCTGGAGCTGAAGGAGATGCAGGACCGCGGGGACGACATCTTCCTGGTGGACGTGCGCGAGCCGAACGAGTACGAGATCGTCAGCATCCCGGGCGCGGTGCTGATCCCCAAGGGCGAGTTCATCAACGGCTCGGCCCTGGAGAAGCTGCCCCAGGACAAGAAGATCGTGCTGCACTGCAAGTCCGGCGCGCGCAGCGCCGAGGCGCTCGCGGTGGTGAAGAACGCCGGGTTCTCGGACGCCGTGCACGTGGGCGGCGGCGTGCTGAGCTGGATCAAGTCAGTGGACCCGAGCCTGCCGACCTACTGACGGCGGGCCCGCCGGGCGAAAACACATCGACCCCGCGCCGAGATCTCTCGGTGCGGGGTCGGTCGTGTTCGGGCTGTGGTGTCTGAGCTGGGGTGTCGGGGCGGTGGTGCCGGGGCGGTGGTGTCGGGGCGGTGGTGCCGGGGGCGGCGTCTGTGGGGGTCTCACTTGGGCAGGACCGTGAGGCCGGAGCCGGTGACGATCGCCTGGAGGGCGGCCACGTGCCCGGCGTACGCCGCTCGTCCCTCCTTGGTGAGGCTGAACCAGGTCTTGGGTCGTTTGCCGACATGTCCCTTGCGCACCCTCACGTATCCGGCGGCCTCCAGCGCGGCGGCCTGCTTGGACAGCACCGAGTCGCTGACGCCGACGCTGTCGCGGACGAGGGCGAACTCGGCCTCCTCCGTGGCGGCGAGCAGCGCCACGATCCGCAGCCGGGTCGGGGCGTGGATCACCGGGTTCAGCTCGTGTGCTTCGGGCTCAGGTGTCTCGATCATTGCGCGGCCGGCTCCGTGTCGACGGGTCCGGTGGTCGTCTGGGGCGTCGCCAAACGGCGAGCGGTGCGCATCGTCATCCAGCGCGGGAGCCACGGGGCGGTGAACAGGACGACCACAGCGGTCAGCAGCGTACAGCCCGTGCGGGGATAGGGGAAACCGACCGCGATGAAGGCGGCGAGCAAGGCGAAGGACAGCCCGATCGTGGCGATGAGCCAGGCGCTGAAGCCGACCCACGCCCACGGATCGACGATCGAGCGGTGCGGCCGCAGGGACATGGTGTTGACGTCGCGGATGAACTTGATCACGGACGCGAAGAGGGCGATCAGCGCGACGATGACGCCGATCACGGCGGCGGGCCCGGACAGGACCTCGGTGGCGAACTGGATCCCGGTCACGACGATCCATACGGCGCCGAGGTACCACGAGGGGAACATCGGGGGCGCGGAGCGCAGGGCGGTGTGTTGGGTGTGCTTGACGTCGGCCAGCGCGCGGGCCGCGTCGTCGGGGCTGATGTTCATGGGGTCCTCCCTTGCTTTTTCCGTCTTGGAAAGTACTTTACTTTCTTGACTGGAAAGTACTTTCCGCACTCCGTGGTGTCAAGCCTCTTGGGAACAATCGGGACGGATCGCCAGATGACGAGCGGCAAGCGCGGTTAGAGTCGTGCAGGTGGGCGAGCAGAGCGGGCAGATCGGGGGGTTTGGCGTTCGGCCACCCGCCGAGCCGCGCCTGCCCCCGGGCGGCAGGGCGTCCGCGGCCGCGCACGGGCCGTACGACCAGGTGACCGTGGGGGCGCGCGGGCCGTACCCGCCGTCGTTCGAGCCGCCCCCGCGATCCCGCGAGGGCTTCGCGCCGTTCGAGCGGACCGTCGCCTCGCCCGGGCTCGTCGAGCCGAACGGCGCGATCGTGGAGCCGCGCGGACCGTACGACCCGCCGGACTTCGCGCGTGAGCCGTACCCGCCACCGCCGTACCCGCCACCGCCGGAGCCTCCCGCGCCGGATAAGCCGGGCGGCGCTCCGCCGCGCCCGGCGCGGGGCGGGTCGCGGTCCCGTTCGCGCGCCTGGCCCGCCGTGGTGGTGTCCGCCGTGCTCGCGTTGCTCTGCGCGGTCGTCGCGGGGATCGCCGCCAGCACGGCCGGGGCGGAGATGACCCGCGGGCCGGACGCCGCCGAGATCCAGCGCGCCACCGCCGACGAGATCGCCCGGCGATGGCAGGTGTGGCCCGCCGACCGCATCTTCCCGCCGACGCTGTCGTACGTCACCGAACAGGGGGGCTCCGAGCGGGCGCGGCGGGTCGGCGTCTCCTCCCGCACCGAGTGCGCGGCGGCCGTGGACGCCCGGCTGCGGGCGCCGCTGCGCGCCGCGCACTGCCGCGCCGTGCTGCGCGCCACCTACCTCGACGCCCTCCAAGGGGTGGTCGTCACCATCGGCGTCGCGGCCTTCCCCGACTCGGCGTCCGCCGCCGCGGCGTACGCCGCCTTCCCCCGCGCCGGACGGCCGTCGCCGGGCCTGCGCGCCCTCGCCTTCCCCGGTACGGTGACCGACCGGTTCACGGCGGCGGGACGTCAGCACGGCTACGCGCGGCAGGCCGGGCCGTACGTGGTGGCGGTGACGGCCGGGCAGGTGGACGGCCGCCCGGCGCGGGCCGTCGGACGGCAGCGGGCGACCCTGTTCGCCTTCACCACGGACCTCGCCGACGGGGTGCTGCGCACCCTGGTCACCCCGGCGCGGCTCGACTGCGCGGCCGAGGAGTGGCTGTGCTGACCCGCGAGACGACCGGACCACGCGAACGGCGGGCGGCCGTGCCCCAGGTGGTGCCCGCCCGCAGCGCCACATGCCCCGCGCGCTCAACCATGCGCTCGGTCACGGCCCTGGCGACGGTTCTGGTCGCGCTCCTGACGGCGGTGACCGCGTTCACGCCGGGGACCGCGCGGGCCGACCAGGTACGCGGCAGCCAGGCGGAGGTGCTGCGCACCCTCGGCGTGGAGCAGGCCTGGCGCGTCACCCGGGGCAAGGGGGTGACGGTCGCCGTCCTCGACTCGGGCGTGGACCCCCGGCACCACGACCTCGCGGGCTCGGTCGTCACCGGCAGGGACTTCACCGTCGGCGCCAACCCGCCCGGCGTCGCGCCGCGCCGGCTGCACGGCACCTACATGGCCTCGCTGATCGCCGGGCACGGTCACGGCCCCGGCCGCGGCGACGGCGTGATCGGCGTGGCGCCGCAGGCCCGGATCCTGTCGGTGCGCGTGATCCTGGAGGACGAGGAGCCGGGCTTCCGCGTCTTCAACTCCGAGGCGCGCTACGAGCGGGTCGTGGCGCGCGGCATCCGCTACGCCGTGGACCGGGGCGCGGACGTCATCAACATGTCGATCTCCAAGGACCAGCCCACCCGGGCCGAACGCGCCGCGATCAGCTACGCGATCTCCAAGGGCGTGGTGCTCGTCGCCGCCGCAGGCAACGAGGGCGCGGGCCGCCGCAACGCGCCCTACTCCTATCCCGCGTCCTTCCCCGGGGTGATCTCGGTGGCGGCGGCCGACAAGGGGCTGCACCGTGCGTCGTTCTCCAACCGCAACTCGCTGGTCACGGTGGCCGCGCCGGGCGTGGACATCCTGGGCGCGGGCCCCGGCGACGAGTACTGGGTCGGGCGCGGCACCTCGCAGGCGACCGCGCTGGTCTCCGGGGTGGCCGCCCTGATCAAGTCCCGGTACCCGCGGATGTCCCCGGCGCTGGTCGTGCAGGCGATCACCGCGGGCGTGAGCCGCCGACCGGCCGGCGGCTACGACCCCGGCACCGGGTTCGGCGTGGTGAACGCGGCGCTGGCGCTGCGTCAGGCGGCCGTGCTGGCGCGGCACCGGCTCACGGCCACAGGTCCGGGCGTACAGGACCCGGCCAAGCCGGTGAAGCCGGGCGCGGGCGTGCCGCGGCTCGACACCGGCCCGATCCAGGTGGTGCGGCGCGACCAGCGGGAGATCACCTTTTACACCGGCGTCGCGGCGGCTGCGGGGGTGGGCGCGCTCGTCTGTCTGAGCGTGATGTTCATCCTGTTACGCCGCGTAAAACGAAAAGAAGAACAAATACCACAAGAGGTACCGGAACCACATCGAGCCGCGTTAACGACGTAGCATCATAGTTATGAAGCCTGAGCCGCCCGGCAAGCGCACGGGGAAAGGCCCGGCGCCCAGGGCGGCGGGCACCGGCGCAAAGGCCAGACGAGGCGCGCCCTGGCCCGTGCGCGCCTCAGGAGTCAGGACACCCAATCTGGGCGCGTCCGCCGGGCCGCGCGCGGGCGCGGCACGGGCAGGCGCGGGCACGGCCGGTCGGTCCTGGCTCGGCGGGCGGCGCTCGGCCGCCGCCGCGCAGGCCGCCCGCGAGCAGGAGGAGCTGCGGCAGGGGGTGCGCCGCCGCGGCCTGTTCCTGTCGCTGGTGAGCGTCGTCCTGGTGATCGCCGCGACCAACGTCCTGCTCGGCGCCGTCGGCCTGCTGCAGGAGACCAGGTCCCGGCCGCTCACCGACGCCGAGCGCGCCGAGTACGTCCGCCAGGACGTGGCCCGCCGCTGGCACTCCTGGCCGGCCACCATGGTCTTCCCCGACGAGGTGGAGTACATCGGCCTGGGCCGCTCCCAGCGCCTCGCCCGCCGGGTCGGCATCGCCCCCGAGGCGAGCTGCCGGGCCGGGCTCGACGCCCCGGTCGCCAAGGTGCTCGAGGGGTACGGCTGCCGCACCCTGCTGCGCGCCACCTACGTCGACCAGTCCGCCACCTACGCCATCACGGTCGGCGTGGCCGTGCTGCGCGATGAGGAGTCCAGAGTCGTGGCGGCGGCCAAGCTGCCGGTGGACGACCGGGTCGGCGTGCGCCCGGTGTCCTTCCCCGGCACCGTGACCGAGTCGTTCGGGGCCGCGCAGCGGCAGCGGACCGCCTGGGTGGGGGCGGGGCCGTACATCGTCTTCACCGCCTCCGGCTACGCCGACGGCCGCACCCGCCAGCAGGTGCCCCCGGAGGAGATCCTGCACAGCGAGCTGTGGCCGGTGGCCCAGTCGATCGGCGGGCGGATCGCCCGCGCCCTCGGCCAGCCGCCCGACGTACCGCGCTGCACCCAGGGGAACGTGTGCTGAGACGACCGCCCGGATCATCGCTTTCAGGACCGCTCGCCGGACCGCTGGCCAAACCGCTGGCCGTCCTGGCGGCGTGCGCCCTCGTGCTGCTCCCGGCCGCCGCCCCCGCCTCGGCGGACGCCGCCGAGATCCGCAAGGAGCAGCGGTGGGTGTTCGACGCGCTCAACGTCGAGAAGGCCTGGGAGTCGACCAAGGGCGCCGGCGTGACCGTGGCGCTGCTGGACACCAAGGTGCAGCCGTCGCTGAAGGAGCTCAAGGGCCGCCTCACCGAGGGCCCGGACCTGTCCGGCTTCGTCTTCGGCGACCTGGAGTCCCCGGTGGGCGCGCACGGCACCCGGATGGCCTCGCTCATCGCCGGGTCGGGCCGCGACGGCGCGCTGTCCGGAGTGGCGCCCGAGGCGCGCCTGTTGTCGATCCCGGTGACGGTCGAGGTGACCGGCCGGATGATGCCGCCGGGCCTCGGCGTCGAGGACAGCGCGATGGCCCGCGCGATCCGCTACGCGGTGAACCACGGTGCCACCGTGATCGCCGTCCCCGGCGGCCGGTACGGCGCGCAGCGCCTGGACAGCGACTCGGTCGCCTACGCCCTGTCCCGCGGCGTTCCGGTGGTGGCCGCGGTGGGCGACGACGGCGCGAGCGAGTCCAGCCGGTCGACGGGCACCTCGTACTGGCGCTTCCCGGCCGGCTACACCGGCGTGGTGGGCGTGGGCGCGGTGGACAAGAGCGGCGCGGTGGCCGAGTTCAGCAGCGACAACCTGTCGGTCCTTGTCACCGCCCCCGGCGTCGAGGTGCCCGCGGCGCGGCCCGGCGGCGGGTACGACAAGGTCTCCTCGACCGACGCCTCGGCCGCGCTGGTGGCCGGCGTGGTCGCGCTGATCAAGGCCAAGCACCCGACCCTGCGTCCCGAGCTGATCTCCCGGGCCCTCACCTCGACGGCGCGGGGCCGTCTGGAATCCGGATACGACGACCGGTCCGGCTTCGGCGTGGTCGACGCGGCGGCCGCCCTCGACCGGGCCGCGACGCTCGCGGCCTACCGGGACGGCGTTCCGGTGGACAAGGAGTACCGCTTCGGCGACCAGCCGCCCTCGCAGGGACCGTCCCGCCCCGGGCCCGACCCCTTCCGCATGTGGGCCTACGGCGTGGGCGTGGCGCTCGGCCTGGTCGCCTTCTCCGGCGCGCTGATCATCCTGATGCGGCGTACCGACCGTCGTTGATCACGCGTCGGATGCGATTCGGGCGCGATTTAGACGCTGTTTGGGAGCGTTTCGGCTGCTTCTCGTCGATCGGGGCTTTTCCGGCACCGGCGGGCGCGGATGGTTCGCTAAGGTCGCGGCTCATGGGGTACGAGCTGCGCGTTGAGCGTGAGTCGCCGCTCGCCTACGCGGAACTCGCCGAACCGTCGGTGGCCGAAGCGGGTTTCGGGGTGCGCGGGTCACAGGAGTCCGGCGAGATCGTCGCCCGCCACGAGGACGGGGTACACGTGGTCGCCGCCTGGCGTCAGGCTGGCGCAGGGGCCACGGGAGCGCTCACCGGCGAGCCGCTGTCGGACTGGCAGGTGGCCCAGCTGGTCCGCCTGTCGGACGTGCTGGGCGCGCGTCTGGTGGGCGAGGACGGGGAGGTCTACCGCGTGCGTGACGGCGTGGTGGAGCAGGTGAGTGGTTCCTCGGTGTTCGAGTTCGGCAAGATGGAGGAGATCCTGGCCATCGGCCCGGCGCAGTGGAGCGAATAAAAGGGACCCGATGAGGGGCCCCAGTGAGGGGCCTCAGTGAGGGGTGGCGGTGAGACCGGACTACGTCGAGCGGGTGCTTGAGGTGGTCGAGCGGATCCCGCCCGGCAAGGTGATGTCCTACGGCGACATCGCCGAGTACCTCGGTGAGGGCGGCCCCCGCCAGGTGGGCCGCGTGATGTCCACCTACGGCGGCGCGGTCCCCTGGTGGCGTGTCATCCGCGCGGACGGAACGCCTCCGCCCGGTCACGAACGGCAGTGTCTGGCCAGGTGGCGGGAGGAGGGAACGCCGTTACGCGGAGAGCGGGCGGACATGCGTGTGGCACGCTGGGACGGAAGCTCACGCTGAACGGCATTACCATCGTTGGAATACCGGTATAGCCGAGCCTTTCCGGAAAGGTGGTGCCTCTCCATGCCCACCGGCGCGACGTCCGCGCGCCCAGGCGACGTGTTCGCCGAGCGCTTGCGGGCCGTCCAGGACCTGTTCGACCGGGGAGAGGCGCTGGAGGGGCTCGCCTCCGCGGTCGACGCCTCCGGTCTCTCCCGCGGGCAACGCCGCCGGCTGCACGCCGAGGTGCTCGCCGGGCCGCTCGGCGCGCGGCTCGACAGCGCGGCCAAGCGCGGCCCCGAGCGGCGGCGGGAGGCGATCGACGCGCTGCGCCCCTTTCTCGCCACCGTCGAGCCCCGGGTCAAACTCAACCTGCCCGTCGGGCGCCGCCTGGCCTACCACCTGATCGAGACGCGCGACCCGACCGAACTCGCCGAGAGCGAGGACCTGGCCAAGCTCGCCGCCGCCGAGGCCGAGCCGTCCCGCCGGGTGCGCCGCGGCCTGCGCTGGTACGCCGAGCTGCCCGTGCCGGCCGAGCCCCGGCTGCTGCGCCTGCGCCGCGCCGACCTGGTCCCGGTCACGCAGGTGGACGACATCTCGTGGGGCGAGGACGGCCGGCTGCGGATCACCGGCCACGCGTACCTGGCCGGTTTGTCGGTGCGCAGCCGCCGCTTCAACCGGGCCACCGTCGTCCTGTACGGCCCGCGCTGGCTGCCGCCGATCGCGCTGCGCACCACCCGCATCCACCGCCCCCAGGCCACCCACGGCGCCGCCGAGCCCGGCTGCAACTACGACTGGGCGGGCTTCACCGCCGAGCTGCGGCCGTTCTCGCTGCGCTGGCGGGCTGGGATCCGGGCGGTG
This sequence comes from Thermopolyspora sp. NPDC052614, assembly GCF_040678635.1. NCBI lineage: Bacteria > Bacillati > Actinomycetota > Actinomycetes > Streptosporangiales > Streptosporangiaceae > Thermopolyspora > Thermopolyspora sp. NPDC052614. The sequence goes on from NZ_JBFATZ010000010.1 coordinate 294,496, forward strand.
GTCCGCGGCGCGAAGCGGCTGCTGCGCGGGCGCGCGATCGTCCGCGACACCACCACCTGGCGGACCGAGATCGTGATCTGGAGCCGGATGGCCCGCGCCACCGGCCCGCTGCGCGGCCCGACGCCGGGCCGTACCGAGCGCCCCGACGGCCTTGAGCTCAAGCCCGGCCTCTGGGTGCGCCCGGTGTGGACCTCCGACCGGGCGCTCCAGGTCGTGCTGCAGCCGACCCGGGCGGAGCTGCTGTCGGCCCGCCTCACCGGCGGCGAGGACGACTCCGACACCGTGGAACTGGTCGGCTTCCTGCCGGGCCGTCCGTTCGAGAAGGGCCGGGCCCGGCTCGGCGGCTACCGCGTGGCCGCCGACTTCACCCCGGTCGACGGCGGCACCCGGTTCCGCCTGACGCTTCCCGCGCAGACCCTGCTCAAGGAGCGCGAGGTGCGCCGGCTGTGGGTGGAGCCCAAGGGCCTGCCCGCCGCGACGGTGCAGCTCACCGGGGACGCCGAGGCCCGCCTGACGATCGGCGAGCGCGAGATCACCGTGCTCCGCGACCGCCGCGACCGCGTGACCATCGCCGCGCACCGCATCCGCCCCTTCATCACCTCGGCCACCTGGCGGGACGGCACCCTCACCCTGGAAGGCGACTACCCCGACCCCGACCCCGGCCCGCGCGAGCTGGTGCTGCGCCACACCTCCGGCCTCACCTTCCACATCCCGCTGGAACGCCGCGGCCCCCGTTTCTCGGCACGGCTCGCCCCCGGCGCCATGCCCCGCTTCGGCGGCACCGTGCCGCTGCCGTCCGGCCCCTGGAGCCTGACGGTCAACGGCCTGGCCAGGGGCCGTCCGATCAGCGTGCCGGTGCGCTTCGACCACGCCGCGCTGGCCACCCTGGACGAGTCGCCGGTCGAGGTGGACGGCCGTACCTACCAGGTGGAGTCCACCCGGTTCGACGTACCGATGATCGTGGCGGCCGAGCGCATCCCCGACGACGAGAAGGGCGCGGCGGGCAACTGGGCGCTGCGCCGCGTCTTCTACCCGGCCGAGCGCACCCGCGAGCCGCGCGACGCGACCGTCTACGTCAGCTTCGACGGCCGCTTCTACGCCGACAACCCGCGCGCGGTGTACGAGGAGCGGCTGCGCCGCGGCGACGACCGCGAGCACATCTGGGTGGTGCGCGACGGCGCGTTCATCCCGCCGGACTCGGCCATGCTGGGCTCTGGGCCCGGGATCACCCCGCGCGTGGTCCGCGAGGGCGGCCGGGAGCACTACGAGGCGCTGGCCCGATCCCGGTACATCGTGACCAACTCCGCGCTGCCCACCTGGTTCCGCGCCCGCGAGGACCAGGTGGTGGTGCAGACCTGGAACGGCACGCCGCTCAAGCGCATCGGCAACGACCAGGCGCACATGGCCCGCGACCCCAAGCCGCCGGTCTGGCACCGGCAGGCCGCCGAGGTGCGCAACTGGGACCTGCTGGTCGCGCAGAGCCCCTGGGCGGGGGCGATCCTGCGCCGCGCGTTCGCCTACGACGGCGAGATGCTGGAGAGCGGCCTGCCGCGCAACGACCTGATCGCCGTCGGCGACCGCGACGACCTGGCGGCGGCGATCCGGCGCAGGCTGGGCGTGCCCGAGGGCAAGAAGCTCGTGCTGTACGCGCCCACCTCGCGCGACAACGACCGCAAGAACAGCTCGGTGCGCTTCGACCTGGTCGAGATGCGCAAGGCGCTCGGCTACGACCACGTCCTGCTGGTACGCGGCCATCCGCTGCAGGCCTACCCGTCGGCCCCGGGCCTGGCCGCCCCCGACTCGGCCGCCGCCAGGGCGATGGCCGCCGAATCCCTGCCGGTCGCCCCCGCGCCCGCCACCACCGGCAAACCGACCCCCAAACTGCTCGCCCGCCGGGCCGCCGTGGCGAAGGCCAAGGCCAAGTCGAGCGGCTCCGGCCACGGAGCCTTCGCCCTCGACGTCACCACGTACCCCGACATCGCGGAGCTGCTGCTGGTCGCGGACGTTTTGATCACCGACTACTCGGCGGTCATGTTCGACTTCGTCGTCACCGGCAAGCCCGTCATCCTGTTCGCCCCCGACCTGCAGCGCTACGACGCCAACCGCGGCCTCTACCTCGACCTGGCCACCGAGGCCCCCGGCCCGCTGCTCTTCGAGCAGTCCGACGTCGTCGACGCCCTCCGCTCCCTGGACACCGTCACCGCCGAGTACGCCGACCGCTACGCCGCATTCGTCCGCCTGCACGCCCCCCACGACGACGGCAAGGCCACCCTGCGCCTGGTCGATCACGTCTTCGGGCAGCCCTGACGGATTTGTCCGGCGCGGGCGTTCGAGGGGCCAAAGGCGGCGATTCGCGGGTAATCGGCCTGGTCGTCGGGCGGCGTGTCGTCCCGGTACGCAGGTGATCGCGGCGATAACGTGATCCGCAGCTCGTTGGATGTTGCACGATCAACGGCTGTGATCTGCTGGAATAGTGAGCCGTGAGTGGTCAGACCTACCGCCTGGTGCGGCCCGGGGGCATGGGGCGGGGGCCCGCTCCCGTGCTCGACGAGCACCAGCGGGCGGTCGTGGAGCATCCGGGCGGCCCGCTGCTCGTGCTCGCGGGGCCCGGCACCGGCAAGACCACCACGATCGTGGAGAGCGTCGCGCATCGCGTCGAACGGCGTGGCGTGGACCCCGGGCGCATCCTCGTGCTCACCTTCAGCCGCAAGGCGGCGGGCGAGCTGCGCGATCGCATCACCGCTCGCATGCGCCGCACCACCAAGACGCCGCTGGCGCTCACCTTCCACAGCTACGCGCACGCCCTGCTGCGCCGCCGGGCCGTACTCGCCGGCGAGCCCCCGCCCCGCCTGCTCACCGGCCCCGAGCAACTGCTTGAGGTGCGTCGGCTGCTGCACGGCGAGCTGGAGGAGGGCGCGCCGCACTGGCCCGCCGACATGCGCGAGCTGCTCAAGACCCGCGGGTTCGCCGAGGAGCTGCGCGACTTCCTCGCCCGCGCGGCCGAGCGCGGCCTCGACGGCAACGATCTGATCGAGCTGGGCCGCCGCCACGGCCGGGAGGACTGGGTGGCGGCGGGCGAGTTCTCCTTCCGCTACGCCACCCGGTTCGACCTCGACCCGGTGCCGACGCTCGACTACGCCGAGCTGATCCGCGCCGCCGTCGCCCACCTCGACGACCCCGAGGTGCTGCGGCGTGAGCGCGCGGCGTACGACGTGGTGTTCGTCGATGAGTACCAGGACACCGACCCGGCCCAGGAGCAGCTGCTGCGCCGCCTCGCGGGCGACGGCCGCGACCTGATCGCCGTCGGCGACCCCGACCAGTCGATCTACGGCTTCCGCGGCGCGGACGTGCGCGGCATCATGAACTTCCCCGAGCGCTTCCGGACCCGCGCGGGCGAGCAGGCGCCGGTCATCGCGCTGCGGGTGTGCCGCCGCAGCGGCGCAGAACTGCTCGCCGCCTCCCGGCGCGTGGCGCGCAGGCTGCCCGTGCCGCCGGGCCACTCCGAGGACCGGGCCGGTCATCGCGACCTTGAGCCCGTGCCGGGCACCGCGCCCGGCGAGGTGCGGGTGGTGCTCGCCGACAGCGAGAGCCAGGAGGCCGCCGTCGTCGCCGACACCCTGCGCCGCGCCCACCTGCTCGACGGCGTGCCGTGGTCGCGCATGGCGGTGCTGGTGCGGTCGGCGATCCGCCTGGTGCCGGTGCTGCGCCGGGCGCTGCTCAGCGCGGGCGTGCCGGTCGTGGTCGCGGGCGACGAGGTGCCGCTCATCCGCGAACCCGGCGTACGCCCGCTGATCACCGTGCTGAGCGTGGCGGCCCGGCCACAGCGGCTCGACGTCGGCACGGCGGAGGAGCTGCTCATCGGCCCGATCGGGGAAAGCGACGCCATCGGCGTGCGGCGGCTGCGGCGCGCCCTGCGGGTGGCCGAGCAGGAGGCGTACGCCCAGCACGCCGCAGGGAGCCGTCGCCACGGCGACGACACGCGGGCCGGTGAGACGGTCGGCGATGGGCGGGCGGTCGTGGATGAGCTGCCGCTGCCGCCCCGTACGCCCGACGAACTGCTCGTCGCCGCGCTGCGCGACCCGCGCGAGCTGATCACGATAGAGCCGCACGTGGCCGCGCCCGCCCAGCGCGTCGCCAAGCTGATCGCCACGGCCCGCGAGGCGATCCGCGGGGGCGCGACCGCCGAGGAGGCCCTGTGGATCACCTGGCAGGCGAGCGGCCTGTCGGAGCGCTGGATGGAGGCGAGCCTGTCCGGCGGGGCGCGGGGGGCGCAGGCCGACCGCGACCTCGACGCGGTGGTGGCGCTGTTCGACCACGCGGCCCGGTTCGTGGACCGCATGCCCCGGGCGGGCGTGGAGGTGTTCCTCGACGACCTGACCTCCCAGGAGATCCCCGAGGACACGCTGGCCGAGCACGCGCCCGACGGCGAGGCGGTGCGCATCCTGACCGCGCACCGGTCCAAGGGCCTGGAATGGGACGTCGTGGTCGTGGCGGGCGTACAGGAGGGCGTCTGGCCCGATCTGCGGCTGCGCGGCTCGCTGCTCGGCATCGAGGCGCTCGTCGAACTGGCGGCCGGGTCCTCGATCGGCGTGGGTCCCCGCCGGATCCCCGACGCCCTCTCCGGGGCCGGAACGCTGCCCGCCGCCGACGGCCCCGGCGTACCGCCCCCGGAGAACCTGACGGTCCGCCCCGCCCGCCGCGGACGGACCCCCGCGTCCCCCGCCTCCGCGGACGCCGAGGCCGCCGCCCTGATCTCGAAAATGCTCGCCGAGGAACGGCGGCTGTTCTACGTCGCCGCGACCCGCGCCCGCCGCCGGCTCGTCGTCACCGCCGTCGGCGGCGAGGACACCGAGGAACGCCCCTCCCGCTTCCTCACCGAACTGCTGCCCGGCGAGGTCGAGGCGGCCACCGTGGACGAGCGGGCGCGCTGGCTGAACATGTCCGCGCTCGTCGCCGACCTGCGCGCCGCCGTCTGCGACGTGGACCGCCCCGAGCCGGTACGGCGCGCCGCCGCCGGTCACCTGGCCCGCCTCGCCCGCGCGGGGGTGCCCGGCGCGTCCCCGTCCGAGTGGTACGCGCTCACCACCATCTCCGACGACCGGCCGCTCGCCTGGCCCGGAGGCGTCGTGACGATCTCCCCCTCGGCGGTAGAGAGCTTCACCAAGTGCGGGCTGCGCTGGCTGCTGGAGAACGCCGTGGGCGCGAGCGGCGCCGACATGGCCCGCGGCCTCGGCTCGGTGATCCACGCGATCGCGGCGCTGGCCGCCGTCGACGACGCCCCCGACACCCTCGTCAAACGCCTCGACGAGATCTGGAGCGAACTGGACTTCGGCGGCCTGTGGTACAACCGCAAGCAGCGGGCGGTCGCCGAGCGGATGGTGGCGCGTTTCCTCGACTGGCACGAGCACAACCAGCGCGAGCTCGTCGCCTTCGAGGAGGCGTTCACCGCGATGGCGGGCGAGGGCGTCCAGATCCGGGGCCGCGTGGACCGCGTCGAACGCGACCGCGACGGCCGCGCCGTGATCATCGACATCAAGACCGGCGGCGCCAAACCATCCGAAAGCGACCTCGACCGGCACCCGCAACTCGGCGTCTACCAACTCGCCGTCCTCCTCGGCGCGTTCGAACGCCACGGCCTCACCCGCCCCGGCGGGGCCGCGCTCGTCCAGGTCGGCAAGGCGGCCGGCAAGGATGCCAAGGAGCAGGCCCAGCGCGCCCTCACCGACGACCCCGACCCCGGCTGGGCCAAGGACCTCGTCGACACCGTCGCGACCGGCATGTCCTCCCCGGTCTTCACCGCCAAGGTCAACGACGGCTGCCGCACCTGCGCCGTGAAGGCGACCTGCCCCGTCAACGACAACGGCGGCCAGGTCACCTGACTCTGCTCGGATCGGCGCCCCTCAACTCGGCGCCCCTCAACTCGGTGGCCCCTCAGCCCGCTTGCCGCGATCAGGCGCGGACATCGGCGGCGGGATGTCGGAGTCTTGTGGTTCGCTTGTCCTTCCGGGGGCGCGGCAACGGGAGGGGCGCATGGTGAGGCCGGGGGAGCTGGCGGAGCGGCTGGGGATCCTGCCGCCCACTCCCGAGCAGACGGCGGTGATCGAGGCGCCGCTGGAGCCCATGGTGGTGATGGCGGGCGCCGGGTCCGGCAAGAGCGAGACGATGGCCGGGCGGGTGGTGTGGCTTGTCGCCAACGGGCTCGTACGGCCCGAGCGGGTGCTGGGGCTCACGTTCACGCGGAAGGCCGCCGCCGAGTTGGCCGCCCGGGTGCGCAAGCGACTGGCCGGGCTCGCCGAGGCCGGGCTGATGGAGCGCGACGCCCTCGACGGCGAGCCGACCGTGTCCACCTATCACGCGTACGCGGCCCGGCTGGTCACCGACCACGCGCTGCGTGAGGCGCTGGAGCCGACGATGCGGCTGGTCAGCCCGGCGGTCGCGTGGCAGCTCGCGTCCCGGGTGGTCGGGACGTACGACGGGCCGATGGACCGGATCGACCTGGCCCCGGCCTCGGTGACGGCGGCGGTGCTTGAGCTGGCGGGGGAGATGGCCGAGCACCTGTGCGGGGCCGACGACGTGCGGGCCGTCGGGGAGTGGCTGGAGCGCATGCTCGCGGCCGTTCCCGGACGGGCGACGCTCCTGCAGCAGCGGTCGCTGCGGACCCAGGCGATGCGCGAGCAGCTGCTGCCGCTGGTCGAGGAGTACGTCCGGCTCAAGCGCGCCCGCGAGGTGATCGACTACGGCGATCAGATGGCGCTCGCCGCCCGCATCGCCTCCCGCCATCCCGAGGTGGGCGAGATCGAGCGCGGCCGGTTCTCGGTGGTGCTCCTCGACGAGTACCAGGACACCAGCCACGCCCAGCTCGTGCTGCTGCGCTCGCTGTTCGGCGGCGGCCACCCGGTGACCGCCGTCGGCGACCCCTGCCAGTCGATCTACGGCTGGCGCGGCGCGTCCGCGGGCAACCTGCGCCGGTTCGCCACCGACTTCCCGGCCGCGGACGGGTCCCCGGCGAGCGTGGCCCGGCTGTCGATGAGCTTCCGCAACGGCGAGCGCGTGCTCGACGTGGCCGCACGCGTCCAGGAGCCGCTGCGCCGCGAGGCCGCCGCGCCCGACCAGCAGGTGCCGGTGCTGCGGCCGGGCGAGAACCGGGCCGGGCGCGGGCGGGTGATCGCCGCCTTTCACGAGACCGCAGAGGACGAGGCCGCGTGGATCGCCGAGGGCGTGGCCGCGCTGCTCGGGCACGAGCTCGCCCCCGACGGCCTGCCCTGGTCCGAGAACGAGCGCGACCGGACCGTGCGGGCCCGCGACATCGCGATCCTGGCCCGCAAACGCGCGCAGTTCCCGGCGCTGCGGCGGGCGCTGGAGGCGCGCGGCATCCCGGTCGAGGTGGTCGGTCTCGGCGGGCTGCTGACGGTGCCCGAGGTCGCCGACATCGTGGCGACGCTGCGCGTGCTGTACGACCCGGGCGCCGGGGACGCGCTGGTCCGCCTGCTCGCCGGGGCCCGCTGGCGCATCGGGCCGCGGGACCTGCACCAGCTCGGCGAGGTCGCCCGCGAGCTCGACCGGCAGCTGCGCTCCGGCCCCGACGGCACAGAGGGTCCCGATGGCGGCCCCGACGGCCGCTCCGATGGCGGCTCCGGCGGCGCGGCGGACCCCCTCGACCAGGCGTTGGCCGAGCTCAAGGCGGAGCGGGGAAGCCTGATCGACGCCTTGGACGAGCTGCCCGACCGGCCGGAGTGGCTCGCCCGGTTCTCCCCGGCCGCCCAGGAGCGGCTCCCGAGGCTCGCCCTGGAGCTGCGGGTGCTGCGCGCCCACGCGGGCCAGCCGCTGCCCGACCTCATCACCGAGGTCGAGCGCAGGCTCGGCCTGGACATCGAGGTCGCCGCCCGGGGCGGCGGCCCGCTCGCCGCCCGCGCCGACCTCGATGCGTTCCTGGACGCGGCGGCGCGGTTCGCCGGCGACTCCGAGGACGCCACGCTCGGCGCCTTCCTCGCCTACCTGAAGGCCGCCGAGACCGAGGAGTTCGGCCTGGAGGCCGGGCGGGTCGGCGAGACCGACAGCGTCAAGCTGATGACCGTGCACGCCTCCAAGGGCCTGGAATGGCCCGTGGTGATCGTCCCGGGCCTCTCCCGGGCGACCACCCAGAAGGGCGCCCTCGCCAAGGGCAGCATCTTCCCGGCGACCCCGGTGACCAACTCCCGCTGGACCGAGAACCCCCGCAAACTGCCGTACCCGCTGCGCGGCGACGGCGCCGACCTCCCGGTCCTGCGGAGCCTGACCAAGGAGGACCTCGCCGACTTCGAGGAGCAGTGCCGCGAGCGGGACCTGCTGGAGGAACGGCGGCTCGCCTACGTGGCCGTCACCCGCGCCCACTTCCTGCTGATCGCCTCCGGCTACCGCTGGGGCGCCTCGTCCAAGCCCCTGGAGCCGTCGGAGTTCCTGCTGGAGATCAGGGACGCCGGCGCGGAGGTGCGGCGCTGGGCCGACGACCCCGTGGCGGGCGCGGAGAACCCGCTGCTCGCCCGCCCGCCCGAGGCCGCGTGGCCGATGCGCCCCGGCGGCCCCCGATACGAGGCCGTGCTCGCGGGGGCGCGCATGGTCGAGGAGGCGATGGCCGACGACGTGGTCGCCGTCGCCCCCGTCGGCCAGGAGGCCGAGCGCATGCTGGCCTGGGCCAGAGACGCCGAACTGCTGCTGCGCGAACGCGAGCAGTTCGCGCGGCGCGGCGGCGGCGCCGTCGAACTACCCGCCCACCTGTCGGTGTCGTCCCTGGTCACGCTGGCCTCCGACCCCCGAGCGCTGGCCCGGCAGATCCGCCGCCCGGTGCCGAAGAAGCCCGCGCCGCTCGCCCGCCGGGGCACCGCCTTCCACCGCTGGCTGGAGACCCGCTGGGGCCAGCAGCGGCTCATCGACGACTTCGAGCTTCCGGGCATGACCGACGAGCCGACCGACGCCGAGGTCGAGCTGAGCGAACTGCAGGCCCGCTTCGAGGAGAGCGAGTGGGCCCGCCGGCGGCCCATCGACCAGGAGGTGCCCTTCGAGACGACGATCGGCGGCCAGCTCGTCCGCGGCCGCATGGACGCCGTCTTCCGCGAGGGCGACGGCTACGTCGTCGTCGACTGGAAGACCGGCGAACGCCCCCGGGGTGAGGCCGCCCGCGCCGCCGAGGTGCAGCTCGCCGCCTACCGCATCGCCTGGGCCGACCTCGCCGGCGTCCCCCTCGACCGGGTGAGCGCCGCCTTCCACTACGTCCGCCACAACCAGACCGTCCGCCCGGTCGACCTCCTCGACGCCCGCGGCCTGGCCGCCCTCATCGAAACCGTGCCGATCGCTTAAATGCCGATCGCTCAACCGAGGTGGTGGAACCCGGGCTTGGGGTGCATCAGGAAGTCGTGGTGGGAGATGTTCCAGGCGTAGGCGCCGGCCATCGAGAAGGCGATGACGTCGCCGACGGCCAGGCGGGCGATGGGGATGTTCCGGGCGAAGACGTCCTTCGGCGTGCAGAGCTGGCCGACCACGGTGACGGTCTGGTCGTGGATACGAGGGTGGTCGTCCGTGGTGCGGCCCGGGATGACCGTGAAGGGCTGATCGTGGCCCTTGGTGACGGGGGTGCGCAGGTGGTGGGTGCCGCCGGTGACGATCGCGAAGGTTTCGCCGTGGACGCGTTTGATGTCGATGACGCCTGTGAGGTAGTGGCCGCAGTAGACCGTCAGGGCGCGTCCCGGTTCGATGCGCAGGACCTCGCCGGGGCGGCGCAGCGCGGCCAGGCCGCGGCCGTAGGCCGCCCAGTCGAACATCTGGGCCGGGTTCCGGTAGGAGACCGCCATGCCGCCGCCCAGGTTGATCTCGGTCAGGCCCAGGTCGCGGGCGTACCCGAGCACCTCGGCAGCGAGGGCGAGCAGGGCGGGGGCGTCGAGGCCGCTGGCCAGGTGGGCGTGGATGCCGCGCAGGCGGAGGCGGTCGTCGCGGTCCAGGAGCTTCAGGCATTCCTCCACTCCCGCGTGGTCCATGCCGAACGGGGTCGCCCCGCCGCCCATGGTCAGCGCCGCGCCCTCGATGGCGGCCTCCAGGTTGACTCTGAGCAGGATGTCCACCGGGTCGCCGCCGTCGAGCAGACCGGCCAGGCGGCGCAGCTCGTACGGGCTCTCCACGTGCAGGCGGGAGACCTTCGGGGCAAGGGCCAGCTCGGCGTCGGTCTTGCCGGGACCGCCGAAGGCGAGCCGTGCGTCCGGGAGGATCGACAGCACGTGCGCCACCTCGCCGCCCGAGGACACCTCGAACCCGTCCACGTACGGAGCCAGGACCCGGAGCAGGGCGGGGTCGGGGTTGGCCTTGACGGCGTAGTACAGCTCCACGCCGTCCAGCGCGGCCCGGACCGCCGCCGCGTGGCGGTCCAGCGCGGCCAGGTCGTAGACGTAGGCGGGCAGGCCGTCCGCGGCGGCCAGCCGTCCGGCGAGTGCCGCGAGAGCGTCGTCTGTCGTCATGCGCTTGTTCCCCTGTTCGTCGCCGTGCTTGTTTCCGGTCGAGGCGCCGGGATCAGGCCGGGCCGGCGAGCGGATTGGCGATGGGGACGTACCCGGCCGCGCGGTCGGCGGCGGCCACCCAGCGCACCGACAGGTTCGCCTTCGCCGGGAGCGGTGCACCGGCGAGCAGGTCCGACAGCGGCAGCGGCCATCCGGCCCGCTCGGCGTAGGCGGACAGGCGCTCGCGGGCGATCGCCCACAGCGGGGCCGTGTCGGCGTCCGGGCCGGTCCCGGCGAACGGTCCGGTGAGGGACCCGGCGGCGATGGTGGCGGCGATCTCCGTCAGATGGTTGACGATCAGGCAGTACACCACGCGCTTCCAGCCGCGCTCGGCGTCGTAGGTGAGAGCGTCGGCGACCCGGCCGGGCAGCCCCGACAGGTCGTGCCGCCCGGCGACGAGCTTGGTGCCCTCCAGGTCGCGAAAGACCGCCTCCGCCGGGAATCCGTTCGCGTCCACGCCGATCAGCACGTTCTGCACGTGCGGTTCGAGCACCACCCCGTGCCGGAAGTACGCCTCAAGGACCGGTGGGGCCACCCGGTCCACGTACGCGGCCCACCAGCCCTCGGGGTCGTGTCGCCGCGCCTGCGTCACCACGTCCGGCACGGCCGTACCGGCAAGGCGGAGCTCCTCCTCGGAGAGGGCGAGCGCGCCCGCGAGCAGCGGGGTGACGCCGGGGCCGCACGCCGGCCGGGGGTCCGCGCGGACGATCACACCCAGGCCCTCGAACAGGCGTGGGGTGATCGCCGCCGACCGGTAGCCGGGCTCGGGCAGCCATCGGGTGCCGGGGAACGCGTCCGCCAGCTCGGCGAACACGGGCGTGAGCCGGCGGGTGAGATCGACCGCGCCGATCAGCTCGTACCAGGAGTTCTTCCGGACGCAGTTGGTGATGCGCACGTTCAGGCTGAACTTCAGGCAGTGGCCGGTGACGGGGTCGTGCACGGTGCGCACCGAGGACGTGGGGGCGACGGTGCCCGGCGCGTCCCCGAGGTCGAGCAGCCGCCCGTCGGCCAGCGGCCCGGCCAGGTCGTCGGCGAGCAGCGTGAGTTGCCAGGGGTGGGCGGGCAGCAGCGTGTAACCGGCGGGGGCGTCGCCTAGGCGGTCGAGGACGGCGGTGTCGCCCTCGCTGGCGGCCAGATCGTCGCGTACGGCGAGCAGCCGCAGCGGGAAGCGGGCGTGCACCTCCGGCGCGTACGGCAGCCAGCCGGCGTCGCCGCGTGCCTTCGGTGCCGGATGAAAGGGGTGGCCGAACAGCAGCGACTGCTCGGAGGCGAGCCAGGGGTCGGCGGGCGCGCCGGCCGCGTCGCGTTCCTTCAGCAGGGTCGCCGTGGCCTCGCGGCTGTCGGCGACCTGGGCGGCGAACTCCTCGTTGTGCCCGCCGAGCTCGGCCTGGATCAGCCGGGTGAGCAGGTCGGCGCCGAGGGGCCGCCACGCGCCCTCGGCCAGCCACTCGGGCGTGCCTTCGACGCGCATCGCCTGGCCGCCGTGCACGCGGGCCCGGATGAGCGTGCCGGCGACCTGGAAGAGCAGGTGCGGCCGGGCCGGCCACACCCGCCCGCGTGGTCCGGCGACCTCGCGGACGCAGCAGCGCAGCAGGGCCGCGAGCGACGCTCTCTCGGCGACGCCGACGGGTGAGTCGAGCACAACGCTGTCCATAGGTGTAGGGCCCCTTTGAGGTATCAGTAAATGACGGTTATGGATGGCTGAAAAGCGCCGGTGCGGCGTTGCGCGTCACGGCGTCGCGGACGGCGGGTGGCGCAGGTAGTTCGGCCCGCTCGTGCCGTAGAACTTGTTGACGTCGCGGGCCCCGGTGCGGGACTTGTCCACGAGGGTCCCGGCGGTGACCATCGACTTGCCCGACAGGCGGGCCGCGTCGAGCGTGCGGGCTCTCAGCAGGCGCGCCATCGGGTGGTCGCCGTGCTCGTCGAGCGCGGCGGCGAGGATCTCGCGGACCAGGCGCAGGCCCTGTCGCCCGGCGACGCCGAAGGCGATCGCGGCGGCGGCGAGGTGCAGGGTGATGGTGACGAACACGTCGGCCAGGGCGTGCGGATCGTCCGTGAGCATGCGCTCGTCCCGGAACGGCGGGGGCGGGCCGAGACCGGCGGCGCGCAGGGCGCTCGGGGAGGCGAGCAGGCCGTCGTTGTCCTTGATCAGCAGGCGCAGCGGGCCGCGGCCGAGGACGAGGGCCAGGTTCTGCTGGTGGGCTTCGAGGGCTACGCCGTACCGGACGAACAGGCGGACGTTCCAGGTGAGCAGGACCGTCAGGTACTCGTGCAGCAGGGCCGCGACGTCGCCTCCGTGGTGGCGGGCGGCCACCTCGTCGATCACCCGGCCGGAGCCGGGGAACGGGGCGGGCAGCGCCGCCACCGAGACGATCTCGCCCGGGGGGTGGCGGCGCAGCATCCAGCCGAGGTACTCGTGGTCCGCGTGCGCGTAGGTCTGCTCGTCGGCCAGTTCCACGGGCAGGGGCTCCCGGCTCAGGATCGCCCGCAGCAGGCGTTCGGCGGCGGCGCCGTCGTCGAGCGTGAACGGCTTGATCGAGCGCCGGTTGCGCAGGCCCAGCGTGCTCGTGGTCAACGGCAGCTTCAGGTGAATCGGCCCCGCCTCGCTTGACGCCCTCTCCGGGCTCGCCGCGCCCGATTCGCCGAGCCCGACGATCTCGACGGTGCGCATCGACAGCGTCGGCCGCACCGCCAGGTGCTCGACGTCCCCGATGCGAACCCCCGGCATGTCCCGCACGGCGGCGACGGTCAGCGGGTGGACGGGAAACAGCGTGTGAGAGCGGGCCAGCCCCGCCGGGAGCCCCACGTCGGCGAACGACGGCCACCAAGGCTCGTCGCGGCGCGACGCCGGACCGTGCGTCACCCGCTCGGCGGGCACCGCCGCCCAGCGCAGGCGGAACTCCGGCGCGAATTCCGGCGCGTACGCCCGCAGGTCGGCGTCGGAGAGGCCGAACCGGCAGCGGGCCGTCGGATACACCGGGTGGTCGAGGAAGGCCGCGAGCGCGTCGTATCCGGCGAGGCCGAGCGGCGATCGGCGCGTCAGCCGGTCCAGCACCTCGTCGCGGTGCCGTTCGTGCAGGTTCTGCGCGCGCAGGGCGCGGCGGCACTCGTCGGCGAAGGCGGCCACGCCCGCCGCGTCGGCCGGGTCGGCGATCTTCCTCAAGGTATGCAGCGCCTCGGACAGGCGCGGCGACTCGGACGGATCGACCACGAAGTCCTGAAACAGGCCGCCCGGAGCGAGCCGCACCCGCCGTCCGCCGGGCAGCGCGAGCGCGACGCCGGTCCGATCGCGGACGACCCGCCGGGCGAGGCCGCCGTAGTCCTCCCTGAGCAGGGCGTCGAGCACCCGGCGGGCGAGGTAGGCCTCCCCTCCGGGCAGGGGACCGCGGTCGACGGCCGTGGTCACCGGATCACCCACGGATGCGCCCGGCGGAAGCGGGAGATCTCCGCCTCGACGGCGGCGCGGTCGGGGCCGACGGCGCGGATCACGCCGAGGTAGTCCCGGTTGGTGTTGGTCACGGTGATCTGGTCGCCCACGGACCGCAGGGGGCGGTGCCACAGGCGGACCTCACCCGCGAAGCCCGGCTCGGCGGGCCGCGCGGGGTTCGCCGTGTCGTCCGTCGCGGGCGCCACGGGTGGCGGCGCCTGCCGTACCACGCCCTCCTGGGCGGCGATCACGCTGACGGCGGTGCCGTACCGGGGGGAGGGCACGGGCGACGGGGCGGGTTCGCCCGCGTGGACCCGCAGGATCCACTCGTGCAGGGGGACGCCGAGCACGTCGGCGAGCAGGAAGTCGCAGTTGTCGCCGATCACCCGGTAGTTCACCTCGATGATTCGTGGCCCCTCGCCGGTCACGACATACTCGGTGTGGCAGGCGCCTAAGCCCACGCCCAGGGCGTCGAGGGCGCGCAGCACGTGCGCGGCGTCGCGCGGCGGGTCCCAGTCCAGCCGCTCCTCGACGAAGTACGGCGGCGGCCCCAGCCCGGTGCGGAAGCCGCCGATCACCCGTGTGACGCGGTCGTCGCCGAGCGTCTCCAGCGTGCGCAGCGGGCCCTGGAGATACTCCTCGGCCACCAGCGTGTCGCCCGGCCGCCGCGCCCAGATGGCCGAGGCGACCCGGATGAGCTCCGCCTTGTCGTGGCAGAGCACCACGTCCTCGCTCGCCACGCCTTCGCGGGGCTTGACCACCACCGGGTACGGCAGGCCGTCCGGCGGCGGCGTGTGCGGGCGCAGCCGTGCCGAGCGGACCGTCTCGACCCCGGCGGCGGCGAGCGCGCGGCGGGTGAGCGCCTTGTTCTTGGCGCTCAGGCACGCCCGCCAGTCCTTGCCCGGCAGGCCGAAGTAGGCGGCGGCGAGCGCCGTGGCGGCCTGCAGGTGGTCGGAGTTGGAGAAGATCACGTCGGGCGCGTGGTGGCCGGCGATCGTGTCGATCACGGCTGTGGCGTCCCGGACGTCGGTCTCGATCACGTCGTCGGCGTGCTCGCCGTACCGGGCGGGCTGGTCGGTGAGGATCGTCACGTCCCAGCCCAGCCGGGCGGCGGCGGGCAGGAAGCCGTCGATGACCGAATCGGTCGGATTGAGCGTGGTGAGGTACAGCCGCAACGCAGGTGCTCCCGGTGCAGGTAAGGCTTACCTAACCCGGTGAATCTTAGCTCGAATGGAGATCAGGTGAGGATCCGACATCCAAAAACACCGTCACGGGGAGTCACGTGAGAGCGGTGCGGTTCGCCGGGCGGCACTCCCGAAGCGACAGCGTCCCGGCGCGTAGGGGAAGATGGGCAGGTGGAGGCCACCGAAGGACTGCTGGGGCCGCTGCTGCTCGCCCGCGGCAACATCGACCGCTCGGCCGCGCTGCGGCAGAACCCCGAACGATTGAAACAAGCGTGGGCCGACGACGAGCGCACCCGGGTCGTGCTCGTCGACCGCGGCCGGGCACGAGTACGGCATGACAGCGAGACCGTCGAACTGGCGCTGCTGCGGCCCTCCGAGGCTCCCGGCGGCGACCGCTACCTGCTCGGGGTGGACGAGGAGGGCGTGACCTACTTCGCCGTGCACGCCCCCGGCGCCGCCCAGGCGGACTGGCAGGATCTGCGCCGGGCGGGCGGGCTGCTCGGCGACCGGGACGCGGGGCTGCTGGTCAACGCGGTCGCGCTGGAGGCCTGGCACACCACCCACGAGCACTGCCCGCGCTGCGGGGCGCGCACCGAGATCACCGCCGGTGGGCACATGCGCGTCTGCCCCGAGGACCAAAGCCAGCATTTCCCCCGCGTGGACCCCGCCGTGATCATGCTGGTGCACGACGGCGAGCGGTGCCTACTCGCCCGCGGGCCGCAGTGGCCGGAGAACCGGTTCTCGGTGCTCGCCGGATTCGTCGAACCCGGCGAGTCGCTGGAGCAGGCGGTGGCCCGCGAGGTCGCCGAGGAGGTCGGCGTCACCGTGACCGCGCCGCGCTATATGGGCAGCCAGCCGTGGCCGTTCCCGCGCAGCCTCATGCTCGGCTTCTTCGCCCGCGCGACCTCCACCGACCTGCGCCTCGACCCCACCGAGATCGCCGACGCGCGCTGGCTGAGCCGCGCCGAGCTGCGGGAGGCCGTGGAGAGCGAGGAGATCCTCCTCCCCGGCCAGGTCTCGATCGCCCGCCGCCTCATCGAGACCTGGTACGGCGGGCACCTGCCGGGAGACTGGTTCGGCAGCCCCCGGCCCTCATGACGGCCCGTCCCGAAACCTGGCCCCCGCGCCGCGACGGCGTGGGGGCCGCGGGTCGGGCTATCCGGTGACGGCCGTGCCGTTGAGGCGGGCCTTGACCTCCAGGACCGAAGGGTTCGTCACGGCCGTGCCGTCGGGGAACACCACGGTGGGCACGGTGCGGTTGCCGTTGTTCACGCTCATGACGAACGCGGCGGCCTCGGGATCCTGCTCGACGTCGATCTCGCGGAAGCTGATCCCCTCGCGGGTGAGCTGGGTCTTCAAGCGCCTGCAGGGGCCACACCAACTGGTGGTGTACACCGTGAGTGCCATCGGGGTGATATCCCTTCGCGTCCCTTTTGCCTTCTTTTGGCGTTCGTTGGCAACACGCGGGACATCACGGATGTTCCCGAGGATTTACTGCTGCCCACCCCCGGCGCTCGGGATCCGGCCGAGCCGTGTGGCCAGCCACTCCTGGATGCCCTCGGCCACGCCGGGCTCCCGGTAGAGCGCGGAGCTGTGCTGGAAGCCGGGGACCACCCGGATGTTCATCGCCACCCCGGCCCGCGCGAGCTGCTCCTTGAGCAACTCGCTGTGGTACGGCGGCACGAACTCGTCCTGGGAGTGCACGGTCAGCATCGGCGCGTCGCCCCGGCTGGCGTGCCAGGGCACCTCCATGCTCGCCCACATCTTCGAGCACCGGGCCTGGGTCGGCAGGCAGCCGCCGGCCAGCGCCACCGCCGCCTTGCGCAGGCGCTGCTGCTCGGGCGCGGCCCCCAGGTCGCCGTCGACGAAGGCGGTCATCGGGGAGATCACCGGGGAGACGCCCACCACGGCCCGCAACCCCGGCAGGCCGTCGCGGTAGGTGCCCACCGAGGCGGCGATGTGGCCGCCCGCGGAGAAGCCGACGATCGCGTACCGGTTGGGGTCGAAGCCGAACAGCTGGGCGTGCCTGCGGGCCGTGAAGATCGCGTCGAGCGCGTCGACGCGCTGCGCGGGCCAGGGCGCGTCCTGGGACCAGCGGTAGTTGATGTTGAAGACCGTGTAGCCCAGTTCGGCGTAGCCGCGGACGATCGAGTTCATGCTGTGCTTGTCGCCGCTGTTCCACCAGCCGCCGTGGATGATGAACACCGCCGGGCGGGCCACGCCGTCCCTGCGGTACCAGACGTCCATGCGCTGCCGCAGGTGCCGGCCGTACCGGACCGTCCGGATGTAGACGCCCGACAGGTTGTCGTTGAAGCCGGGGTTGGGGGTGGCGGTCGCGGTGACCGAGGGGTCGGGGCCGGTACGGGCGGAGACGTCGGATGCCTGCGCCGGCGCGGATAGCCCCGACAGCATGACGGCGGCTAGCGCCAGCGACCCCACAGTCATCGCCGTTCGCACGGGCCCATTTCCTCTCCAGAGTATCGTTTGGTCCACATTGTGGCGGAAAATGATCGCTCTTGGGTACGGGCAGCAGGGCATGTCTTGACTCGGGCGTGGGATCCCCATGACCGGCTGCTGGAAGGATGATGCCAGCAACCCTCGCCCAGGCGCACGTTAGGAGCCGTAGTTGGACCCAGACGACCTCCTGACCGGCCTCGATCCCGAGCAGCGAGAGGTCGCCGTGTCGGTGCGCGGGCCCGTGTGCGTGCTGGCGGGCGCCGGTACCGGCAAGACCCGCGCGATCACCCACCGGGTCGCGTATGCCGTGCTCAGCGGCGCGGTGGACGCGCAGAGCGTGCTCGCTGTGACGTTCACCACTCGCGCGGCGGGCGAGCTGCGGCAGCGGCTGCGCGGGCTCGGCGCCCCCGGCGTACAGGCCCGTACCTTCCACGCCGCCGCGCTGCGCCAGCTCACCTACTTCTGGCCGAAGGTGATCGGCGGCGAGACGCCCCGCGTGATCGAGTCCAAGCTCCCCCTGCTGGTCGACGCCTGCCGCCTGGTACGGCGCGGCCCCGACCGGGCCGAACTGCGCGACATCGCCGCCGAGATCGAATGGGCCAAGGTCACCCAGACCGGGCCGGAGGACTACGCCGAGGCGGCGGCGAAGGCGGGCCGCGCCGCCCCCGTCCCGGTCGCGGACGTCGTGCGCCTGTACGAGGCCTACGAGCGGCTGCGCCGCGAGCGGCACCTGGTCGACTTCGAGACGATCCTGGAGCTCATGGCCGCCGTGATGGTCGAGCACCCGGAGGTGGCCGGGCAGATCCGCAAGCAGTACCGGTACTTCGTCGTCGACGAGTACCAGGACGTCAACCCGCTGCAGAAGATGCTGCTCGACACCTGGCTCGGCGGGCGCGACGACCTGTGCGTGGTCGGCGACCCGAACCAGACCATCTACTCCTTCACCGGGGCGACCCCGCACTATCTCACCAACTTCGCCGTCGAGCACCCGTCGGCCACGGTGATCCGGCTGGTCCGCGACTACCGGTCCACGCCGCAGGTGGTGACCCTCGCCAACCGGGTGATGTCGTCGGCCCGCACGCCCAACCGGCTGCGGCTGGTCGCCCAACGGCCCGACGGCCCCGAGCCGGTCTTCACCGAGTACGACGACGAGCCGGCCGAGGCCGAGGGCGTGGCGCGGGCCGTCGGCAAGCTGATCTCCGAGGGGGTGCCGCCGCGCGAGATCGCCGTGCTGTTCCGGGTGAACGCCCAGTCGGAGACGTACGAGCGGGCGCTCGGCGACGTCGGCGTGCCGTACGTGCTGCGCGGGGTCGAGCGGTTCTTCGAGCGCCCGGAGGTACGGCAGGCCGTGGTGCTGCTGCGCGGCGCGGCGCGGTCGGCGTCGGCGGGCGATCCGCTCGTCCCCGCGGTGCGCGACATCCTGTCCGGCGTCGGCCTCACCGCCGAGCCGCCCGGCGGGGGGAAGGCCCGCGAGCGCTGGGAGTCGCTCAAGGCCCTCGCCGCCCTCGCCGAGCAGTACGCCGAGCAGCACGACGAGACCGGGGGCGATCAGGCCGGTCTGCCCGGTTTCGTCGCCGAGCTTGAGCGGCGGGCCTCCGAGCAGCACGCGCCCGCCGTCGAGGGCGTGACCCTCGCCTCGCTGCACGCCGCCAAGGGCCTGGAGTGGGACGCGGTCTTCCTCGTCGGCCTCACCGACGGCATGCTGCCGATCGTCTACGCCCAGACGCCGGACCAGGTGGAGGAGGAGCGCCGCCTGCTGTACGTCGGCATCACCCGGGCCCGCGAGCACCTGCGCCTGTCGTGGGCGCTGGCACGTTCCCCCGGGGGCCGCCGGGTCCGCCGCCCGTCCCGCTTCCTCGACGGCCTCGTCTCCGGCTCCCGGTCGGAACCCCGCACCGGCCCCTGGAACGACTGGAACGCCGAGGGGGAGTCCCGCGCCCCCCGGCGGCGTCGCCCCGTCGCCGTGCCCGTCACCTGCCGGGTGTGCGGCAAGACCCTCGCCGCCGCCCGCGAGCAGAAGCTGGGCCGCTGCGCCGGCTGCCCCGCCGCCTTCGATGAGGACCTGCTCGACCGCCTCAAGGCGTGGCGGGCCGCGGAGGCCGCGCGGGCCAAGGTGCCGACGTTCGTCGTCTTCACCGACGTCACGCTGCAGGCCATCGCCGAGCGCGCCCCGGAGACCGACCAGGAGCTGCTCGCCATCTCCGGCATCGGTAAGGTCAAACTCGACAGGTACGGCGAGGCCGTGCTGACCATCTGCCGGGGTGGGGAGGTGCGGTGAACGAGGCGCTGAAGGAAGTGCTCGACCTGCTGGACCTGGAGCAGATCGAGCTGGACATCTACCGCGGGCGCAGCCCGGCGGAGCGGATCCAGCGGGTGTTCGGCGGCCAGGTGGCCGCGCAGGCGCTGGTGGCGGCGGGCCGTACGGTGCCGGAGGGGCGGCAGGTGCACTCGCTGCACGCCTACTTCATCCGGCCGGGCGACCCGAGCGTGCCGATCGTCTACAACGTGGACCGCACGCGGGACGGGCGCTCCTTCACCACCCGGCGGATCACCGCGATCCAGCACGGCAAGGCGATCTTCACGATGTCGGCGTCGTTCCACATTCCCGAGGGCGGCCCCGGGCACCAGGCGTCGGTCATGCCCGAGGTGCCCCCGGCCGAGTCGCTGCCGACGTACGCCGAGCGGATGAGGAACGCGGCCGGCGACGATCCGGGCATGCGCGAATGGCTGGCCAGGCCCCGGCCGGTGGACTTCCGCTACGCCACGCCGCTGACGTGGGAGGCGCACGCCGACCCGCAGTTGCGCAACGCCTCGACCCGGGTGTGGTTCCGCTACGACGCCGACCTGCCCGACGACCCGCTGCTGCACATCGTGCTCGCCGCCTACGCCTCCGACTTCACCCTCGTGGACACCGTGCTGCTGGCGCGGGGCCTGGCGTGGGGCGCGTCGAGGGTCACCGCCGCCTCGCTCGACCACGCCATGTGGTTCCACCGGCCCTTGCGCGTGGACGACTGGGTGCTGTACGCGCAGGAGGCGCCCTGGTCGGGCGCGGCCCGCGGGCTGGCCCGGGGGGAGATGTTCACCGCCTCCGGAGAACTCGCGGTGTCGGTGGTGCAGGAGTGCTTGATTCGCGAGGCGAACGGGTAAAACTGCAGGTAGAAAATATGTTGCCCCATCGGCCCGACCCGGTTTAGGGTCTAGGTCAAGTCAGTCGGACCATTCCGTCCCTCTCTGTCCTGAGAAATGAGGTGAGTCCCCGGTGAGGACGATCACTCTCCTGTCCGCCACGCCGTGGCTCGCCTCAGCGTGCCCGACGATCGCCGCCAAGGCCGTCGTCGTGCCGTCGGTTGACGCTTGGGGCAAACTGTCCGGTTCCGCTGCCGCCGAACTCGTGCCTGCCCAGGCTGCCTTGGGCCGGTCGGCCGTGCGGGACCGTGGCGAGAGCGGCTTCGGCGCTGCCCGACCGATGTACGCCCACGACCAGCTGACCCAGCTCATCCCCAATGGGGGAGAGGTGCGTGGTCTGCTTCCCTGGAGAGAACCGGTTACGACCTGACCGGCCAACCGCCTCCAGGGCCGCGGATCCGCACCAGGATCCGCGGCCTTCTTGTTGTCGGCAGCAGATCCAGATGAAGAGGTACCCAACAAGATCAACCAGAACGACCAGAGAGGTGACGCAGATGGCGGCATCGATCATGGACCTGATCGACGAAGCCGAGATCCCCTGCCGTACCGACCCGGACCTGTGGTTCGCCGAGTCCCCGGAGGACGTGGAGTTCGCCAAGGCGCTCTGCGGTGGCTGCCCGATCCAGAAGGGCTGCCTGGCCCGCGCTCTGGAGCGTGAGGAGCCCTGGGGTGTCTGGGGCGGCGAGTTGATCATCCGCGGCGCGATCGTGCCCCGCAAGCGGCCGCGTGGCCGTCCGCGGAAGAACCCGGTCGCGGCCTGACCACTATCCGCCTCGAATCTATCCGCCTCGAATCCCAGCCCCGCACTCACAGATAGGACGAGTTACAGTGACCAACTTCTCATTCCGGAGCGCTGAAATGCCGTTGTTCAGCCAAGACCTCGCTTATGACCGAATACATACCCTCCGTCGCGAGGCGGAGGCCGAGCGTATCGCCCGCCGAGTAAGGAGCGTGCAGAAGGCACGCCGGCGGGTCGAGCGCGCGACCGAGCGCCTCCGTTACGCCCTCGCCCGGATCTGACGACCCACTGGCGTAACGAGACAACCAACGAGACAAGCGAAAAGACAGGGGGCGGATCCTCACCAGGATCCGCCCCCTTCACGCACCTGAACACCCCCCGGCGATCAGCCGCTGAGGGCGAGCGCGACGTCCTCCTCCGGGTCGTCGTCGGCGAAGCCCGGCACCCAGCGGATGACCTCGTCGCGGAACCGGGCGGTCGTGCCGAGCTGGCACAGCACGCCCACCCCGGCCGCGTGCACGCGGTTGATCAGGACGTACGACGGGGGCAGGTTGAGCTGGCGGACGATGTTGTTGGGGCGGAAGTCGGCGACGCTGGCGGCCTGGCGCTGCAGCCACTCGCGGCTGAAGGTGAACTCCTCGACCTGGGTGGGCTCGACATAGGGGGCGAGGAACGCGCGCAGGGCGTCCACGTCCACGTTGATGTGCGGGCGGATGAACCCCTCCTCGCGCAGCCCGCGAACGACGGTGTCCATGTCGCCCTGGTTGAAGATGCGGAGCAGCGCGCCGAACACCTTGGGATACCCCTCCGGCAGGCGGTTGACCGCGCCGAAGTCGAGCACGCCCATGCGCCCGTCGGGCAGCATCCGGAAGTTGCCCGGGTGCGGGTCGGCGTGCAGCATGCCCGCGCGCGACGGCGAGCTGAACAGGAACCGGGTGAACAGCAGCCCGGCGCGATCCCGCTCCGCCTTGCTCCCCTCGGCGATGATCTTCGAGAGCGGCAGGCCGTCCATCCATTCGCTGACCAGCACCTGCTCGTTCGCCGCCACCACGTCCGGGACGTAGAAGTCCGGATCGTTGTGGTATTCGAGCGCGAACGTGTGCTGCGCCTCGGCCTCGCGCAGGTAGTCAAGCTCCTCGGCGACCCGCTCGCGCAGCTCGGCCAGCACCGCCTTGGTGTCGAGCCCCGGCAGCAGCACGCCGAACAGCTTGCCGAGCCTGGCGAGCTGCTTGAAGTCGGCCATCAGCGCCTTGCCCGCGCCGGGGTACTGGATCTTCACCGCGACCTGCCGGCCGTCCCGCCAGACCGCCCGGTGCACCTGGCCGATCGACGCCGCGGCCGTCGGGTGCTCGTCGAACTCCCGGAACATATCCCGCCAGCCGTCGCCGAGCTGCTCGCTCAGCACGCGCTGCACGGTCGCCGTCGGCAGCGGCGGAGCGGCGTCCTGCAGCTTCGTCAGGGTGGCCCGGTACGGCCCGGCGATCTCCGAGGGCAACGCCGCCTCGAAGATCGACAGCGCCTGCCCGAGCTTCATCGCGCCGCCCTTCAGCTCCCCGAGAACCTTGAAGATCTGCTCGGAGGTACGCTGCTGAATCTCCTCGGCGACGAGCTCGGCGGGCCGGCCGCCGATGCGTTTCCCGAGGCCCAGGGCGGTACGACCGGCAAATCCAAGGGGAAGGGCGGCGAGTTTCGCCGAACGCGTGAACGCTAGCCGGGGAAGGTCGCCCACCGTGTATTCACGGCCGCGCTCGTTGCTTGGCTCGCTCAGCTCGCTGCCGGTTACATCGGCTTCAACGGCTTGATCGGGTTCGACGGGTTCGTTGAGTCGCCCGCCACGTCCGTCAGTTCGCTCGCTTCGCTCGCTCACGCGACCATTCTCCGCGAACCTCTCTCGTTTCGACAGCACTCACAGTGGGGGTGTGGATTCCAGGACCGCCGTCGCCAACGCCAATCGGGAAGGACGTCAAACGAGGCACCGATCACGCGGCTCTCGCGACCGTCGGCGAAAGCAAGCGCATGTCCCGAAGTATAGGCGGCCACCAGCGCGGACAACACCGTCCCGCAGGCGATCTCACCTGCGGGAAAACCGCCGGCCGACGCGGTCACCAGCGGCCAGCCCGGGTCCCGGTCCCGCCGCACGAGATCGAGACATGCCAGACACGCCGTACGGCCCGGCACCACGAGCGGCCCCACCGTGCCGACCCCCTCGGACGCCGCCGCCAGCAGATGCGGGACGCCCAGTTCGGTCAGCTCGCGCGCGAGCACCGCGTCCAGCGGCTCCACCGGGGCGAGCACCACCAGATCGGGCCGCCGCGCGCCGTCACCCAACTGCGCGGCCTCGCGCCCCGACCAGGCGTTGACACCGGGCGCGACGCGCCGGGCGAGCTCGACCGCGCCCTCGTCGCGCCGCCCGCCCACCTGCTCCCACCCCAGACCGCCGGGCGCCAGGTCGCGCCGCCGGGCCGTGCCCGGATCGACCACGCACAGGTGCCCGACGCCCGCGGCGGCGAGCAGCGTGACGACCTGGGTGCCGACCCGCCCCGCGCCGTACACCCGGATATGGGCCGACCTGCGGCGCCGCATCACGCCCTGCCCGCCGTCGGCCGTGCCGCGCAGGAGGGAGATCTCGTCGAGGTCGGGCGCGAGCCGATCGCGCTCGGCGAGGGACAGACCGCTGATCGCGTCGGGACGGATCGAGGCGTCGTCGAGCGCGCCGCAGCGCGCGAGCAGGCCGACCAGCTCATGCACGTCGGCCTCGCTCAGCCCGTGCCGCCGCGCCCGCTCCACGACGTCGCGCATGGTGGCCGTGCCGTCCAGCCCATCGATCACCTCCCGCACGGTGGGCTCGACGTCGGCGAGCACGACCGCGCGCAGCGGATGGACGCCGAACTGGAGGGTGCGCCCGCCGCGATTCACGCGGCGCAGCGCCGGTTTGACTCGTGGCCTCATGGACCCGTGACCCTGCCACACCTCCGCACGGCCCGAAGCCGCCCCCGCACGGGCTGTGGATAACCCTCGGCGCTCCGGCCTCCCCGACGTCCGTGACGGCCCTCGCCTGTGGATAACACCGGTGATCGCCGGAACGGGACCGTCCGAGCGTGGCAGGCGTCTCGCCCGGAAAATCCAGTGTGATTTACGTCACACTCCTGGCGGGAGAATGCACGCCACTCGGACACCTCGGCCCCCATGACTGCACGGCATTCCCCGTAGTGGGCGCGGTGAAGGCGTAAGTTCGCGCCGTCGTCGTCCAACATCGCTTATATAGGGATTGACCAGCGAAAACGTGATCTCCCCCCTGTGGAATTCCGCCGGACTGGGCTACCGTTCGTATGTGCCCCCCGAGACAGTCGAGGTTCGACGGAGCGCACGGCGCCGACGGACCGTATCCGCGTATCGCGATGGCGACAAGACCATCGTGCTGCTCCCGGCCGGGTTGAGCAGGACCGACGAGGAACAATGGGTGCGCCGTATGCTCGATCGGCTGGCGGCCAAGGAGCAGCGAAGACGCCCCACCGACGACGATCTGCTGGAACGGGCGAAGGACCTCTCCGCCCGCTACCTCGACGGCAAGGCGATCCCCCAGAGCGTGCGCTGGGTGGAGAACCAGCAGCACCGCTGGGGCTCCTGCACCCCCGACCAGGGCACCATCCGCATCTCCACGCGGATTCGCGGAATGCCCGCCTGGGTCGTCGATTACGTCCTCATGCACGAGCTCGTGCACCTGCTCGTGCCCAGTCACGGCCCTCGCTTCTGGACGCTGGTCGAACGTTACCCCAGAGCCGAACGCGCGCGAGGCTTCTTGGAGGGATTTTCCATGGCGGCCAGCGCCGCCGCGGAGGAGTGCTGACCCGAGGCCGACGACCGACCGTACCGCGCCGATCTCAGCCGATCTCAGCCGACCTCGGCCGATCTCGGCCGACCCCAGCCGACCTAACCGTGCGGGTCGCGCACCGTTAGTCTCGCATCGTGCCGTCCTCAGACAGTATGCCGCCCCGCCCTCCGCAGCCGCACACCGCCCCCACCCGGCGTGTCGTGGGCGTGCTTATCACCCCCGGCATCGCCGGCGCCGCGCCGCCCGGCGTGGACCCGGGGGAGTTCCTCATCGCGGTCGCCGAGGACACCTACGAGGTCGCGGCCGGGCTCGATCTCGTCCGGCCCGTCATCCTGCACACCGGCGTCGCAGGCGTGGAGGACATCGCCTGGCCGGGCACCCCCGTGATCGCCCTGCCCCCGGCGACCCCCGTCCTGCCCCACGCCTTCGCCGCGCTGGAGCCGTACGGGGAGGCGGGCGTCGTGATCTCCGGCGACGCCCCCGATCTGCCACCCCTGCTGATCGGCAAGCTCTTCCGCGAGCTGGGCCGCGCCCCCGTGGCCGTCTGCCCGTCCGAGGACGGCTCCGCCGTCGCGATCGCCGCGAGCCTCCCCCTGCTCTCCTGGGCGACCGCCGACCTGGACGACGACGACGTCGTCAAACGACTGCGCGCGCTCGCCCCGGGCCGCCGCATGGTCGCCACCGGTCCCGGCTGGCACCGCCTGCGCGCCCCCGTCGACATCCACAGGCTGGACCCGGGCCTGGAAGGCTGGGAGAACACCCGGGCCCTCCTGGAGGCCTGACGCCGATTCCGCCGATCCCGCCGACCCCAGCCGGCCGGTCGCCCGTCAGTTCCCGCCCGGCAGCCGCAGCTCCGCGAAGATCGCCCGATGGTCGGTGCGCGGCAGGGTGTGGACCTCGTAGGAGGTCACCGCCAACCGCTGGTCGGCGAGCACATGGTCGATCGTGATCAGCGGCGGCACCCGCTTGTTCGCCGGCCACGTCGGAATCAGCCCCTTGCCGGTCACGTCGCCCGCGTCGACGTACCCGCGCTCGACCACCTTGCGGAGCTCCCCGTGGTCCAGGCTCGCGTTGAAGTCCCCCACCAGGACCCGGTACGGCCCGCTGGACATCGCCGACGGCAGGTTGCGCAGCCCGTCGGTCCACGCCGTCACCTGCCGCCCGAGCGGCGGATACGTGTGCACGTCCACGATCTGCACCTGCGCGCCGCCCGGCAGCGTCATGCTCGCGGCCGGCATGTTGTGCCCGATCACCCGGAACAGGCCGGGTATCTCGGTCAGCGGATACCGCGCGTACAGCCCGCTGCCCCTCGCGCTGTACTCGTCCTGCAGGATGCGATAGGGCATCAGTTCCTTCAGCCCCGCGTCATCGAGCTCCAGCACCGCGGAGGGCGTCAGCTCCTGGGTGCTCACCACGTCCGGCCGCAGCCTGCGCACCAGCTCCACCACCGCGTCCGCGTCGGCGTGCCCGAACAGCAGGTTGGTGCTGAGCACCCGCAGCGTCGGCCCGTCCGCCGCGGCCTGGGCCGACGGCGCCACCCGGGGCAGCACGCCCACCGCGAACGCCGCCGTGGTCGCCACCGCCACCGCCAGCACACCCCGCCTGCGCGACAGCACCGCCAGCAGCAGGGCCCCGAGCGACCCCGCCGCCGCGTACGGCGTCGCCGTCATGATCTGCGTGAAGAACGACCCGCGCTCCAGCCCGGCCACCCGGGCCGTCGCCCACGCCGCGAACGGGGCGACCACGATCCACGCGAGTTTCCCGGAAACCCGCCGCCGCCTCCGCTTCGCAGCGACGATCACCCCGCCGACGGCAGCCTGCGATGTCGTGATGTCCACCCTGTCCCGCTCCACTCCCCGGCCCACCCCAACCCGGTCAGACTTTACCGAGGCTGCTATAAAGCCCACGCAAGGACCGAGCCCGCCGGGCCAGCCTGCGGGTCGCCTCGTCGGACGGCTCGGGGATCTCGTCCACCGGGAACCAGCGCAGGTCCAGCGACTCGTCGCTGATCACCGCCTCCGCGCCGGGCGGCGCGAACGCGCCGTACTCCAGGTCGAGATGCCAGCTGTGCGGCGGGTGACACCACACCCGGTGACGGTCGAGCGCCAGCGGCCCCGGCAACAGCCACAGCCCGGAGATGCCGGACTCCTCCGTCGCCTCCCGCAGCGCCACCTCCGCCACCGTCGCGTCCCCGCGCTCGCAGTGCCCGCCCATCGGCAGCCACATGCCCGCCTTCGGATGCAGCGTCAGCAGCACGCGCTCGCCGTCGTGGGACAGCACGGCCGTGGTGGCGGTGAGATGACCGGGCGCGCACTCGCGCCACATCCCGTCCTCGTGCGCGCGAAGGTGCCGCAGGAACTCCGCCCGCAGCTCCTCCTCCGCCGGCGTCGGCGCCACCCAGGCGTCGAGCACCGCCAGCGCGTCGCCCCGCAGGTCCGGCAGGTCCGGCGTCGCGGGCGTCACGCCGAGGGGGCGGCGTCGCCGCCGCCGGAGGACCCGCCCTGGTCGTCGTCGAGTGCGGAGATGTCCAGATCGGCGTCGCCCGCCACGAAGCCCATCGGGTCGTCGAGATCGTCCGCCGTCGGCATCAGGTCCGGGTGACCCCACACCGCGTCGCGGCCCTCGATGCCCCGGTCGGCCTTGAGCGCCTGCCACAGCGAGGCCGCCTCCCGCAGCCGCCGCGGGCGCAGTTCGAGCCCGACCAGCGTGGCGAAGGTCCGCTCCGCCGGGCCGCCGGTGGCGCGCCGCCGCCGTACCAGCTCCGACAGCGCCGCCGCCGCGGGCAGCTTGCCGGTGGCGGCGTCGTCCACGACGGTGCTCACCCAGCCCTCGACGAGCGCGAGCAGCGCCTCAAGACGCACCAGCGCGGCCTTCTGCTGCTCGGTCTCCTGCGGCTTGATCAGCGCGCCGCCGTTGAGCGCCTCCTGGAGCGACTCGGGATTGGTGATGTCGAGATTGCCGAGCTGCTGCTCCAGCGCGGACACGTCGATCACGATGCCCCGGGCGTACTCCTCGACCGCGCCGTACAGCCGCGAGCGCAGCCAGGGCACGTGGTGGAAGAGCCGCTGGTGCGCCGCCTCGCGCAGCGCCAGGTAGAGCCGGATCTCCTCGGCGGGCGTGTCCAGGCCCTGGCTGAACTTGGCGACGCCGCCGGGCAGCAGGGCGGCGTTGTCCGACAGCGGCAGCCCGATGTCGGAGGAGCCCACCACCTCGCCGGCGAGCGTGCCGAGCGCCTGGCCGATCTGGCTGCCGACCATCATGCCGCTCATCTGCTTGAGCATGCCCATCAGCGGCCCGGCCATCGCCTTGGCCTCCTCGGGCAGGCCCGCCGAGCCGATCGTGCCGCCCATCGTCTCGACCATGCGCGCCGCGACCGGATCGCACAGCTGCTTCCACACCGGTACGGTCTTCTCGATCCACTCCGACCGGCTCCACGCCTCGGGCGCGTTCACGCCGCTGGGCAGCGTGGTCACCTCGTTGAGCCAAAGGTCGGCAAGCTGGAGCGCGTCGACGATCTGGCGTCGTTCGCCCTCCATTACGCTGGGATCGCCTTCGGCCGCGACCGCGTGACGGGCGATGTTCTTGGCCATGTCCCAGTTGACCGGCCCGGAGGCGGGAGCTGACAGCATGTCGGCGAACTGCCGCATGGCCGCCGCCATCTGCTCCCGGTCGCCGAACATGGCGAACGGATTGTCGTTGGGGTCGTTTTCGCGACCTGGCAGGTCAGTCACCGCGCTACCTCGTGCAGGATGGAGGAGTCCACACCCGCCACGTTAGTCGCCGTACGCCGGATCAGTGTAAAGCGAGGACCTCGTGCCCACCTCGAAACGCCATCGCCGCCCGGTCGTCGCCGTGACGGGCGCGGCCACCGGACTCGGCCGGGCGTTCCTCGCCCGGGTGGCCTCTTCTGCGGATTTCCGCCGTGTCGTGGCGATCGACGATCACCGTGGGGACGTGTCGGAGGTGACCTGGCGCGTCCTCGACATCCGCGATCCGCTCTTGGCGAACCGCATCTCCGACGTCGACGTCATGGTGCACCTGGGCGGCGACTTCGCCCTCGACTCCGACCCCGCCGAGCGCCGCGCCTACAACCGGCGCGCCGCCGAGACCGTGCTCACCGCGTGCGCCGCCGCCCGCGTGCGCCGCGCCGTGCTGGTCACCAGCGCGATGGTGTACGGCGCGGCCCCCGACAACCCGGTCCCGCTGCCGGAGGACTCGCCCGTGGCCGCCGAGCCCGACTCCGGCATCGTCGGCGACCATCTGGAGGTCGAGGCCCTGGCCCGCCGCTCGCTGCGCAGCCACCAGGGCCTGGAGGTGACCGTGCTGCGCCCGGCGGCCGTCGTCGGCCCCGGCGTGGACACGGTGATCACCCGGCATTTCGAGTCGCCCCGGCTGCTCACCGTCAAGGGGTGCTCGCAGCGCTGGCAGTTCTGTCACGTGGACGACCTGGTGTCGGCGCTGGAACTGGCCGCGCTCGGCGTGGTCTCCGGGGTCGTCGCGGTCGGCGGCGACGGCTGGCTGGAGGTGGAGCAGGTCGAGGAGATCTCCGGCCTGCGCCGCTTCGAGTTGCCGCCCGGGCTCACCTTCGGTACGGCGGAGCGGCTGCACCGCCTCGGCATCACCCCCGTGCCCGCCACCGACCTGCACTACACCGTCTACCCCTGGGTCATCGACTGCGCCACGCTGCGCGCCGCCGGGTGGAAGCCGAGCTGGTCGAACGAGGCGGCGCTGCGGCAGCTCATCGACCTGCGCGAGGGCAGGCACGCGGTGGTGGGCCGCCGGGTGTCCGGCAAGGACGCCACCCTCACCGCCGCCACCGCCGCCGGCGCCACCGCCGCGCTCATCGGCACCGCCGCGATCGTCGCCAGGGCCCGGCGCAAGCGCCGTACCTGAGCGCCCCGGGACCGGTCTGCGGTGGCATGATCCGGCATGACCCGGCGGAACCCGGGCTGACCCCCCGGAACCAACCTGGACCAACGCACAGGGGCGCGGAGTAGGCTGCACCCGTGGACGTCATCCGGTTGCTTGGCATTCGCGACACGCCGCTGTCCGTGGACGAGGTGGTCGCCGCCGTGTCCGACCACGCCGCCGGCGGCACGACCCTGTTCATCGGCACCGTGCGGCAGGAGGATCACGGCAAGCCGGTCGCGCGCCTGTCGTACGAGGCGCACCCGAGCGCGGAGGACGAGCTGCGCAGGGTCGCCGAGAAGGTGGCCGCCGATTTCCCGATCACCGCGCTCGCCGCCGTGCATCGCGTCGGCGACCTGGGCCTGGGCGACATCGCGGTCATCGTCGCCGTGGCCGCGCCACACCGCGGCGAGGCGTTCGATGCCTCCCGGCGGCTCATCGACGACCTCAAGGCCGAGGTGCCGATCTGGAAGCACCAGGTCTTCACGGACGGCACCGCCGAGTGGGTCGGCGCCTGTGAGACCCCGTAGCGTCGGCTCGCCGCGTCGCCGGCACTGACGTCGGCCATATGCGATCAGCGCATAGAGTTCCCTCATGTCCCGACGCGCACTGACCTTGATGGTGGCGGGCCTGCTGACGCTCATCCTCGGGGCGATCGGCACCTGGATGCCCGTGCCGTACGTCGTGCTCAGCCCCGGGCCGACCGAGAACACGCTGGGCGAGGTCCAGGGCAAGCCGGTGATCAGCATCGAGGGACGCCAGACCTACCCCACCTCGGGCGAGCTCAGCCTGGTGACCGTGGCCTACCAGGGCGGCCCCGGCAGCAGGATCGACCTGCTCACCGCGCTGCGCGGCTGGGTGGATCCGACCACGGCCGTGGTGCCGGAAGAGACGATCTTCCCCAAGAGCACCAGCGTGGACCAGGTGGAGAAGCAGAACACCCAGGAGATGATCGGCTCCCAGCAGCTCGCCACGGCCGCCGCGCTGAACGAGCTGAAGATCCCGATCCGGACCGTGATCGCGGTGCAGGGCACCGAGCCGGGCTCGCCCGCGCACGGCAAGCTGCTGCCGGGCGATGAGATTCTCACCGTGGACGGCGGGGCGGTCACCACCACCGACCAGATCGCGGCGGCGGTGCAGCGGCACGAGCCGGGGCAGCAGGTGCGCTTCGTCGTCGAGCGCAACGGCAAGCAGATGCCGGTGAACCTCAAGGTGATCGCGGCGGGCGACGGCAAGGTCATGGTCGGGGTGGTGATGGGCCCCCGGTTCAAGTTCCCGTTCAAGGTGAACATCACCGTCGGCGACGTGGGCGGGCCCAGCGCGGGCCTGATGTTCTCGCTCGGCATCTACGACAAGCTCACACCGGGGCCGCTCACCGGCGGCAAGATGATCGCCGGCACCGGCACCATCGACGAGCACGGCAGGGTGGGCCCGATCGGCGGCATCCAGCAGAAGATGGTGGGCGCCCGCAACAGCGGGGCGACGATCTTCCTCACGCCGAAGGACAACTGCGCCGAGGCGGTCAAGGCCGTCCCGGACGGCCTGCGCCTGGTACGGGTCGAGACGATGCACGAGGCCCTCGACGCGATCGCCGCCCTGAACAGCGGCGCGAAGGACGCGGCGGACAAGGTGCCCACCTGCTCCTCGGTCCCGCTGAACTGAGCACCCGCGAAACCCCGTTGAACCACGGCGGCGGCGGTGCCGTCAGAACCGTGACGGTACTCGATCAACGCACGGGACCACTCCGCGAATGCACGTAACATTCACCGTATATCTGAAAACGGAAGGTAATCCGGGAACCACGGCTGCCGGTCAGCCGTTGGGGAGCGTGAATGGTGCTCCCGATCCCGGCCGGCGGGCGCGCCCGAGCGGTGGAGCGCACCCCCCAGTCCGCCGGTGTAGGTTGCCACTCACGGACCGTTGCTCTGAGACAAGGGGTGGGCGTTGAGCTTCCGGACCCCCGGAGCCGGCCGGGCGATGCGCTTGCCCCGCCGGCCGAGACTGCTGCTTCCCGTCCTGATCGCCCTGGTGGCGATCGTGGTCGCGTTCTTCATCTTCACCGGCGTCTACACCGACTACCTGTGGTTCGAGTCGGTGAACTACACCACCGTGTTCTCCACGGTGGTGTGGACCCAGGTGCTGCTCTTCGTGCTCGGCGCGCTGCTCATGGCGGGCATCGTCGGCGGGAACATGTGGCTGGCGCACCGGGTGCGGCCGATGTTCGGCATCGGCATGTTCGGCAACGCCACGGGCGCCGACCGCTACCGGATGGCGGTCGACCCGCACCGCAAGGTCATCTTCCTGATCGGCATGGGCATCCTCGGCCTGTTCGCCGGATCCTCGACCTCCGGCCAGTGGCGCACCTGGCTGCTCTTCTTCAACGGCACGCCCTTCAAGCAGAAAGACCCGCAGTTCGGCCTGGACGTGTCGTTCTTCATGTTCACCTATCCGTTCATCCGGATGCTGCTGAACTTCCTGTTCACCGCCGCGATCCTGTCGATCATCGCGGCGGCGATCGTGCACTACCTCTACGGCGGCTTCCGCATCCAGCAGCCCGGCGGGGTGCACGCCTCCCGCGCCGCCCGAGCCCACCTGTCGGCCCTGCTCGGCGTCTTCGTCCTGCTCAAGGCCGTCGCCTACTGGGTGGACCGGTACGGCCTGGCCTTCTCCGACCGCGGCTTCGTACACGGCCCGTCCTACACCGACGTCAACGCGGTGCTGCCGGCCAAGACGATCCTGGCGATCATCGCGCTGCTGTGCGCGGCCCTGTTCTTCGCCGGCGTGGTACGGCCCGGCGGCATGCTCCCCGGCGTCTCGCTCGGCCTGCTCGTGCTGTCGGCCGTGCTGATCGGCGGCGTCTACCCGGCCCTGGTCGAGCAGTTCCAGGTCAGGCCGAACCAGCAGGCCAAGGAGGCCCCGTACATCCAGCGCAACATCGAATCGACCCGAGCGGCGTACAGCGTCAAAGACGCCCAGGTCGAGGAGTACAGCGCGGCGACCAACACCCAGCAGGCCACCCAGCCGCAGGAGGAGAACGACACCATCCCGGGCGTACGCCTGCTCGACCCGGCCCTGATCTCCTCCAGCTACCAGCGCTGGCAGGGCTTCCGCGACTACTACCAGTTCCCGCCGCAGCTCGACATCGACCGCTACACCATCAACGGCGTCGAAACCGACACCGTCGTCGCGGTCCGCGAGGTGAAGGCCACGGAGACGAACAACTGGATCAACCGTCACCTGGTCTACACCCACGGCTACGGCGTGGTCGCGGCCCCCGGCAACAAGGTCGCCGAGGGCAACCCCGACTTCGTCGAGGAGAACATCCCGCCGACGAACGCGCTCGGCAAGTACGAGCCGCGCATCTACTTCGGCGAGAACTCCCCCGATTACTCGGTGGTCGGCGGCAGCAAGATCGAACTCGACTACGTCGACGACAAGAACCACCAGGTGAGCACCCAGTACACCGGCAAGGGCGGCGTCCCGGTCGGCTCGTTCTTCAACCGCCTGCTCTACGCCGCCAAGTACGGCGAGCCGAACTTCATCCTCTCGGGCGCGATCAACTCGAACTCGAAGATCCTCTACATCCGCGACCCGCGCGACCGCGTCCAGCAGGTGGCCCCGTTCCTCACCCTGGACGGCGACCCCTACCCGGCGGTCGTCGGCGGCCGGGTGCTGTGGATCGTCGACGGCTACACCACCTCCAACGAGTACCCGTACTCGCAGAGCAACAGCCTGCGCGACATGACCCGGGACACCTCCACCGAGGCGCACCGGGTGGTCGGCCAGCCCGCGGACCAGATCAACTACATCCGCAACTCGGTGAAGGCCACGGTCGACGCCTACGACGGCACCGTCCGCCTGTACGCATGGGACGACCAGGACCCGCTGCTGAAGACCTGGCAGAAGGCGTTCGGCGGCAGCATCATCGAGCCCCGCTCCGCGATCAGCCCGGAGCTGAAGGCGCACTTGCGCTACCCGACCGACCTGTTCAAGGTCCAGCGCGAGATCCTGTCGAAGTACCACGTCACCGAGGCGCAGGCGTTCTTCAGCAACACCAACGTGTGGAACGTCCCGGACGACCCGAACGCCAAGGGCATCCGCCAGCCCCCGTACTACGTGACGCTGCGCATGCCCGGCACGCAAACGCCCACCTTCTCGCTCACCAGCACCTTCACCAAGGGTGAGGCCCAGCTCGCGGCGTTCATGGCGGTCGAGGCGACCACCGGCGACGCCAACGCCCGCATCCGCATCCTGCAACTCCCGGCCGGAACCCCCATCCAGGGCCCGGTCCAGGTGCAGACGAACTTCAAGGCCGCGGTCGCCAACGACCCGACGTTCCAGCGAAGCGGCTCCACCGAGCCCATCTTCGGCAACCTGCTCACCCTCCCCTACCGAGGCGGCCTGCTCTACGTCCAGCCGATCTACGTCCAGGTCAAGGACGCGGTGAAGCAGTACCCCGTCCTCACCCGCGTCATGGTGATGTTCGGCAGCGGCCAGGTCGGCAACGGCGCAACCCTCGAAGAGGCGCTCCAACAGGTCTTCGGCGAGGGACAGCAAGAGCGCCCCCAGACCGAAAACCAGCCCAACACCTCAACCGAGCAGACGGCGGTCTCCAGCGCCGCCGACAAGGTCAAGAAGGCCTACGAGGACGCACAGGCCGCCTTCAAGGCCGGCGACTGGACCAAGTACGGCGAGGCCCAAAAGGCCCTCGCCGAGGCGATCGCCGAGATGGAGGCCGCGGTCAAGGGCCAAAACGCCCCCGCCTCGCCCTCGGCATCACCGTCCGCGTCCCCGTCCGGTTCCCCGTCACCCACACCGTCGACAACCCCGACGACGAGCACCTCACCCACGTCCACACCGATATCAGGCGCTTGACCCGGCGACGGCCTGACCCGACCGCCCGAACGGCCCCACGCACTCCCCGGAGGCGTGGGGCCGTCCCACGACCGCCACGATCACCGCCGCCCCCAATTGATTTGCCTCCCGCACCGCAAGCCGGATAACCTTGAGACATCGCCGCGGGGTGGAGCAGTTCGGTAGCTCGCTGGGCTCATAACCCAGAGGTCGCAGGTTCAAATCCTGCCCCCGCTACCAAGAGGAAGGCCCGGACTCCCCAGACGGAGCCCGGGCCTTCGATCACTCCACAGCCCCAAGGCCACCCCCCTATTCGTCGATCTCGACAGGCGATTGCCCGCCCCCCATGATCTTCGCGGTCTTCTCGGCTCCGTTGAGCCTCCAGAACACCAGGAGGTACCCGAAAAAGCCGACCGCGAGCCCGATGGCGTACAGACCGAACAGCCCCGCCTCATCGAACAGCCCGACCACGGCCGCCCCGCCAATGGCGCCAAGCACGGTGGCGATGTCAGACAACGCCACCGCCTCCGCCCGCCGCGCCAGCGTCCGATAGATGATCCACCCGACGACGATCCCAAAGCAGACCGCCCCCACCGCAGCCGTGTTCATGGTTCACCTTCCGATCCATAGCGTGGGTTGCGCCCTCAGGATGGCCGTCGCAAGGTGAGATCCATCCAGCAGGGCGGCGCGTTGACCAGGCCGCCGATGTTCCCCTTGCGAAGCAGGTCGATCCGGGCGCGATGTAGCGCGGTGCCGACGGACATGGCCGGAATGGCGACCGGCGAAACTCGGTGTACCCATCATGGGGGAGTTGCCCTCCACAACGGGGTGAAAGACCGTTTCTCCAGTACGTACCGCCAGCGAGCCGTTCGTAGTTCGAGGCCGTCCCTTGACAAGGTGAGGCGATCCGCCTCGCGGTAGGCGGGTCATCGCGAGCGCGCGCTCGGGCCGCTGGCCGGACACATCGCGGCTCGGGCTTCCGTCTCGGCGGCGTCTCCCCGTACCCGGTCGCATGGCCGTGGTCGAAGTAACCCCCGACACCAGGTAAACTTGAACTACACGACCGACGCGGGGTGGAGCAGCTCGGTAGCTCGCTGGGCTCATAACCCAGAGGTCGCAGGTTCAAATCCTGCCCCCGCTACTAAGAAGCACCAGGTCAGAGGCCCGGACTCCGGAGATGGAGTCCGGGCTTTTGATCATTGTCAACGGACCCGCCGACCTTCTCATGGCCGCCGTCAGTTGTCATTCCGCATGCCTGGCACGTCACCCCGGGCTGTGTGGCAATGAAAGGCCCAATATGCTCCTTGTCGCACGGCCCCTTCAGAGCCCTTACCGCAAATCGGCGATTGTCACGGGCGTCCGAGACCCACAGGTAAATAACAAACGCGTGCCCGAGACCGAGGATGACCACGGTTGCAACGTCCAGCAGGGAATACATTGATGCCAACTCTCCAGGTCAGAAGTCGTGATGATTACCGCTGCCCGGCGGCGGCCACAGGAAGAGAAGCACAATCGCCACCACAATCACCAAAAGGACTGAGCCCAAGGCAATGATGGTGGCGGACATGGGCACTCCTAAGCCTGAAGGGCCTTCGCCCTCCCCGGACGAGGTAGCTCTGCGGGTTCTTGTGGAATGGAGGTGAAACCGCAGGAAGGGGCGAAGACATTGGAGTCACCTCCCCACGGGGTTTTCCCACGGCTACAGCACTCGGTAAGGCCTGGTGTGCTGAAATCCACCGCCGTGGGGAGGGACGTCTGCAGCGGCTAGAACCAGCCTCGTGCGGGCTTGGCGGGCGGGCCGGGGTGACGGTGCTTCCCCTCCACTACCTCGTCCACGAACCTGCTCCATGTCCGCTCGTCGATGATGAGCCCGGGGCTGTCAAGGGGGGCGTCTCCGATGTCGATGACGACTGCTTCCCCTCGCCGCTTCGGGCTGAAATCGCCCCCGGCGACCTTCAGAAGGAATGAATTCCAGTCCGACAGGCTAACCCTTATGGATGCTCTCGGGTTCGCATCGTCCCTCAGCATCACCCAGGTCGACCGGGGGTAACGGCTAGATTTCAGCACGACTCCCCCTATCCCGCGCGGTTGATAACCGCAGCGACATCCTTGGCCATCGCGACCAGCTCCGCGCCCCTCTTGTTGGACTCGATGCCGTCGGGCTCATCCGTGGAGGTATTCGTGCCC
Organism: Thermopolyspora sp. NPDC052614; assembly: GCF_040678635.1. NCBI lineage: Bacteria > Bacillati > Actinomycetota > Actinomycetes > Streptosporangiales > Streptosporangiaceae > Thermopolyspora > Thermopolyspora sp. NPDC052614. The sequence goes on from NZ_JBFATZ010000010.1 coordinate 331,790, forward strand.
ATCCCCCAGACACTCCACTGTCCGTCGCTCAATGGCCCGATCTGAAAGGGACGGTTCCTCACCGGTTCGACGGCGCCGACAAGACGCGGCGGCTCGCTCTCTTCTGCCGACCCGGCGGACTGCGCGATTCCCATCGCATTGGCCTCCCTCACATGACCTTGCTGATTGGTAAGACCTAGAGTGCCCATGCTCGACTACGATCGGTAGGGGATTGACCTACACGATTGCACTCCTTTTACTGTGTAGGCGTGTAGAGGAACGTGTAGCTGCGTGGAACGGGGACAGATATGGAAAAGCTGCCCAACCCCGAAGATTCCGCCCGTGCTCGTCTGGCCTGGGAGATCATCAAGCACAGGAAGGATCGCGGACTCTCCCAGGGGGGTTTAGCCAAGCTGCTCCAATGTAGCCCTTCCAAGATCAGCGCGATGGAGCTTATGAATCGAGGGGTGGACGATCAGACGGCGGCCGACCTAGACCGGGCCTTCGGCCTAGACGGCTACTTCCTTGAGTTGGCTCGTGCCGTCCGGTTCGATGCGGTAACGCCTCCTCATTACAGGGACTTCAGAGCAGCGGAGGAGAAGGCCGACGAGGTGCACACATGGGACCCGCTTCTGATCCCCGGCTTGTTCCAAACCCAGGCGTACGCTCGTCACGTCTTCGAGGATGAGCCAGGGATCACTTCGGAAGAGGTTGAGAAGAGGGTCCAGGCCCGAATGCGGAGGCAGAGCCTACTGACCGGGCCCAATCCGCCGCTGATCACCAGCTTGATCGACGAGGGTGTACTCCACCGGCCGTTAGGAGGCGCGGCCGTGATGCGTGAGCAGCTAGAACGACTCCTAGACCTCGCGAACATTCCGGGGATCACCATCCAAGTTGTCCCTTACGAGTCATGGTCCGCTGTGGGGTGTCTGGGCGCTTTTTCGGTGGCGCTAACTCGTATGCGTGCTACTACCGTGTACGTGGAGTGTCGCCGGATCTTGAAAGCTGACCCCCTGGGGTACTTTGAAAGTTAACCCCCCTCCGAGATCTTGGAGGGTGCTGAAAGTGGAGGACTGGGCCG
>NZ_JBFATZ010000011.1:0-270702 GCF_040678635.1 Thermopolyspora sp. NPDC052614
GACCAGACCTGCCGCTTCCCCACCTGCCGCCGCCCCGCCACCGGCTGCGATTTGGACCACACCCGCCCCTACGACGAAAAGGGCCCCACCTGCCCGTGCAACCTCGCCGCGTTGTGCAGGCGGCATCACCGCTTGAAACAGACCGATGGGTGGAAACTCACCCAGCCCAGCCCCGGCACCCTGGTGTGGGAAACCCCCGCCAAACGCACCCACACCGTCCACCCCGACCGCTACCCCCTATGACAACCCCGGAGGCAACACCCCCCACCCCGCAACCACCCCCGCAAGAACCCCCGCAACGGACCCCGGCAAGGACGAGGCGAGGGCACCGGACGGAGCACCTCGCCACCGACCGGTACCGCCGCGCATACCGCCTCGGCTGCCTGTTCCGGGGGAACCGGCCCTGGCACTGACCCGGTGACCCTCCAGCGCCAGCCCCCGGGGGTTGCCGACCACGCCGGATGACGATCTCGGAGTCGCTCGCAGGCTTCTTCCCCCCTGCCTGCCGGCCTGCGAGTCGGACGAGTGGACCGGCCGGGCAGGCCGGTACGGATTCCCGGGCCGGGCCGGAACCCGCACCATCAAGGCGGCGTGCTCGCGGTGCGGGACGGCTCCCCGGCGCGTGCGCAGCGGCGGCGGGCGGCGGGTGTGTGACACGGCGGCCGACAGCCGGGAGAGGGGTGTTCACCTGCGGGTACGGCGGGATCGATGCGGCAATGACGATGACTGGGATGCGAAGACCGTCAGCCCGAGCAGGGGCCGTCTGGGTGACGTGCCGCCGGGCGGTTGGCGGATGCGCCGGTGCCTGGCTGAGCGATCATCCCGGCGTATAGATCGTCTGCCGAGGCGGGGCGGGCTGCCATGCCGAGGGGACGACCGCACTGACCTGTGCGATCAAGGTGGAAATGCCTCAATGGTGTACTCGGCCCAGACGATTTTGCCGCCGCTTGGCGGCCAGCAGGTGCCCCACTGCTTGCAGAGCAGGCTGACCAGCAGCAGCCCTCGGCCGCCCTCCGCGTCGTCTCCGGGATGCGCCTGAACCGGTGCCGCCGGGTTGTTGTCCCAGACCTGGATACGCACGGCGCCGCCGGTCAAAGAGAGACAGAGGTAAATCACTTTCGTGTCGGATGCCCCTTCCTGTGCGAGAGGAGAGAGGCCGTCCGGCAGCGTGGCCTTCACGGCGTTGGTCGCGAGCTCGGATACGACGAGCGCAATGTCGTTGGTATTTGCCGTGATGCCCCATTCGGCAAGAACGTGCCCTGTGAACTTGCGGGCGGCGCCGGCGGCGCTCGGCTTGGCGTCCAGTACCCGGCACTTCGAATCCCCGATCTTGAACATCCGTCTCCTTCGTGTTCTTCGGTGTTCAAGTTCAGGGTCCTACTCTCGGTAATGGTCTACTATACGTACCGTAATCTGTGAACCATGTGCCTGCCCGGTGAGTGAGAGTGAGGGATCATGCCCCGCGACCGGATGACAGCGCTGCAATTCCTCGCCCGAGAACTTCGGCGCGCTCGTGAGACGGCGGGGATGAGCCAGGCCGAACTTGCCGCGGCCATCACCTGCTACTCCTCATCATTGGTGGCTATGGTGGAAACATGCCGCAGGATCCCCAAACCGGACTTCGCCGAACGCTGCGACCAAGTCCTCTCAACCGGCGGCATACTGTCCCGTCTGCTCGAAGACCTGGTGAGCAGTGGCATGCCGTCAGAGTGGCAGGGGAAATGGCTGGACATTGAGGCTAGAGCAACTTCGTTGTATTCATACGAGCCATTGATCGTGCCCGGCCTCCTGCAGACCGAGGCCTACGCTCGTGCCGTAATAGCTATGTCGGGCAGGCGGTTCGATGTGGATGAGCAGGTGGAGGCTCGGCTCGAGCGCCAGCGAATCCTTGCTGCCGATATGCCGCCGATGCTGGTCGCCGTAATGGATGAGGGTGTGTTGCATCGGCCGGTGGGAGGCACGGAAGTGATGAGCGACCAGCTTATGCACCTGTTGGATATGGCGGAGCGGCACGATATCGTGATACAGATCGTGCCGCTTGCTGTCGGTGCATATGCTGGGCTCGCTGGTCCGTTCGTGGTCGCCGAGTTCGAAGGCGGTGAGGCCGCATACATTGATAATGCCCTGGCCGGCGATGTCGTTGAACGATATGAAGAGGTTTTGCTGATGAAGCGCCTGTGGGCGGCGCTACGGGGCGAGGCGCTCTCTAGAAAGCAGTCGTTGGAGTTGATTGAGAAGGCGGTATCGGGATGGGTGAGGTAGGGCTTCCTTGGCGGAAGTCATCGTACAGCAGCGGGAACGGGGAAAACTGCCTGGAAGTTTCCTCGGCCATGAAGCCGAGCGTGATCGCGGTGCGGGACAGCAAGAACCCTGATGCGGCTGTTCTAGAATTCTCGGTAGCTGAGTGGCGGGACTTCCTCGCCGCCGTCAAGAACGGTCGCCACGGCACCGGCCCGGTTCGGGTGGGCTCGTCCTGAAACGGTGATGGAAGGCCGGTGAGCGACGGTCCGTTGTTGCGTCAGGTCGGTAGGCGGAGGGCGTAGAGGGCGACGGCGGCGAAGTCGATGGCGGGCTCGGAGGCCTGCCAAGAGGCGGGTGTCGTCGGTGTAGCGGGCGCCTCGGCCGGTGAAGGGGGCGTACGGGTCGCCCTTGGGTGGGCAGCGGCGCATGCCCTGTTGGTGGGGGCCGAGGCCGTCGGTGAACTGGGTGCGGGAGTTGGGGCCGTTGACGACCGCGCCGGTGAGCGACGGGGTCCGTTGTTGCGTCAGGTCGCCAGGTGGAGGGCGTAGAGGGCGATGGCGGCGAAGTCGATGGCGGGCTCGGAGGTCTGCCAGGCGCGGGTGTCGTCGGCGTAGCGGGCGCCTCGGCCGGTGAAGGGGGCGTATGGGTCGCCCTTGGGTGGGCAGCGGCGCATGCCCTGTTGGTGGGGGTCGAGGCCGTCGGTGAACTGGGTGCGGGAGTTGGGGCCGTTGACGACCGCGCCGGTGAGGGGGCGGGCGGTGATGTTGGCGATCTGGTGGTGGGGGCAGCGCGGGGAGCGGGTGCCGGTGTCGGCGATGAAGGAGACGCCCCAGGCGTTCGCGCCGAAGGCCCAGTCGTGCTGGGACTGGGCGAAGGCGTCGTAGGAGTGGTCGCCGGTCAGCGTGCGGTACAGGGACGCGGTGGCGGCCAGGCCGAAGGCGTGCGGGACGGCGTCGAACTCGGCGGCGTTCGCGCCGGCGTGGAAGGGGTCCTTGGCGGCGCGGGACGTGCCGATGCGCAGTTGGGATCGCAGGTCGCGCAGGAGGTCGGTCTCGGCGACGGGGAGGCCGGTCATGCGGGTGGTGCGGAGTGCGCGGATCAGGTCGGCGTGGGCGAGGGCGCTGACGTCGTAGAGGTTGAAGGTGTCGCCGCCGGCCTCGTGCTGTAGGTAGCGGGCGGCCCAGTGGGTGGCGTCGCGCAGCCAGGCGTCCCGGCGGGGGTCGGCGAGGCGGTGGGCCGCGAGGGTGAGTTCGGCGGCACCGAGTTCCAGGTCGTCGCGCCAGGCCGTTTCCGGGTAGAACGCGTACGGCAGGGACGTGATCAGGCGCTTGACGTGGTCGGTGCGGGCCAGGTCGTAGATTTCGGCGGCCTTGTTCAGCAGGTCCCTGGCCCGGTCGTGGTCGGGTTCGAGCTGGGCGGCGAGGGCGAACGCGGCGGCGACGCGACCGGCCAGGTTGGGGCTGATTCGGCCGCGTGGGGAGGTGGCGCGGAACACCGGGCGGTGGCGCAGGAAGCGGTGCTCGTGGGCGCGGTCGGCGTCGTCGGCCTCGGGTAGCCGCCAGACGTCGTGGTCTCCGGCGAACTCGCCGTTGCCCGAGCCGATGCCGACCTGGATGTAGAGGGTCTTCAACTCCTCGTCCCACATTTTGTCCAGATATTTCAGGCCGTGCCGGGCTTCGGCGCTGAGCCGGGAGTCGGCGTCGCCGCCGTCCCGCTCGGCGGCCAGCAGCAACGCCGAGACGTACGCCGCGATGTGCGTGAACTTCAGGTAGTCCCCGGCGTCGAACCAGCCGCCCTCCACGTCGACCGGGCCGTCGATGCGGCGCAGATCGCCCTTGATCTCATCGGTGTCGGGACCGGCGAACCTCGGCGTGGCGTACACGTCCGCCCGGCGGTCGTTTAAATGCGCGGGCTTGCGGCCGAGATGTCCTGGAATGACCTCGGCGCCGTCGCGCTGGCCCTGGAAGAACGTGACGACCGCCGACAGGGCCGCCGCCGTGGAGCCGATGGTGACGTCCGCCGAGACGGACCCGGCGCGCAGCCGGTAGCGGCCGGGCGTCCTGAGTCCGGTCAGGTCGAGGTCGTACACGTGGCGATATCGGGCGTTCCACCGCCCGAGATCCCGTCCGGCGGCGCCGCGGAGCACGGTGCTGCCGGCGTGCGGGTCGGTCACGGTGAACGCCGTTCCGCCGGTCGGATTCCGGGTCATGAGGTAGGCGTGCTTGGCGGCGTTCGGCGGGTAGGCCACCTGGTTGATCCGCAGTTGGACGTCGGCCGGGGTCGGTGCGGAGTCCGGGACGGCGGCGTCGGCGGCCGGTGCGGCAGTGATCGGCGGGGCCGTCGCGGCGACCGCCGGGGGCACGGCGACGACGGCCAGCGCGAGCGTGAGCGAGGTGAGCGTCCTGACGGCCGCCATCGTCCGACCTCCGAAGGTGTGTATCGATCTTCGTCCTGACTTTTCACGCGCAGTGGGGAAACGTAATGATCGGCGTTGAGGCGGGTCAAGGAATCGGGGTCGTACAGTCGGGGGCATGGATTTCGACCACGCTGCCCGGCGGGCGCGGCTCGCCGCCTTGTTCACCGAGGCCGAGGCGGAGCGGGACGGCGGCGGGCTGGACGCGCTGCTGGTCACCGACCTGGTGAACGTGCGGTACCTGACGGGCCTGGCGAGTTCGAACGCGGCCGTGCTGGTGCGGGCCGACGGGTCGGGAACGCTCGCCACCGATTCGCGGTACATCGAGACGGCGCGGCGGCGGTGCCCGGACGTCGAGGTCGTCGAGGAGCGGGACGTCGCCGGGTGGCTGGCGGAGGCGGCGCGCGGCGGGCGGGTCGGGTTCGAGGCGCATCACCTGACCGTGGCCGAGTACCGGCGGCTGAGGGAGTGGCTGGTGCCGACGCAGGGCCTGGTGGAGGCGGTGCGGACGGTTAAGGACGAGCTGGAGATCGAGGCGCTGCGGACGGCGTGCGCCATCACCGACCAGGCGTTCGCCGAGGTGATCGAGACGATCGGGCCGGGCATGACCGAGCGGGAGATCGCGCGGGCGCTGGAGTTCCGGATGATGGAGCTGGGGGCGGAGAAACCGGCGTTCGACTCGATCGTGGCGAGTGGCCCCAACGGCTCGATTCCGCATCATTCGCCCACGGATCGGCCGGTGGCGCGGGGCGATCTCGTGACGATGGACTTCGGCGCGCTCTACCAGGGCTACCACGCCGACATGACCCGCACCGTCGCGATCGGCGAGGTCGCCGACTGGCAGCGCGACCTGTACGAGCTCGTACGGCAAGCGCAGCGGGCCGGGCGGCACGCGGTGCGACCCGGCGTCTCCACCCACCGCGTGGACGCGGCGGCCCGCGACGTCATCGAGGCGGCGGGCCAGGGGGAGCGTTTCGAGCACGGGCTGGGGCACGGCGTTGGGCTGAACATCCACGAATTGCCCATGCTGGGCCCCGACCGGCACGGGCCGGCCGCGCAGGACGCGTACAAGAGCGCAAACGGCACGGGAAACGCGCCCGCGAATGAGAACGCGAATGAGAACGGGAGCGAAATCGGGAACGGTGACGGTGCGGTCGCCGGGCGCGGCGAGTGCGACCGTGAGGCCTGTAGACTAAAGGATCGAGTTCCGATCACTGTGGAGCCGGGGGTGTATCTCCCGGGCACAGGTGGCGTCCGGATCGAGGACACTCTCGTGACGCGGGGCGGCGGCCCGGAACTCCTCACCCGCACGACCAAGGAGCTGCTGGTCCTTTGACCTGCGAAGGGTGCAGCGGCAGTAGCAGGAGATGACGAGTGGCGACGACGAACGACCTCAAGAACGGCATGGTGCTCAAGCTCGACGGTGGCGAACTGTGGTCCGTCGTGGACTTCCAGCACGTCAAGCCAGGCAAGGGCGGCGCGTTCGTCCGCACGAAGCTGAAGAACGTCCTGTCCGGCAAGGTCGTCGACAAGACGTTCAACGCCGGGGTGAAGGTGGACGTGGCCACCGTCGACCGTCGGGAGATGCAGTACTCCTACCTCGACGGCGACGACTTCGTGTTCATGGACACCGAGACCTACGACATGGTGCACGTCCCGCGGGCCACGGTCGGCGACGCCGCCAACTACATGCTGGAGAACACCCTCGCCACGGTGGCGTTCAACGAGGGCAACCCGCTGTACGTCGAGCTGCCGGCGGCCGTCGAGCTGACCATCGCCAACACCGAGCCGGGCCTGCAGGGCGACCGCTCCACCGGCGGCACCAAGCCCGCCACGCTGGAGACCGGCGCGGAGATCAAGGTCCCGCTGTTCATCACCACCGGTGAGCGGGTCAAGGTGGACACCCGCACCGGCGAGTACCTCGGCCGGGCCTGAGGTGTCGGCACGGGGGAAGGCCCGCCGCCGCGCGCTGGACATCCTCTACGAGGCCGAGCTGCGCGGCGAGGACGCGTTGCGGGTCCTCGCCGAACGGCTGGAGCGGGCCGAGCCGCCCGTGAACGAGTACACCTCGTTCCTGGTGGAGGGCGTGTGTCGGCACCGGGGGCGGATCGACGAGCTGATCTCCACCTACGCGGAGGGGTGGACGCTCGACCGCATGCCCGCGGTCGACCGCAACCTGCTGCGCGGCGGCGCGTACGAGCTGCTGTGGGCCGACGACGTCCCCGAGGCCGTGGTGATCAGCGAGTGGGTGCACCTCGCCGCCGAGCTGTCCACCGACGAGTCCCCGCAGTTCGTCAACGGCCTGCTCGCCCGCTTCAAGCAGCTCAAACCCTCCCTGGCCCTGTGAGGGGCCCCTGCTAAGGGCCCCTGGTAAGGGCCACTGGGCGCGGCGCGGACCATGCCGCGCGCTGCGGCCGGTGCATGTCGGCGGCGGGCAGTACGCTGGCCTCGACCGGCTCGTACGAGACCGGGCCGTACCAGACCAGGAGGCGATGCAAGGTGCGCACGCAAGGCGCGATCCGCCAGTCGGCCACATCCCCGGCGGTGCGCACCGCCGTGGTGTGGGACGCGTTGCGCGCGGTCCTGGCCGAGCGCATGGCCGAGACCGGCCGCGAGCGGCTCGACATCGTCGACGCCGGCGGCGGCACCGGCAACTTCGCCGTGCCGCTGGCCGAGCTGGGCCACATCGTCACCGTCGTGGACCCCAGCCCCGACTCCCTCGCCGCGCTGGAGCGCAGGGCCGCCGAGGCCGGGGTCTCCGTCCGGGGCATCCAGGGCGACGCGGCCGACCTCGGCGAGATCCTGCCGCCGGGCGGGGCCGACCTGGTGCTGTGCCACAGCGTCCTGGAGTACGTCGAGGACCCGCTCGTCGCCCTCACCGCCCTGGCGCGGCTGCTGCGCCACGGCGGTGTGATCAGCGTGCTGGTCGCCAACCCGGTCGCCGCCGCCCTGCACCGCGCCCTGTCCGGTCACTTCGACGAGGCCGCCCGGGTGCTGCGCGACCCGGCGGGCCGTTGGGGCGACCGCGACCCCACGCCCCGCCGCTTCACCCGGGACGCCCTCGTCGAACTGCTGAGGGCGGCCGGGTTCACCGTCCTGGAGAGCCACGGCGTCCGCGTCTTCGCCGATTTGGTCCCGAGCCGCATGATCGACGCCGAGCCCGGCGCCGCCGAGGCCCTCATCGCCCTCGAACAGGCGGCCGCGTCCCACCCGGCGCTGCGCGACATCGCCACCCAGCTCCACCACCTCGCCCGCCGATAGCCACGAGGTCGCGTCCTCGCAGGTTCTCGCAGGTCGAACGGGTGTTCGGCTATACTGCAAGGGTGTCGCGCAAGCAGGTGCTCACCCAGCGGGCGGCCGCGCCGTCGGGGACGGCGGCCGACGACACCGGCTGCACCATCCTGCACGTCGACATGGACGCGTTCTTCGCCAGCGTCGAGCTGCTTGAGCGGCCCGAGCTGCGCGGCAAGCCCGTCATCGTCGGCGCGGCGGGCGCACGCGGCGTCGTGCTCAGCGCCACCTACGAGGCCCGGCGCTTCGGTGTGCACTCGGCGATGCCGATGACCCGCGCCCGCCGCCTCTGCCCCCAGGCCGTGATCATCCCACCCGACCACGCCAAGTACGCCGAGGTCTCCAAGGGCGTCATGGAGCTGTTCCGCTCGATCACCCCCGAGGTCGAGCCGCTCTCAAGCGACGAGGCGTTCCTCGACGTCTCCGGTGCCCTGCGCAGGCTCGGCCGGCCCGCCGCGATCGCGGCGGCGCTGCGCGCCCAGGTCGCCGAGCGGCACGGCATCACCTGCTCGGTGGGCGTGGCGAGCACCAAGTTCGTCGCCAAGCTCGCCTCCCGCCAGTGCAAACCCGACGGCCTGCTCGTGGTCCCGGCCGACAAGGTCGTGGAGTTCCTCCATCCGCTGCCGGTGGCCGCCCTGTGGGGGGTGGGCGAGCGCACCGAGCAGGCGCTGGTACGGCTCGGCATCAAGACCGTCGGCGACCTCGCCCAGGTGCCGGTGGCGACCCTGCGCCGCGAGTTCGGCGCGGCGGGGGAGCACCTGGCCGCGCTCGCCTGGGGCCGCGACGAGCGGCGCGTCACCCCGCACGTGCCCGACAAGAGCATCGGCGCCGAGGAGACCTTCGCCCACGACGTCGCCGACCCCGCCGAGATCCGCCGCGAACTGCTGCGGCTGTCGGAGAAGGTCGCCGCCCGGCTGCGCGCCGCCGGCCACCTCGCCCGCACGGTGAGCGTGAAACTGCGCCGCTCCGATTTCACCACGATCACCCGCTCGCGTACCCTGCGCGAGCCCACCGACGTGGGCCGGGAGATCTACGCCACGGCCTGCGAGCTCTACGCCGCCGCCGGTCTGGAACGGGTGCGGCTGCGCCTGGTCGGCGTCCGCGCCGAGAACCTGCGCCCCGCCGAGACCGCCGCCCACCAGCTCGGCCTGGGCGAGCGCGAGACCGGGTGGCGGGAGGCGGAACGGGCGATGGACAGGGCAGCGCGCCGCTTCGGCAGCGGAGCGGTCCGCCCCGCCTCCCTCGTACGGCCGGCCGTCGACGAGACCAGCGGGGCATCGGGCGGGGAATCGGGCGAGCGGGATCACCGAGATGTCTGGTGAAATGGACCCATGACCTCGCGCACGGGGTGTACAAGGGGTGTGGGGCCACCCCGCAGGGGGCGTACGCACGGGGATCCGGTGACCCTTCGATCTCACCCCGCGGTCGAAGCACCGGGGAATGTTTGGTGGAATGGATCCATGACGTCACCTCCGGTTTGGACTGGGTTGGACGTTTTCTTTCGCCTGCGTCTACAGCCTCGTATTCTGGGGATAACCGACCGCGAGGTTCGGACACCCCGTGTCGTCCGTTGCCGTCTTCCCCGTACTGGGGCCGTCCTTGGGAGGCGCCGTGCCGCTCTCTGAGCACGAGCAGCGCTTGCTCGACCAGATCGAGCAGGCCCTCTACGCCGAGGATCCGAAGTGGGCCAACACCGTTCGCACCCGTGATCCGCGTAATCACTACAAGCGGCGACTTATCAAGGCCTCCATCGGATTCGTGCTGGGCGTCGTCCTGCTGATGGTGGGTGTGGTCACGACCTTCACCCCGCTCGGCGTCGCGCTCGGCGTCGGCGGTTTCGTGGTCATGCTCGCCTCAAGCCTGTGGGGCCTGTCCAGCTGGAAGCGAATGAACGGGTTCGGCGCCGACCCGGCGACGCCCGCTCAGCCGCGGCAGCCGGGCAGGAACGTTCGCCGTGGCCCCCGCCCCGGATTCATGGAGCGCATGGAGGAGCGCTGGCGCCGTCGTCACGACGAGCGCTGAGCGGACCCGCACCGAGACACTCCGGGTGACCGGCACCGGGATCCACCGCGTGGGCAGGCGGCGGACCGCACGGGCGGCCCGCCGGTTCTCCCTGCGCGACGGGCGCGACTTCGGCATGTGATCGTACGGCTGAACGGCACGGATCGGGCAGGACACGGGACCGGCCAAACCGGGGGCAGGCACAGACACGGCGATCACCACCGGCGCACCCGCCACCACCGGATCAGCGGCCGGTGCGGGTGAGGACGCGGTCGGAGTCGATCGACCCCTGGGGCGCGGGCCCGGGGACGCGCCGCCGGAGGCGGAGGTTCTCCAGGCGATCGAAACCGTCCAGGATCTTCTCGCCGAGGCCGCGTATCCGCCGCAGGGTCGAGGGCGGGGCGAGGACCGCCCGCACCCGGCGTCTGCGGCTCACCGTCGCCGCCAGCGCCCGCCGTACGCGCCGGATGTCGTCGCGCCGCGGAGCCTCCCGCCCGGGGGTACGGGCGTAGCGCAGGCGCTCCTCGGCCCGGGCGATCCGGTGCACGGCGGCGGCGGCCTCCGGCTCCAGCTCGTACTGCTCGGTCAGCCGCCGCGCCAGCGCGCGCGGGCTCTCGCTCGCCTGGCGGGCCATGCCGAGGTCGTACAGCACGTCGCACAGCTCCGCCCAGGCGGCGTGCACCGCCGACCACCCCCCGCCGCGACCCCCCGCCGCGACCGCCCCCGCGGACGCGGACGCCGCGGAGCCGGCGACGTCGGCAGGGGCGGGAGGCGACGTCCAGGAGCGGCGGCGGCGCATCCGGGTGACGGCCCGCCACGCCGCCGGGATCAACGCGATGAGCAGCAGCACCGCCACGCCGATGCCGATCTGCGCGGCGAGCGGCGTGCCCTCGTCCAGTTCGACCGGCGCCCCGCCGAAGTCGGGGTCGAGCTCACGCGGGTTGCGTCGGCCGGCGGCGGCGTCGGTGGCGCCCGCGCTGGACTCCGGGGCCGCGCTGGCGCTGGCGGTCGGGCTCGCGCCGTCCTCCTCGTCGGGCGTGACCGGCGGCGGCTCGGAGTAGCCCGGCGGGCTGGCCGTCCCCTGACCAAGGCCGCCGCTGGGCGTCGGCTCGAACCGCAGCCAGCCCACTCCCTGGAAGTACAGCTCGGGCCAGGCGTGCGCGTCGTGGGTGCCCACCTGGAAGCCGCCCTCGATCGGCCGGCCGCCGGTGTACCCGATGGCGACCCGCGAGGGGATGTCCAGCACCCGCGCCATGATCGCCATCGCGGCGGCGAACTGCTCGCAGTACCCGGTCCGGTCGCGGAGCAAAAAGTCCACCAGCGCCGAGTTGCTCTGCCCCCGGGTCGCCAGGCTGTAGGTGAAGTCGCCGTCCTCGGTGAACCACTTCTGCAGCCGCACCGCCTTCGCGTAGGGGGAGGACGCGCCCCGGGTCACCTCCTTGGTCAGCTCGACGATCTCCCTGGGCAGGGTGGCCGGCACCTCCAGGTACCGGTCGACGATGTCGGCGGGCGGCGGCCCGGCCCGCTCAAGCAGCTCGGGGGTGGGCTGGGGCAGGTCGCTCACCACCTGGAACGACAGGCCGCGCGCCTCCTCGCGGGTGGAGAAGACCATGAGCGTGCTCCGGTCGGCCCGCCAGTCGCCCTCCACCTCGATGCGGGTGGCCGGGTACGGCAGCGGCAGGAAGTTCAGCCGCGAGATGTCCTCGCTGATCGTGATCCGGCTCGTCACCCGGTTGACCGGCACCGAGGGGCCGAGTCCGGGCGGCGCGGGCAGCGGGCCCTCCGAGACGCGGTCCTCGGGCCGCCCGCGGGGGGCCGTCATGCCCCACTCCTGCCCGTCGAACTCGTCCAGCGACCACAGCCGCAGATAGTGCGGCTGCCGATCGGAGTCGGAGTAGGTCAGCACGGTGGCGTTGACCTGCTGGGTGAGCTGGCCGCGCATGCCGGCGACCGGGTTCGGGATCGTGATCGAGTTGCCGCCCTCGCCGCTGCCGTTGCCCACCCCGAACCCGAACAGCGGGTCGGGCTGCAGCGTCGGCATCAGCGCAGGAAGCAGGACGGCCAGGGCGATCGCGGCGAACCCGATGCGCTTGCCGGAAAGCCGGAACGGCATGCTGTCCACCCGGTACGTGCCGGGCGCGGCGGTCGTGGCGGCCCGGTGCGAACGGCGCACCAGCACCGCCCGCCCCCACTGCCCGACGCGCTCACGCCCGTCCGACAGCAGCAGGCCGATGTACCCGAGCGCGGCGACGACCACCACCGGCCAGGCGATCGGGTCGTTCACCACGGCCGCGGGCACGCTGAACAGGGCCAGCAGGGGCAGCCCGGCCAGCGCCGCCCGGCGCAGCCGTACCGCGAACAGGTCGACCAGGATCGCGATGAGCCCGATGCCGCCCGCGGTGAGCAGCGCGATGCCCTCCTCGGCGGGAACCGGCGCGGCGTACCGCTGGATGTCCTCGAAGCCCTCGCCGAGCAGCAGCCACAGCGCGATCGCCGAGTCCCGGCCCGGCAGGATCCACCACCACAGGTGGTCTCCGGCGAACATCCAGGTCAGCACCAGCCACAGGGCGACGAGCTGCACCGGGGCGACCAGCCTGCGGTCGAGCGTGAAACGGGAGGCCAGCACGCCGACGCCGGTGATCGTGAGCAGCGTGACCAGCCCGGTGCCGAACCACAACCCGCCCTTGAACAGCGGATACAGCGTCAGCGCGACGGCGCCGGTGGCGAGGCCGGCCGCGATGGGAAGTCTCATGCGGCACCCCCAGTCAGCGTGTAGCTGCGGGTCTGGGCGCGGGAGCGGGCGGCGTCCGGCCACACCGAGGCGAGCGACGTGCCCGCGGGCAGCCGCACGATGCGCCACCCCGCGCCGGCCAGGATCGTCCGCGCCGCCTCGTAGGACTCCTCCTCGCCGTCCCGCGACTGCCAGGTGGCCACGTCAAGCAGTACGGCCACGCCGGTGACGCTGCCGTGCCGGAGCCGGGCCAGCGCGCGGGCGTCGGCCTCGCCCAGCGCGCCGAGCACGGCCACGATCAGGCCGTCGCCGCCGCCCTGCCGCAGCGCGCCGACGCCGGCGTCGAGCGACCGCGCCGGGCTCTGCCGCACCACGGCGAGCGCGTCGAGCAGCGAGTGGCTCAGCCCGTCGTCGGTGAGGTGCTGCGGCCCGAGGTCGGTCACCAGGCGCAGGCCGAGCCCCTCGCGGGCCAGGTGCACGCCGATCGACGCCGCCGCCGACACCGCCGTCTCGAACGACGAGCGCGGCCCCTCGCCGCGGTGCGCGGACTTGCGCGTGTCCAGCAGCAGCGCGCCGCGGCTCTGCCACTGCTGCTCCTCGCGGCGCACCATCAGCTCGCCGTACCGGGCGGTGGAGCGCCAGTGCACCCGCCGCAGGTCGTCCCCGTGCCGGTACTCGCGCGGCGCCACGTCGTCGTCGCCGGCCGCCGCCACGCTCCGCGTACGGCTCTCGCCCCCGCCCGACCACTCGCCGGACAGCCGCACGTGCGGCAGCGCCACCACCTCGGGGATCACCACCAGCGTGTCGCTGATCGTGAACGACCGGGCCAGCTCGACGAGCCCGAACGGGTCGGTGATGCGGATCGACAGCGGCCCGATGGAGAACCGGCCGCGCAGATCCGAGCGCACCTTGTAGTCGATCTCGCGCACGCCGCGCGGCTCCACCCGGTCGAGCACGAACCGGGGACGCGCGCCGAGCGCGAACTGCAGCGTGTCCTCGATCAGCAGCAGCCCGGTGGGCAGCCGGGTGACGTTCTCCAGCCGCAGCGTCACCGTGCTGTCGCTGCCGACCTCGACCCGGGCGGGCGACAGCCGGCGCGCGCAGCTCAGCCGGTAGCGGGTGCGCGCGACCACCATCGCGGCCAGCAGCGGCAGGGCGATGATGAGGACGGCCACGCGCAGCAGGTCGTGCTCGCCGAACAGGAAGGCGCACGCCAGCGCCGCGACCCCGGAGGCGAGGAAGGAGCGGCCCCGCGGGGTCAGCGCCCGCAGTCCGGTCACCGCCGGGGTCCCGCCTGCGTCTCCGGCACCGGGACCATGCGCACCAGGTCGGCCATGACCTGCTCGGGCATGCGCCGCTGCCCCTGGGCCTCGACGCTGGGCAGCAGCCGGTGGGCGAGCACGGGGACCGCCAGGTCCTGCAGGTCGTCGGGGATGACGTAGTCGCGCCCGGCCAGCGCCGCGTGCGCCCGCGCGGCCCGCACCAGGTGCAGGGTGGAGCGCGGGGAGGCGCCCAGGCGCAGGTCGGGGGAGTGGCGGGTGGAGGTGACCAGGTCGATGGCGTACCGCTTGATCGGCTGGGCGACGTAGACCGCGCGCACGGCGTCGATGAGCTCGCGCACCTCGGCGGTGGTGGCGACCGGCTGCAGCTTGTCGAGTGGGGAGGCGGCGCCGTGCACGTCGAGCATGTCCAGCTCGGCCGACGCCTCGGGGTAGCCCATGGCGATGCGCGCGGTGAAGCGGTCCCGCTGCGCCTCCGGGAGGGGGTAGGTGCCCTCCATCTCGATGGGGTTCTGGGTGGCGATCACCATGAAGGGCGCGTCCAGGTGGTACGTGCGGCCGTCCACCGTGACCTGATGCTCCTCCATGCATTCCAGCAGCGCCGACTGCGTCTTGGGGGAGGCGCGGTTGATCTCGTCGCCGACCACGATGTTGGCGAACACCGGGCCGGGCTTGAATTCGAACTCCCTGGTCTGCTGGTTGTAGGCGCTCACCCCGGTGATGTCGCTGGGCAGCAGGTCGGGGGTGAACTGCACCCGGCGCACCGGGCAGTCGATCGACCGGGCCAGCGCCTTGGCCAGCATCGTCTTGCCGACGCCGGGCACATCCTCGATGAGCAGGTGGCCCTCGGCGAGCAGCACGGTGAGGGTCAGCCGGACGACATCGCTCTTGCCCTCGATGACCGACTCGATCGCCTCGCGGATCCGGTGGGCGGTAGAGGTGAGTTCCTCCAGCCGGTCACCGACGTCGTGAGTAATTGCCACCGGGCCTCCCCGTTCAGATCCCGCGAAGAAGGTGTGTTGCGGGCACTTTGCGATTCCTTTTCCATTCTGAGTACTGACCCTACGACTCAGGGGGTTCCGAGACGACTTTATGGAACATTCCTGCTCATTTGCGACCTTTCTCGGCGAATGAGCTGATCCACTGCTCTCCATCGCGACCTTGACGTTCCTGGGGAAGCGCGCCATCCGGCCCCGCGCCCCGGCCCGCAGCGGATCGCGCCGAGGTCCGGGCCCTGTTCCCGCCCCTAGTTGCCGCCCCTGTTCCCGCCGCTGTTCGCGTCCCTCCCAATCGCGGCGTACGGCCCGGCGGTCCCGCGCCCGGCCCGTGCGCGGCGGGGGATCCGCCTCACAGCATGCGCCGCGTGTGTGTGCATGGGGTCGCGGAGTCTTGCGAATCCCGTGACATTCGGGACGGACCTGCTTCCCCCACTTCCCCCACTTCCCCCCGCCTTCCCGCCACGCGGGCCGGGCGCGCGGTCGCGGTCGCCGCGCGGGGCACATGCCGGCGGCCGAATCCCGTGTCAAATCGAGGCGTTCGACAAGTCCGGACTAATGGTGCGACACGCCCAAAGCGCCGACACCCGCCATCCGTGGGCTCCACTCCACACCACCCTTCTGACCTGGGAAAACGCTTCCGAAAATGGCTCTGGAAGCGCGTGGAATCAGTTGACGGTGGGGAGAAGTGGAGTATGGTGGTGCGCAGTGGAGGACAGGTGCCACAGCGCTGAGTGCTCCATGAGGCACGGGAGGTGGGGCCGGTGTTTCTCGGCACCCACCATCCGCGTCTTGACGACAAGGGACGGCTGTTCCTGCCGGCGAAGTACCGCGAGGAGCTGGCGGAGGGTCTGGTGATCACCAAGGGCCAGGAGCGTTGCCTCTATGTGTTTCCCATGGAGGAGTTCCAGCGCATCACCGAGGCTTTGCGCACCGCGCCCGTGACCGCCAAGGCGGTCCGTGACTACAGCCGCGTGTTCTTCGCCAGCGCGTCCGACGAAGTGCCGGACAGGCAGGGGCGGATCACCATTCCACAGAGTCTGCGCGAGTACGCCGGGCTCCGCCGTGACTGCACGGTCATCGGTGCAAACACCCGACTTGAGATCTGGGATGCCCAGGCCTGGGAGACCTATCTGGCCGGCCAGGAGCAGGCGTTCGCCGATCTATCGGAGGAGGTGCTGCCAGGAGTCCTATAGATCACGGTCACCCGTCGGTGAAAACGTCGTTCGGCGAGGTCTCCACCCGCTCCTTCGGGGGTTCCGGGCCATCCCGGATCAACATGGCAGATCCGTCAGCTGATGCACCTTCCCCGGTGTCAGGTGGCGGACGTAAAACGCGAGGACGCGGATGGGGACCTGGCCGGACGATTCGGGGCGACGGACCGGGCGAGGGAGACGGCGGCGCACGCCGCCGCACGGACGCCGATCCAACGGGCACCGATCCGATGGACGGATCGTTGAACGGATTCGGTGCACCGATGGATGCGCCGATGAGTGTGCATGGATCAGGCGCGGCCGGACCGGCCCCGGCGGAACGACGTGTTCGGGTGGGGGCCTGCACAGGTGAACACCGGCGGGGGACCAGGTCACGGATGCACAAAAGGGGGGCTTTCAGCATGCATGCCGGACACATCGAGCAGGGCGGGCACGTCCCGGTGATGCTCGACCGCGTGCTCGACCTGCTGGCACCCGCGCTCTCCGCACCCGACGCCGTGCTCGTGGACGCCAACCTCGGCCTCGGCGGGCACGCCGAAGCGCTCCTCGCCGCCCACCCCGCGCTCCACCTCATCGGCATCGACCGCGACCCGGACGCCGTCGCCCGCTCCACCGCCCGCCTCGCGCCCTACGCGCCGCGCGTCACGATCGTACGGGCGGTCTCCGACGAACTCCCGGACGTACTGGCCCGCACCGGGCACGACCGCGTCAACGGCGTGCTGTTCGACCTCGGCGTGTCGAGCCCCCAGCTGGACGAGGCCGACCGCGGCTTCGCCTACTCCTACGACGCCCCCCTCGACATGCGCATGGACCGGGACCAGGAGCTCACCGCCGAACGCGTCGTCAACACCTACCCGCCGGACGAGCTGGCGCGGGTGCTGCGCGAGTACGGCGAGGAACGCTTCGCCGCCCGCATCGCCCAGTCCATCGCCCGGGAACGGGCCAAAGCGGCGATCACCTCCACCAAGCATCTGGCCGACATCGTGCGCTCGGCCATCCCGGCGGCGACCCGCCGCAGCGGCGGCAACCCCGCCAAGAGGACGTTTCAGGCGCTGCGCATCGAGGTGAACGGGGAACTGACCGCGCTCGAGCGCGCGCTCCCCGCCGCGCTCGACGCGCTCGCGCTCGGCGGGCGCGTCGTCGTGCTCGCCTACCACTCACTGGAGGACCGGCTCGCCAAGCAGGTCCTCGCGGCGCGGACCAAGGACACCAGCCCGCAGGGGCTGCCGGTCCCCCTCCCGGAGCATCAGCCGAGGTTCCGCCTCCTGACCAGGGGAGCCGAGCTCCCCAGCGACGAAGAGGTGACCCGCAACCCGCGGTCCGCCTCGGCCCGGTTGCGGGCGGCAGAAAGGATCCGCCAAGGATGAAGACGGAAAGCGAGGTCAGGCGCGGCACCGCCACCCGGCGGGCGGCCCCGTCCGATCGCGGCGTGCGCTCCGGACGCGAGGCGGTCCCCGAGCGCCTCGCCGAAGCGCCCGGGGCACCCGGAGCGGCCGGAGCGGCTGAGGCCCGCGCGGGCACGCGGAAGCCGCGCCCGCCGCGCGGCACCAAGCCGGTCGCCCGGCAGGCCGCCGAGACCGAGCGCGTACCGTCGCGCCAGGCGTCCGCGCCGAGCCCGCGGCCCGACGCCGCCCGCACGGCCAAAGTGCGTACGGCGGACGTCGGCGAAGGCCGTACCCGCGTCACCCGCCCGCCCAAGCCGCAGCCGAAGCCCCGGCCGAAGGCACGGCCCACCGGCGGCGGGGCGGCCCCGGCGAGCGCCGGCCTCGCGAATGCGCCGGCCCCGGCGCGCCCGCGCTCCGACCGCACCGGCCCGGCCAAGCCGCCGCGCTCCCGCCGGGTCTCCTCGGCCGGCGCGTCGGCCACGCGCACGTACGCCTCGGCGAGGTACGCACGCGCCGTCCCGCCGCGGACGCCGTTCGTGCTGCTCCTGGTCGGCCTGCTGTGCGGCGGCCTGATCACGCTGCTGCTGCTCAACACCGTGCTGGCGCAGGACTCGTTCCGGCTGGGCGAACTGCGCGAGCAGATCCGCGTGATCGGCGAGCAGTCCGAGAAGATGCGGAACAAGATCGCCCGTCTGGACAGCCCGGGAAGCATCGCCTCAAGGAGCGAGCAGCACGGGGACCGTCCCGACAAGTCGCCGCCCCAGTTCGTCACGCCCGCTCCGTAGCGGCGAGGAGCGGCCGGGCCCGTGACTGGGCCCGCGTCACGGGCCGCCGTTCGGCGCGGCCCGGCCGGTGGCGGCGGCAGGCGGCACGAGAGGGCGCTTCCCGATCACCGTGCCTCATGGATCGCGGGCGTCCCCCGCGCATGCCGAGGCGGAGGCGCGGCCAAGCGGAAGGCGGGAGGTCACGGGCGGGCCGCCGCCCGCCCGTCAGGCCCTGGCGAAGCCGGGCGGCCGGGTGGCGTGAGGACACCCGTCGCCGGTGGACCGGCGAAGATCGGCGCCGAGCGGCGACCGGCCATCGGTTGAGCGCGGCGACCGGTTGGCGGAGGAACCGGCTAGCGGAGGAAATGGAGGACCAGTTCCGGTGAGAGACGGCGACGGCCGGAGCCCGGGACCCGGCCGTGGCTCCGGCGGACGCAAGGGCCCCGGCAGGCGGGATCAGAGCACGCCAGGACGACAGGGACGGCCGGAGGGCCCGGCGGGACGCGGCGGCGGGCCCGACGGCCACGCGGCGCGGCCGGAGCGGCCAGGCGCCGCCCCACGGCGTCCGAGACGGCCGCAGGGAGCACCGGGACGTCCCGACGGCGCGGCCGGGGCCGACGGCGGCGCGAACGGGTCCGACGGTCCCCGCCGGGCGGCGAGGACGGGCGGGACCGGAGCCGACGGCGGCGGACGACCGTCGAGGCCCGGCGGCGCGGGAAGGGCCGAGGACGGCCGGACGGGACGTCCGGGCGGCGTCCCCACACGGGCCGAGGGACCGGACGGCGTGCGCACACGCCCGCCAAGGGGCGACGACCGCCCCCGCCGCGCTGGCGCCGGACGTGCCGGCGGTCCCCAGGGCCCGGCACGGCCGGAACGCGGCCGGGAGCCCGCGCCGCCCGCCCGGACGGGCGCGCGCCGCCCGCCCGGGGGCGGAGGGCCGCGCCCACCGGGCCGGCCGCCCGCGATCCTGCGCCTGGGCAACCCGGCCCGGCGCATCAACATCGGCCTGATCGGCATGGCCGTCGTGCTGTCGCTGTTCGCCGGCCGCCTGGTGCAGCTGCAGGGCCTGGACGCCAAGGTGTACGAGGCCAAGGCCGCCCAGCAGCGGCTGCAGCCGGAGAAGCTGCCCGCCCGGCGCGGCACGATCACCGACGTCAAGGGACGCCCCCTGGCGATCACCACCGAGAGCCGCGAGATCTACGCCGACCCGGCCGCCGTCCCCGCCGAGGGCCGCGACAGGATCGCCGCCGCGCTCGCCAAGGACCTCGGAAGACCGCGCGAGGAGATCGCCGCCAAGCTCGCCCAGACCGACAGGCGCTACATCGTCATCGCCCGCGACGTCAGCCCCGACGTCGGCGCAAAGGTCCTCGCCCACGACTTCAAGGGCATCGGCGCCAAACCCCGGTACGGCCGCCTCTACCCCGGCGACGACCTGGCCGGGACCCTGATGGGCTTCGTCGGCGACGACGGCACCGGCCTGTCGGGCATCGAGGCCGCCTACAACGACGTGCTCAAGGGCAAGGACGGGCGGCAGAGCATCGAGATCGGCGGCGACGGCCGCCGCATCCCCATGACCCGCAGCTCCCGCGAGCCCCCCGTGAACGGGCGCGGCATCCGGCTCACCATCGACCAGGACGTCCAGTGGGCGGCGCAGAAGGCGATCGCCGCCCAGGTCGCCGCGACCGGCGCCCGCAGCGGCAGCGTGATCGTGATGGACGTGCGCACCGGCGACGTGCTCGCCATGGCCAACGCCCCCGAGCTGAACCTGACCCGGTGGCGGGACGCCCCTGCCAGCAGCCACGTCAACCGGGCCGTGAGCGAGGTCTTCGAGCCGGGCAGCACCAACAAGGTCATCACCGCCGCCGCCGCGCTGGAGGCGGGCGTGGTACGCCCCGACACCGTCCTGCGCGTGCCGGACAACATCCGCTGCGCCGACCGCGTCATCCGCGACTCCCACTCCCACCCGGTCGAGCCGTACACCTTCACCGGAGTGCTCGCCACCTCCAGCAACGTCGGCACGGTCATGGTCGCCGACCGCGTCGGCGACCGCGCCCTGTACGACAGCATGCGCGCGTTCGGGTTCGGCGCCAAGACCGGCGGCGGCTTCCCCGGCGAGGAGGCCGGCCTGCTGCCCAAGTGGGACACCTGGTCGGGCAGCCAGCGCTGCACGGTCGCCTTCGGGCAGGGCCTGTCGGTGACCGCCCTGCAGATGACGAGCGTCTACCAGACCATCGCCAACGGCGGCGTGCGCGTCACCCCGCGGATCGTCGCGGGCACGACCGACCAGGAGGGCCGGCTGGTGCCCGCCCCCGCGGGCAAGCGCACCCGTGTGATCGGCGAGCGCACCGCCAAGGACCTGACGACGATGCTGGAGGCCGTCGTCGGCGAGCAGGGCACCGGCTCGCTGGCCGGGATCAAGGGGTACCGTGTGGCGGGGAAGACCGGCACGGCCGAGCGGTATGACGAGCGCTGCCAGGGGTACTGCGGGTACACGGCCACGTTCGTCGGGTTCACGCCCGCCGACGCGCCGCGCCTGGTCGCGCTCGCCGTCATCCAGGATCCGAAGAGGCAGTACTACGGCGGCCAGATCGCCGCCCCCGTGTTCAAGGATGTCATGACGTTCGCGCTCAAGACCAAGAAGATCCCGCCGACCGGCACCACGCCGCCCGCGGTGCGCATCCGCGCCGCGGGGTGACCGGGAACGGTACGCTCTCGCCGTGCGTCCCCCGTCGACCATGCGACCCGCGACGAATCCGGCCCGCCCGCTGTCGGGCCTGGCGAGCCTGCTCGACGCGCCGTCGGGCACGTCCCGGGCGCCCCTCGCCGCCGTCACCGGCATCTGCATCGACTCCCGGCGGGTACGGCCCGGCGACCTGTACGTCGGCCTGCCCGGCAACAGCGTGCACGGCGCCACGTTCGCCGGGCAGGCCGTCGCCGCCGGCGCCGTCGCCGTGCTCACCGACCCGGCCGGCCGCGCCGTCGCCGCCCGCGCCGGCGTGCCCGTCCTCGTGGTGCCCGACCCGCGGGCCGTACTGGGAACGGCCGCCGCCTGGGTGTACGGCGAGCCCGCCGCGTCGCTGCTCATGATCGGCGTGACCGGCACCAGCGGCAAGACCACCACCACGTACCTGCTCGACGCGGCCCTGCGCTCGGCCGGGCACCGCACCGGCCTGATCGGCGGGGTGGAGATCCGCGCCGGCGAGCAGCGCTTCCCCGCCGCGCTCACCACCCCCGAGGCGAGCGACCTGCACGGCCTGCTCGCCCTCATGCGCGACGGGGGCGTCACCGCGTGCGCGATGGAGGTCTCCAGCCACGCCCTGGCCCTGGGCCGCGTCGGCGGGGTCGTGTACGACGTGGCCCTGTTCACCAACCTGTCGCAGGACCACCTGGACTTCCACCGCGACATGGACGACTACTTCGCCACCAAGGCGAGGCTGTTCACCCCGGAGCTGAGCCGCGTCGGCGTCGTCAACATCGACGACGACCGGGGCCGCGAGCTGGCGGCCCTCGCCAAGATCCCGGTGACGACGTTCTCGGCGAAGGGCGCGCCGGAGGCCGACTGGCGGGCCGCCGACGTACGGCTCGGCGCCGACGGCAGCAGCTTCCGGGTGATCGGCCCGGGCGGCGTCGAGGCCGACGCCGCGGTGGCGCTGCCGGGCCCGTTCAACGTCGCCAACACCCTGGGGGCGATCGTCACCCTCGTCGAGGCGGGCATCCCGCTGCAGACGGCCGTGCACGGCGTCGCCACGCTGCGCGGCGTGCCCGGCCGGATGGAGCGCGTCCCCGGCACCGGCGGGTTCCAGGCGATCGTCGACTACTCGCACAAACCGGCCGCCGTGGAGTCGGTGCTGCGCTCGCTGCGCGAGGTGACCACCGGCGAGCTCACCGTCGTGCTCGGCTGCGGCGGCGACCGCGACCGCGGCAAGCGCCCGGTGATGGGCGAGGCCGCCGCCCGCCTCGCCGACGTCGCGATCTTCACAAGCGACAATCCGCGCAGCGAGGACCCGCTGCGCATCCTCGCCGAGATGCTGGACGGAGCCGTGCGCGTGCCCAGGGCGGAGCGCGCTCATGTGATCATAGAGCCGGACCGCGCGCGGGCCATCGACCTGGCGATCGCACGCGCCCGCCCCGGCGACGTGATCCTGGTGGCCGGCAAGGGCCACGAGCAGGGCCAGTACGTCGGCGGTGAGATCCTGCCCTTCGACGACCGCCAGGTGGTCGCCGAAGCCGTCATGAGGCACCGATCACCCGAACCCGGGCCCGGCGGGCAGCGCTGCGGCGCGGAGCGCGCCTCCGGCCGCCCGGGGCCGGGGCAGATATATGGAGAGTAGGGAAGACGCATGATCCCGATGCCGTTGGGGCGGATCGCCGAGATCACCGGCGGCGCGCTCACGGGCATGGCCGACCCGCACGCCGAGGTGCGCGGCCCCGTCGTGATCGACTCGCGGGCGGCGGAGCCGGGGGCGCTGTTCGTGGCGCTCAAGGGGCAGCGGGCGGACGGGCACGACTTCGCCGCCCAGGCGTGCGAGGCGGGCGCGGTCGCCGTGCTGGCCGCCCGCCCGGTCGAGGCGCCGGCCGTGATCGTGAGCGACCCGGTGGCGGCGCTGGCCGCCCTGGCGTCGGCGACCGCGGCCGCGCTGCCGGACACGACGGTGATCGGGATCACCGGCTCGGCGGGCAAGACCACCACCAAGGACCTGCTCGCCCGGATCACCTCCCGCATCGGCCCGACCGTCTCCCCGATGGGCTCGTACAACAACGAGCTCGGCCACCCGCTCACGGTGCTGCGGGCCGACGCCGCCACCCGCTTCCTGGTGCTGGAGCTGAGCGCCCGCGGCGAGGGCCACATCGCCTACCTGGCGCGGATCGCGCCGCCGCGGATCGGCGTGGTGCTCAACGTCGGCACCGCCCACATGGGCGTGTTCGGCGGCAGGGAGGCGATCGCCCGGGCCAAGGGCGAGCTGGTCGAGGCGCTGCCCGCCGCCGGCTCGGCCGTGCTCAACGCCGACGACCCGCACGTGCGCGCGATGGCGGACCGTACCCAGGCCCGGGTGCTGCTGTTCGGCCGCTCGCCCGAGGCCGACATCCGGGCCGAGGACGAGACGCTCGACGAGCGGGGCCGCGCCGCGTTCACGCTGCGCACCCCCTCGGGCGCCGCCCCGGTACGGCTGCGCCTGCACGGCGGCCACACCGTGGCCAACGCCCTGGCCGCCGCCGCCGCGGCGTACGAGCTCGGCCTGCCGGTGGCGACGATCGCCGAGGAGCTGTCGGCGGCCGAGCCGCGCAGCCGCTGGCGCATGGAGGTCCGCGACCGCCCCGACGGCGTCACGATCGTCAACGACGCCTACAACGCCAACCCCGACTCGATGCGCGCCGCCTTCGAGGCCCTGTCGGTGATCGGCCGCGGCCGCCGCAAGTTCGCGGTCATCGCCGCGCTGCGCGAGCTCGGCAACGACGGCCCCCGGCTCAACGAGGAGGTGGGCCGGATCGCGCACGAGGCCGGCCTCGAACTGCTGATCGTGGTCGGCGAGAACGCCGGCCCGGTGCTCTCCGGCGCGGGCGGCATGCGCACCGCCATCGTGGCCCCCGCCGACGCGGGACCGCCCGGCGCGACCCGGGCGGTGGCGCACCTGCCGGACGTCGAGGCCGCCACGCGCGAGCTGGCCCGGCGGCTCGCCCCGGGCGACGTGGTGCTCGTCAAGGGGCCGCGCGCGGCGGGGCTGGAACGGGTCGCGGAGGCGCTGCTCGGAGGTGACCCCCGTTGAGGGACATCCTCATCGCCGGCGCGGTCGCGCTGATCCTGTCGCTGGTCGGCACCCCGCTGGCGATCCGGATCTTCGCCCGGCGCGGCTACGGCCAGAACATCCGCGAGGAGGGCCCGAGCGGCCACCACGACAAGCGCGGCACGCCCACGATGGGCGGCACCGTGTTCGTCGTCGCCGCGATCCTCGGCTTCTCCGCCGCCCACCTCGCCACGCTGTCGCCGCCGACGGTGTCGGCCGTGCTGGTGCTGTTCCTCATGGCGGGCCTGGGCGCGGTCGGCTTCCTCGACGACTTCATCAAGATCTACAAGCAGCGCAGCCTGGGCCTGCGCAGCGGCGCCAAGGCCCTCGGCCAGCTCATCGTCGGCGCGGTGTTCGCCGTGCTGGTGGTGCGCTTCCCCAACGGGTACGGCGTGACGCCCGCGGTGCCGCGGCTGTCGTTCCTGCGCGACTTCGGCCCGGCCTCGATCGGCATCGTGCTGTTCACGATCTGGGTGCTCATCCTCATCGTCGGCTTCTCCAACGCGGTCAACCTCACCGACGGCCTCGACGGTCTCGCCTCCGGCGCCACCTGCCTGGTGCTCGTGGCGTACGTGCTGATCGGCAACTGGCAGCTGCGCAACAGCTGCACCAACATGCTCGGCCAGGGCTGCTACTGGGTGCGCGACCCGCTCGACCTGGCGGTCGTCGCCGCGGCCGTGCTCGGCGCGCTGCTCGGCTTCCTGTGGTGGAACGCCCCCCCGGCGAAGATCTTCATGGGGGACACCGGCTCGCTCGCCCTCGGCGGCGTGCTCGCCGGGCTCGCGGTCACCACCCGCACCCAGCTCCTGCTGATCATCCTCGCCGGCCTCTGCGTGATGATCACCCTGTCGGTGATCATCCAGGTCGGGTTCTTCAAGATGACCGGCCGCCGGGTGTTCCGCATGGCGCCGCTGCAGCACCACTTCGAGCTGTCGGGGTGGGCCGAGACCACGATCGTGGTCCGGTTCTGGCTGATCTCCGCGCTGTGCGTGGCCGTCGGGCTCGGAGTGTTCTACGTCGAATGGATGCCCAACGCGTGAGGGCGCCGCGGCGGCGACCGTTTGAGGTGCAGGGGGGATGAGCGTGGGGCGTGAGCCGGTGCGAACGGTGTGCGTGGCCGGTCTGGGGGTGTCCGGCGCGGCCGCCGCGCGGGTGCTCGCCGCCCGCGGCGACCGGGTCGTGGTCGTCGAGGGCCGCGACGGGGAGAAGCAGCGGGCCGTCGCCGCCGAGCTGGCCGCGGCCGGGGTCGAGGTCGTCTTCGGCGAGCCGGACAAACCCCCGGCGGGCACCGACCTGGTCGTGACCTCGCCGGGCTGGCGGCCCGGCCACCCGCTCCTGGTCGCCGCCGCGGCCGACGGCATCGAGGTGATCGGCGAGGTCGAGCTCGCCTGGCGCCTGCGGCCCCCCGCCGCCGCGCCCTGGCTCGCCGTCACCGGCACCGACGGCAAGACCACCGTGGTGCGCATGCTCACCTCCATGCTCCGCGCCGCCGGGCACGACGCCGCCGCGGTCGGCAACGTGGGCGCGCCGATCGTCGAGGCGGTGCGGGCGCCGCACGACGTGCTCGCCGTGGAACTGTCCAGCTTTCAACTCCACTGGTCGCGCGGCATCGCCCCGCGGGCCGCCGCGATCCTCAACATCGCGCCCGACCACCTGGACTGGCACGGCTCGCTGGAGGAGTACGCGCGGGTCAAGGGCGGCCTGTACGAGCGCGCCCCGGTGATCGTGCACAACGCCGACGACGAGTGGCCGACCCGGCTCGCCGCGCCGTACCGCGACCGGGCCGGGCGGCGGGTGGTCGGCTTCACCCTCGACACCCCCCGGCCGGGGCAGCTCGGCGTGGTGGAGGACCTGCTCGTGGACCGGGCCTTCGTCGACGACCCGGCGACCACCGCCGAGGAACTGGCCACGCTCGCTGACGTGCGCCCGTTCGCGCCGCACAACGTGGCCAACGCGCTCGCGGCGGCGGCGCTCGCCCGCGCGCACGGGGTGCCCGCCGAGGCGGTGCGCGAGGGGCTGCGGACGTTCGTGCCGGACCCGCACCGGATCATGCACGTGGGGCGGGCTGCGGAGGTCGATTACGTCGACGACTCCAAGGCCACCACGGCGCACGCGGCGGCGGCCTCGCTCGCCGCCTATCCGTCGATCGTGTGGGTCGCCGGGGGGCAGCTCAAGGGCGCCGACGTCACCGACCTGGTACGGAGCGCCGCCCCACGGCTGCGCGGCGCGGTGCTGCTCGGCGTCGACCGGGCCGTGATTCGCGACGCTCTGGCGCGACACGCCGCGAATGTCCCCGTGGTCGAGGTCTCCGGGGACAACACTGACGTCATGGACCGTGTCGTCGCCGAAGCCGCCCGGCTCGCCTCCCCGGGCGACACCGTGCTGCTGGCCCCGGCCGGGGCGTCGCTGGACATGTTCGCCGGATACGGGGAGCGGGGGGAGGCGTTCGCGCGAGCCGTACGGCGCCTGCCCGGCTACTCCGCCGGACCGGCCGACGCGCCGGTCCCCGGGACCGACCACGCCGACGGCGGCCCCGGAGGCGGTGACGGGTCGGCCGGGGGCGCGCAGGGCCGCGACGAAGGCAGGTCCGGGTGAGCGAGGAGGAGCCCGCACTCAGGCGGCCTCGGAAAGCGGCGACGACGCAGGCGCTGCGGGCCCGGCCCGCCGCCGACCGTGTTTCGGATCGCGGTTCGGAACGCGGAGCCGATCATGCCTCGGATCGTGCCTCCGATCGCGCCGACGGCGTCGGCGGTAGCAGAGGCGCCGTCGGCCAGGCGGCCGATTCGGCGACCGGTGACGCCGCCGCGGCCACGCCGGGAGCCGACGCCGCGCCCCGCACGGCCCCGCGGCGTCCGTACCCCCAGGCGGCGGGGCTGCGGGAACTGCTGAACCGGCCGCTCACCTCCTACTACCTGGTGCTCGGCTGCACCCTGCTGCTGCTCGCGCTCGGCCTGCTGATGGTGCTGTCCGCCTCCAGCATCGAGGCGCTGAAGGAGACCGGCACCCCGTTCTACTGGTTCCTCAAGCAGTCGGTGTCGGCGGCGATCGGTATCCCCCTGATGTGGATCTGCTCGCGGCTGCCGCAGCGGTTCTTCCGGCTCGCCGGCTACCCGCTGATGATGCTGTCGATCCTCGGGCTGCTCATGGTGCTGCTGATCGGCACCTCCCAGCTCGGCGCGCAGCGGTGGATCGACATCGGGCCGATCTACCTGCAGCCGTCCGAGCCCGCCAAGCTCGGCCTGGTGCTGTGGGGGGCCGACCTGCTCGCCCGCAAGGCGCGTCGCGGGCAGATCGAGTGGCGCAATTTGCTGATCCCGCTGCTGCCCGGCACGGCGATCCTCGCGCTGCTGGTCATGCTCGGCAGCGACCTCGGCACCACGATCGTGCTGCTGCTGATCTTCCTGGCCCTGCTCTGGGTGGTCGGCGTGCCGATACGCCTGTTCGCCGGGGTGATGGGCGTGGCCGGGCTCGCCACGATCATCATGATCATGGTGGAACCGTACCGGATGGAGCGCCTCTTCGGCTTCCTCGACCCGGAGCAGAACGCCCAGGGCTCCGGCTGGCAGGCGCTGCAGGGCAAAATCGCGATCGGCTCGGGCGGCTGGTTCGGCCTCGGCCTCGGCAGCAGCCGGCAGAAGTGGACCTGGGTGCCGCACGCCGAGAGCGACTTCATCTTCTCCATCCTCGGCGAGGAGCTCGGCCTGATGGGCACCCTCGTGGTGATCGCCCTGTTCGGCCTGCTCGGGTACGCGGGACTGCGCGTGGCCACCCGCGTCGGCGACCCGTTCGTTCGCCTGGCCTCCTGCGCGGCCGTAGCCTGGATCGCGGGCCAGGCGATCGTCAACATCGGCGCGGTGATCGGCGTGCTGCCCATCACGGGCATCCCGCTGCCGCTGGTCTCCTACGGGGGGTCGGCGCTGTTGCCGACGCTCGCCGCGCTTGGCATGTTGTTGTCGTTCGCGAAAACCGAGCCGGGCGCGGCGGAGGCTCTCGCCGCACGTGGGCCCGGACCGGTGGCGCGGGGCCTAAGCTGGCTTGGCCTGGGCGGTGCGGCGGCAAGGGCGCGCCGCCCGCGCGGACGTCATCCGGAAAGACGAGCACGTGGAGTGAAGGGACCGACATGAGGGTGGTCCTAGCCGGCGGCGGGACGGCCGGCCATATCGAACCGGCGCTGGCGCTCGCCGACGCCCTGCGCCGGCTGGACCCGGACATCGGCATCACCTGCCTGGGCACCGAGCGCGGCCTGGAGACCCGGCTGGTGCCGGCGCGCGGGTACGAGCTGCGGCTGGTGCCCGCCGTGCCGCTGCCGCGCTCGCTCACGCCGCAGCTGCTGACGGTGCCGGGCCGGCTCGCCGGGGCGATCAGCGCGGCGGCCGCCATTCTCGACGACGTACGCGCCGACGTCATGGTGGGCTTCGGCGGCTACGTCGCCACCCCCGCCTACCTGGGCGCGCGCCGCCGGGGCGTGCCGATGGTCGTGCACGAGGCGAACCCGCGGCCGGGCCTGGCCAACCGGCTGGGGGCCCGGCTCACCGAGCACGTGTTCACCGGCCACCCCGACACCCCGCTGCCGAACGCCCAGTACGTCGGCATCCCGCTGCGGCGCGATATCGTCACATTGGACCGTTTCTCGCTGGGCGACAAGGCGCGGTCGTACTTCGGCCTGGAGGACGACCGGCCGACGCTGCTGGTGTTCGGCGGCTCCCAGGGCGCGCGCTCGATCAACCAGGCCGCGCTCGGCGCCGCCGACCGGCTGCGCGCCGCCGGGGTGCAGGTGCTGCACGTGATCGGTCCGAAGCAGACCGTCGAGAGGGAGCCGCCGCCGGGCGACCCGCAGTACGTCGTGCTGCCCTACGTCGACCGCATGGACCTCGCCTACGCCGCCGCCGACGTGGCGCTGTGCCGCAGCGGCGCGATGACCTGCGCCGAGCTCACCGCCGTCGGCCTGCCCGCCGCGTACGTGCCGCTGCCGCACGGCAACGGCGAGCAGGCGCTCAACGCGGCCCCGGTCGTCAAGGGCGGCGGCGGCCTCATGGTCGAGGACGCCGAGCTGTCGGCCGACTGGATCGTGCGCACCCTGCTGCCGATCCTGCTCGACCCCGAGCGGGTGGCGATCATGTCGGAGGCGGCGTCCCGGCTCGGCCGCAAGGACGCCGACGAGAACCTGGCCCGCCGGGTGCTGCAGATCGCGAGGAGCCCTCGGTGAGCCTGGTCAAACTCATCGACCCGGTCCCCGCGGGGGAGCTGGGGAAGGTCCACTTCATCGGCATCGGCGGGGCCGGCATGTCCGGCATCGCGCGCATCCTGCTCAAGCGCGGCGTCGCCGTGTCCGGCAGCGACGCGCGCGGCTCCGGGCTGCTCGCCGAGCTGCGTGAGCTCGGCGCCACCGTGCACATCGGCCACGCCGCCTCGCACCTCAAGGACGCCGACACCGTCGTGGTGTCCACCGCCATCCGCGACTCCAACCCCGAGCTGGGCGAGGCGCTGCGCCGCGGCCTGCGGGTGATCCCGCGCGCGGCCGCGCTCGCCGCCGTGATGGCGGGCCGTACCGGGGTCGCGATCGCCGGCACCCACGGCAAGACCACCACCACCTCCATGCTCACCGTGGCGCTGCAGAAGGCCGGGGCCGACCCCTCCTACTGCGTCGGCGGCCAGCTCGTCACCACCGGCCTCGGCGCGGACGAGGGCGGCGGCGAGGTCTTCGTCGCCGAGGCGGACGAGAGCGACGGCTCGTTCCTCATGCTCGCCCCCGACATCGCCGTGGTGACCAACGTCGAGGCCGACCATCTGGATAACTACGGCGACCCGCAGGCGGTCCACGACGGCTTCACCCGCTTCACCGACCGCGTCGGCCGCATCCTGGTGGTGTGCGCCGACGACCCCGGCGCCGACGCGCTCGCCGCCGTCGGCCGCGCCCGCGGCCTGAAGGTGCTGCGGTACGGTGAGGCCGAGGACGCCGACTACCGCGTCACCGAGGTCTCGCCGCGCGGGCTCGGCGTGACCTTCCAGGTCGAGGGGCCGGGCATCGGGCGGCGCGAGGTGAACCTGTCGGTGCCCGGGCGCCACAACGCGCTCAACGCCACCGCGGCCCTCGCGGTCGCCGTCGAGCTCGGCGTGCCCGTGGACGAGGTCGGCGAGGGCCTGGCCTCCTTCACCGGCACCAAGCGGCGCTTCGAGGCCAAGGGCGAGGCGGGCGGCGTGGCCGTCTTCGACAGCTACGCCCACCATCCGACCGAGCTCGCCGCCGACCTGACCGCCGCGCGCGACGTGGTCGCCTCGTTCTCCGGCGAGGCCGGGCGGGTCATCGCGGTCTTCCAGCCGCACCTGTACTCGCGTACCCGGTTCTTCGCCGACGAGTTCGGCGCGGCGCTCGGCCTCGCCGACGAGGCGATCGTGCTGGACGTGTACGGCGCGCGGGAGGACCCCGAGCCGGGCGTCTCCGGCGCGCTGGTGGCGCGCAAGGTCCGCCTGCCCGCCGAGCACGTCGTCTACGCCCCCGACCGCGAGCAGGTCCCCGCCCTGGTCGCCGGCCGCGCACGGCCCGGCGATATCGTGCTGACGATGGGCGCCGGCGACGTCACCGAGCTCGGTCCCCGCATCGTGGCCGAGCTGAGCGCCGGGTGACGGTGGGCTGTGGGACGGTGGGCTGAGCGACGGAGCGGCGGGTGACATCGGGGGAGCGTGGCGGCGTGACGCGAGGGGGGCGATGAGCGAGGCGAGAGGCGGCCTGGAGGCCGGTGTGGCGCAGGACGCCGATCCGGCGCCCGATCCGGACCGGCGGGAGCCGCCGGGGCCGGTGCGGCGTGCCTGGCGCGTTCCGCTGGTGGCGCTGCTCGCCGCCGGGGTCGTCGGGGCGGCTACCTGGGTGGTGTTCTTCTCGCCGCTGCTCGGCGTGGACCGGGTGGAGATCTCCGGCAACGACGAGATCCCGGACGAGGTGATCAGGCGTGCGGCCGGCGTCGCCGTCGGCGAACCGCTGGCCAAGGTCGACGTGGACGTGGTGCGGGCGCGGATCGCCGCGCTGCCGCCGATCGAGTGGGCGGGGGTCGAGCGCGGCTGGCCGGGGACCCTGCGCATCCGGGTGCGGGAGCGCACGCCGATCGCGGTCGCCGTGGTCGGCGGCCGGACGGCGCTCGTGGACCGTTACGGCGTGGTCGTCAGCCTGCGCGACAACGCCCCGCCGGGCCTGCCCCGCCTGGTCGTCCCCCGGCTGTCGCCCGACGACCCAACGGCCAGGGCCGCCCTCGCGGTGATCCACGGAATGCCGCAACGGCTCGCCCGCCGGGTCGAACAGGTGCAGGCCGCCTCGGCCACCTCGGTGACCCTCAGCCTCGCCGACGGCCGTACCGTGACCTGGGGCGACGCCGACCACGGCGACCTGAAGGCGCGGGTCCTGCTGTCCCTGCTGCAACGGCCGGGCAAGACCTTCGACGTCAGCTCGCCGGACGTCGCCGTCGTCAGGTGACACGCGGGCGACTCGCGGAGCGATGAGGTGAATGCGGCGGTGTGGGTGGCGCGGGAGGTGGCGATGTGGGCATAGTCAAATAGCGTCGTCAATCGCGACGGCGCGCGTGGCAAGGCGGCGGGGTGAGGTACGCCGATCGGGGTCGGAGAACCGGTGAGTGCGAATGGGACAGTGCGCGACACGCCGGGCGTGCTTGCGGCGAGGTTAGTTGACCCTGGGGGAGGACCAACCCTACTGTCCGTATCAATCCTCAGGTTGACATAACTCTAAATCTCAACTTGAGGGTGAGGGTTTGGAATAGGCCGATCCGGTAACCCGGATCTCAGGAAATGCAAGTAAACGAGCGGAAAGGCCCCTCGTCGTGGCAGCACCGCAGAACTACCTCGCGGTCATCAAGGTCGTCGGGATCGGCGGCGGCGGCGTCAACGCCGTCAACCGGATGATCGAAGAGGGACTCAAGGGCGTCGAGTTCATCGCCATCAACACCGACGCCCAGGCGCTGCTGATGAGTGACGCCGACGTGAAACTGGACGTGGGCCGCGAACTCACGCGCGGCCTGGGCGCGGGCGCCAACCCGGAGGTGGGCCGCAAGGCCGCCGAGGACCACCGTGAGGAGATCGAGGAGGTCCTCAAGGGCGCCGACATGGTGTTCGTGACCGCAGGGGAGGGCGGTGGCACGGGCACCGGAGGCGCGCCGGTCGTGGCGAACATCGCGCGCTCCCTGGGCGCGCTCACCATCGGCGTGGTGACCCGGCCCTTCAGCTTCGAGGGCAAACGCCGGGCGATGCAGGCCGAGGCCGGCATCGAGACGCTGCGTGACGAGGTTGACACGCTCATTGTCATTCCCAACGACCGCCTGCTTTCAATCTCCGATCGGCAGGTGAGTGTGCTCGACGCCTTCAAGGCCGCCGACCAGGTGCTGCTCTCCGGTGTCCAGGGCATCACCGACCTGATCACCACCCCGGGTCTGATCAACCTCGACTTCGCCGACGTCAAGTCCGTCATGTCGGGCGCGGGCTCGGCGCTGATGGGCATCGGCCACGCCCGCGGCGACGACCGCTCGGTCGCCGCGGCCGAGATGGCCGTCTCCAGCCCGCTGCTGGAGGCCAGCATCGACGGCGCCCACGGCGTGCTGCTGTCGATCGCGGGCGGCTCCGACCTCGGCCTGTTCGAGATCAACGAGGCGGCCCAGCTCGTGTCGAACGCCGCCGCCAGCGACGCCAACATCATCTTCGGCACGGTCATCGACGACGCCCTCGGCGACGAGGTCCGGGTGACCGTGATCGCCGCCGGCTTCGACGAGCCCCCGCCCGCGAGCCGCGACAAGCTCCCGCAGCCCGCCGCGCGGCCCCAGCCGTCCCGCGCGCCCGAGCCGCCGCCGTCCCGGTCGTCCGCGCCCGCCGCCCCGGCGGCCAAGGCCGAGTCTCGCTTCGACCGCCGCCCGGAGACGCCGCCCGCCCGGCCCTTCGGCGCCGCCTCCACGGGTCCGTCCGCCACGGCCTCCCCGGCGTCCGGAGCGACGGCCGCGGGCTCCTCCGGCCCGTCCTCGTCCGTCTCCGGCCCGCAGGCCGCCGCTCAGGGCGGCCAGGGTACGGGTCACTCCGGCGGCCACACCGGCTCCTTCGGCGCGGGCCACGCGGGCTCCGGCCATGTGGGTTCCGGCCATGTGGGTTCCGGCACAGCCGCGCATGCGCCGACCCCGATGTCGAGCATGCCGCTGGGCGCGCCCACCCCGGCGGACGCCGACGCCCCGGCGCCCGTGACCCCGATCGCCTCGTCCGCCCAGGACCACGGCGCGCTCCAGGGCCGGGAGGCCGACGCCGGGCAGCCGCCCGCCCCCGTCGCCATCCCCCGGCCCGCCCCCGAGCCGCCCCCGGCGACCCCGATCACCTCCCGGACCTCGGAGCCGGTACGGCGCCGCCCGGTGGTGTTCGAGGAGCAGGAGGAGGAGCTCGACGTGCCCGACTTCCTCAAGTGATCTCGATGACCTCACGGGACGCCGGACGGGCGCGCTCCGCGGCGGACCCGCTGCGGACCCGCCACGGACACAGCAATAGACGACAGTAGTGACATATCGGGACGATGACGCGGCGGCCGCCGACCCGGCGGCACGCCGTACCGAACTGGCCGCGAACCTCGCCCGGGTGGAGCGGCGCATCGCCGAGGCCTGCGCCGCCGCCGGGCGGGACCGAAGCGAGGTCACCCTCATCGCGGTGACCAAGACCTATCCGGCCTCCGACGTACGCATCCTCGCCGGGCTCGGCGTGACCGGCATCGGCGAGAACCGCGACCAGGAGGCGTCCGTCAAGGCCCGCGACTGCGCCGACCTCCCGCTCACCTGGCACTTCATCGGGCGGCTGCAGACGAACAAGGTCAGGTCGGTGGTCTCCTACGCCGACATGGTGCACTCGGTGGACCGCGCCCGGCTGGTCCGGGTCCTCGGCGCCGAGGCCGTCCGGGCCGGCCGGGAGATCGCCTGCCTGGTGCAGGTGGCCTTGGAGAAGGACCCCGACCCCGGCCGGGGCGGGGCGCCCCCGGCGCAGGTGCCCGAGCTCGCCGAGGCCGTCGCCGGCACCGAGGGGCTGCGCCTCGCCGGGGTCATGGCGGTCGCGCCGCTCGGGGAGGACCCCGAGCCCGCCTTCGCCAGGCTCGCCGAGGTGGCGCGGGCGGTGCGGGCGGAGCATCCGGACGCATGGATGGTCTCCGCGGGGATGAGCGCGGATCTGCGGCAGGCGATAGCAAACGGCGCGACACATGTGCGTGTTGGTACGGCGTTGCTCGGCCGCAGGAAGCCCTTCGTCAGGTAATGTCCCCCAAGTGGACCTTGGTGTCCGCGTGTTGGGCCCTCAAGGCCGGGGAGAGGGGACCCGACCCGGGCGTGGCGGGACGATGAGGGCGGTCCCGTCGCGAGCGGGCGGCGACCCGACCCGGCGGAACGACGGAGGACGAAGTATGGCCGGCGCGATGCGGAAGATGGCGGTCTACCTCGGTCTCGTGGAGGACGACCGCTACGAGAGGTATGACACCTACCAC
This sequence comes from Thermopolyspora sp. NPDC052614, assembly GCF_040678635.1. NCBI lineage: Bacteria > Bacillati > Actinomycetota > Actinomycetes > Streptosporangiales > Streptosporangiaceae > Thermopolyspora > Thermopolyspora sp. NPDC052614. The sequence continues at coordinate 34,597 of NZ_JBFATZ010000011.1, forward strand.
GACGATGAGGACTACGAGGACTACGACGACCCCCGCCGGGCCGCCGTCGACCGGAGCGTCTCCGGAGCCCATGCCGACCCCCGCGCGGGCGCGCACGACCCCGACGAGGAGACCGAGGGCCAGGTGCCGGCCCCGCGCCCCGCGACGACCGTCCTGGAGCGCCGTACCACCGATTTGACGCGCATCACCACGCTTCACCCCCGCACGTACAACGAGGCACGTACGATAGGAGAGCACTTCCGGGAGGGGACCCCCGTCATCATGAACCTGACCGAGATGGTCGACAGCGACGCCAAGCGTCTGGTCGATTTCGCGGCTGGGTTGGTGTTCGGGCTGCACGGGAGCATCGAACGTGTTACCAACAAGGTGTTCCTGTTGTCCCCAGCCAACGTAGAGGTGACCGCCGAGGATAAGGCCCGAATCGCGGAACGCGGCTTCTTCAATCAGAGCTAGAGTTCCACCATGAACAGTTCAGGCCCGCGCGGTAGGCTCGGTTCACACGCGGAGGCTGCAGACCAGAACGGAGGCGGGACGGGATCGTGGGGATCATCTCGAACATCTTGGTGACCGTCCTGTCCCTGTATCTGGTCCTGTTGATCGGCAGAATGATTTTTGAGACGGTTCAGGCGTTCGCGCGTGCCTGGCGTCCCACGGGGGTCGTGCTGGTCGTCGCCGAGGCCACCTACACCGCGACCGACCCACCGCTCAGGTTCCTCCGCCGTTTCATTCCGCCCCTCCGGTTGGGTACCGTTGCCTTTGACCTAAGCTTCACAGTGCTGTTCATTGTGGTCTTGGTCTTGATCCAAGTCGTGTCCGCGCTCAACTTCTGAGCGGGTCTGTTCCCCGGACCTACTCCAAGCGCGCCAAGGAGACCGAAATGCCGCTGACGCCCGCTGATGTGCGGAACAAGCAGTTCAGTACGACCCGGTTGAGGCCGGGCTACGACGAGGAGGAGGTCGACGCCTTCCTGGACGAGGTGGAGGCCGAGCTCGACCGCCTCATCCAGGAGAACGAGGAGCTCCGCGCCAAGCTGGCCGAGTGCCTGCGGGGCAAGGTCCCGGGCGGCATGGGCATGTCCATGGCCTCCGCTCCCGTAGTCGAGCCCAAGCCCGAGATGATGGCACCCCCGCCGGAGCCGATGAAGCCGCCGGAGCCGGTTCGTCCCGAGCCCGTCCCGGTCGGCATGGGCATGCCCCCGGCCGAGGACAACATGGACACCGCCGCCCGCGTGCTGGCCCTCGCCCAGCAGACGGCCGACCAGGCGATCGCCGACGCCCGCCGGGAGGCGGACGAGACGGTGACCCGGGCGCGCCGCGAGGCCGACGAGATCCTCGCCAAGTCCCGCCGTCAGGCCGAGCAGATCATCGGGGACGCCCGCGCCCGCGCCGAAACCCTTGAGCGCGACGCCCAGGAGCGGCACCGCCAGGCGATGGGGTCGCTGGTGCAGACCCGCGACGAGCTGGAGCGCAAGGTCGACGAGCTGCGCAGCTTCGAGCGCGAGTACCGCAGCCGGCTCAAGCTGTACCTGGAGAACCAGCTCGCCGAGCTGAACGTCTCCGCCGAGTCCAGCGGCGGCTTCCCCATCGTCTCCGGCCAGATGGGCGGCGCCCCCGCCCTGTCCCACGCCGGTGGCCCGGCCCAGATCCCGGGTGCGCCCAACCCGTTCGCCACCGACGCCCCGCAGCACCAGGGGGCGTTCCAGGGCGCCGACGGGCCGCACACCGAGCGCCGGTAGCGCGCCGGTACGCGGAATCGTCCGGGTAAGCCTCGGCAGGGACACGTAGCCGGTAAGGTTTCGGGTCACAACCGGTGATCGCCGGGAGTGCCCGCAACTGGGAGAATGCCCTAGTGATCCTCATCAGCGCCGCGCTGGTGCTCGTGGCCATCGTCCTGCTCATCGCGGGAGTGTTTCTCGCGAAGCCGTTCCTGGTCATGTGGTCGATCGTGGTCAGCGTGCTGTCCGCGGTCTGTCTGCTGATCGGGGCGTTGTTACGCCGCCACGAGTTGTTCCCCGGCGGTGCCGGATCCGCAGGCTCGCCGCCTCCGGATCAGGGTCAGGCGACCGTCCCCCCGACGGCGATGGGCGCCCACGCGGACGCCATGGCGTCCGTGGGAGCCACCGCGGGAGCGACGGCTCCTGCGGGGATGACGACTCAGGCGGGCATGACCCCCCAGCCCGGCATGACCGTCCCGGGCATGACGACCGCCTCGGGCATGACGACCGCGAGCGGGATGACCGCCCCGGGTGGAGTCCCCGACCCCGGACTGGCCACCGCACCGGGCGGAATGGCCGCCCCCGGCGCGTTCCCCGGCTCGGCCACAGCCCCCGGCATCGGCGCGATGCCGGGACACACAGGGGGACACTCAGGGGGTCACGCAGGCGGTCACCTAGGGGGCCAAGCAGGGGGTCACGCAGGACTGAACATCCCCGGCGGCATGCAGTCCCCCACCGGGCTGACGGCCCCCGGCATGGCGCCGCCCGCCATGCCGCACCCCCCGGTCTCGGGCATGCCGGCCCCGCCGCATCCGCAGGCGTCCGTGCCACCAGGCCCAGGGCACCTCGGGCCCTCCATGCCCCCAGCCCCTCCCGGGCAGCACCCCGCGTCCTCCGCCGCCACCGCGCCGCGCGATCCCTTCACCCCACCGGCGGCGTCCCCGTACCCGTCCGGCCCCTCGACCGGCCCCGGAGTGCTCCCGCCCGACACGATCGTCAAGGTCATCCCGGGCCGCAAGCGCTTCCACCGCCCCGGCTGCCGTCAGCTCGCCGGGCGCGAAAACGAGGAACTCACCTACGAGGAGGCACGCGAGGAGGGGTTCACCCCCTGCACCACGTGCCTGCCCGACGGCACGGCCCGTACCGCAGCCGAGCCTCCCGACGTCGAGGGCGGCCACGTCCCCTCCGCTCCCGGCGCCTTGCGGTCGCCGACGCCTCAGCCCTCCCCCTCTTCGGCCGGACCCCAGCCGGCCTTCCCCGCCGAACCCTCGGCCATCGAGCCCGCCAACCCGCTCACGGGCTTCCCCGAGCTTCCGGCCGCCGCCCAGCAGGCCCACCACCCCTCCCCGTCGTCCAGGACCCCCGAGCCCTCGCCGCTGCCGACGCGCTCCGCCTCCACCGGGTCCACGAGCGCCGGTCCTGCGGCCGCCGGGTCCAAGGCAACGGAGTCCTCCCCGCTGCCTCGCCGCCGTCCCGCCGCGGGCGCCACCGCGGACTCCAAGCCCTCATCGCCGTCCGTGTGGGAACCCGCCGTGAGTTCCGCGCCCTCGCAGGCGTCTCCTCCCACGGCCGGGCGTCCCGCCGGGGCCACCGCCTCCGACGCCCCGCCGTTGCCCAAGCGACGCCCCTCCGCCGCGTCCACGGCCTCTGAATCCGCACCGCTGCCCACCCGCCGCCCCGGCGCGACAACCGGCGGTTCGGGAGCCCCGCCGCTGCCCACCCGCCGCCCGTCCTCGGCATCGACCCCCGCCGCCTCCCCGATCGACTGGTTCGGCAACTCGACCGCCTCCCGGAAACCGGCGTCGTCCGGTACGTCGGCGTGGGCGGATGTCGCCGCTCCCGGCACGGCCGAGCCGCCCCGATCGACGCCCGCCCGCCCGAAGCCCGCCGGACGGCCGGACGCCGTCGGCCCCGCCGAGCCGAAACCGGCCGAGAAATCCGAGAAATCCGGCGATGCCGCCCAGGCCGGGAAGAACGGACAGAACGGACAGAACGGAGATGAGGCCGGGAACGAGGCCACGGCCACGTTCGCGAGGCCGCGCACGGCCGGCGCCCTTCCGGGCAAGCCCCTGTCCAAGCCCTCAGCCAAGCCCTCGTCGGTGCAGGAATCCGGGGAAGAGACCGGGCAGGCGCAGGACAAGGAGCGCGACAAGGCTTCTGAAACCGGCACATCCGGCGACGCCGGTGAGACATCCGACACCGTTTCGCCGCCCGAGCGCGAAGAAGAAACGGGTACGTCCGAGGCGGAGCGATCCGAGTCCCCGGAGGACCCCGCCGACGCCGCCGACGGGCCGAAGGCCGAATAGAGCCTCACCCGGCCGCCGTGTCGATTGCGGCACTGTGGGAAACGCGGACACGAACGGCCCCGGGCGGGGAGGTGGCCACCCTGCCCGGGGCCGAGATGCGCCGGGTCAGGACTTGCGGAGCTGGAAGGCGAGCTGCAGGTCGTCGTCGGTGAACTCGCGCAGGCCCGGCTCGGTGCCCTCCGCGACGGCGTTGGCGAGAACCTCGGCGGCGACGGCGTCGCCCTGCTCGCGCAGGACCTGGGCGAGCTCGGCGTCGGCGGAGGTCCACCACAGCGCGATGCGGTCGGTGATGGCGAGGCCGCTCGACTTGCGGGCGTCCTGGATGAGGCGGATCACCTCGCGGACCAGGCCGGCGCGGCGCAGCTGCGGGGTCACCTCCAGGTCGAGGGCCACGGTCTCGCCGGTGCCGGTGTCGACCGCGCCGGTCTCCACCGCCCAGCCCGACTTGGGCTGCTCGGTGACGATCACCTCGTCGGGGCCGAGCTCCACCGCGCCGAGGTCCCCGGCCTCCACGGTGACGGTCCCGCCGCCGCGCAGGGTACGGGCGATGCCCGCCGGGTCGGCCGCGCCGATCGCCGCCGCCACCTGCTTGGTCTGCGAGCCGAACCGCTTGCCGAGGGCGCGGAAGTTCGGCTTCACGGTGAAGGTCACCAGGTCGGCCGAGAACGCGGACAGGTCCTCAAGCGCCTGCACGTTCAGCTCCTCGGCGATCAGCTCGCGCAGCTCCGCCGACAGCTCCGACCAGCCGGGCGCGCCGATCAGGGCCCTGCCCAGCGGCTGCCGGGTGCGCACACCGCTGGAGGCGCGGGCGGAGCGGCCGAGCTCGACCAGCCGCCGCACCAGCGCCATGCGCTCGGTCAGCTCGCGGTCGAGCAGGTCGCCTTTCACCTCGGGCCAGGAGGCCAGGTGGACCGACGAGGGCGCGTCGGGCGTGCGCAGCACGTCCCACACGTAGTCGGTGGTGAACGGCACGATCGGCGCCATCAGCCGCGTGACGGTCTCCAGGCACTCGTACAGCGTCGCGAACGCGGCCTTCTCGCCGTTCCAGAACCGCCGCCGGGAGCGCCGCACGTACCAGTTGGACAGGTCGTCGAGGAACTCGCTGAGCCGCCGACCGGCCCGCGCGGTGTCGAAGTCGTCCAGCGCCTCGCCGACCTCGCCCACGGTCCGCTGCAGCTCGGCCAGCGCCCACCGGTCGATGAGCGGCCGGTCCGCGTACGCCGGGGCGTTGCCGTTGGGGTCGGCCGTGGGCGACCAGGACTCGGCCCCGGCGTACAGGGTGAAGAACGAGACGGTGTTCCAATAGGTCAGCAGGACCTTGCGGACGATCTCCTCAAGCGCGGCGCGGCCGACCCGCCGGGACGCCCACGGCGAGCCGGAGCAGGCCATGAACCAGCGCAGCGCGTCGGCGCCGTGCTGCTCCATCAGCGGCATCGGCTGCAGCACGTTGCCGAGGTGCTTGCTCATCTTGCGGCCGTCCTCGGCCAGGATGTGGCCCAGGCACAGCACGTTCTCGTACGACGAGCGCCCGAACACCAGCGTGCCGACCGCCATCAGCGAGTAGAACCAGCCGCGGGTCTGGTCGATCGCCTCGCAGATGTACTGCGCCGGGTAGGAGCTCTCGAAGACCTCCTTGTTCCGGTACGGCGCGCCCCACTGGGCGAACGGCATCGCCCCCGAGTCGTACCAGGCGTCGATCACGTCCGGCACCCGCCGCGCCTCCGCGCCGCAGGTCGGGCACGGGAAGGTGACGTCGTCCACGTACGGCCGGTGCGGGTCGAGCGAGGACAGGTCGCGCCCGGCGTGCCGCCCCAGCTCCTCCAGCGAGCCGACGCAGGTGACGTGCGACTCGTCGGCGGTGCACAGCCACAGCGGCAGCGGCGTGCCCCAGTAGCGCGACCGCGACAGCGCCCAGTCCACGTTGTTGCGCAGCCACTCGCCGAACCGGCCCCACTTGATCGTCTCGGGGTACCAGGTGGTCTTCTCGTTCTCGGCGAGGAGCTGCTCCTTCAGCGCCGTGGTGCGGATGTACCAGGCGGGCAGCGCGTAGTACAGCAGCGGCGTGTGGCAGCGCCAGCAGTGCGGGTAGCTGTGGTCGAAGTGCTCGCCGCGGAACAGCAGGCCGCGGGAGCGCAGGTCCTCGGTGAGCCGCTCGTCGGCGTCCTTGAAGAACTCGCCGCCGACGAACGGCACGTCGGCAAGGAAGCGGCCGTCGGCGCCGATCGGGTTGACCACGGGCAGGCCGTACCGCTTGCAGATGGTCATGTCGTCGGCGCCGAACGCCGGGGCCTGGTGGACCAGGCCGGTGCCGTCCTCGATCGTGACGTAGTCGGCGAGCACCACGTAGTGCGCGCCCGGGATGTCCACCAGCTCGAACGGCCGGGTGTAGGTCGTGTGCTCCAGGTCGGCGCCCTTGAAGGCGGCGACGACCTCGGCGTCCTCGCCGAGCACCCGGGCGAGCAGCGGCTCGGCGACCACCAGGACCTCCTCGGACCCGGCCTGGCGGGCGGCCACGTAGGTCACGTCCGGGTGCACGGCCACGGCCGTGTTCGACACCAGCGTCCACGGCGTGGTGGTCCAGATCAGCAGCGCCGCGTTCAGGTCGGCGAGCGGGCCGGAGGTGGCGGGCATGCGCACGTACACCGACGGGCTGGTGATCGTCTCGTAGCCGCCCGGCTGGCCGAGCTCGTGGTCGGACAGGCCGGTGCCGCAGCGCGGGCAGTACGGGGTGATGCGGTAGTCGCGGAACAGCAGGTCCTTGTCCCAGATCGCCTTGAGCGACCACCAGACGGCCTCGACGTAGTCGGGGTCCATGGTCCGGTACGCCTGGGACAGGTCGACCCAGTAGCCCATCCGCTCGGTGAGCTCCTCGAACGCGTCCACGTGCCGCAGCACCGACTCGCGGCAGCGGGCGTTGAACTCGGCGATGCCGTACGCCTCGATCTGCGGCTTGCCGGACAGGCCGAGCTCCTTCTCCACGGCCACCTCGACGGGCAGGCCGTGGCAGTCCCACCCGGCCTTGCGCGGCACGTGGTAGCCGCGCATGGAGCGGTAGCGGGGGAAGACGTCCTTGAAGACGCGGGCCTCCACGTGGTGCACGCCGGGCATGCCGTTGGCGGTCGGCGGGCCCTCGTAGAAGGTCCACTGCGGGCCGGAGGCGTTCTGCTCCAGCGAGCGTTCGAACACCTTCCCGTCACGCCACCGGGCGAGCACCTCGCGTTCGATCGCGGGCAGGTCGACCTGCGCGGGAAGGGGCGTGAAACGGTGTGCGTTCATCGTGGGTGGGACCTCCACACCGGCATCGTCGATACGTCCTGGCGCGGAGGGACGAGGCGAACAACCCCGCGGTACCACCCTCCTTGACCCTCCGGCGACGCGGAAGGCCCTCTCATTGATCGCCGCTGCCGGTTCTACTCGGCCACGCCATCACACGCCATGTCACGCCATGTCATACTGCGGCGTGCGGTCGCGGGGCCTTTCTTCCGGCGGCTCCGGGGTGATCTTCCCTCCGGCTTCCGCGCCGGGCTCGCACCGTCCCCGGCTCGCTCCTGCGGAAGGGGGCGGAGGTACTCGTCCCCATCAACGCCTTGCAGACTAAAAGATAACGCACGCGCACCGGTGCGGCGTGCGAATAATCGGCCGGTGGTACGGGGCCGGTGGCGACGGGCCGAAGTGACGGGAGAGAGGGTTCGCCGTGCGGTTGGCGATCAGGGTGCGGCCGGGTGCCTCGCGCGAGGGCGTCGGAGGCGCGTACGGCGAGGCGGCCGTCGTGGTCAAGGTGCACGCGCGGGCGGTCGACGGCAAGGCCACCGAGGCGGCGCTGCGCGCCGTGGCCGAGGCGTTCGGGGTGCGCCGCGCCGACGTGCGCCTGGTCTCCGGGCAGACGAGCCGCGACAAGGTGGTGGAGATCTCCGGCGACGAGAAGGAGCTGGCCAAACGGGCCGAAGCGCTCCGCGAGGGGTGACCTTCCGGAGATCCGGGTAGACCATCGGCTTGCAACCAGGAAGGGCGGCGGCGGGTCGTTTGCCGATTTGTTATCCGCGGCCTATGCTTCCCGAACTGCTCATGTGGTTCATCGGCAAGGAGGCCACGATGGCCGGCACTACGCGGACGGGGAAGGACGACACCACGATCGACGGCGACGCCTGGACCCAGGAGGAGCTGGCCGAGGTGCGGGCGACCCTGCTCCAGGAGATCGAGGAGCTCAAGGCCGACATCGCACGGGCCGAATCCCAGATGGCGTCCGGGGAGAACAGCGAGAGCGACGGCGACGACGAGGCGGACGCCGGCGCGAAGACCTACGAACGTGAGCGCGAAATCGCCCTTACCCTGAATGCGCGCGACCTGCTCGCGCAGAACGAGCGGGCGATCGCCCGAGTGGACGCGGGAACCTACGGAGTGTGCGAATCGTGCCAGAGGCCGATCGGCAAGGAACGGCTGCGGGCGTTTCCCCGGGCGACGCTGTGCGTGACCTGCAAGCAGCGGGAGGAACGCCGCTGACCTCGGGCGACGCCTCCACGCCCGAGCCGGACTCCGGCGGCGCGTCGCGGCCCCGGCGGGCGGCGGCGCTCACCCTGGTCGCCGCCGGCGTGTACGCCATCGACCTGGCGAGCAAGACGATCGTGGTGGCCATGCTGGAGAATCGGCCTCCGGTGCGCCTCATCGGTGACCTGCTGCAGCTGCGGGTGATCCGCAACCCCGGCGCCGCGTTCAGCATCGGCACCGGCATGACGTTCGTGTTCACGCTGATCGCCGTCGTGGTTGCCGCCGTGATCGTCCGCTACGCGCCGAGGCTGCGCAGCCTGCCATGGGCGATCACGCTCGGCCTGCTGCTCGGCGGCGCGCTCGGCAACCTCACCGACCGCCTGTTCCGCGCCCCCGCGCCCTTCGAGGGGCACGTCGTGGACTTCATCGCGGTCGGGAGCTTCCCGGTGTTCAACGCGGCGGACTCGGCCATCGTCTGCGGCGGCGTGCTGGCCGTCGCGCTGGCCTGGCTCGGCTACCGGATCGACGGCGGACGCGAGCGGACCACGGCGACCGCCGCCCCCGGATCCGGCAGGATGCTTCCGGAGGCGTACGGCTCCGCAGGGCGCGGCCGGGAGCAGGGCGACGATCTGAGCGACGGAGAGGGCCGGAAGGTGACGACCGGACGAGAAGAGACGGCCGGTGAGACGGCGGGAAGGCGGGAACGGTGAGCATGACCGAGCAGCGCAGCCTGCCCGTGCCGGACGGCCTGGAGGGGGAGCGGCTGGACGCGGCCCTGTCGCGGCTGTTCGGGCTGAGCCGTACCCGGGCGGCCGAACTCATCGCCGCAGGGGACGTGCTGCTCGACGGCGTCGCCCCGGCGAAGTCGGAGCGGGTGCGGGCCGGCGCCTGGCTGGAGGTGCGCATCCCGCCGCCGCCGACCACGCCGATGCCGGTCGCCGAGCCGGTGCCCGGCATGAGCATCCTGTACGAGGACGACGACATCGTCGTGGTCGACAAGCCGATCGGCGTGGCCGCCCACCCCACCGTGGGCTGGACCGGCCCCACGGTCATCGGCGGCCTGCTGGGCGCCGGGCACCGGGTGGCCACCAGCGGCGCGGCCGAACGCCAGGGCATCGTGCACCGCCTCGACGCCAACACGACCGGCGCCATGGTGGTGGCCAAGAGCGAGACGGCGTACTCCCGGCTGAAGCGGGCCTTCAAGGAGCGCACGGTCGACAAGCGCTACCACGCGCTCGTGCAGGGGCACCCCGATCCGCTGCGCGGCACGGTGGACGCCCCGATCGACCGGCACCCGGCGGGCAACGGCAAGTTCGCCGTGGTCGCGGGCGGCAAGCCGTCCATCACGCACTACACCACGATCGAGGCGTTCCGGGCGGCGTCATTGCTCGACATCGGGCTGGAGACCGGCCGCACCCACCAGATCCGCGTGCACATGTCGGCGCTGCGCCACCCCTGCGTCGGCGACATGCTCTACGGGGCCGACCCCACGCTCGCGGCCCGGCTGGGGCTGAAGCGTCAGTGGCTGCACGCGGTCTCCCTGTCGTTCGAGCACCCGACCACGGGGGAGTACGTCTCGTTCACCAGCGATTACCCCGAGGATCTCGCGCGTGCCCTGGAGATCCTGGCCGCCGAGTCCTGACCCCGGCACCGTCGTCGGCGGGCTCACCGACAGATCTTCGACAGATCATCGCCGCCGTATCGTCGGGCGTACCCGAGATCCTCGTTCACATTCCCATGAACCGCGCCAGCGCGGTCACCGCCGCGGTGACGGCGAGCACGATCAGGAACGGCGCGCGCAGCAGCAGCGCCACCACTGCCGCCGCCAGGCCGAGCGTGCGCGCCGCGTCGAACCGCAGCTCCTGCCCGGCCGCGAACATCTGCACGGCGATCAGCGCCGACAGCAGCGCCACCGGCGCCAGCTCCGCGAATCGCCGGATCGCCGGCCGCTCAAGCACCTTGCGCGGCACCGCCAGCCCGGCCAGCTTGAGCAGGTAGCAGCCCATGCAGGTGGCGATCACCGCCCACCAGGTCGCGCTCATCGCCCCGCCCTCCGCCGGGCTCCGAGGGACGGGACGAGGATCGCCGGGAGGGCGGCGACCGAGGCCAGCAGGACGGGGATCCCCGGCGGGAGCAGCGGCGTGGCGACCAGCGCGATCGCCGCGCCGCCGATCGCGACCGCGCGCACGCCGTTCGCGCCGACGGCCGACAGCCGGGGCCACAGCAGGGCGAGGAAGCAGGCCGGGCCGACCGCGTCCAGCCCCAGCACCGCCGGGTCGGCCACCTGCGAGGTGCCGACGGCACCGGCGAGCGTGCTCAGGTTCCACGCGATGTACAGGCTGACGAACGTGGCGTAGAACCCGGCGCGGGCGCGTCTGTTCACCGCCTCGTCCGCGAGTCCGTCCCCGAGCCGGGACCGATCCTCGACGGCGGGTTCGTCCTCACGCTCGACCTGCTCAAGCCCGGCCTGTTCATGCCCGGACCGGCTTTCCGTCCCGGGGCGGTGGGCGCGATCGGCGCCGTCTCCGGGACCGGCGTCGCCGCGCGGGCTCGCGTCGCGGGTGTGATCGGCCCGCGTGTCCGTGAGCTGAGCGGTCGCCACCGCCGTGGTCTCGTCGATCACCGCGTGTGCTGCGGCGAACCGTTTCAGCCCGCGTACGCCGAGGGGACCGGCCAGGCGAAGGCCGTACAGGCCGTTGCGCGCGCCGAGCAGGAGAGCCCCGGCCGTTCCCGCCACCAGGTCTCCGCCCCCGCCCACCACGCCCGCCAGCGCGAACTGCGAGGCCCCCGTGAACGCGAACAGGCTCAGCACGCACGCCTGCGCGACGTCCAGCCCCGCCGTGATCGCCGCCGCGCCGAAGGCGACGCCGGAGCATCCCACGGCGACCCCGACCCCGATCCCGGCCCTCCGGGCGGAGGAAATTCCCAGGTCAGGCCGTGTTGATGTCACTTTCATGTGAGGTGAGGTTATGTGACGGCAATGACCTGGTCTTGTACGTTCCTGCGGCACGTACCGCAGGCGGTCGGGCGCGGTGAGGCGCCGCTCGTGGCCGCCGGGCGTTCCGTGCGTCCGATAACCGCCGGGGGCGCGTTTGAGGACCGTGGAGACGAAAGCCCGCAAGCGCGCCTGTACGTGTCGGCTTGGCCGCAGGCCGTGCCCGGGAGCCGCGTGCGGATTCACCCCGATTCGCGGCGAGAGGAGGGCTGCCGTATGACGCCGAGACGGGCGCGCTGGTACGCCCCCGGGGTCACGCCGACGACACGCTTGAAGTGCCGGGTCAGGTGGGCCTGATCGGTGAAGCCTACGTCGGCCGCGACCTGGGCCGGGGGAACGCCCGCGTCCAGCAATTGCCGGGCGCGGCGCACCCGCACCGTGTTCAGGTAGGCGTGCGGAGGAAGCCCGGTGGCCTGCTTGAAGGCGCGCAGCAGGGGGAACGGCCGGGCCTGCACGGCGGCGGCGAGATCCTCCAGCGCGGGCGGATCGGCCAGCCGCTCGTGCAGGATCTCCCGGGCGAGCCGTACCGAGGACTGGCCCGCCGAGGGCACGCGGCGCGCGGGCGGCGGCGAGGCGTGACGGCGCAGCAGGTGCCCGAACGCGGTGCGCGTCAGCGTGGACGTCACCAGGCTGTCGGCCTGCTCGGCCGCCTGGTGGGCGGCGATCAGCAGGCGGACGGCGTGCGGATCGGGCACCACGGCGTCCGCGAAATACGGCGTGCCCGTCGGCATGGACAAATCGGCCGCGATCTCGGTCATGACGTCGACCGGGGGGTACAGGACGCGATAGGCCCAGCCGTCGGGGTCCCCGGCCTGCCCGGTGTGGTCCTGATCCGGATTGAGGATGATCACCTGGCCGGGGCCGGCCCGGTGCAGTTCGCCCCGGTAGTGGAACGCCTCGACGCCGAGGAAGACCACGGCCACCACGTAACCGTCATGAGCGTGCCTGGTGAATCGATGCGTGACATATCTGGCCCTGAGCAGGTCGATCCCCGGCAGGGCCCCGTGCCGCCAGTAGTGGGCGTCCTCCAGCGCGCCCCGCTCCCCGCTCGCCGACTCCTCATGCACCTCGGCCTCACCGATCCGTCCCCATTTTCGGACTGCTCGCTGCCGGACGCCGGGCACCCGGCAGCGAGGAGGCTTCGCGGCGCCTCTGATGGCACCGGGCGCCTCCGGACACCGCGGCTTCCTGGCCCCCCGCCGGAGCGTACGGGACGCCGTCAGGACGGGCGGAAGGTGTTCAGGAAGGCGCGTAGGAAGCGCGTGTCCCGATCCCAGTCGGAGTCCCGGGTCTGCCAGTAGACGGCGAACGGCTTGCCGTTCTCGGTGCGGAAGCCGCGGTTGAGCACGTGGGCGATGGTGCCCGAGGGAAGCCGCCAGGTGAACTCCCAGTCGGCCGCCTCCTGGCCGAGAAACCGCTGCTGTTCGATGCGCAGGCGGCGGTAGTCCGGGAACTTGCCCTCTTCTTGCACGCGCCGTTCCAGGTCCTCCCAGGCCGCGACCGGATCAAGGATCGGCTCCTCGGCCTCGGTCCAGTCGATCTGCAGGTATCCGGTCGAGCCGGGACCGTGGAACTTGACGCTGGTGGGCGATCGCAGGAACTCCGTCCAGCCGCGCGGCAGCGCGATGGTGAAGCCGCCCCGGTCCTTGTGCAGCCGCCAGCCCGGGGGCGCCGTCACCTTGTCCTCGGTGGGGTCCGCGGTCGGCGTGGGCGACGGCGAGGGACTCGGCGTGGGGGACTCGGGTGCGGGGGAAGGCGGTGGCGTGGAGTCGGTCGCGCCGGGAGTGGTGATGGCGGCCGAGGTGGTGGGTCCGGGTGTGCCGCCCCCGGCGCTGGTCAGGGCGTACCATACGGCCCCGCCGGCCACGATCAGCGACGGAACCGCGACGGTGAGGGCGATCAGCCCGCCTCTCGACCGCTTGGCGGGATGAAATCCCGGATGGCCCTCGGGATAGGTCGGCGTCGTCTGCCCGGACGGACCCGGCGGCGGGCTCCCCCAAGCCTGGCCCGGGTCGTGACCGGGCGATCGCGGCGGCTGCGACCACTGGTCGGGAAGGGTCCCCCGAACACCGGCGGCCCCATGTCCGCCCATGCCCGGCCCGGTGGGCATGTGGCTGAAATCGGCACTCGGCGGGACATGGCCCGCGCCGGCCGCGGCGTACCCGGGTGCCGGTCCTTGCGGGTGGGAAGGGCCGGAAGGGTGCGACGCCGCAGAGTCCGAACCGTATGCGCCCGAACCGTATGCGCCTGGATCGTACCCGCCCGGTCCGGGTCCACCGGAGCCGAAGGCGTCGGCGGTGGCTCGTCCGGCCCCGGAGTCGCCAGGGCCGAACCGTCCCGCGCCGGGTCCGGGCCCACCGTGCCCCTCCGACGGGGACGCCGCGGACGATCCCCCCGCGGCCACCCGCCGCAGGATCTCGTCGGCCTGGCGGGCGTCCATGCGCTCGGCGGGATCCTTGCGCAGCAGCCCTTCGATGACCGGGGTCAGCGGCCCCGCCCTGCGCGTCGGCCGCGGCTGCTCGTGCAGGATGGCGGCCATCGTCGGCACCGGCGCGCCCCGGTCGAAGGGCGGGTGCCCCTCGACCGCCGCGTACAGGGTGGCGCCCAGCGACCACAGGTCGGACTCGGGTACGGCGGGCAGCCCGTTGAGCCGCTCGGGCGGCATGAACGCCGGCGTGCCGGTGATCTGGCCCGACATCGTCAGGGCCGTCTCCTGCGTCATCGTGGCGATGCCGAAGTCGGTGAGCACGACCCGCCCGTCGTCGCCGATCAGCACGTTCTCGGGCTTGACGTCCCGGTGCAGGACCCCGGCCTGGTGCGCGGTGCGCAGCGCGTCGAGCACCTGCGCACCGATCGCCGCCACCCGCTCGGGCGGCAGCGGCCCCGAGGTCTTGAGCACGTCGCCGAGAGAGCGGGCGTGGACCAGCTGCATGACGATCCAGGGGCGGCCGTCCTCCTCGATGACGTCATGGACGACCACCACGTTCGGATGGGACAGCCGTCCCGCCGCCCGGGCCTCCCGGATCGTGCGCTGGTTGAACCTCTCCCTGTCCTCCTCCCGGATCGCCTGGTGCAAGACCTCCTTCACGGCGACCACGCGGTCGATCAGCTCGTCGTGAGCCTTCCAGACCACGCCCATGCCGCCCTGGCCGATGGGTTCGAGCAGGCGGTACCGATCGGCGATCCGGCGCTGTGGCTGCGAGTCCACTCAACCGTTCCTATGCAGTGGTCATGAATGAGTCCGTACGCTGGCACGCCCCAAACGGTCCTGAGCGCGCCGACCGGCGGCCCCGGGACCGCGGCACGCCGCCGGAGCGTGACCCGAACCCGGCGGGCGGGCCGCCCACGCGGCGCGGCGTACCGGGAACGGCCCCGGACGGGCGGGGCGTTTCCGAGCCATCCCTTCGGGGGAGCGGAACGGGCCGGCGCCCGTACGGGCGGTCGATGATGTCCGGCGAGAAGGGGCTGTCACACGCAGCGCTCACTCCCGTGCGCCTGCGGACGCACGATCGCCGAAGCGTGGTGAACCACGATCGCCCAAGCATGGTGAACAAGGTCCAACCCCTCCCATCTCCTCGTATCGTGCCATGCCTCGGACCACCATGCGGGACTCCCGGACAATCGAGAGACCCGGCGGTGCAGGGCGTCCGGAGGGCGCGTCGCGCCTCCGGGCGGCTCCCGGATTCACTTGGCGGGCCGGAAGGTCTCCGTGAACGTCTTGAAGTAGCGCAGGTTCTTCTTCCACCGCTTGTCGAGCGTGCTCCAGTAGATCGCGTAGCCGTGCTTCTTGTCGGTCACGAAGCCGCGGTTGATCACGTGGAGCCGCGCCCCTCCGGAGTTGTACGTCCACTCCCAGTCGGCGGCGGTCTTGAAATAGTCCACCGACTCGATCCGCACCCGCTTGTAGCCCGAGAACCGGTAGCGGCTGAACCTCTCCTGCTGCTCCCAGTCCTTCTTCGCGTTGGACTTGGGCGACGTCGTCTGGTCGATCAGCAGGAACGTGCTGCGCTCGTCCCCGCGGAAGAAGACCTGGGTCCCCCTGCGCTCGGACACCCGCCAGCCCTTGGGCAGCGCGAGAGAGAACCCGGTGGGGTCCTTGTACCGCCGCCAGCCCGCCGGAATCTCGCCCGACCCGGAGGCCGAGCTCTTGGACGCGCTCGGCTTGGGCTCGGGGGAGGAGGCCTCCGGTGACGGGTTCGCCGACGACGGCGGGGCGGAGGCGGTCGGATCGACGTTGACGGACTGCTCCTTGCCTCCGCCGGAGGAGCCGCCGCTCTGCGAGGCGCCGGGCTTTGATTCGGAGGGGGCGGAGGTCGCCGGGGCGCCGGTCTGGGTGCCGTCGCGCCGGGAGACGGAGTTCTGGGCGTCCCGCATGCCGAGCAGCGCGGCGACGACGGCCACGACGACGATGGTGGGCACCGCCACCAGGATGATCTTCGTGATCGGGTTGGCGATCAGGCCGGAGAGCCCGCCGCCCAGCGACACCGACCGCGTCGTCTGGTGCTGCCAGAAGTCGGACCCGGCGGTGACGCCGGACTCCGGCCCGGCGGAACGGCCGGTGTCCGTCTCCGACGCGAACCTGAGCTGGGACTGCGGCGAGGGCTTGGAGTACGGCGGCGGGAACGGCGAGATCCTGCCGACCCGCTTCGGCCGCTGGCCGCCCTGCTCCTGCGACCGCTTGGCGTCGGAGCCGCGCGCGGTCCCCTTCCCCTCCTGCGCCGTTCCGGACCCGGAGGAGGCGCGGGCGCGCTCGGCGTCGGCTTTCCGCGCGTCCGCGTCGGCTTCGTCGCCCGTCCGCTGGGCGGCGGCCTTGCCGGAGCCGGTGTCGTCCGTGCCCGTGGAAAGCAGCCCCTCCAGCCGCCGCGTGCCCCCGGGCTCGGCGGACGAGGGGCCGGAGCCCGCCTTGGCCGCGCCTTTCGCGTCCTCGGCACGAGCGCCGGATCCGCCGTCCTCGTCCCCGGATCGGCCCGAGTCCTCGGACGCGGACGAGGCGAAGGCGCCGAGGGCCCGCGTTCCGGAGGCGGCGACGACGGGCCGGGACGAGCCGAAGGCGCCCATGCCCTTCGCGCCGGAGGCACCGGTGGACTTCGACGTCCCCGAGGGCGGCTTGGCGGCGGATCCGCCCGGCTTGTCGTTCTTGGTGTCCTTCGCCGACGCGGAGGTCGCCTTCGACTTGCTCCCCGCCGCTTTGCCGGTTCCGCTTCCGTCGTCCTCGCGTGGCTCGGCTTCACCCGTACGCGGCGACCCTGCACCCTCCGCGGACGCGGGCTCATCCACCCCTCGTACGGACGCGCCGGGCTTTCCGGCCTTTCTCGCCGCCGAGGGCTCGCCAGAGGCGTCATCGGACCGCTCAGAGCCCTCCGCGCCGGCCTTGGAGGACGACGACCGCCCCGTGCCGAGCATGTCGAGCGCCCACGAGCTGATCTTCTGCGTCCGGGTGGTGTCCGCGGATTTGTCCGGATCGGCCGCCTTCGCGCCCGAAGACGTCCCGGTCGCCTCCGTGGACCCCTGCGACGTCGCCGCGGACGACTTGCCGCCCTTCCCTGCGGTGCCGCCGGAGCCGGTCGCGGCGGCCGGCTTCCCGGCCGGTTTCGCCGCCGACCGCCCTGCGGCGGGCTTGGCCACACGGGCCTTGGGCAGGGTCGGGTCCTCCGGTCCTATCGACTCCTCGGCGGGTGTCGCCGCCTTGGCCGCCTTCGACCCGCGTGCGCCCGAGGACTGGCCGGTCGTCTTCTTCGCCCCGGTCTTCGAGGCGCCGGAGCGGGAGGAGGCGGCCTTCGCGGCGCCGTCCGCCGGGCCGTCCGCCTCGGAGGCCTGATCGGGAGCCTCGGCCGCGGAACCCGAGGACTTCCCGGAGCCCGTCGCCGAACCGGCCTTCGGGCCATCGCCCGCCCGGCCCGCGCCGGACCCGGGCTTCCTGGCCGCCGAGGCGGCCGTGCCCGACTTCGCGGCGGACGAACCCCGCTCACCGGAGCCCGCGGTCTCGGGACGCGTGGCACCGGTGCGGGCCACCCGGGTTTGGTCGGGGTCTTCGGAGTCGTCGGCGCGGGACTGGGCGGCCTCGGACCGTGCTCCAGCGGCTTCGGCGGCTGTGGCGGCTCCGGCGGCACGGGAACCCGCCGTACCGGCCTTGCCACCGGTCTGGCCGCCACCGGCCGCGGGCTTTCGCGTGCCGGAGGACTTCCGGGCACCGGCGTCGCCGGGGGCGTCCGGCTGCTGCGCCGCCTCGGGGCTCCCGTCTCGGTCGCCGTCCGCACCCGACGCGCGTCCGCGTGCCTTCGGATCGCCGGAGGCCGGAGCGCCGGGCGGGAGGGTCTCCGGACGGGTGTCGCCGCCCCGGGCCGGGCCCGCCGCCTTCGTGGCCGGCTTCTTCGTCCCGGGCCGCGCCGGGGCGGGCGCCTCCGCCGCAAGCGACAACCCCGTCTGCGGTACGGCCCTGCCGGGCGGGCCGGCGTCCCCCTCGCCGACGCCGGGCGTAGCCGCGGGCCGCGACGGGGACGCGGACGGGCCCCCGGACGCGGGACCCGCCGCCGGCGGGCGGCGGCTCGGCGCGGCGCCCGGCAGGTCACCGGGCACGTCACCGGTCTGCGGATAGGGCGCGGAGGTACGCCGGGAGGCGGAGGGCGGCGGCTCCGGCGGCGACACGGGCTCGGGGAGCAGGGCCTGGCGCATCATGCGCTCGGCCTGTTCGTAGGTCGGCCGCTCGGCGGGGTCCTTGCGCAGCAGGCCCTCGATCACCGGCGCCATCCGCCCGGCGTGCACGGCGGGTTCGGGCTCGTCCATGAGCACCGCGTGCATCGTCGGCAGGGGGGCGCCCTTGTCGTGCGGCGGCTTGCCCTCCACCGCCGCGTACAGGGTCGCGCCGAGCGACCACAGGTCGGACTCGCGCTGGGCGGGCCCGCCCCGCAGCCGCTCGGGCGGCATGAACGCGGGGGTGCCGACCAGCCCCGTGCGGGTCATCGTGCTGTCGGTCTCCACCCGCGCGATGCCGAAGTCGGTGAGGACCACCCGGCCGTCGTCGGCCAGCAGCACGTTCTCGGGTTTGACGTCGCGGTGCAGCACCCCCATGGCGTGCGCGCTGCGCAGGGCCTTGAGCACCTCCAGGCCGATCTCCGCGACCCGCTCCGGCGGCAGCGGGCCGTCCTCGCGGATCACCTGGCCGAGCGATCGGGAGGGGACGAGCTGCATGACGATCCATGGGCGCTCGTCCTCTTCGATCACGTCGTGGACGACGACCACATTGGGGTGGGTCAGCCGCCCGGCGGCGCGGGCCTCGCGCATCGTCCGCCGGTTCAGGTCGAGGAGCTCGTCCCCGATCGCGCCGTTGTAACGGACCTCCTTGACCGCGACAGGCCGGTCGAGAAGCTCATCGTGGGCACGCCAGACGATGCCCATGCCGCCCCGGCCGATGGGCTCGATCAGGTGGTACCTCCCGGCCACCCGACGTCCCGGCTCCGCTGCGGTCATCACCCGCGTGTACCCCCTCCCAGAACCCGTGAATCTTCCCATAGCTTTGCAAAAAAATGACTATTGGAAGGTGCGAGGTTTGTCGCTGTCTGGATGTGAGACCGTGACCCCCGACCCTTATGTGGTGAAATGCGCAGGACTTGGTGTCCGTCATATGAGATTGATCATCCGGGGGTCGGGCAGGGGCTGCTAGGCTGCATGTGTGGATCGCGCATGTCTGTTTAGGTGGCCGGCTCGGGGAGTCCGGTCGTGAAGGCATGAGACAGCGACCGTCCGGAGCCGGCAGCGGGCAGAGACCTTCGTCTCTGCCCTTCGTGTTTCTTTGCGACAGAACCCGCACCGCCGCAGGACCGGTCGTCCCGGCAGGCGGCCGTACACCCGGAACAGTGATCACGATGACAGCATCTCGGTACGACGCCGGACCTCTGAACGCGGGGCCTGCCGACGCGCAGCCTCCCGACGCCGGGGTCCGTGACGGCGCGCTTCTCGACGGCGGACCTCTCGGCGACCGGCGCTCGCGGGCGGAGCGGGCGGAGACGGACACCGCGGGCGAGACCGCGGCGCTCGTCGACGCCCTGCTCGGCTCCGACGAGCCCGACTCGATCGCCGACGCCCGCGCGGCCATCGACCGCGTGGACGCGGCCCTGGCGGTCCTGCTGGAGCGCCGCGCCGAGCTCGCCGGCAGGATCCAGCGCCTCAAACCCGTCGGCGGCTTCGCCGGGCGCGACCTGGACCGCGAACGTCGGCTCGTCGCCGCGATGGCCCGGCACGCCCCGCGGCTCGGCGAGGCCCGCATCGCCAGGATCATGAACGCGGTCATCGAGGCGGGGCTGGACCTCGCCGAGGAGGATCTCCGCGGGGAGTCCTGACGGCGGGGGTTCCAGCCCGGGAACCACGACGCGCCGTACCGCGGGACCTTTCCGTAGGATTCGGACGGGACCGTAAAGCCTCGCCCGAGGGAGCGCGATCTCGGCGTAGGCTTCCTTCGCCAGGTTGTCGGGAGCGAGAGGGGCGGGCCCTATGGCCGAGTCGTTTGTGCATCTGCATGTCCACACGGAGTACTCCATGCTGGACGGAGCCGCCCGGTTGAAGCAGATGTTCAAACGCGTCGTCGAGGAGGGCATGCCCGCCATCGCGATCACCGACCACGGGAACCTGCACGGCACCTACGACTTCTACAAGCAGGCCACCGCGGCCGGGGTCAAGCCGATCCTGGGCATCGAGGCCTACGTCGCCCCCGAGTCGCGGCACCAGAAGCGGCCGGTGCTGTGGGGCGAGCCGCACCAGAAGAGCGACGACGTGTCCGCGGGCGGCTACTACACCCACATGACGATCTGGGCCAGGAACAAGACCGGCCTGCACAACCTGATGAAGCTCAGCTCCCGCGCCTACACCGAGGGCTTCGTGCGCAAGTGGGCGCGGATGGACGCCGAGCTGCTCGCCGAGCACTCCGAGGGGCTGATGGCCACCACCGGGTGCCCCTCCGGCGAGGTGCAGACCCGGCTGCGGCTCGGGCAGTACGACGAGGCGGTGAAGGCCGCCGCGAAGTACCAGGAGATCTTCGGAAAGGACAACTACTACCTGGAGATCATGGATCACGGGCTCGACATCGAGCGCCGGGTCCGCGACGGGCTGACCCGCATCAGCAAGGAGCTGAACATCCCGCCGCTGGTCACCAACGACTCGCACTACACCCTCGAGTCCGAGGCCTCCAGCCACGACGCGTTGCTGTGCATCCAGACCGGCAAGCAGCTGTCCGACCCCGACCGGTTCCGGTTCGACGGCAGCGGCTACTACATCAAGACCGCCGACGAGATGCGCGCGGTGGACTCCTCCGACCTGTGGGCCGAGGGCTGCCGCAACACGCTGCTGGTCGCCGAGAAAGTCGATCCGGAGGGCATGTTCGGTTTCAAGAACCTCATGCCGACCTATCCCATCCCCGAGGGGATGACGGAGGAGGAGTTCTTCCGGCAGGAGGTCTGGCGGGGCATGGAGCGCCGCTTCCCCGGCGGCGTCGACGAGGAGCACCGCACCTGGGTCGAGAACGAGATCAACGTCATCGTGCAGATGGGCTTCCCGAGCTACTTCCTCGTGGTGGCCGACTTCATCATGTGGGCGAAGAACAACGGCATCCGGGTGGGCCCCGGGCGTGGCTCGGCGGCCGGCTCGCTGGTCGCCTACGCGCTCGGCATCACCGACCTCGACCCGATCCCGCACGGACTGATCTTCGAGCGGTTCCTCAACCCCGAGCGCGTCTCGATGCCCGACATCGACATCGACTTCGACGAGCGCCGGCGCGCCGACGTGATCAGGTACGTGACCGAGAAGTGGGGCGCCGACAAGGTCGCCATGATCGCCACCTTCGGCACCATCAAGGCGAAGGCCGCCATCAAGGACGCGGGCCGCGTCCTGGGCTACCCGTACGCGCTGGGCGACCGCATCTCCAAGGCGTTCCCGCCCGCCGTGATGGGCAAGGACATCCCGCTCACCGGCATCTTCGACGAGTCCCACGCCCGGTACGCCGAGGCGGGCGAGCTGCGCAAGATGTACGACGAGGACGTCGACGTCAAGTCGACGATGGACCTCGCCAGGGGCCTGGAGGGCCTGATCCGGCAGACCGGCGTGCACGCCGCGGGCGTCATCATGTCCGCCGAGCCGCTCACCGACTACATCCCGATCATGCGCCGCGACTCCGACGGCGCGATCATCACGCAGTTCGACTACCCGACCTGCGAGACGCTCGGCCTGCTGAAGATGGACTTCCTGGGCCTGCGCAACCTCACGATCATCGACGACTGCCTGAAGATGATCGAGGCCAACACCGGGGAGAAGATCGAGCTGCTCGACCTGCCGCTCGACGACACCAAGACCTACGAGCTGCTGGCCCGGGGCGACACGCTCGGCATCTTCCAGCTTGACGGCGGCGGCATGCGCTCGCTGCTGCGCCTGATGCGCCCCGACAACTTCGAGGACATCTCCGCGGCGCTCGCGCTCTACCGCCCCGGCCCGATGGGCGCCAACTCCCACACCAACTACGCCCTGCGCAAGAACGGCCAGCAGGAGATCATTCCGATCCACCCCGAGCTGGAGGAGCCGCTGCGCGACATCCTCTCCACGACCTACGGCCTGATCGTCTATCAGGAGCAGGTCATGGCCATCGCGCAGAAGGTCGCCGGGTACTCGCTCGGCGGCGCGGACCTGCTGCGCCGCGCGATGGGCAAGAAGAAGAAGGCCGAACTGGACAAGCAGTTCGAGTTCTTCGAGAAGGGCATGAAGGACAACGGCTTCTCCAACGAGGCGATCAAGGCCCTGTGGGACATCCTGCTGCCGTTCT
This sequence comes from Thermopolyspora sp. NPDC052614, assembly GCF_040678635.1. NCBI lineage: Bacteria > Bacillati > Actinomycetota > Actinomycetes > Streptosporangiales > Streptosporangiaceae > Thermopolyspora > Thermopolyspora sp. NPDC052614. The sequence goes on from NZ_JBFATZ010000011.1 coordinate 56,898, forward strand.
CCGACTACGCGTTCAACAAGGCCCACACGGCGGGGTACGGCCTGGTGTCGTACTGGACCGCCTATCTCAAGGCGAACCACCCCGCGGCGTACATGGCGGCCCTGCTCACCAGCGTCAAGGACGACAAGGACAAGAGCGCGCTCTACCTCAACGAGTGCCGCCGCATGGGCATCAAGGTCTTCCCGCCGGACGTCAACGACTCCGACTCCGACTTCACGCCGCGCGGCAACGACATCCGCTTCGGCCTGTCGGCGATCCGCAACGTCGGCGCGAACGTCGTCGACGCGATCATCCAGGCGCGCACCGAGAAGGGCCGGTTCGCGGACTTCACCGACTTCCTGCGCAAGGTCCCGGCGCTGGTCTGCAACAAGCGGGTCATCGAGTCGCTCATCAAGGCGGGCGCGTTCGACTCGCTCGGGCACCAGCGCAAGGGCCTGGTCATGGTGCACGAGCAGGCCGTGGACGCGGTCATCGACATCAAGAAGAACGAGGCGATCGGCCAGGACTCGCTGTTCGGCGCGGTCGAGGGCGTCGAGGACCAGACCTTCGACGTGCAGATCCCGCCGGGGGAGTGGGACAAGACCACGCTGCTCACCTTCGAGCGCGAGATGCTCGGCCTGTACGTCTCCGACCACCCGCTGCTCGGCGTCGAGCACATCCTGTCCGCCGGGGCCGACTGCTCGGTGGCCGCGCTGCAGTCCGAGGAACGCCCCGACGGGCAGATCGTCACCGTCGGCGGCATCCTCACCGGCCTGCAGCGCAAGGTCACCAAGAAGGGCGACACCTGGGTGCTCACCACCCTGGAGGACCTCGAAGGCGCCATCGAGGTGATGATCTTCCCCTCGACGTACCAGCTCTGCGCGACCATCCTGGCCGAGGACGCGATCGTCTTCGTCAAGGGGCGGCTGGACCGGCGCGAGGACGTCGCGAAGATCATCGCGATGGAGGTGACGCTGCCCGATCTCACCGCCGAGGCCGGCGGGCCGCTCGTGGTCAGCGTCGCGGAGAACCGGTGCACGATGCCCCTGGTCACCCGGCTGAAGGAGGTCCTCACCACCCACCCGGGCACCACCGAGGTGCACCTGCAGGTGCACCGAGGCGCCAAGACCACCGTGCTGCGGCTCGACGACCGGCTGCGCGTGGCCCCCTCACCGGCGTTGATGGGCGACCTCAAACAGCTTCTCGGCCCGGCGTGTCTGGGGGCCTAGCCGTACCAGCGTTGGCGGGGGAGGTCGAACAGGTTGTCGGCTCGGCGTATCTCGGCGCGTAGCCACTCACGCCACCAATCGGGCAGGCCGTCCGGGGACTCCTGCGGGCGGCCGAGCGCCCGGCGGAGGCGGTCCCACCAGTCGCGGCCCGAGTCCCGGCCGGGGCGCGTCTTCGGGGTGTGGCCGCCGCCGAACCGCCGCATGTCCGGCGGCCTGAACCGGGTGGGCGGGGCGTGGCGCAACGCCGCGCGCATCGAGTCCGCCCAGATCGGGCCGGGCAGCGTCGCCCCCTGCACCCGGCCGTACCAGCGTCCGCCGATCGTCACGCCGCGCAGGGGGTGACGGTAGGCGCCGCGGATGTCGCCCAGGCTCACCGCCGCCGCCAGCCGGGGCGTGTACCCGGCGAACCAGGCGGCGGTGTTGCCGTCCGTGGTGCCGGTCTTGCCCGCCACCGGCCTGCCGATGCCCTGGCCGCGCATCGTGCCCCGGGTGAACACGCCGCGCAGCACGTGATTGACCGCGTCGGCCACCTTCGGCCGCAGCGCCCGGCGGCAGACCGGGGGGATCCGGGTGCGGGTGCCGTCCCGCGCCACGATCTCCGTGATCGCCGTGGGCCGGCAGTACCGGCCGCGCGCGGCGAACGCGGCGAACGCGGCCGCCACCGTGACCGGATCCACCTCGTCCACGCCCAGCGTGAACGTCGGCACCTGGCGCAGCGGCCCGCCGTCGGCCCGCCGCACCCCGAGCGCGCGGGCCGTGCGCACCACCGCGCACAGGCCGACCTTGCGCTCCAGCATCATGTAGAAGATGTTCACCGACCGCCAGGTGCCGGTGCTGAGGCTGTACGGCCGGCCAGACGCCCTGCCGTCCGCGTTGCGCACCGTGACGCCCGGGGTGCCGACCTTGCGGCCCTGGCAGTCGATGTATCCCTTCGCCGGAACCAGCCGGCCCGGCGTGGCGAACCCCTGGTTGAAGCGCCACCCCTGGGACAGGGCGGTGGCGAGCGTGAACACCTTGAAGATCGACCCGGCCTGGAAGCCCATGCCGCCACCGTGTCTTTGGTCGGCCCCGAGGTTGTAGGAGGTGTTCGCGGACGGGCCCGGGCGGGCTCCCGGCCCGTGCGGGCCTGCGCGGCGGCCGGACCCGGCGGCGTCGGTCCCGCCCCGCGAGCCGGCCCCGCCGCCGTGCCCGTCGTCCGGCCCCCGCTCGTCGGGGCCGTAGCGTTTGCTGGCGGCGATCGCCAGGATGCCGCCGGTGCCGGGCCGTACCATCGCCTCGGCGGCCACCTGGGGGTCGGTGGGGTGCACGCGGGCGGCGATGGCCCGCTCGGCCGCCCGCTGCTTCGCCCGGTTGAGCGTGGTGCGGATCACCAGGCCGCCGCGGGTCAGCCGCGCCCGCCGCTCCGCCGCCGTCGCGCCGAAGATCGGGTTGGTCAGCAGCTCCTGGTAGACGTACACGCAGAAGTACGGGAAGGCGCTCTCGTAGCAGCCGCCGGGCTCGGCGCGCATGTGCAGGCCCAGCGGCGAGCGCCGCGCCTCCCGCGCCTGCTCCGCCGTGACGACGCCCAGCTTGGCCATGCGGTCGAGCACGAGGTCGCGCCGCTCACGCAGACGGGCCCGCCGCTGCGGGCCCAGTGCAGGATCGGTGAGGAACGGCGTGTGCACCGCGCCGGCGAGCGTCGCCGCCTGCGGCAGCGTCAGCAGCGCGGCGCTGGTGCCGAAGAACCGGTGCGCCGCCGCTTCGACCCCGAACGCACCCGCGCCGAAGTAGGCGATGTTCAGGTAGCGTTCGAGGATCTCGTCCTTGGTGTACTTGCGCTCCAGGCCGAGCGCGTACCGCATCTCACTGATCTTGCGCTGGAGGCTGGGCGCGCGGGCCCGCCGCCGCTCCTCCTCCGACTCGGCGCCCTCGATCTGGATGTTCTTCACCAACTGCTGGGTGAGCGACGAGCCGCCCTGCCGGACGCGCCCGGCCAGCGCGTTCACCGCCATCGCCCGCAGCACGCCCTTGAGGTCGATGCCGCCGTGCTCGTAGAAGCGCTCGTCCTCGACGGCCACGATCGCCCGGCGCATCACGGGCGCCACCTGGTCGAGCGGGACCGACCGCCGGTTGCTGGCGTAGAACTGGGCGAACGGGCGGCCGCCGCGGTCGAGCAGCACCACCCGCTCGCGCAGCGGGCGCTCGCGCGGCTCCTTCGCGCCGAGCACGAGCGCGTCCACGCCGTTCTTCACGGTGATCGCCGCGCCGCCGGCCACCGGCAGCGCGACCGCGGCCGCCACCACCCCGCCGAGTGCGGCCGTCAGCCCCAGCGTGCCGGCTTTGCCGAGCGCGTCCGCCCGCCTGCTGCCGTGCCTCACGGCAGTGAGCCTGCGCGCGGCGATCACCGTCGAAACGGAAGGCCCGGGATCCTTTACGTTCCCCTGCGGATCTTCAACCCGAGCGAGGTGAACTGCTCGAACACCCGGTGGTAGCCGCGCTCGATGTGGTTGACGCCCCGCAGCGTCGATCCGCCGTCGGCGACGGCGGCGGCGAGCACGGCGGAGAACCCGGCCCGGATGTCGGGCAGCGTCACGTCCGCGCCGCGCAGCTTCGACACGCCGCGCACCACCGCCGAGTGTTTGGCGTTGGTGTCGTGGTAGCGGCAGGCCGGGCCGCCGAGGCACACGTCGAACACCTCGATCTCGCAGCCCATCCTCTGCAGCGCCGGGACGTACACCAGGCGGTTCTCGAACACCGTCTCGTGCAGCACCGACATGCCCTCGGCCTGGGTGAACAGCACCATCAGCGGCGTCTGCCAGTCGGTCATGAACCCGGGGTGGGTGTCGGTCTGCACCGCCGCCGCCCGCAGCCCGTCGGGCGCGGACGCGGTCAGCCAGTCGTCGGTGATCTCGAACTGCGCGCCCATCCGGGCCAGCGTCGTGATCGCGGTGACCAGCCGATCCTGCGGGCAGCCGTGCACCCGCACCTCGCCGCCGGTGATGAGCCCGGCCACCAGGTAGGAGAACGCCTCGATGCGGTCGCCGGCGAGCCACATCGACGCGCCGCGCAGCTTGTCCACGCCCTCGATGACGATGCGCCGGTCCGGGCTGAGCTCGATGCGCGCCCCCATGCGCTGCAGGAACAGGGCGAGCTCCACCACCTCCGGCTCGGTCGCCGCCCCCTTGATCACCGTCTTGCCCTCGGCGAGGACCCCGGACAGCAGGATCGTCTCGGTGGCGCCGACGCTCGGGTACGGCAGCTCGATGCGGGCCCCGTGCAGCCGCTTCGCCTTGGCCGTGATGCCGTTCTCGCCGACCTCGACCTCCGCGCCCATCGCGCGCAGCGCCTCGACGTGGAAGTTGACCGGCCGCCGGCCGATCGGGTCGCCGCCGACCAGGGGAACGAACGCCTCGCCGGCCAGGTGCAGCAGCGGGGCGAGCAGGAGGATCGGGATGCGGTTCAACCCGGTGAACGCCTCCGGGACGTGGGGGCGGATCTCGCCGCCGCGTTCCAGCTCGATCTCCCGGCCGTTGACCTCGACGTTGATGCCGAGGGCCCGGAGCATGGCGGCGGTGATCCCGACCTCGCCCACCTCGGGGGTGTTGTGCAGCGTGCTTGGGCCGCTGCCGAGCATGGCCGCGACCATGTGCTTGGAAACCGCGTTCTTGGATCCCCGTACTTCGACGTCGCCGCGTAGCGGTCCTGACGGTTCGATGCTCCAAACCTGTTCGCTCACCGGATCAGCCTAACGGTGCCGGAGGGTCCGTCATGCGGGCGGTTGAAACGGTGGAGCCCCAATTTGGCGGTATGCCGGACGGGTCGTGATTGCGGGAAGCACCCTTATCCCGGCGCGCGATGCGGGTAGGTACCATCGGGCGGCGGCGGCACCCGCACCGGCCGTCGATGGGCCGTCGGTGGGCGGTCGGTGGGCCGTCGGTGGTACGAGAAGGACATGGGGACGAGGGACGGGCATGGGTGAGGTGATGCGGCATGTGCGCGACGTGCTGGGCACCGCGCTGCTGCTGACCCTGCTCGGGGTCGGCGCCGGGTTCGCCTGGTCCGCGGTCGCGCCGCCGACCCGGTACGTCACCGGCGCGGACGGGCCGCGGCTCGCCGACCCGTCCACGCAGAACCTGATCGCCGCCGACGGCCTGTTCGCCCTGATCACCGCCGGGGCCGGGCTGGCGTGCGGGATCCTCGCGTTCGCCTTCGCCCGCCGTACGGCCGTGCTGCTCGGGCTGGCCCTGGGCGGGGTGGGCGCCTCGCTGGTCGCGATGCGGATCGGGGAGTCGACGGGGTCCACCGTGCTGCAGGCGTCCGGGCCCGGGGGGTTTCAGGAGGGCAGCCGCCTGGAGGTGACCGCGCAGGGGGTGCTGCTGGCCTGGCCGCTGCTCGCGGTGGCCGCGTTCGGCCTGCTCGAGGTGCTCTCGGCGTACCTGGGGTCGGAGTATCGCCGCAGGCAGCGGCAGGCGCTCCTGATCGCCGACCTGTCCCGGCCGACGATCACGCCCGCGCCGCGGGCCGTCAGCCGGGAAGGACGGGCCGCCGGGCGCCATGGGGGGCGGCACGCTCGAAAGCACGGGCGAGGCCAAGCACCTCCCGATCCGCCCAGGGGCGGCCGACCACCTGGACACCGACGGGCAGACCCCGATCGGTGAATCCGCACGGCACCGACGCGGCCGGGGCGTGCAGGACGCTGATCCAGTACGCCGAGCGCATCCAGGCCAGGTAGTCGGGCATCGGTTGCCCGGCGATCTCGGTGACGTACGGATGCTCGACCGGGAACGGCGGGACCTGGCTGACCGGGGCGATGAGGAAGTCGTAGGAGTCGAAGAACTCGTTCATCCGCAGGAACAGGCCGCTGCGCAGGCGTTCGGCGCGGGCGAGGTCGGCACCGGTGATCTTCAGGCCGGCCTCGATGTTCCACACCACGTTCGGGGCGAGCACGTCGCGGTGCTCGTCCAGCAGGTCGCCGTACATCAGGGCGTAGTACCAGGCCCGATAGATGCGGAAGGCGTCCTCGGCGTCGCTGAGATCCAGATCGACCTGTTCCACGCGGGCACCCAGGCCCGCGAGCACCTCGGGGGCGCGGGCGGTCACCGCCGCGGTGTCCGGATCGACCGGCAGGCCGCCCAGATCCGGGCTGAAGGCGATTCGCGTGCCGGTCAGGTCCTCCGGCGGCGGCCCGGCGAACAGGTCGCCGGATTCCCGCACCGCGTGCGGCGAGGACGGGTCGAAACCGGAGATCACGCTCATCAGCAGCGCCACGTCGTCCACCGTGCGCGCCATCGGGCCGAGCACGCCGAGGGTGAACCAGGCCGACCGCTCCGACGGCAGCGGCACCCGCCCCGGCGTCGGGCGCAGCCCCACCACGTTGCAGAACGACGCCGGGTTGCGCAGCGAGCCGCCCACGTCCGAGCCGTCGGCGAGCGGCACCATCCCGGTGGCGAGCGCCGCCGCCGCGCCGCCGCTGCTGCCGCCCGCGCTGCGCGACAGGTCGTACGGGTTGCGCGTGGCGCCGAACACCTCGTTCACCGTGTGCGACCCGGTGCCGAACTCGGGGGTGTTCGTCTTGCCGATCGTGATCGCGCCCGCCGCCCGCATGCGCCGGACGATCAGCGCGTCCCGCGCGGGCACGTGGTCGACATAAACGCGGGAGCCGTACGTGGTGCGGATGCCCGCGGTGTCCGTCAGGTCCTTGTGCGCCACCGGAAGCCCGTGCAGCGGCCCCCGCCAGCGCCCGTGCGCCCAGTCCTCGTCGGCCTCGCACGCCCGATCGAGGGCCTGCTCGGCGACGAGCGTCACGATCGCGTTGACCAGCCCGTTCACCCGCTCGATGCGCCGCAGGTGCGCCTCGACGAGCTCGGCGGCGGAGACCTGTTTCGCCCGCAGCAGCGCGGACATCCGGGTCGCCGGAAGATCGCACAGCTCGTCGCCGTAGGTCATCGTGCCCAGGTCCCTTCGGCCGTCGGATCGGGTGGCGCGGCGTCGGCCGCCCCCGCCGATTGTGTCAATCCGGCCCGCTTCGGGGCCTTGGCAAGGATCGACGTCTCACGCGCCCGGCCTCGACCGTTTTTGCTGATGGAAGCTGATGGAATGGCAGGGTGCGGTCAGCCGGTCTTGCTGATCGCGGCCGTGATCGCGCCGGACAGGCGGATCAGCTCGTCCGGGGCGGTCTCGACCTGCAGCCCGCGGCGGCCCGCCGAGAAGAAGACGGTGGGGAAGCCGAGCGCGGACTCGTCCACGACCGTCGGCAGCCGTTTGCGCTGCCCGAGCGGGCTGATGCCGCCGACGACGTACCCGGTGACCCGCTCCACCTTGGCGGCGTCGGCCATCGCCGCGCGCTTCGCGCCGAGCGCCGCCGCGAACGCCTTGAGGTCCAGCCTGCCCGCCACCGGCACCACCGCGACCGCCAGGTTGCCGTCCTTGCCGTCCACCTCGGCCACGAGGGTCTTGAAGATCCGCTCGTACGGCACGCCGAGCGCGTCGGCCGCCTCCTCGCCGTACGCCTGCGCGTTCGCGTCGTGCTCGTAGGGGTGCAGGGTGAACTCCACCGCGGCCTGCGTCAGCGCCACGGTCGCCGGCGTGCCCTGGCCGCCCTTGGCGCCCCCCTTGGTGTTCCCCTTAGTGGTTTTGGTCTTGCTCACGCCGGTCAGCGTAGCCGTACGCCCACCGCTCCCGCCGAGATCTACTTTGTAAAGGCGGGGGCGCGGCCGACACGTCCGGCATGTGGACGGATCGGGATCCCGCGGCGGAGGTCCGTAAACTGGTGAGGTGATTTCCCGTATCGATCTGCGCGGCTCCCTGCCCGGAGACCTGCGCGACACGCTGCCCCGCGCCGAGCTCGACGTCGAGGCCGCCCTGGAGACAGTGCGGCCGATCTGCGACGACGTGCGCCATCGCGGCGTCGCGGCGGTACGGGAGCTGACCAAACGCTTCGACGGCGTCGAGCTGGAGTCGACCCGGGTGCCCGCCGCGGCGATCGCGACCGCCCTCGCCGGGCTCGACCCGGCCGTGCGCGCGGCCTTGGAGGAGTCGATCCGCCGCGCCCGCCTGGTCCACCGCGACCAGCGGCGCACCGACGTCACCACCCGGGTCGTGCCCGGCGGCACGGTCACCGAGCGCTGGGTGCCGGTGGAGCGGGTCGGGCTGTACGTGCCGGGCGGCCGGGCCGTCTACCCCTCGAGCGTGGTGATGAACGTCGTGCCCGCGCAGGAGGCCGGCGTCGGCTCGATCGCGGTCACCTCGCCCGCCCAGGCCGAGTTCGGCGGGCTGCCGCACCCGGCGATCCTCGCCGCGTGCGCGCTGCTCGGCGTCGAGGAGGTGTACGCCGTCGGCGGCGCGCAGGCGGTGGCGATGTTCGCCTACGGCACCGAGGAGTGCCCGCGCGCCACGATGGTGACCGGCCCGGGCAACATCTGGGTCGCCGCGGCCAAGCGCCTGCTCAAGGGCGTCATCGGCATCGACTCCGAGGCCGGGCCCACCGAGATCGCGATCCTCGCCGACGACACCGCCGACCCGGTGCACGTCGCCGCCGACCTGATAAGCCAGGCCGAGCACGACGTGATCGCCGCCGCCGTCCTCGTCACCGACTCCGAGCGGCTGGCCGACGCGGTGGAGAAGGAGCTGTCCGGGCAGGTCGCCGCCACCCGGCACAGCGAGCGGATCACCGAGGCGCTGTCCGGCCGCCAGTCCGGCATCGTGCTCGTCTCCTCGATCGACGACGGGCTCAAGGTCGTGGACGCCTACGCCGCCGAGCACCTGGAGATCCAGACCGCCGACCCGCACGCGGTCGCCGCCCGGGTCCGCAACGCCGGGGCGATCTTCATCGGGCCGTACGCCCCGGTGTCGCTCGGCGACTACCTCGCCGGGTCCAACCACGTGCTGCCCACCGGCGGCTGCGCCTGCCACTCCGGCGGTCTTTCGGTGCAGACGTTCCTGCGCGGCATCCACGTCGTCGACTACAGCCGGGAGGCGCTGGCCGACGCCGCCGCGCACGTGTGCACGCTCGCCGACGCCGAGGACCTGCCCGCGCACGGCGCGGCCGTGCGCGCCCGCTTCGACTGGGAGATCCCGTCATGACGCTCGATTTCGGCGGGATCACGCTCGCCGACCTGCCGATCCGCGACGATCTGCGGGGGCGCTCGCCGTACGGCGCCCCGCAGATCGACGTGCCGGTCCGGCTCAACACCAACGAGAACCCGTACCCGCCGTCGCCGGAGCTCGCCGCCGACGTGGCCGAGGCGGTGCGGCGCGACGCGCTGACCCTCAACCGCTACCCCGACCGGGACGCTTCTGCGCTGCGCGCCGACCTCGCCGACTACCTCGGGCACGATCTCACGCCCGACCAGGTGTGGGCGGCGAACGGATCCAACGAGATCCTCCAGCAGATCCTGCAGGTGTTCGGCGGCGCGGGCCGCAGCGCGTTGGGCTTCGAGCCGTCGTACTCGATGCACCCGATCATCACGGTCGGCACCGCCACCGAGTGGATCCCCGGCGCGCGCGACGAGGACTTCGGCATCGACCCGGACGCGGCGGTCGCGGCGATCGAGCGGCACCGGCCGGACGTGGTGTTCCTCACCTCGCCCAACAACCCGACCGGGACGGCCCTGCCCCTGGAGGCCATCGAGCGGGTGGCGCGGGCCGCGCCCGGCATGGTGATCGTGGACGAGGCGTACTTCGAGTTCGCCCGCACCGGCACGCCGAGCGCGCTGACCCTGCTGCCCGGCAACCCGCGGCTGATCGTCACCCGGACCATGTCCAAGGCGTTCGCCATGGCCGGCACCCGGCTCGGCTACCTGGCCGCGCATCCGGCGGTGGTGGAGGCGCTGCAGCTGGTGCGCCTGCCGTACCACCTGTCCACGCTGACGCAGGCGACGGCGCGGGTGGCGCTCGCGCACGCCAAGGAGCTGCTCGGCACGGTGGACGCGTTGCGCGCCGAGCGCGACGCGACCGTGGACTGGCTGCGGGCGCGCGGCCTCGACGTGGCCGACTCCGACGCGAACTTCGTGCTGTTCGGGCGGTTTGCCGACCGGCGCGCGGTGTGGGAGGGGCTGCTGGAGCACGGCGTGCTGATCCGCGAGGTCGGCCCGCCGGAGTGGCTGCGGGTGTCGATCGGCACCGGTGAGGAGATGGCGGCCTTCCGCGCCGCCCTGACGGCGGTACTGGCGCGGGAGGGCGCATGACCAGGATCGGACGCGTGGAGCGCGTCACGGGGGAGACGTCGGTGCTGGTCGAGGTGGACCTCGACGGGTCCGGCCGGTACGAGGTGGCCACCGGCGTGGGGTTCTTCGACCACATGCTGGGCCAGCTCGGCAAGCACGGCCTGTTCGACCTCACCGTGAAGACCAACGGCGACCTGCACATCGACTCCCACCACACGATCGAGGACACCGCGATCGCGCTGGGGGCCGCCTTCCGCGAGGCGCTGGGCGACAAGTCGGGCATCCGGCGGTTCGGGCATGCGTCGTGCCCGCTGGACGAGACGCTCGCCCAGGCCACCGTCGACCTGTCCGGCCGGCCGTACCTGGTGCACACCGAGCCCGAGGGCATGGCGCCGATGATCGGCCCCGAGTACGACACCACGATGACCCGGCACATCCTGGAGTCGTTCGTCGCCCAGGCGGCGATCTGCCTGCACGTGCACGTGCCGTACGGGCGCAACGCCCACCACATCGTGGAGGCCCAGTTCAAGGCCCTGGCCCGGGCGCTGCGGGAGGCGTGCGAGCCCGACCCGCGGGCGGCGGGGGTGCCGAGCACCAAGGGGGTGCTGTGACCGAGAACTGGTCCGCGATGGCGATGGTGTTCGTCGGCCTGTTCCTGGTCGGCGGGGTCGTGTCGTTCATCAAGCAGGGCATCAAGGTCGGCGCCGCGGTGCTCGGCGTCGGCGCGGCCCTGGCGCTGACCGCGGGGGTGATGTGGTGGTGAAGGTCGTCATCCTCGACTACGGGTCGGGCAACCTGCGCTCGGCCGAGCGGGCCGTCGCCCGGCTCGGGGCCGACGTCACGGTGACCGCCGACGCCGACGCGGCGATGAACGCCGACGGCCTGGTGGTGCCCGGCGTCGGCGCGTTCGCCGCCTGCATGTCCGGGCTGAGGTCCGTGGGCGGGGACCGGATCATCGGGCGGCGGCTCGCGGGCGGGCGTCCGGTGCTCGGCATCTGCGTGGGCATGCAGATCCTGTTCGAGCGCGGCATCGAGCACGGCATCGAGACCGAGGGCTGCGGCGAGTGGCCCGGCGTCGTCGAGCGCCTGGAGGCGCCCGTGCTGCCGCACATGGGGTGGAACACCGTCCAGGCCCCCGAGGGCTCGGTGCTGTTCAAGGGCATCGACCCGGGCACCCGGTTCTACTTCGTGCACTCGTACGGCGTGCGCAAGTGGGAGCTTGAGGCGGGCCCCGGCTTCGCCCCGCCGCTGGTCGCCTGGGCCGAGCACGGGGTGCCGTTCGTCGCCGCCGCCGAGAACGGGCCGCTGATGGCCACCCAGTTCCACCCGGAGAAGTCCGGCGACGCCGGTGCCGCGCTGCTGCGGAACTGGCTGGACACCCTCCGGTGAGCTCGGGCTCCGCGCGGACGGTGAGCGTGCCGTGAGCAAGGAGCGGGCCAGGCGGCGCGCCGCCCGGGAGGCGGAGAAGGCGCGCCTGGCCGCCGAGCGCGCGGCCCGGGAGGCGAGACTGGCCCGCCGCCGGGAGCGCGTGAAGGCGCTGACCGCTCTGCTGCCCCGCCCGGTCCGGGTGGCGCGGCAGGGCGGCGTGCTCGCCCGCCGCCGCCGTGCGCAGAACGCCGCCGCCGTGGTGTTCTTCCTGGTGGTTCAGGTGCTCGCCTGGGTGCTGCTGTCCGGCTGGGCGGCTCGGCTGGGCGTGCTGCTGTTGTCGATACTGCTGATGCCGGTGCTCGTCACCGTCGCCTTTGACCGGAGGTCCTAGACCATGTCGCTGGTGCTGTTGCCCGCCGTTGACGTCGCCGACGGGCAGGCCGTCCGCCTCGTACAGGGGGAGGCGGGCACCGAGACGTCCTACGGCGACCCGCTCGCCGCCGCGCTCGCCTGGCAGGAGGCCGGCGCGGAGTGGATCCATCTGGTGGACCTCGACGCCGCCTTCGGCCGCGGCTCCAACCGCGAGCTGCTCGCGTCGGTCGTGGCCGCGCTCGACGTCCAGGTGGAGCTGTCGGGCGGCATCCGCGACGACGCCTCGCTGGAGGCCGCGCTCGCCACCGGCTGCCGCCGCGTCAACATCGGCACCGCCGCGCTGGAGAACCCGTCCTGGTGCTCGAAGATCATCGCCGAGTACGGCGACCGCGTCGCCATCGGCCTCGACGTGCGCGGCACCACGCTCGCCGCCCGGGGCTGGACCCGCGAGGGCGGCGACCTGTGGGAGGTGCTCGACCGGCTGGAGGCCGACGGCTGCAGCCGCTACGTCGTCACCGACGTGACCAAGGACGGCACGCTCAAGGGCCCGAACCTGGACCTGCTGCGCCGGGTGTGCGCCCGCACCGACGCCCCCGTGATCGCCAGCGGCGGCGTCTCGTCGCTGGACGACCTGCGGGCGATCGCCTCGCTCGTGCCCGAGGGCGTCGAGGGGGCGATCGTCGGCAAGGCCCTGTACGCCCAGGCGTTCACCCTGGAGGACGCGCTGGCGGCGGTGTCGTCGTGAGCGTCGCCGTACGGGTGATCCCCTGCCTGGACGTGGACGGCGGCCGGGTGGTGAAGGGGATCAACTTCGAGAACCTGCGGGACGCGGGCGACCCGGTCGAGCTGGCCCGCCGCTACGACGCCGAGGGCGCCGACGAGCTGACGTTCCTCGACATCACCGCCTCCTCCGGGGAGCGCGAGACCATGTACGACGTGGTCCGCCGCACCGCCGAGCAGGTGTTCATCCCGCTGACCGTCGGCGGCGGGGTGCGCTCGGTGGAGGACGTGGACCGGCTGCTGCGGGCCGGGGCCGACAAGGTGAGCCTCAACACGGCGGCGATCGCCCGGCCGGAGCTGCTGCGCGAGGCCTCGCACCGTTTCGGCGCGCAGTGCGTCGTGCTGTCGGTGGACGCCCGGCGCGTCGTCGACGGGCCGCCGACGCCGTCGGGCTTCGAGGTGACCACGCACGGCGGGCGGCGCGGCACCGGCATCGACGCGGTCGAGTGGGCCCGCCGGGGCGAGGAGCTCGGCGTCGGCGAGATCCTGCTCAACTCGATGGACGGCGACGGCACCAAGGCCGGGTACGACCTGGAGATGATCCGGGCCGTGCGGGCGGCCGTGACCGTGCCGGTGATCGCCAGCGGCGGCGCCGGGGCGGTGGAGCACTTCGCCCCGGCGATCGAGGCGGGCGCGGACGCGGTGCTCGCGGCGAGCGTGCTGCACTTCGGGGAGCTCACGATCGCCGACATCAAGTCCGCCCTGCGCGAGGCGGGCAACCCCGTTCGATGATCCGGGTTCTTGATCCGGTAGCGGTGCGATAGGGCGGTTGGGCGATGAGGCGGGCGGCCGAGCGGACCCCCGCCCATCGCGACCGCTACGTCGATCTGCTGCGGGCCGTCGCGATCACGGCGGTGGTGCTCGGGCACTGGCTGGCCGTGCACGTGACCTACGACGGGGGGTTCGAGGGCGGCAGCGTCCTTGAGACGGTCGCGTGGACGCGGCCGCTGACCTGGCTGTTCCAGGTGATGCCGATCTTCTTCCTGGTCGGGGGGTACGCCAACGCGGCGTCGCTGGCCTCGTACCGGGGGCGGGGCGGGAACGCGGTGGAGTGGACGCTTCGCCGTACCGGGAGGCTGGTCCGGCCCACCGCGGCGCTGCTGGCGGTGCTCACGGCGGCGGCGCTCGCGGCGCGGGCGGCGGGCGTGGATCCGGGGCTGGGCGGGACCGCGGTGTGGCTGGCGGGGATTCCGCTGTGGTTCCTGGTGGCCTACATCGCCGTGGTCGTGCTCACCTCGGTGATGTACGGCGCGCACCGGCGGTTCGGCCTGGCGGTTCCCGTGGGCCTCGCGGCGCTGGTTGGGGTCGGCGATCTGGCGAGACTGGGGGCGGGCGTGCCGTACGTGGGCGACGCCAACTACCTGTTCGCGTGGCTCGCCGTGCATCAGCTCGGCATCGCCTGGCGGGACGGGCGGCTGCCCGCGCGGCGCGCGGTGGCGTTGCCGATGGCGGGGCTCGGGCTGGTCGCGCTGACGGGGCTGACCGTGGCGGGGCCGTACCCGGTCAGCATGGTGGGCATCCCGGGGGAGGAGATCCAGAACACCTCGCCGCCCACCCTGGCGCTGCTGGCGCTGGCCGTGACGCAGACCGGGATCGCGCTGCTGCTGCATGACGCCGGGAACCGGTGGCTGCGGCGCGTGCGGCCGTGGACGGCGGTCGTCGCGGTCAACTCGGTGATTATGACGTTGTTCCTGTGGCACATGTCGGCCCTGGTCATCGGGGTCCTCGCCCTGCACGCCGCAGGGCTGCTGCCCCAGGCCGCCCCCGGCTCGCCGTACTGGCTGCTGCTGCGCCTGCCCTGGCTCGGCGTGCTCGCCCTGATCCTCGCGGGCCTGGTGGCGGTGTTCGGGCGGGTCGAGCGGCGGACCGGGCCGCTTCCGGCGCCCGGGAGCGCCGCCGGGCCCGTGCCGTTCGTCCTCACCCTGGCGGGCGCGGCGGGGGCGCTCGGCGGCATCCTCGCCGTCGCCGTGGCCGGACCGGGCGATCACGGACCGGCCGGATTGTCCACGCCGGGGCTGGTCGCCTTCTTCGCCGGCGCGGCCGTCCTCCGGTTCACGCGGTGGCGGTATCGGGGCGCCCAATGACCTGCCGGAAATGTACGGCTATGCACCCATTTATAGTCGCGGCAGCGTTCACAGGCGGGGCGCGCACGGCCGTACGAGATCGAGGAGGCCCGAGTGGTCGGCGTCGAAACGGGTGAGCCGGGCGAGGGTCCGCTGGCCGGGCTGCGGGTGGTGGAGGTCTCGACGTTCGTGGCGGCGCCGCTCGGCGGGATGACGCTCGCCCAGCTCGGGGCCGACGTCATCCGGGTGGACCCGATCGGCGGGGCCCCCGACCACACGCGCTGGCCGCTCGCCCCATCCGGCGTGAGCCTGTACTGGACAGGGCTGAACAAGGGCAAACGCTCCCTCTGCGCCGACCTGCGGTCGCCGGAGGGCCGGGAACTCGTCACCCGGCTGATCACCGAGTCGGGCCCCGACGGCGGCATCGTGCTCACCAACGCCACCGGCCGATCGTGGCTGAGCGGCGAGACGCTCGCCGAGCGCCGCCCCGACCTGATCCACCTGCAGATCACCGGTCACCGCGACGGCGGCGCGGCGGTCGACTACACCGTGAACGCGGCCGTCGGCTTCCCCCTGGTCACCGGCCCGGAGGGGCACGCGGAGCCGGTCAACCACGTGCTCCCGGCCTGGGACATCGCGTGCGGCCTGTACGCGGCCCTCGGCATCCTCGCCGCCGAACGGCGGCGGCGGGCGACCGGCGAGGGCCGGCTGATGCGGGTGGCGCTGCACGACGTGGCCCTCGCCATGGCGGGAAACCTCGGATTCCTCGCCGAGGCGCAGGTCAACGGCGTCAACCGTCCCCGCCTCGGCAACCACCTGTACGGCGGGTTCGGCCGCGACTTCGTCACCCGGGACGGCCACCGCCTGATGGTGGTGGCGCTCACCGCGCGGCACTGGCGCGACCTCGTCGAGGCGACCGGGATCGGGGAGGCCGTCGCCGCGCTCGAACGGGCGCTGAACGCGGACTTCTCCGCCGAGGGCGACCGGTACGCCTACCGGGAGGTGCTCGCGGGCCTGGTGGGCCGATGGTTCGCCGAGCACGACCTGGCCCGGATCGAGGAGCGGCTGCGCGGCGCCTCGTTCCTGTGGTCGCGCTACCGCACCTTCACCGACCTGGTCGGCGAGGGCGGCGGCGAACTGCGGGCCAACCCGCTGATGGCGGTCGTGGACCAGCCCGGCGTCGGCCCGTACCTCGCGCCCGGCTCGCCGATCGCGGCGCTCCCCGACGCGTCGCGGACGGTCGTGCGCGCCCCCGTGCTCGGCGAGCACACCGGCGAGATCCTGCGCGGCCTCGGCCTGAACGAGGACAAGATCGCCGACCTGCGGGCGCGCGGCGTCGTGTTCGCGCCGCAGGAGGTCTGACCGGCACGCCGCCGACGAGGGCCGGCCGCGCCGGGACAAGCGCCGGGACAAGCGCCGGGGAAAGCTCGGGACAAAGCGCCGGGAAAGCGCAAGGGAAAGGGGACGCACATGGGCCGGCTCGCACGCACACCCGGGCTCACCGACGTACAGCAGGAGATCATCGCCACCGTCCGGGCCTTCGTCGACCGGGAGATCCTCCCGGTGGTCCGGCGCCTGGAGCACGACGACGAGTACCCGCAGGCGATCGTCGACGGCATGCGCGAGATGGGGCTGTTCGGCCTGACCATCCCCGAGGAGTACGGCGGGCTCGGCGAGTCGCTGCTCACCTACGCCCTGGTGGTCGAGGAGATCTCCCGGGGCTGGATGAGCGTGTCGGGCATCATCAACACCCACTTCATCGTCGCGTACCTGCTGGCCCGGCACGGCACCCCCGAGCAGCGGCGGCGGCTGCTGCCGCGCATGGCCACCGGCGAGGTGCGCGGCGCGTTCTCGATGTCGGAGCCGGGCTGCGGGTCGGACGTCTCCGCCATCACCACGCGGGCCGTGCGGGACGGCGACGACTACGTGATCCACGGCCAGAAGATGTGGCTCACCAACGGCGCGACGGCGAACCTCGTCGCCGTGCTGGTGAAGACCGACGAGGGCGCCGAATCGGTCTACCGCAACATGACCACGCTCCTGGTCGAGAAACGCACCGGCTTCGGCGAGGTCGAGCCCGGCCTCACCGTCCCCGGAAAGATCGACAAGATGGGCTACAAGGGCGTCGACACCACCGAGCTCGTCTTCGACGGCCACCGCGTCCCGGCCGGCAATGTGCTCGGCGTCGTCCCGGGCCGGGGCTTCTACCAGATGATGGACGGCGTCGAGGTCGGCCGCGTCAACGTCGCCGCCCGCGGCTGCGGCGTCGCCCTGCGCGCCTTCGAACTCGCCGTGCGGTACGCCCAGCAGCGCCGTACGTTCGGCAAACGCATCGCCGACCACCAGGCGGTGCTGTTCCGCCTCGCCGACATGGCGACCAAGGTCGAGGCCGCCCACCAGATGATGGTCATGGCCGCGCGGCGCAAGGACTCCGGCGAGCGCAACGACCTCGAAGCCGGCATGGCGAAGTACCTCGCCGCGGAGTACTGCCGCGACGTCGTCGAGGAGTCGTTCCGCATCCACGGCGGCTACGGCTACTCCACCGAGTACGAGATCGAGCGCCTCTACCGCGAGGCCCCGATGCTCCTGATCGGCGAGGGCACCGCCGACATCCAGCGCATGATCATCGGCCGCCGCCTGCTGGAGGAGTACGGCCTGCGCTGACCGCGGCCCGTCCCGCCTTACGGCCGGCCCCGCCGGCGCCGTACCGGATCGGCGATGCCGACGTGCACGCCTGGCGCGCGCGATTCGTCCGGCTGGCGCCGACCTGGCCCGCTTGCTCGCCTTCCGGGGCCGTCACCGCCGCCGAGCGCCTCGAACCGGCTCCGCACCCGTCCGCGGTGTGACGCCCGAGGGGCGTCGCCCCGCCGTCTTGTAAGATCGCCCCCACTGACGGTCGCGGGTGTCAGCGAACATTCACAGCGGGGTGCACTCGGGGACGGGCGGCCGACGCCGCCTCGACCGGTGCCGCGGGGGTGAGGCCGATGGACGCCGCGGGGGAGAGGCCGATGGACGCCGCGAGGGAGAGGCCGATGAACGAGGTGCCGGCGACGCGGATGGAGCCGTCGGAGGAGGCGGCGAGCGGGCATCCGCTCTACGACCTTCCGCTGCGCGAGTGGCGGCCGGTGCCGCGGGTGCGGGTGCCGGTCACCCACGTGCCCCGCCCGAGCTTCCCCGTCATCGACGCGCACAACCATCTGGGCCGGTGGCTCAGCTCGGACGGCGACTGGATGGTCCCCGACCCGGCCGCGCTCGTCGAGACGATGGACGCGGCGGGGGTCCGGGCGATCATCAACCTGGACGGGCGATGGGGGGCCGAGCTGGAGGCCAACCTGGAGCGCTACGACCGGGCGCATCCGGGGCGTTTCGCCACCTTCTGCCACATCGACTGGGATGAGCTGAGCCGTCCGGGGTTCGGCGAGCGCATCGCCGCCCACCTCGCCGAGTGCGCCGCCATGGGCGCCAAGGGGCTGAAGGTGTGGAAGGACCTCGGCCTGGAGCGCCGCGACCACCGGGGCGAGTTGGTCCTGCTCGACGACGAGCGCCTGTCCCCGGTGTGGCCGGCCGCGGCGGAGGCGGGCCTGCCGGTCTGGGTGCACTCGGCCGACCCGGTCGCGTTCTTCGAGCCGGTCGACGAGCGCAACGAGCTGCTGGAACTGCTGCTGCGCTACCCGCAGTGGTCGTTCGCCGACCCGAGGTTCCCCCGGTTCGAGCGGCTGATGGAGGCGCTGGAGACGGTCGTGGCCCGCAACCCCGGGACGACCTTCGTCGGCGTGCACGTCGGCTGCCACTCCGAGGACCTCGCCCGGGTCGGCCGCATGCTCGACCGCTACCCCAACTTCCACATCGACATCGCCGCCCGGCTCGCCGAGCTGGGCCGCCGGCCGCGGGCCACCCGGGAGTTGATCCTCCGCCACCCCGATCGGGTCCTGTTCGGCACCGACCACTTCCCGCCCGACGCCGACGCGTACGCGCTGCACTACCGCTTCCTGGAGACGGCCGACGAGCACTTCCCCCACGACGTCTCCGGGTCGCAGCTCGGCGGGCGGTGGATGATCTCCGCCGTGGACCTGCCGCCGGAGGTCCTGCGCCGGGTCTACGCGGACAACGCCGCCCGGCTGGTTCCCTCGCTGGCCCCGGCCCTGGGCTGAGCCCCGCGCGCCCGGGTCAGAACACCCGGAAGTGGTGGAACGCCTCGAAGGCGGCGTCCTCGGCGGCGAAGTCCTTCGCCTCGGAGCGCTTGACCGCCAGATAGGCGTTGCGGCGCAGCGGCCCGAGGGCCTCCATGAGCAGTTCGTCCGCCTCGAGGGCGTCGAGCGCCTCGTCGAGGGTGGCGGGCAGCCGGTGCGCCCCGAGGCGGGTGCGCTCGGCCTCGGACAGCGTGGCCGGGTCGACGTCGACGGCCTCGCCCGGGTCGAGCCCGCGGCGGATGCCGTCGAGCCCCGCGTGGATGACCGCCCCGAGCGACAGGTACGGGTTCGCCGACGAGTCCGAGGGTTTGATCTCCAGGTTCGTCGAGGCGGCGACGCTGCCCGCCATCGGGGAGCAGATCCGGATCGGGGCCTCGCGGTTGTCCATGCCGTAGCAGTTGTAGGCGCTCGCCCACATGCGCGGGGCCAGCCGCCGGTAGCTGTTCACGGTGCCGCAGGTGAGGGCGACCAGGGCGGGCAGGTGGTGCCGCACCCCGGCGATGAAGCGGTACGCCAGCGGGGACAGGCCGTACCGGTCCGACGCGTCGCTGAACAGGTTGTGCTGGTGCTTTCGGTCCCATAGGGAGACGTGCAGGTGGCAGCCGTTGCCCGCCTGGTCGGGGATCGGCTTGGGCGCCAGCGAGGCCCACATCGCCATCCGCAACGCGACCCCGCGCACCGTCTCCCGGTAGATCACCTGGCGGTCGGCGGCGAAGAGGGCGGGCGCGTACCGGATCGACAGCTCCTGCTGCCCGTGCCCCAGCTCGGGGTAGTAGTGCTCGACCCCCAGCCCCTGGCTCTGCAGCGTGCGCACCAGCTTGATCGCGAAATCGTGGGCCTGGTCGAATCCCGTGGTGGCGTAGCAGAGGCTGTCGTCGATCGGGACGAGCCGGTCGGGGCCGCCGGCCGGGTCGGGCAGGCGCCGGCCGAGGGTGAACTCCGGCTCGAACGCCGCGATCATGGCGTACCCTTCGGCCTCCAGCTCGGCGACGGCGTCCTTGAGGAACGTGCGCGGGCAGGCCGCCCAGGGCGAGCCGTCCAGCTCGCGCAGGTCGCAGATCATGGACGCCGCCCCCGGCGCGTACGGCAGCGGCACGAAGGTCGCCGGATCGGGCACCAGGCGGATCTCACCGACCGGGCCCATGCCCGCCACCTCCTGCAGGTGGTCGAGCATGGACATGGCCATCATCGCCACGGTGTGCCCGATTCCGGTGCGCATCCGCTCGGCGAGGCGGGGGCGGGAGGCGGCCTTCCCGCGGATCACGCCGCCGTGATCCACGTACAGGAACCGGATCAAATCGATGCCCTCGACCTCGACGCGTTCCAGTATCCGGCGCGCCTCGTAGCCGAGGGCCTGCGGCTTACCGGTCGAGTCGCGATCTGTCACCCTGCCTGACTAGCACGTCGGGCGCGGGCGGGGAAGAAGTCACGGGAAAAAAGCCGGTCAGAAAAGGATCACCTCGCGAAGACCTGGGAGAAGAACGTGGCCAAGGAGTTGGCTCCGCCCGCCACACCGTCGAACACGCCCCGCACCGCGTCGGCCGCGACGGCCGGCCGAGTGTAGAGGAAGAAGACGACGAACGCGATGGCCAGGTACGTGAGGACCTTCTTGACCTGCATAGGGGGCCTCCTGCGGATCATTCCTGGTATTCATACCCGGATTAAGCCGTTATGCGCATTTTCCAATGTCGGGCTGGGAGGGGTGCCCGCTCCCGCCGCCTCCGCGCCGCGCCCCCTCCGAGGAGAGGCTAACATCCGCTCTCCGGGCTCCCATGCCGCCCGCCCATCTACCAATGTGCCTCATGTACGGCCCGCCCGCCCGGCCTTCCCCCAGGAAAGCATGTGACCTTTCGCACCTAATGCCGGAATTGTTTGCCAGAGAACGCTTCGGAAAACTCCTGGTAAAAGGGCTATTCCAGCATTTCTCCTGGTCATCGACGTTCCGGGCCCCGCACCGCCGGATCCCCGGGCGTCGGCGGCACGCCGCTCACGGCGTCCCCACCGTGTCCTACCGGGTCCCCACCGGGCCCTTGCGGATGTCGCCACGGAGATGCCCGTGGATTTCACCACGTGCCCGCCGACTCCTGGCCGGTGTCACGTCGTCCTGGCTCCGGCCCCCGGCCGTTGGCTGCGCGCCGCTCACAACATCCCGGCCGCGCCTCTGCGGATGTCGCCACGGAGATGCCCGTGGACGTCCGCACCACGTGCTCGCTGACCCGGGGCCGGTGCCACGTCGGCCCCGCCCCGGTTCCGCGTCAGCCCGGTCTCCCCGGCCAGCCGCAGGCGGACCACCGTGGGCAGCTTGCCGAGCGTCGGTGTGCTACGCGGCCCCGGCACCGCCCGCCCGAGAAACGTCGGCAGATCGCCGATCCGGGCGACCCCGCGTACGGTGAGCCGCAGATCCAGCCACGGCGCGCCGGGCGCGCCGCGCAGGACCGCCCGTACGCGCCGGACCTCCGGATGACCGCCCACCCGCGCCGCGATCATCCGCCCCACGGGCGCGCCCGGCACCTCCGACAGACCCGGCGGCCCCGACCTCAGCCGGACCCGCCGCGCCCGATCGCCCCGCAGCAGCCAGGACAACCACCACACTCCGGCCACCACCAGCAGGAATCCTCCTGCCGCCATCGCAGGCCAGAACCACAGGCGATCCCGCGCGAAGTCCGCGAGATCCCCGCCCACCACCGGCCGCGCCGCCTGCCCGGCCCCGAAGACCCCCATTCCCCGCAGCAGCGCGCCACCGCCCAGCGTCCACAGCAGCAGTCCCGTCAACGCCAGCCCCGTCCGGTTGACCGCCGCGCGTCCCCGGCTCATGTCCGGCCTCCGGGCCGGACACGGACGCGGGGCCGTACCGTGAAGGCGATCAGGGGGTTGAGCCGGGCGAGCTCCCTTCCCGTCGCCTCCCGGACGCGCCGGGCGAGGCCCGCGGCGTCGCAGGTCCCGGCGGTGTCGCCCAGGGCGGTGGCGACGACCACGAGACGGCGGCGGCGCACCCGTACGCGTACCCGGCGGACGCCCTCCACCCGGGACACCTCGCTGGCGATCAACGCGGCGAGCGTCGGCCGCGAGACGCCGAAGACCAGGTCGGGATCGCCGGTGCGGAGCGGAACCAACCGGGGCCGTCCGGGCAGAACGGCCGCGAGCAGGAGCAGCGCCCCCAGCACCGTCACCGTGCCCGCGACGGCGAGGGCGGCGGGATCGCTCCAGGCCGTGCTCTGCGCCCACATCGTCGTGCGCGCGAACGACACCAGGCGCGGCGCGCGATCGGCCACCACCATGAAGGACTCGACCATGGCGAGCGCCCCGGCGCCGGCCAGCACCAAGGCGGCGACCACGCTCGCGGGCGAGCGCCCCGGCCGCAGCGCCCGGACCGCCGCGCCCGCCTCTACAGCGTCCCCGGCGTCCCGGGCGTCCTTGGCGTTCCCGGCATCCCCGCGCGCCGAACCAGCCCGACGCGCGCACGCCCGCGTGGACCCGCACGCGGCGGGACAGTCCGTGGCACGCCGCGCGGCCGGACCCGTCCGCTCCCGCAGGCCGCCCGTGCACCCGGAACCCAGGGAGCCCATCTGGGTACACACCCCGGCATGCGCGGTAGACCGCCTGCCGAATCCGCGCCCCTTCGGCGACCGGTGCCGCCCGCGCTGACGCCGATGCGTCCCCCCGGCCCGCCGTGACCGTCGCCCGCATCCACCGGTCGTCGCGGGCACCGATGCGCCGGTCGTCCCCGCCGGGATGATCGGCTCGACGCCACCCTCCTCCGGCTCCCGCGTATCAGGCGGAATACCTGTCGCGCGCGCAGGCCATCCCGCGGGCTGGCGCGCACCAGGTGGAGAACCCGTCGCCCGCGCAGGCCACCCGTCGCCCTCCGGTGCCGACCCCCGGCCGTGGCCGGACCGGCGCGGCACCCCGCGCCATGCGCCGCTCATCGGACCGTGACGGCGCGGCCCCGCCCGTCTGTTCCGCGCCCGCCTGGCGTCGCGCCGCTGGACGATCTGTCGGTTTGTGCGGCCATGCCCCTAACTCGTCCATTGGACTTTGACGGCTTATCGGCCCGCGCGGCGGCCATGAGGCCGCCAGGTCCGTCGGAGGGTCTGTCGGTCTGTGCGGCCACGCGCCCGACTCGTCCAACGGACGGCCTATCGGCCCGCGTGGCGAACGCCTGACTCCGCACGGTGACGGTGTCGGTCATCGGATACCTCCGAGGAAACCCCCGCCTTCAGGCGGGGAGGATCGGACCCCTGCGGAGCAGGGCAAAGGCAGGCGATTCGCCGCCAGGCGAACCGCCGTCAAGACGCCGCACTCCGGCAGTGTTCGATGGGCGGCGAGGGGCGGCCCGCGCCGAATGGCCTCCGGCCTCCCGCGATCGGCGTCCGGCCGCGATCAGTCGCGGCCCGGACCCGGCAGCGCCCTGTTGTTTCTCTGGGTAGTACCCATTTCGCCCTGTGTAATCGCCTCGGAGAGGCCGGCCGGTCAGGCACCCAGGGGCGCGGTGACCAGCCGCTCCACGGACGCCGGATCGCCCTCGCAGGTGACGCGGGCGTGTGCCTGCCTGCCGAAGGCGAACAGCAGCAGCTCCTGCGGCTCCCCGGTCACCACCACGTACGGCTCGGCCTTGCGCCCGCCGATCCGCTCCCCGTTCGTACGGCGCAGCACCACCCCGACCGGTGCCTTGCGGAACAGGAACCGCGCCATGGTGCGCAGCCGCCGCCACACCAGGTCCTCGAACGCCGTCGGCAACGCGCGCGGCTCCCAGCCCTCGCGGGCCCGCCGTACGTCCTCGTGGTGGACGAAGATCTCCAGCGTGTTCACCGCCGCGTCGATCGCGGGCACCCGGTACGGCGACCACACCGGGGGCCCGCCGCGGAACATCCCGACCAGCTCCGGCCACGGACGCCGCTTGATCTTCTCCTGGACGGCGGCCGTGTACCCGGCCAGCGGGGCGATGGCGATGCCGCCCGCCGCGTCGAAGCGGCGCTCGCGAAGCACCAGGTGCGCGGCGAGATCGGCGGCGGTCCACCCCGTGCACAGCGTGGGCGCGTCGGGGCCGACCCGTTCGAACAGATCGCTGAGCGCGGCGCGCTCGGCCCGTGCGTCGGTCACGTGGACGAGCCTATCGGCGTTCCGCCCTCACCCGGCGTCCGGGTTCCGGCACATCCCCGTGCAAGGGAGGAGGAATCCCATGCAAGGGAGGAGAAGGAATAAAGGGTCAGTGCCGAATGATAAGGACTAGATAGCGAGAACGACTCCCGGGGAGAGGAATCCACGCGTGCCGACAAAGGTCAACCCAACCGTCATGCGCGAGGGCCTCGGGGTCATCTGGGTCGCCATCAGATCCGAACCGCTGATGTTCACCGTTGCGGTCCTGGCCAGCGGTCTGTACGGGGGAATGACCGTCGCGTCGTCGTGGGCGCTGGGCTGGGCGACCGAGAACGCGGTGCTGCCCGCCTTCGCCACCGGCGACGCCGCCTCGGGCACGCTGCTCACCGCCTCCGTGCTCATCGTCGGCGTCGCCCTGCTGAAGGCGATCGGCATCGGCGGCCGGCGCGCCTTCGCCGGCATGATGCAGTACCGCATGCAGGCCCGCTCCCGCCGCGACGTCACCCGGCAGTACCTGCGCCTGCCGCTCGCCTGGCACCACCGGCACCCCACCGGCCAGCTGCTGTCGAACGCCGGCTCCGACGCCGAGGCGGCCTGGGCGCCGCTCGCCCCGCTGCCGATGGCCGTCGGCGTGATCGTGATGCTGTTCGTCGCCGCGGTCGCCATCGTGATCATCGACCCGCTGCTCGCGCTGGTCGGCTTCCTCATCTTCCCGGCGATCTTCGCGCTGAACGTCGTCTACCAGCGCCTGCTGTCCCCGCTGGCCACCCGCGCGCAGCAGTTGCGCGCCGAGGTCAGCGAGGTCGCCCACGAGAGCTTCGACGGCGCGCTGGTGGTCAAGACCCTCGGCCGCGAGGAGGACGAGGCGGCGCGGTTCGGCGCCAAGGCCGACGAGCTGCGCGACGCCAACATCGCCGTGGGCCGCGTGCGCGGCATGTTCGACCCGCTGCTCGACGCGCTGCCCAACCTCGGCGTGCTCGCCGTGCTGCTCGTGGGCACCCTGCGGCTGGAGTCCGGCGGCGTCACCACCGGCGAGCTGGTCCAGGTGGCCTACCTGTTCACCCTGCTCGCCTGGCCGGTGCGGGCGCTCGGCTGGGTGCTCGGCGAGCTGCCGCGCAGTGTCGTCGGCTGGCGGCGGGTCCGCGCGGTGCTCGACGCCACCGGCTCCATGGCGTACGGCACGGCCCGCCTGACCGGCGACGGCCCCGCCCACCTGCGGGTGACCGGCCTCACCTACGGCTACGACCCGGACGCGCCGGTGCTCAGGGACGTGAGCTTCGAGGCCCGGCCCGGCCGTACCGTGGCGGTGGTCGGGCCGACCGGCTCGGGCAAGTCCACGCTCACCCAGCTGCTGGTCCGGCTGATCGACCCGCAGCGCGGCGAGGTCCGCATCGACGGGGTGGACCTGCGCGAGGTCGAGCGCGGCGGGGTGAGCGCGGTGGCGGCGCTGGTCCCGCAGCAGACGTTCCTGTTCGACGACACCGTGCGCGGCAACGTCACGCTCGGGCTGCCGGGCGTGACCGACGAGCAGGTCTGGGCGGCGCTGCGCCAGGCCCAGGCCGACGGGTTCGTCAGCGGCCTGCCCCAGAGCCTCGACACCCGGGTGGGCGAGCGCGGCGCCACCCTGTCCGGCGGCCAGCGCCAGCGCCTGGCCCTCGCCCGCGCGCTGGTCCGCTCGCCCCGCCTGCTCATCCTCGACGACGCCACCTCCAGCGTGGACGCCCAGGTGGAGAAGCGCATCCTGCACGGCCTGCGCGAGGCCGGGCAGGACACCACCGTGATCGTGGTCGCCTACCGCATGGCGACGATCGCCCTCGCCGACGAGGTCGTCTACATCGAGCACGGCTCCGTCGTCGACCGGGGCACGCACGAGCTGCTGCTCGCCCGCTGCGCGGGCTACCGCAACCTGGTCACCGCGTACGAGCGGGAGGAGGCCGAGCGCGAGGCGCTCAACGCCGACGAGGAGGTCGTGGGCACGTGAGGGCGCGCGCTGGGCGAAGCGACGCCCACCGGAAGAGCGAAGAGACGAAGAGCGAAGAGACGGCGAGCGAAGAGACGAAGAGCGGGGAGATATGGTGAGCGCGCTGCAGGCGTCCGAGCGGTCGGCGATCGCGACCTTTCGGCGGGGTCTTCGCCTGTCGCCCGAGTTCAAGCGCGGCCTCGCCGGAACGCTCGTGCTCGCCGCGCTCGCCACCGCCGGGCGGGTGATCGTGCCGGTGGCGGTGCAGCAGGTCATCGACCGCGGGCTGTCCGGGCCGGTGCCCGACTTCGCCTTCGTGCGCACCGCGGTGCTGCTGTGCGCCCTGGCGGTGCTCGGGACCGCCCTGTGCGCCTACCTGATGAACGTGCGCCTCTACCGCAGCACCGAGGGCGGCCTCGCCACACTGCGGCGCAAGGGCTTCCGGCACGTGCACGACCTGTCGGTGCTCACCCAGAACACCGAGCGGCGCGGCGCCCTGGTCTCCCGGGTGACCAGCGACGTGGACCAGATCAGCCAGTTCATGCAGTGGGGCGGCCTGCTGGTCATCGTCTCCGTCGGCCAGCTGCTGATCGCCACCGTGCTGATGGCGGTGTACTCCTGGCGGCTCACCCTGGTCGTGTGGCTCGTCTTCGTGCCGCTGTTGATCATGCTGCCGCGTTTCCAGCGCATGGTCGCCCGCGCGTACATCCGGGTACGCGAGCGCACCGGCGACATGCTCGCCGCGATCAGCGAGTCCGTGGTCGGCAGCGCCGTGATCCGCGCCCACGCCTCGGAGGACCGCACCGCCCGGCGCATCGACGAGGCGGTCAACGCCCAGCGCGCGGCGCAGACCCGCGCCCAGACCATCATCGCGCTCACCTTCCCGCTCACCGAGCTGGTGGCCGCGATCGCGGTCGCGGCCGTGGTGCTGCTCGGCGTCAGGTTCGGCGTGGACGGGTCGATCTCCCGCGGCAGCCTGGTCGCGTTCCTGTTCCTGATCGCGCTGTTCATCGCGCCGCTGCAGACCGCGACCGAGGTGCTCAACGAGGCGCAGAACGCCGTCTCCGGCTGGCGGCGGGTGCTGGCCGTGCTCGACACCCCGCCGGACGTGGCCGACCCCGGCCCGAACGGCGTGGTGCTGCCGCGCGGCCCGATCAGCGTCAGGTTCGACAACGTCGGCTTCGCCTACCCCGGCGGCCCGCCGGTGCTGCACGACGTCCAGGTGGACATCCCGCCCCGCACCAGGGTCGCGGTCGTGGGCGAGACCGGCTCGGGCAAGACCACCTTCGCCAAGCTGCTGACCCGGCTGATGGATCCGGTCGAGGGCCGCGTGCTCGTCGACGGCGTGGACCTGCGCGACGTCCGCTTCTCCTCGCTGCGCGAGCGCATCGTGATGGTGCCGCAGGACGGCTTCCTGTTCGACGGCACCCTCGCCGACAACATCCGGTACGGCCGGCCCGCCGCGACCCGGGAGGACATCGAGCTGGCGATCACCGAGCTGGGCCTGGCCGACTGGGTGGAGGGCCTGCCCGCCGGCCTCGACACCCCCGTCGGGCAGCGCGGCGAGTCCCTGTCGGCCGGCGAGCGCCAGCTCGTCGCCCTGGCCCGCGCCTACCTCGCCGACCCCGACCTGCTCCTGCTCGACGAGGCCACCTCGGCCGTCGATCCGGCCACCGAGGTGCGCCTGGCCCGCGCCCTGGACGGCGTGACCCGGGGCCGCACCGCCGTGTCGATCGCGCACCGCCTGTCCACCGCCGAGGCCGCCGACGAGATCCTCGTCTTCGACAAGGGCCGCATCGTGCAACGCGGCCCGCACGACGAACTGATCGCCGAACCGGGCGTGTACGCCGACCTGTACGCCTCCTGGACCTCCGGCACCCGTTCCTGAGCTTCAGTGGGTGGAGACCTGCCCGGACACCCGCTGGGCGAGCCAGATCGGCACCACCGACACGACGATCAACGCGGCGGCCACCACGTTCACCACCGGGGCCTGGTTGGGCCGGAACAGGTTCTCGAAGATCCAGATGGGCAGCGTGCGCACGCCCGCCCCGGCCGTGAACGTCGTCACGATGATCTCGTCGAAGGACAGCGCGAACGACAGCAGCCCGCCCGCGAGCAGCGCCGAGCGCATCATCGGGAACGTCACCAGACGGAACGTCGTGAACGGCCGCGCCCCGAGGTCCGCCGACGCCTCCTCCAAACTGCCGCCGGTGCGCCGCAGCCGGGCCAGCACGTTGTTGTAGACGGTGACCACGCAGAACGTCGCGTGCCCCACGATCACGGTGAACAGCCCGAGCCCCAGCCCGAACGGCTCCAGGATCACCCGGAAGGCGTTGTTCAGCGCGATCCCGGTGACGATGCCCGGCAGCGCGATCGGCAGGATGATCAGCAGCGAGACCGTGTCCCGGCCGAAGAACCGGAACCGCGCCACCGCGAAGGCCGCCATCGTGCCCAGCACCAGCGCGATCGCCGTCGCCCCCAGCCCGGCCCGCACCGACGTCCACAGCGCGTCGCGCACCCCCGCCGAGTTCCACGCCGCCTCCCACCAGCGCAGCGTGAACCCGCCCGGCGGCCAGCCGAACGTGCGGTCGGCGTTGAACGAGTTGACCAGCACCACCGCGAGCGGAACGTAGATCACCGCCAGCCCCGCGCCGAGCGCCAGGCGCAGCAGCAGCCGTGCCGTACGAGACAGGTTCACAGGTTCTCCAACGCGCCCGTGCGGCGGACCGCGGCCAGATAGATCAGCATGATCACGACGGGGACGGTCGCCACGGCGGCGGCGAACGGCAGGTTGTTCGCCGCGCCGATGTTGTCGTACACCACGTTGCCGAGCAGCTGGCTGCGCCCGCCCACGATCCGCACCGCGATGTAGTCGCCCATCGACAGCGAGAACGTGAAGATCGACCCGGCGACCACGGCCGGGAACGTCAGCGGCCAGATCACCGTGCGGAACACCCGCCACGGCCGCGCCCCCAGGTCCCCGGCCGCCTCAAGCAGCGAGTCCGGCAGCCGCTCCAGGCCCGCGTAGATCGGCAGGATCATGTACGGCAGCCACAGGTACGCCAGCGTCAGGATCGTGGCGGTCAGCCCGTAGCCCCAGCCGAGCAGCCCCTCCGACGACAACATGACCCGCCAGGCGTACGCCTTGACCAGATAGCTCGCCCACAGCGGCGTCAGCACCGCGATCACCAGCCAGCGCCGCGCCCGCGGCGAGGCGAGCTTCGCCATCGCGAACGCCATCGGGAAGGCGATCACGAGATCGACGGCCGTCACCGCGACCGCCACCCCGAGCGTCCGCAGCGTGATCGTCCGATACACCTCCACGGTCACGAGCTCGGAGAAGTTCGCCCAGGTGAACGAGCGGATCAGGCCGCCGGTGAAGGTGTCGACCGACCAGAAGGCGGTGACGAACAGCGCCGCGAGCGAGCCCAGGTAGGCGACGCCCAGCCACGCCATCGGCGCCGACAGCAGCAGCGCCAGGCGCAGCCGGGCCCCGCCTCGCGACCGCGCGGCCGGCATCAGCCCTTGATCTCCGTCCAGGCCCGGGTCCACTCGGCGTAGTCCTTGCATGTGACGTCGGTGCGGCCGTCCAGGCACTGGGCGATCGGCGTGGTCCAGTAGTAGACCTTGGAGAAGTACTCCTCGTCGGTGGCGTGGAACGTCGCGCAGTGGTCGGGGTCGGCGGTCTCCTGGCACGACTTGGCGTTCGCCGGCGCCTCACCGAAGTACTCGGCGACCTGGGCGTTCGCCTTCGGGGAGATGATCCAGTTCAGCCAGCGGTAGGCGCAGCCGGGATTCTTCGCGTTCGCCGCCACCATCCAGGTGTCCGACCAGCCGGTCGCGCCCTCCTTCGGCAGCGTCGCCTCCACCGGGGCCTTCTCGCCCTTGGCGACGTTGACGATCACCTGCCAGGTGGTGCCGACGACCGAGTCGCCGCTCTTGAACGCCTGGATCTCCTTGGTGTAGTCCGACCAGTACTCGCCGACGAGCTGCCGCTGCCCCTTCAGCAGGTCCACCGCCGCCTGGAACTGTTTGTCGTCGAGCGCGTAGGGGTTCTTGATCCCGAGCTCCGGCCGGTGCGTCATCAGGTAGACCGCCGCGTCCGCGATGTAGATCGGCGAGTCGTAGGCGGTCACCTTCCCCTTGTACGGCGACGCCGGGTCGAACACCGCGCCCCAGGAGTCGGGGGCGGGCGTGACCACGTCGGTCCGCCACATCAGCAGGTTGGCGCCCCGGCCGTGCGGCACGCCGTACGGGACGCCGTTCACCGAGTTCCAGCCCTTGTTCTTCAGGCCGTCGAACACGTCGGCGTAGTTGGGGATCAGGTCGGTGTTGACCGGCGCCACGTCGCCGCCCGCGATCAGCCGCAGCGAGGCGTCGCCGGAGGCCGACACCGCGTCGTACTGGCCGGTCTTCATGAGGTTGACCATCTCGTCGGAGGTCCCGGCGACCTTGGTGTTCACCTGGCAGCCGGTCTCCTGCTCGAAGGGGGTCACCCAGTCGGCCTTCGGGTCGTTGGAGCCGTCCTCGACGTACCCGGCCCAGGCCACCAGGTTGACCTGGCCCTCGGCGGGGGCGAGGGTCTTCGGCGCCTCCATCTTCGGCGGGATGAAGCCGCCCTGGCCGGGGGCGGCGCCGGACGCGGGCGCGCCGCCGCCCCCGCCCCCGCCTCCGCAGGCGGTGACCAGCGCGAGCGCGGCGGCCGTGATCAGGAATCGGGTCGATCGCATGGGTTTCTCCCGGGGGGTGCGGGTGGCGGAAGGGGGGAGGACACGTCAGGAGGCGATCTCGAACTCGTGCCGGCGCTGCCACACCAGCCGGACCCGGGCGTCCCGCAGCCTCATCACGTCCATCGACGAGACCTGCAGGTTCTGCTGCAGCGCGATCAGCCGCCCGCCCGCGTCCAGATCGACGACGAACCGGGTGGCCGCGCCCGCGTAGACGACCTCCGCGATCGTGCCCGACGCCCAGTGCTCGTCCGGGCCCGCCGGGCCGCCCGGCTCGTCCTCAAGCACGACGCGCAGCTTCTCCGGCCGGACGCTGAAGGTGCCCTCCCTGCCGAGGACGGTACGCGCCGCCGCGCCGGAGATGAGGTTGGAGGTGCCGACGAACCCGGCGACGAACTCGGTGGCGGGGCGCTCGTACACCTCGGCCGGGGTGCCCACCTGCTCGATTCGGCCGTGGTTGAACACCGCGACCCGGTCGCTCATGGTCAGCGCCTCGTCCTGGTCGTGGGTGACGAACAGGAACGTGATCCCCACCTCGCGCTGCAACTGCTTCAGCTCCATCTGCATCTGCTCGCGCAGCTTCAGATCGAGCGCGCCGAGCGGCTCGTCGAGCAGCAGCACCCGGGGCCGGTTGACCAGCGCGCGGGCGAGCGCCACGCGCTGCCGCTGGCCTCCCGACAACTGGGCGGGCCGGCGGTCGCCGAAGCCCTCCAGCCGCACCGAGCGCAGCGCCGCCAGCGCCCGCTCCCGGCGCTCGGCCCTGGCGACCCGCTTCACCCGCAGGCCGTACTCCACGTTGGCGAGCACGCTCATGTGCGGGAACAGCGCGTAGTCCTGGAACACCGTGTTCACGTCCCGCTGGAAGGGGGCCGCGCGGGTGACGTCCACGCCGCCGAGCTCGACGGTCCCGGCGGTGGGCGTCTCGAACCCGGCGATCAGGCGCAGCACCGTGGTCTTGCCCGAGCCCGACGGGCCGAGCATGGCGAAGAACTCGCCGTCGCGGACCTCAAGGTCGACGCCGTCGACGGCCGTGACCGGCCCGAAGTCCTTGCGGAGGCCGCGCAGCCGCACGGCCGTCTCTCGCTCCGGCATGCGCAATAACATATGAACTTAAATCTTTCGTGCCAAGGCACTCTCCGGTATCAATGGTGTTAAACCGGGGGGCAGGAACCGGGGGAGGGGAAGATGGAGGCGAGCGGGGCCCACCCGGCCGTCTTCGCGCCCGTCTCCACCGAGGGCCGCGTCGACGCGGTCGTACGCAGGCTCACCGACGCGATCGCCCTCGGATTGCTCGCCGACGGCGAGCAGCTGCCCAGCGAGAGCGAGCTGGCGGGCCTGCTCGGCGTGTCCACCGTCACCCTACGCGAGGCGCTCGTGGCGCTGCGCCAGCGCGGCCTGCTGGTGACCCGGCGCGGCCGGGGCGGCGGCAGCTTCGTCCGCGCGCCCGCCGAGCCCGAGATCGGCGAGCGGCTGCGCGCCTTCGCCGCCGACGAGCTGCGCGACCTCGGCGACCACTACACCGCCATCGCCGGCGCCGCCGCCATGCTCGCGGCCCGCCGCGCCCTCCCCGCCGACGTCGAGCCCCTGTGGCGGTCGCTGCGCGAGATGGCCGACACCGACTCGCCCGCGCGCCTGCGCCGCCTCGACGGCCGCTTCCACGTCGAGGTCGCCGCCGCCTCGCAGTCGGCGAGACTCACCCGGGAGGAGATCCGGTTACAGGCCGACATCGGGCCGCTTCTATGGCTTCCGTACGACGAGCCCGGGGGGCACGATGAGGCCACGGCCCAGCACCGGGCCATCGCCGCCGCGATCGCCGACGGCGACCCCGGCCGGGCCCGCGAGCTGGCCGAACGGCACGTGCTCGACGCGATAGAACGCCTGATCGAGCTGCGCCTGCGACTCGTCGGGCCCTGAACCGCGCCCCGAGGTGAACGCCATGACCCAGATCGGCCGACCGGAGATCCCGATCAGCGGGAACGACGCCGACCGCGGACGCCACGGGCCCGACGGCGACCATGTGGCGCGGGCCGCACAGCAGGCGGCGGCGCGGATCGGGACCGTGGTCGAGGACGTGTTCACCGTGCTGCGCGAGCTTCGGGACGTCACCGCCGCACGGATCCGGGAGGCGGGCGGGCGCGCCCTGGTCAGCGGCGACCTGGCCGCGCTGCGCCCGGCGCTGCTCGGGTACCTGGGCGGGCTCATCGCCGGGGTCGGGTTCATCGCCGCGCCCGGGCTGCTGTCGGACGCGCACTGGTTCCTGGAATGGTGGCAGGAGCATCCCTCCGGGGTGCCGGCGCGGCTGGAGCGCGATCTCGACCCGGCGGGCAGCGCGTTCTACGACTACACGCACTGGGCCTGGTACGCCGAGCCGTACGCGGGGGCCGAGCGCACGATCTGCGGGCCGTACGTGGACTATCTGTGCACCGACGAGTACAGCCTCACGCTGTCGGTGCCGGTGACGGTCGCCGGGGCGTTCGCGGGGGTGGCCGCGGCGGACGTGTTCGTGCGGCGGTTCGAGGGCGCCGTGGCGCCGGTGCTGCGCGCGGTGCCCGCGCCCGCCTTCATCGTCAACGCGGCCGGGCGGGTGATCGCCTCCAACACCGCCCGGTGGCTCGGCGGGTCGGTCTTCCGCGGGGAGCCCGGCTTCGCCGTCCACCCCTGCGGCGAACTGCCCCTGTCGCTGGTTGCGGCACAATGACCGCATGTCCCTTGACCCGCGGATCGCCGCACGCCTCAAACGCTCGCCCGACGGGCTGGTGCCCGCCATCGTCCAGCAGTACGACACCAAAGAGGTGCTCATGCTCGCCTGGATGGACGACGAGGCGCTGCACCGCACGCTGACGACCGGCAGGGCCACCTACTGGTCGCGCAGCCGCAAGGAGTACTGGGTGAAGGGCGACACCTCCGGCCACGTGCAGTGGGTGCGGCACGTCGCCCTCGACTGCGACGGCGACACGGTGCTGCTCCAGGTGGACCAGGTGGGGGGCGCGTGCCACACCGGCGACCGCACGTGCTTCGATCGAGATGTGCTCCCGGTCGCCGATCCGGCGGAACCGGCCCCGTACACCTGAGCCCTCGGCGGGCATGACAGTTTCAGACAGGTCCTTCGCGCCATGAGCCCTTCACCCGTTACGGACACGACCTCGTCCGACTCCCGGCCCCCTGTTGGGGGAGCCTCCCGGCGTCCGCCGCTGGTGTGGGCCCTGGTGTGCGCGGCCGGGGCGGGCGCGGTGCTGCTCGCCGCCGGGCGCGAGTGGGCGCGGGTGCGCTACGGCGCGGGCGGCGGGTCGCCGCTGGGCCTGGTGACGCTGACCGGCTCGGACCTGGCCGCGTACCTGGGCCCCGCCGCCCTGGCGTCGCTCGCGGCCGTGGTGGCGGTGCTCGTCGCCCGGGGGATGTGGCGGCGCCTGATCGGCGTCGTCGTGGCCCTCGGCGGGGTCGCCGCCGTCCTCGGCGCGTTCACGGGCGTACGGCGGGACACGATCCTGGCCGCCGCCGCGGAGCGCAGCGCCCTGTCGGCGGCCGGAGGCGCGGCCTACGAGGCCGGCGCGGCGTGGCCGGCGGTGACGGTCGCCGGCGGGATCATCCTGGTCGGCGCGGGGATCGTCGCGGTGGCGCGGGCGTCCCGCTGGCCGGGCATGTCCGAGCGGTACGAACGCCGGGGCGCGGGCTCCCCGCCGCCCGCGCGGGGCCCCCGCGCGGCCGGTTCCGCGCCGGGGTCAGCGGCGGGGTCAGCGATGGGGGCCCGTGCGGACCGGGAACGCGAACTGTGGGACGCGCTCGACCGGGGCGACGATCCCACGGCCGATGGGGACGGCGCGGGTACTTCCTGACCGCCATCACAAGTTGCCGACAATATTTGGTTGAATGGCGATAATCACCGTTCCTGCCGATAGGCTACGCCAGCTATCACGGCGTTATCAGCATCCACGGGAGCCGTTCGATGAGTTACGGGTATCCGCCAGACGACCAGGGCGGGGGATATGGGGGCCAGGCGGGCGGGTACGGTCAGCAGCCCGGAGGCTACGGCCAGTCGAATCCCGGTTATGGCCAGTCGTATCCGGGATACGGCCAGTCGTATCCGGGATACGGCCAGTCCTCCAACCCCGGGTACGGCTCGTCCCAGCCGGGCTACGACTACAGCCAGCAGCAGGGGTACGGCCAGTCGGCCTACGGCTACCAGCAGCCCGGCTACGCGGCGCCCGGCACCAACGGACTGGCCATCGCCAGCCTGATCCTCGGCATCCTCGGCTTCTTCACCTGCGGCATCACCTCGGTGCTCGCGGTGGTCTTCGGTCACGTCGCGGTCGGGCAGATCAAGCGGTCCGGCGAGCAGGGCCACGGCATGGCGGTAGCGGGCCTGATCATGGGGTACATCCAGACCGCGCTGTGGGTGTTGGTCTGGGTGTTCTATCTCGGCCTCTTCGGCCTGGCCTGGGTGGGCACCACCTCCACCTCGTTCTGATACTCGTTCTGAGACGGGGTTCTGACACTCGTTTTCACGGGGTTTTGATACGGGGTTCTGACACGGATCGGCGGGGGAGGCCGGCATGGGGGGCACGCGGGAGGATCTGCACCGGAACGGCTCGTCGCCGGGAGCAGTCGCACGCGTGCGTTCACTGCTGTGGCCGGCGGGGGCAGCGGCGGCGGCCGCGGCCGGTTTGATCTACGTGGCCCTGGTCGATCCCAACGAGCCCGGCCACTATCCGCTCTGCCCGCTGTTCATGCTGACCGGCCTGTACTGCCCCGGTTGCGGGGCGCTGCGCGCCACGCACGCGCTCACGCACGGCGACATCGGCACGGCGCTCGGGATGAACGTGCTGGTGGTGGCGCTGATCCCGGTGGCCGCCGTGGTGTGGGCGCGTTGGGCGGTACGCTCATGGCAGGGCAGGCCCTTCGCCATAAAGGCGCCACCTCCCGCAATTGTCTGGGCATTTCTCGTACTCTTGATTTCCTACGGAGTAGTGAGAAATTTGCCCTTTGGTCATTTCCTCGCACCGTAGGCGTACCGGGAAGACCTTGACGGCGCGGGTGCACGGCCCCGGTGTCGGGCCGTCACGGCAAGGGCCGATAGCATCGGCAGGGCTAGGACTGGATGGGCCTGGATTGGGCGAGGAGACCGTGTGAGTGTGCTGGACGAGATCCTGGACGGGGTGCGGGCCGACCTCGCCGAGCGGCAGGCGTCCGTGGGGATCGAGGAACTCAAGCGGCGTGCCGAGCGCGCTCCCGCGCCGAGGGACGCCTACCTGGCGCTCGGCGGCGACAGGGTATCGGTGATCGCCGAGGTCAAGCGGTCCAGCCCGTCCAAGGGGGCGCTGGCGGCGATCGCGGACCCGGCGGCGCTCGCCGGCGACTACGAGGCGGGCGGGGCGCACGTGATCAGCGTGCTGACCGAGCGGCGCCGGTTCGCCGGCACCCTCGACGACCTGGCCGCGGTGCGGGCCCGGGTCGACATCCCGGTGCTGCGCAAGGACTTCATCGTCACCTCCTACCAGCTGTGGGAGGCGCGGGCGTACGGCGCCGACCTCGCGCTGCTGATCGTGGCGGCCCTGGAGCAGCAGGCCCTGGTGTCGCTGATCGAGCGCGCCGAGTCGATCGGCCTGACGCCGCTGGTCGAGGTGCACACCGAGGAGGAGCTCGACCGCGCGCTCGCCGCCGGGGCGAAGGTCATCGGAGTCAACGCCCGGGACCTGAAAACCCTCAAGGTCGACCGCGAGGTGTTCGCCAAGCTCGCGCCGAAGATTCCGGACGGTATCATCAAGATCGCCGAGTCCGGCGTGCGCGGGCCGCACGACCTGCTCGCCTACGCCAGGGCGGGCGCGGACGCCGTGCTGGTGGGGGAGAGCCTGGTCACCGGCAAGGATCCCCGCGCCGCGGTGAACGACCTGGTGACCGCGGGCGCGCATCCCGCGTCACGTCATGACACCGGGCAGGAAAGGCGTCACTGAGCCGCGCGGCCGGTGCGACATCGAGGAGTAGACGTGAGCGAGGCCACCATTGTGACCGCGGCCGACCTGGTGGGGTCCGGGCCGGACGGCGGCGATCCGGACGAGCACGGACGGTTCGGCGTCTTCGGCGGTCGTTTCGTGCCCGAGGCGCTCATCCCGGCGCTCGACGAGGTCGAGAAGGTCTACAACGAGGCCAAGAACGACCCCGAGTTCGTCCGCGAGTTCGACCGTCTGCTGCGCACCTACGCGGGCCGCCCGACCGCCATCACCGAGGTGCGGCGGTTCGCCGAGCACGCCGGCGGCGCCCGGATCCTGCTCAAGCGCGAGGACCTCACGCACACCGGCGCCCACAAGATCAACAACGTGCTCGGCCAGGCCCTGCTCACCAAGCGCCTGGGCAAGACCCGCGTGATCGCCGAGACCGGCGCGGGCCAGCACGGCGTCGCCACCGCGACCGCCGCCGCCCTGCTCGGCCTGGAGTGCGTCGTCTACATGGGCGCGGTGGACTGCGAGCGCCAGGCGCTCAACGTCGCCCGCATGAAGCTGCTCGGCGCCACGGTCGTGCCGGTGCACAACGGCAGCAAGACCCTCAAGGACGCCATCAACGAGGCCTTCCGCGACTGGGTGACCAACGTCGACCACACCCACTACCTGTTCGGCACGGTCGCCGGACCGCACCCCTTCCCGGAGATCGTCCGCGACTTCGCCCGCGTCATCGGCGTCGAGGCGCGCCGCCAGGTCCTCGAACTCACCGGAAAACTGCCCGACGCGGTCGCGGCCTGCGTCGGCGGCGGCTCCAACGCCATCGGCCTGTTCCATGCGTTCATCGGCGACGCGGGCGTGCAACTGCACGGCTACGAGGCGGCGGGGCACGGCCTGGAGTCCGGCGAGCACGCGCTCACGCTGACCGCCGGCTCGGTGGGCGTCCTGCACGGCGCCCGCACCTACGTGCTGCAGGACGACGAGGGCCAGACCATCGAGTCGCACAGCATCTCGGCCGGCCTGGACTACCCCGGCGTCGGCCCCGAGCACGCCTGGCTCAAGGACTCGGGCCGCGCCGTCTACCACGGCGTCACCGACGACGCGGCGATGGAGGCGTTCTCGCTGCTGGCCCGCACCGAGGGCATCATCCCGGCGATCGAGTCCTCGCACGCGCTCGCCGGCGCGCTGGAGCTCGGCCGCGAGCTCGGCCCGGAGGCGACGATTCTGGTGAACCTCTCCGGCCGCGGTGACAAGGACATGGGCACCGCGATGAAATACTTCAACCTCTGACCGATTGATCTGTGCCAGGCCAGGGGTCCCCGGACCGACCAGCGCGGCAGGACGTACGAACGTAACGGATTCGACGATGACGACTCTCCACACGGTGTTCGAAAAGGCGCGTTCCGAGAAGCGCGCCGCCCTGGTCGGCTACCTGCCCGCCGGCTTCCCCACCGCCGAGGGCGCCGTCGCCGCGGCCACCGCCATGGTCGAGGCCGGGTGCGACGTGATCGAGATCGGCCTGCCGTACTCCGACCCGCTCATGGACGGCCCCACCATCCAGGACGCCGTCCACCGGGCCCTGGTCAACGGCACCCGCATCGCCGACGTCATGCGCACGGTCGAGGGCGTCGCCAAGACCGGCGCGGCCACCCTGGTCATGACCTACTGGAACCCCGTCGACCGGTACGGCGCCGAGCGCTTCGCCCGCGAGCTGGCCTCGGCGGGCGGCGTCGGCACGATCACCCCCGACCTCACGCCCGAGGAGGCCGGGCCGTGGCTGGAGGCGAGCGCCTCCGCCGGCCTCGACACGGTCTTCCTGGTCGCGCCCAGCTCCACCGACGCCCGCATCGAGAAGGTCGTCGCCTGCTGCACCGGGTTCGTGTACGCCGCGTCCCTGATGGGCGTCACGGGGGCGCGGGAGAGCGTGAGCCTGGCCGCCGAGGGCCTGGTGAAGCGCACCCGCGAGCACACCTCGCTGCCGGTCTGCGTGGGGCTCGGCGTCGGCACGGGGGCCCAGGCGGCCGAGGTGGCCGCCTACGCCGACGGCGTGATCGTCGGCTCGGCCTTCATCCGCCGCCTGCTCGACGCTCCGGACGAGGCCGCGGGCCTGGCCGCCGTCCGCCGCCTCGCCGGCGAGCTCGCCACCGGCGTACGCGGCTGATCGGTCCCCGGCGCGGCTCGCCCGCCGGGTCGTACGC
The DNA here is from genome assembly GCF_040678635.1 of Thermopolyspora sp. NPDC052614. Classification (NCBI taxonomy): domain Bacteria; kingdom Bacillati; phylum Actinomycetota; class Actinomycetes; order Streptosporangiales; family Streptosporangiaceae; genus Thermopolyspora; species Thermopolyspora sp. NPDC052614. The sequence continues at coordinate 95,934 of NZ_JBFATZ010000011.1, forward strand.
GATGGCGTGGATGTGACCCGCCCCGCGACGGCGTGCGCGTAAGCTGAAGGCGCCGGCGCCCACCGCCGTGGGCGGCCGCCGATGGTGGCTTCGCGGTGAGACATCCGTGTCGCGCCCGGTCGGGGGCGTCGGCGTCGCCCGACCCCGCGCGGCGCATGCTCGCGACGGCGTGAAACGCGGAGCCCGAAGGCTTACCGATTGTTTACGGTGGCTGTGCTGTAGTGGGTTCGGGGCTCTGCGGCCTTCGACGCCGTCGTCGATGACGCCGCCGGCGGGGATGCTTAGAGGAGACGATCGAACCGTGACAACGGAAGGTTCAGCCCCGGTTCCATTGCCCATGGTCCGGATCGCGTTACCCTGGGTGACGACGGTCGCCCGGTTGGTCGTGGCCGGTGTCCTCATCGTGGCCGGCTGGCTGAAGATGGGCGCCCCGGCCATCTCGATCAAGGCGGTCGAGGCGTACGAGCTCCTGCCGACGGCCGTCGCGGAGATCGTCGGCTATGTCCTGCCGATCCTGGAGATCGTCATCGGGCTGCTGCTGGTCGTCGGGCTGCTCACGCGGCTGGCGGCGATCGTCGCGGGCCTGCTGATGCTCGCCTTCGTCATCGGCATCGCCTCGGCCTGGGCCCGCGGGCTGAACATCGACTGCGGGTGCTTCGGCGGCGGCGGGGCCCTGGCGCCGGGTCAGCAGGCCAACTACCTGCCCGAGATCCTGCGTGACCTGGGCATCCTCGCTCTGGCGGCGTGGGTCGCGGTCAAGCCCCCCGGCCGGCTCGCGCTTGACTCCGCGCTCGGCCTCGCGCCGGGGGCGGAGGACCAAAGGCCCTATCGCGCCGACATCGAGCGGGACGACGATCTCGATGCCGACGAGGAACCGAACCGAGAAAAGGACGATTGATGGGCAACGCCGCCCGAAAGGCCACCCGGGAGAAGGCCCGTCTCCAGCGTGAGCTGGAGCGGAAGCGGGAGCAGCGCCGCCGCCAGGTCACGATCACGCTCTCCGTGATCGGGGTGGTGGCGCTGATCGTGGCCCTTGTCGCGATATGGCAGTCCACGCGTAACAAGTCCGAGGCGTACGCGGGGTCGCTGGCACCGATCAGTCGGCAGGCCGACGGCGACGTGGTGATGGCCAAGGCCGGTGTGAACTCCCCCGTCCTCGACATCTACGAGGACTTCCAGTGTCCCTACTGCAAGGTGTTCGAGGAGAGCAGCGGCGACACGATCAAGCGGCTGGCCGCCGAGGGCAAGGTGAAGGTGGTCTACCACCCCATCACGCTGTTCAGCCAGGAGCCGCTGAAGGGCAACTCGCTGCGCGCCGCGACCGCGCTGCGCTGCGTGCAGGGCGGTGAGCCCTGGATTAGGCTGCACGACAGGTTCTTCGCCGAGCAGCCCGACGAGGGCACCGTCGGCTTCGCCGTCGGCGACATCGTCACCTGGGGCAAGGAGGCCGGGGTGACCGACGCCGGGTTCGAGAACTGCGTGCGCGGCCAGCAGGGCGCGTCCGCGCAGCTCGCCTACTCGTCCGAGACGATCAAGGCCGACAAGATCGACGGCACGCCGAGCGTGCGGCTCAACGGCAAGGACCTGGGCGACGCCGCGTATGTCGCGGGGTCGCTGGAATCCGCCGTCCTCTCCGCGAAGTAGGACCCGCGAGCCTTCGGCGACGGGACGGCTCGAAAAGGAACGAAAGAAAAAAGACGAAAAGGGAAGCGTGCGGCCGAGACGCCGACGGGCGTCCCGGCCTCATGCCGTGCCCCCGAAATGCTCACGATCGAATCGGAGGACGCGAGGTTGGGAGCGCGCGTGACGGGAGTACGGTAACGTCCCTGGCATGCCGCTTGCGTCGATTCCCAGCCCGTCACAGGGGGTCTGGTACCTGGGTCCGATTCCGCTGCGGGCCTATGCGTTCTGCATCATCCTCGGCGTCGTCGCCGCCGTCATCATCGGCGAGCGCCGCTGGCGTGCGCGGGGCGGCGCGCCCGGCACGGTGACCGATCTGGCCGTCTGGGCCGTGCCCTTCGGCCTGGTCGGAGGCCGGCTCTACCACGTCATCACCGACTGGCAGCTGTACTTCGGGCCCGACGCGGTCAACGAGCCGATCGAGGCCCTGTTCATCTGGAACGGCGGCCTCGGCATCTGGGGCGCGATCGCGCTCGGCGCGGTCGGCGTGTGGATCGGCTGCCGCAGACGGGGCATCTCGCTGTCGGCGATGGCCGACACCCTGGCGCCCGGCATCGTCATCGCGCAGGCCATCGGCCGCTGGGGCAACTACTTCAACCAGGAGCTGTTCGGCGGGCCGACGGACCTGCCGTGGGGCCTGGAGATCGACCCGGGCAGGCCGGGCACCGTGCCCGGTGAGCTGACCTACCACCCGACGTTCCTGTACGAGTCGCTGTGGGACCTCGCGCTGGGGCTCGTGCTGATCTGGGTGGGCAGGCGTTTCGTCCTGCGCCACGGCCGGCTGTTCGCGCTGTACGTCGCCGGCTACACCCTCGGGCGCTTCTGGATCGAGGGCATGCGCGTCGATCCCGCGCACGAGATCCTGGGCCTGCGGCTCAACCAGTGGACCTCCATCGTCATCTTCATCGGTGCCGTCGTGTACTTCTACGCGACCCGCAACAAGACCACCGAGGAGTCGCTCGGCGTCGATGTCGCCCCCGCCGACGCGGCCGACCCGTCCGACCCCGCCGACCCGTCAGACGCGGCCGACCCGGCCGACGAGGACGAGACGCGGGCGGAGCCCGGCGACGAGGTCGAGACCACCGCGGCCGCGCGCGCGGACGACGATCCCGACCCCGCGCATCTCCGTGGCGAGGCGGACCAGGAAGAGCTTGACAGAGATCGGACCGGCGAAGACCAAACCGACGAAGACAAGGCCGGCCGGGATGAGACCTCCGGCGAGGGCAAGGCGGCCGAGCCCGTGCCCGACCGGGGGGCCGGCCAGCGATGACGTCAGGCGGGCGCGGGGGGCGCGCCAGGCCACGCCGCCGCAGGCGGGACGCCACGGGCGAGCGGTCGGCGGTCCGGCCGCCCTCGGCCGAGCGGCCGGCGCGGCGAGCCCCCGCCGAACAGCCACCCGTCAACCACCCGTCCCCGGACCAGCCTCCGCGTCGCCGGTACGCCGACGATCAGGCGGGGTACCGCCCGCCCGCGGATTCCGACCCTCCGGGCGGGCTGTTCGCGGCCCGGCCGACGACCGGCCATCCTGCCGCGAACCCGCCCGCGCAGGCGATGCCGCCCGGCGGGCGGCCGTTCGCGCAGTATCCGCCCGGGGATCAGGCGCCGCCCGCGGGGCCGTTCCCCGACCGCCCGGTGCGGCCCGCGCCGGGGACGCCGTCCCGGGGCCGGGTCACGGCCGGACGCTGGTTCACCGAACAGGCGGACGGCGAGCCGCCTCCCGTTGAGCCGCACTCCGTTGAGCCACCTTTCGTCGAGTCGCCGCCCGCGTCGGCGGCGGCGGGCGCGAGCGGGAAACGCAAGGCGGACAAGCGCTCCAAGCGGCGCAGGTCCTCGTGGTCCCTGGGCGCGCTCGCCGACTGGGGTCTGGACGAGCGGCAGCAGCGCGTTCTGCTCGGCATCGCCGGCGGCGCCGCCGTACTGGCCATGGCGATCGTGCTCACCGTGCTGGTCGCGCGGGTCGCGGAGCTGTCGGAGCCGCCCCCGGCCGCCGCGGGAGGCGCCCTGCGGATCGACCTGGCCCGGCCCGACGACTACCAGGGGTGGCGATCGCTGCCGCAGTTCGCGCCGATCGCCGACCGCGAGAGCGACCCGGCGCCGCTCACCGCCGAGGAGATCTTCCGCGTGAAGACGTTGAAGAGCGGGAAGATCACGTTGCGGCTCGTGCAGCGGCAGGCCGACAAGGACTGCTCGGTCGCGTTGTGGGGCGACGAACTGCTCGCCAAACTCGCCGAGACCGGCTGCACGCAGGCGGTGCGCGGGCTCTACCGCAGCGCCGACGGCCGGTACGTCGCCCAGTACACCCTGTTCAACATGTCCGGGGTCGCCGCGGCGGACGGCTTCGTCCAGGCGCTGACCACGCTGCACCGGGATGGCTGGGTCCGCCCGCTTGATGACCCCTCGGCGGTCTTCCCCGCCGACGGCTACACCGAGGCGAGCGGGCACGCGATGGGGCACCTGGCCGCGTTGGTCTGGGTCGGGCGCGCCGACGGGGCCGAGCCGACGGCCAGGGACGACTTCGTCGCCTTGGCGCTCGCCGTACGGGGGGCGGAGAAGGCGGTGTTCGCGCGGGTGGTGGCGGCGGGCGGCGAGGCCGCGACGCCGCAGCCCCGGTAAGGTCGGGGGTCATGCTGGGCCGTATCTGGGACGGCACGTGGGGACGTGCCGCGGTGGTCGTGGCCGTGATCGTCGTCCTCGCCGTGGGCGCGGGCGGGGCGGCCTGGGTGTGGCTGGACGGCGAGGAGCCGGCGGCCCCGCGCACCTACCGGGGGGAGCGGTCCACCGCGATCTACGCCCCCATCGCCACCCGGGAGCGCGACCCGCGCCCGCTCACGCGGGAGGAGGTGCTCGGCCCGGCGACCGCCACGGTGAAGGCGGGCGGCGTGGCCATGGTGCGCCGGTCGGCGAGCCTGACCGGGGACTGCGCGAGCGTCGTGTCGGGCGAGGCGGCCGAGGCGCTCGCCGGATGCACCCAGGTCCTGCGCGCGGTGTACGCGAGCCGGGACGGGGACGTCTCCGGGCAGTTCCTGGTGTTCAACATGGCCGACGCGACGGCCGCGGACGCCCTGGTCGCCGCAGTGGATCCGGCGGCGGGGCGGGGATTCGCCCGGCTCGCCCCCGATCAGCCCGCCTCGTTCGACGCCGCCAGAAGCTGGGCGCAGGCCCGCGCCCTCGGCCATTTCGTGACGCTGAGCTGGGTGGGGCCGGTCGGCGACGAGCGGCCCGACCTGACGGGCCCGCAGCTCGCCCTCGACGGCCTCGGACGCGCCCTCCAGCAGCGCGTCGTCGATGCCGAGTGACCGATATCAGCTTTTTTCGAGTGAGATTTCCCTCGGTTTTCGTGATCGTTAACCCCCGTTCGTGACTCCGCCGGGGGCCGCGCATGACGACCCCTTGACCCTCCGGGACCAGCGTCTACCCTCTGTTGACCCTCCTGGCGCACCCGCGACCGATGCGAGGCGTGAATCAGGATGTCCTGGGGAATAGGGTTGCGTACCGGACCGTTCGGAACGGAGGATATGCTCCGATCGACCGGCTGGACACGGACGGTGAATGTTCGCGATCCAGACCTGGGGGGGACCTTTCCGACATGGTGAGGTACTCTCTCTACACCTAACTGCAGCAGGGCCAACGTCGTCCCTCTTGCCTGTAAACCATGCAGACGAGACGACAGGAGGGAATTCATGCCTGCTGCCCACCTCGGCTTTCCGCAGCCCCAGGGCCTATATGATCCCGCGCACGAACACGACGCCTGCGGCGTGGCCATGGTGGCCGACGTCGCCGGCCGCCGCAGTCACGACATCGTCGCCAAGGCCCTGACGGCGCTGTGCAACCTCGACCATCGAGGAGCCAAGGGCAGCGAACCGGACACAGGAGACGGCGCCGGCATTCTCACTCAGGTACCCGACGCGCTGTTCCGGCAGGTGGTGGGCTTCCCGCTGCCGCAGGCGGGCGCGTACGCCGCGGGCATCGCCTTCCTGCCGACGGACCCGTCGGCGCGCGAGGTCGCGGTGCGCGGGATCGAGGAGATCGCCGCCGAGGAGGGCCTCACCGTTCTCGGCTGGCGGGACATGCCGTACGGCGCCGACATCCCGGGCCCGAGCGCCCGCGCGATGATGCCCTTCCTCCGGCAGCTCTTCGTCGCCTCGCCGGGCGGCGAGACCGGCGTCGCGCTCGACCGCCTCGTCTTCTGCCTGCGCAAGCGCGCCGAGCACGAGGCCAACGTCTACTTCGCCTCGCTGTCGAGCCGGACCATCGTCTACAAGGGGATGCTGACGACGCCGCAGCTGGAGCGGTTCTTCCCCGACCTGTCGGACGAGCGCTACGACACCGCCATCGCCCTGGTCCACTCGCGCTTTTCCACCAACACCTTCCCGTCGTGGCCGCTGGCGCACCCGTACCGGTACATCGCGCACAACGGCGAGATCAACACCGTCCGCGGCAACCGGAACTGGATGCGCGCCCGCGAGGCGATGCTCGCCACCGGCCTCATCCCCGGCGACCTGCGGCGGCTGTTCCCGATCTGCGACCCCGACGCCTCCGACACCGCCTCCTTCGACGAGGTCCTGGAGCTGCTGCACCTGGGCGGCCGGTCGCTGCCGCACGCCGTGCTGATGATGATCCCCGAGGCGTGGGAGAACCACACCGAGATGGATCCGGCGCGACGCGCCTTCTACGAGTTCCACTCCACGCTGATGGAGGCCTGGGACGGCCCGGCGTCGATCACCTTCAGCGACGGCACGCTCGTCGGCGCGGTGCTCGACCGCAACGGCCTGCGCCCGGGACGGTTCTGGGTGACCGACGACGGGCTGGTCGTGCTCGCCTCCGAGGCCGGCGTGCTCGACATCGCGCCGGAGAAGGTGATCCGCAAGGGCCGGCTGCAGCCGGGCCGCATGTTCCTGGTGGACACCGCCCAGGGCAAGATCATCGAGGATGACGAGATCAAGGCCGAGCTGGCGGCGGCGGAGCCGTACGGGGAGTGGCTGCACGCCGGACTGGTCCGGTTCGAGGAGCTGCCCGAGCGCAGCCGCGAGATCGTCACCGGCGAGACGCTGGTGAAGCGGCAGCAGACCTTCGGCTACACCGAGGAGGAGCTGCGCGTCATCCTCGCGCCGATGGCCCGCACCGGCGCCGAGCCGATCGGCTCGATGGGCACCGACACGCCGGTCGCCGTGCTGTCGGAGAGGCCGAGGCTGCTGTTCGACTACTTCAGCCAGCTGTTCGCGCAGGTCACCAACCCGCCCCTGGACGCGATCCGGGAGGAGCTGGTCACCTCGCTGCAGACCACGATCGGCCCCGAGGGCAACCTGCTCGCCCCCGGCCCGGCCTCGTGCCGCCGCCTCGTGCTGCCGTACCCGGTGATCGACAACGACGAGCTCGCCAAGATCGTCCACATCAACGACGAGGGCGCGCTGCCCGGCTTCCAGCCGTACGTGGTCTCCGGCCTCTACCCGGCCGCGGGCGGCGGCGAGGCGCTGCTGCACCGCCTGGAGGAGATCTGCCTGGAGGTGTCGCGGGCGATCGAGAACGGCGCGCGCATCATCGTGTTGTCCGACCGCGGCTCCGACGCCGTGCACGCGCCGATCCCGTCGCTGCTGCTCACCGGCGCGGTGCACCACCACCTGATCCGGGAGAAGTCCCGCACCCGGGTCGGCCTGGTGATCGAGACCGGCGAGGCCCGCGAGTGCCACCACATGGCCCTGCTCATCGGGTACGGCGCCAGCGCCATCAACCCCTACCTCGCCATCGAGACCGTGCTGGACATGGCCCGTGACGGGCGCGCCGGAGGCCGGCTCGACGTCGATCCGGCCAAGGCCGTGCGCAACCTCATCAAGGCGTACGGCAAGGGCGTTTTGAAGATCATGTCGAAGATGGGCGTCTCCACGGTCGCCTCGTACACCGGGGCGCAGATCTTCGAGGCGCTCGGCCTCGGCAAGGAGGTCATCGACGCCTGCTTCACCGGCACCACCTCCCGCCTGGGCGGCGTCGGCTTCGCCGAGCTGGCCGAGGAGGTCGCCCGGCGGCACCGCCGCGCCTACCCGCGGGCGGAGAACGCGCACCGGCGGCTGGAGGTCGGCGGGGAGTACCAGTGGCGGCGCGAGGGCGAGCCGCACCTGTTCAACCCCGAGACCGTGTTCAAGCTGCAGCACGCCACCCGCACCCGCCGGTACGAGATCTTCAAGGAGTACACGGGCCTGGTCGACTCGCGGGCCGAGCGGCTGATGACGCTGCGCGGGCTGTTCAAGCTGCGCGAGGGCGTGCGCCCGCCGGTGCCGATCGAGGAGGTCGAGCCGGTCGAGAGCATCGTCAAGCGGTTCTCCACGGGCGCGATGTCCTACGGGTCGATCTCGATGGAGGCGCACGAGACCCTCGCCATCGCCATGAACCGGCTGGGCGCCAAGTCCAACACCGGCGAGGGCGGCGAGGACCCCGAGCGCCTGTACGACCCGAACCGGCGCAGCGCGATCAAGCAGGTGGCCTCCGGCCGCTTCGGCGTCACCTCCGAGTACCTGGTGAACGCCGACGACCTGCAGATCAAGATGGCCCAGGGCGCCAAGCCCGGCGAGGGCGGCCAGCTCCCCGGCCACAAGGTCTACCCGTGGATCGCCAAGACCCGGCACTCCACCCCGGGCGTCGGCCTCATCTCGCCGCCGCCGCACCACGACATCTACTCGATCGAGGACCTCGCCCAGCTCATCCACGACCTGAAGAACTCCAACCCCAAGGCCCGGGTGCACGTCAAGCTCGTGGCCGAGGTCGGGGTCGGCACGGTCGCGGCGGGCGTGTCCAAGGCCCACGCCGACGTGGTGCTGATCTCCGGTCACGACGGCGGCACCGGCGCCTCCCCGCTGACCTCGATCAAGCACGCGGGCGCGCCGTGGGAGCTCGGCCTCGCCGAGACCCAGCAGACGCTGCTGCTCAACGGCCTGCGCGACCGCATCGTGGTGCAGGTGGACGGCCAGCTCAAGACCGGCCGCGACGTGGTGATCGCCGCGCTGCTCGGCGCGGAGGAGTTCGGCTTCGCCACCGCCCCGCTGGTCGTGTCCGGCTGCGTGATGATGCGCGTGTGCCACCTGGACACCTGCCCGGTCGGCGTGGCCACGCAGAACCCCGAGCTGCGCAAGCGCTTCACCGGCAAGCCGGAGTTCGTGGTCAACTTCTTCGAGTTCATCGCCGAGGAGGTGCGCGAGTACCTGGCGGCGCTGGGCTTCCGCAGCCTGGACGAGGCGATCGGCCACGCCGAGATGCTCGACACGCAGGCGGCGCTCGACCATTGGAAGGCCGCCGGGCTCGACCTGTCGCCGATCCTGCACCAGCCCGAGCTGCCCGAGGGCACGCCGCTGCGCAGGGTCGCCGAACAGGACCACGGCCTGGACAAGGCGCTGGACAACACGCTCATTCAGCTCGCCGAGGGGGCGCTGGAGTACGGCGACCGCGTCACGCTCGAACTGCCCATCCGCAACGTCAACCGCACGGTCGGCACCATGCTCGGCCACGAGGTGACCAGGCGGTACGGCGGCGCCGGGCTGCCCGACGACACCATCGACGTCAGCTTCACCGGCTCGGCGGGCAACTCCTTCGGGGCGTTCGTGCCCAAGGGGATCACGCTGCGGCTGACCGGCGACGCCAACGACTACCTCGGCAAGGGCCTGTCCGGCGGGCGGATCGTCGTCCGCCCGCACGCCGACGCGCCGTTCGCGCCGGAGACCCAGGTGATCTCGGGCAACGTCGGCCTGTACGGCGCGACCTCGGGCGAGGTGTTCATCCGGGGCCTGGTGGGCGAGCGGTTCTGCGTGCGCAACTCGGGCGCGACCGCGGTCGTCGAGGGCGTGGGCGACCACGGCTGCGAGTACATGACCGGCGGCCGGGCCGTGGTGCTCGGGCCCACCGGCCGCAACTTCGCGGCCGGCATGTCGGGCGGCATCGCGTACGTGCTGGATCTGAAGCCCGAGCGGGTCAACCGGGAGATGGTCGCCCTGGAGGAGCCGGACGAGCAGGACTCGGAGTTCCTCCGCGAGATCGTCGAGCGGCACCTGACCGAGACCGGCTCCACCGTCGCCAAGGCGCTGCTCGCCGACTGGGAGCTCGCGCTGCCGAGGTTCAGCAAGATCATGCCGCTGGACTTCAAGCGGGTCCTCGCCGCGCGGGCCGCCGCGGAGGCCGAAGGGCGCGACGTCGATGAGGCGATCATGGCCGCCTCGCACGGGTAGCCGCGGCCGTTTCTCCGCCGCCGTACCCGCCCCGGGCGAGCGCTCGCGACCATCCGCCGAGCGCTCGCCGGGTCCCGCCCGCCACAGGCTTGATCGGAAGTAGGAAACAGATGGCTGACCCGAAGGGCTTTCTCACCCACGCGCGTGAGCTGCCGGCCCGCCGCCCGGTCGACGTGCGCATCCAGGACTGGCGCGAGGTGTACGAGGACTTCCCCCGCCCGGCCCTGACCCGGCAGGCGGCGCGCTGCATGGACTGCGGCATCCCGTTCTGCCACAACGGCTGCCCGCTGGGGAACCTGATCCCCGAGTGGAACGACCTGGTCTACCGCGACGACTGGCGGGACGCGATCGAGCGGCTGCACGCCACCAACAACTTCCCGGAGTTCACCGGGCGGCTGTGCCCGGCGCCGTGCGAGTCCGCGTGCGTGCTCGGCATCAACTCCGACCCGGTGACGATCAAGCGGGTCGAGGTCGAGATCATCGACCGCGCCTTCGCCGAGGGCTGGGTCACGCCGCGGCCGCCGGCGGTGAAGACCGGCAAGAAGGTCGCGGTCGTCGGGTCGGGCCCGGCCGGGCTCGCCGCCGCCCAGCAGCTCACCCGCGCCGGCCACGACGTGGTGGTGTTCGAGCGCGCCGACCGCGTCGGGGGGCTGCTGCGCTACGGCATCCCCGAGTTCAAGATGGAGAAGCGGCACGTGGACCGGCGCATCGCCCAGATGCGCGCGGAGGGCACCGAGTTCCGCACCAACGTCAACGTCGGCGTGGACATCACGGCGGCCGAGCTGCGCGAGCGCTTCGACGCGATCGTGCTCGCGGGCGGGGCCACCGCCTGGCGTGACCTGCGGGTGCCCGGACGCGAGCTCAAGGGCGTCTACCAGGCGATGGAGTACCTGCCGCCGGCGAACAAGGTGCAGGAGGGCGACTTCCCGGTCTCGCCGGTCTCGGCCGAGGGCAAGCACGTGGTCGTGATCGGCGGCGGCGACACCGGCGCGGACTGCATCGGCACCGCGATCCGCCAGGGGGCCCTCTCGGTCACCCAGCTGGAGATCATGCCGCGGCCGCCCGCCACCCGGCCCGCCGGCCAGCCGTGGCCGACGTACCCGATGCTGTTCAAGATGGAGAGCGCCCACGAGGAACTGGCCGACAATGGCGGCGCGCGGGTGTACGCGGTGAACACCCTGGAGTTCGTCGACGACGGCAAGGGCAACGTCGCCGCGCTGCGGGTGGTGGACGTCGAAGGCCCGGCGACGGGCTTCCGGCCGATCCCGGGGACCGAGCGGGAGATCCCGGCCGGGCTGGTCACGCTCGCGATGGGCTTCCTCGGGCCGGAGAAGGGGGCCCTGCTCACCGACCTCGCCGAGATGTCGGGGAATCCGGAGGGCTTCTACGACGCGCGCGGGAACGTCGTGCGCGACAAGTCGTACATGTCGTCGGTGGACGGCGTCTTCGTCGCGGGCGACATGGGACGCGGGCAGTCGCTGATCGTGTGGGCGATCGCCGAAGGGCGCTCCGCCGCGGCGGGGGTCGACGCCTATCTGAGCGGCGCCACCGTGCTGCCCAGGCCGATCCCGCCGACGGCCCGCCCGCTGACCTGAGCCCCGGCGGCGGCATCCGGCCATCATCCTGCCGCGTCAACGCGGATACATCGTTCGGTCACGCGGTCTCCCCTTGGGGGGCCGCGTGATCGCGTTTCAGCATGATCTTGTGTCGTAGGGGGACATCACCGTCACTGCCCAGATATGTCGTGCTTACTTGGATAAGTTGGCGAATATCTGGGACTGCGGGGAGGATTCCGATACCGGGCCGCTGTGCCGGCCGGGTTAGGGAGGGTGGTCGATGCGGGGGCGGAGGCGGGGGAGCAGGAGCCTGACGGCGGCTCTGGCGGTGACCGCGGCGGCCGGGGTGATCGGAGCCGGCACCTTGCTGGTGAACGCGACCAGCGGCCAGGACGCCGCGCCGCGCGCGCCGGGCGAAGCGGGACGCCCCACGGCGACGGCGAGCGGCCCCGCCGGCGGCACGACGACGGGCGCGGGGACGACGGGCGGCAAGAGCGGGACGGCGCCCGGCGACGACTACCTGGTCTTCTACGCGACCGGAAAGAAGGACGAGGCGGTCAAGGCCGTCGAGGCCGCGGGCGGCGTGCCCGGCACCGACAACGCCGCGCTCGGCTACCTCGTCGTACGGCAGGCCCCCAAGGGCTTCCCGGAGAAGGCCGGGGAGAACCCGGCGGTCGTCGGCGTCACCGCCAACAGCCGCATCGGCGCCACCGCCGGCGCGGCCAGGCGCGCCCGCTCCCTGCCGGGCGGAGGGCCCCGCTACGCCCCCCTCCTGGACCCCCTCCCGGACTCCCGGCCGATGACGCCGACGACGTGGCGGGCGGCGAAGAGCGGCCCGGTGCGGCTGCCCGGCGTCGCCTCCCCGCGGCGGGTCGAGCCCGAGCCGCTCGCCGCCAAGCAGTGGGACATGAAGATGATCGGCGCGACCGCCTCCCGCTCGTACGCCGCCGCCCCGGGCGACAAGAAGGTCCTGGTCGGCATCATCGACACCGGAATCGACGGGAAGCACCCCGACATCGCCCCGAACTTCGACCGCGAGCTCAGCCGCAACTTCGTCGTCGACATCCCCAAGGACCCCAACGGGGAGACGATCGACGGCCCCTGCGAGGTGGAAAGCTGCAGGGATCCCGTCGACGTCGACGACGACGGCCACGGCACCCACGTCGCCGGCACCGTCGCCTCGCCGATCAACGGGTTCGGCATCGCCGGGGTGGCCCCGGGGGTGACCCTCGTCAACCTGCGCGCGGGCCAGGACTCGGGCTTCTTCTTCCTCAAGCCGAGCATGGACGCGCTCACCTACGCCGGCGACAACGGCATCGACGTGGTCAACATGAGCTTCTACATCGACCCGTGGCTGTTCAACTGCGCGTCGAGCCCCGGGGACTCCCGCGCCGAGCAACTCGAACAGGCCGGCATCCTCACCGGCATGCAGCGCGCCCTCGACTACGCCCGCGAGCGCGGCGTCACGCTGATCTCCGCGATGGGCAACGGCGGCACCGACCTGGGCAGGATCGTCAGCGATGACACCAGCCCCGACTTCCCCAAGAACGCCGAACGGCAGCGCAAGGTGACCAACGCCTGCCTCAGCATGCCCACCGAGGCGCGGGGCGTGATCTCCGTCTCGGCCGTCGGGCCGAGCGAGCGCAAGGCGTTCTACTCCGACTACGGCATCGAGCAGACCGACGTCTCGGCCCCCGGCGGAGACTCCTCCGACGCATCGAGCAACCTCTCCCCGGCCGCCCGCGGGGTCCTCGCCCCCGCCCCGGAGCGGGTGCTGCGGCAGGCCGGGAAGATCAACGCGGACGGCACCCCCGGCGACGACTCCGTGGTGCGGGAGTGCCGGGACGGCGAGTGCGCCTACTTCCAATACCTGGAGGGCACCTCCATGGCCGCCCCGCACGCCACCGGCGTCGCGGCGATCCTGATCAGCCGCTTCGGCGAGGAGGGCAAGGAGGGCCTCACCATGGACCCGGCGAAGGTGGAGGAACTGCTGTACGACACGGCCACCGAGCTGCCCTGCCCGACCCCGCGCGCCGTACGGTTCCCGGACAACACGGTCCAGGTGTGCGAGGGCGGCCGGGCGAGGAACGGCTTCTACGGCCGCGGCCTGGTCGACGCCGCCAAAGCCGCCGCCGTCTCCCGATGACCGTCTCCCGATGACCGGCGTTCAGGAGCCGGGCAGGCCGCACGCCTTGCGCGCGTAGTTCGTGAACGTCAACTGCATCTCCCGGGACGGCGAGGCGATCAGCAGGAGCGGCTCGCCGCCGCCCGCCGAGGCGCGGATCGGGAACAGGTAGGCCTTCTTCGCCTCCGCGAAGGCGTGCGGGTCGCAGCGGGACGGGTAGAGCATGACCGGCAGGTCCAGGCGCGACCGCCCGGCGGGCAGCACGACGACGGGCCGGGTGCGGCCGGACATCGCCCGCAGCGTGAAGTGGGTGGTGTTCCCGAGATCGGCGATCTCGATCTCCTCCGAGCCGACGCCGCGGACGATGTGCAGCGTGCCGACCATGGCGTCCATGCCCTCCACGCCCTTCACCCGCGTGGGCCGCCAGGAGTCGCCGAAGGTGATGTTGACCTTCCGCCGCAGCAGGTGGGCGCCGCACTCCTCGTTCACCAGGCGGGTCAGCAGCGGGTCGGGGTGCGGCAGGTCGAACCGGATGCGGCGTTCCGGGCCGTCGCCCACGCGGGCGTCGGCGAGCACGGCGGCGGGCCGTACCGAAGGGATCCGGTCGTCCGGGCAGACCGCCTCGCCGTACGGGATGCGCAGGTCGGTGCGCGGGGTGCGGCCGAGCACGGTGTCCACCGGGTACGGCGGCAGCGTCGCGAAGGACCCGGTGACGAGCTGGACCCGGGAGAACCTGATCGGCGTGTCGGTGGCGTTGCTGACCGCCACCTCCAGCCGGTGGTCGGCCTCGTCCGAACGCCACTGCGCCAGGCTCACCGACACTCCGGGAGGCGGGGCGGTCTGCGCCGGCTCCCGCGCCTCCGGCCCGCCACAGCCGGGCACGGCGGCGGCTAGAATGAGTGTCACCACGAAAGCCCTGATAAGCCGCATAGTGCGCAGGCTAGATCGCCGTGGGGGAGCGCCGGAAGAGGCGTTACTTCATCGACATTTCGTGGTCCGGTTGGGCGTCCGCGTCTCGCCATTGGTCTGGACCAATTAGGCTTGACCCGTGACTCGTCGCGCGAAAATCGTCTGTACACTCGGCCCCGCAACCTCCTCGCCGGAGCGGCTCAGCGAGCTCATCGCCGCCGGGATGGACGTGGCCCGGTTCAATCTCAGCCACGGCAGCCACGAGCTGCACAAGGAGGTATACGACCGGGTCAGGGCCGCGGCCGCCGAGCAGGGTCGCGGCGTCGGCGTCCTCGCCGACCTGCAGGGCCCGAAGATCCGCGTGGGCCGCTTCGCCGAAGGACCGGTGCGCCTCGGCTTCGGTGACGTGTTCACGATCACCACCGAGGACGTTCCCGGCGACCGCGACCAGGTGTCCACGACGTACGAGGGGCTGTCCGGCGACGTCCGGGCGGGCGACACGATCCTGGTCGACGACGGCCGCTTGGTGCTGGAGGTCATCGAGTCCGACGGCACCCGGGTGCGCACCCGCGTCGTCGTTGGCGGCATGATCTCCGACAACAAGGGCCTCAACCTGCCCGGCGTCGCGGTCAGCGCCCCCGCCCTCACCGAGAAGGACGAGGCCGACCTGCGCTGGGCGCTGCGCACCGGCTTCGACATGATCGCCCTGTCGTTCGTGCGCAGCCCCGAGGACGCCGACCTCGTGCGCGCCATCATGGACGAGGAGGCGGTACGGCTCCCGCTCCTCGCCAAGATCGAGAAGCCGCAGGCGGTCGAGCGGCTGGAGGAGATCGTCGACGCCTTCGACGGCATCATGGTCGCCCGCGGCGACCTCGGCGTCGAGCTCCCGCTGGAGCAGGTGCCGATCGTCCAGCGGCGCGCCATCGAGCTGTGCCGGGAGAAGGCCCACCCGGTCATCGTCGCCACCCAGATGCTGGACTCGATGATGAGCGCCCCCCGGCCCACCCGTGCCGAGGCCTCCGACGTCGCCTACGCGGTCATGGACGGTGCCGACGCGGTCATGCTCTCCGGCGAGACCTCGGTCGGCAGCCATCCGATCGAGGCGGTCTCGACCATGGCCCGCATCGCCGCCGCGGCCGAGGAGAACTCGCTGCAGGCCACCCACACCTTCGAGCGCCTCCCGGAGACCACCGGCGGCGCGATCGCCCGCGCCGCCGCCGAGGTCGGCGCGATCGTCGGCGCCAAGGCCCTGGTGGCGTTCACCATGTCCGGCGAGACCGCCCGCCGCCTGGCCCGCTACCGCTCGCCGATCCCGCTGCTCGCCTTCACCTCCGCCCCGGAGGTGCGCGGCCAGCTCGCGCTGACCTGGGGCGTGGAGACCTTCCAGGTCCCCTTCGTGCACCACACCGACGACATGGTCCGCCAGGTCGAGTCGGCGCTGCTCTCCCTTGGCCGCTGCGAGAAGGGCGACAAGGTCGTCATCGTCGCCGGCTCGCCCCCCGGCAACCCCGGATCGACCAACGCCCTGCGCGTGCACGTCATCGGCTCGGCCGTCTCGTCCGCCCGCTGACGTACCCAAGACGAGGGCCCCAGACGAGGGCCCCTAGACGAGAAAACCCGTCCGGTGCAGGCCGGACGGGTCTTTCGTGTGCCCCGGGTGGGACTCGAACCCACACTTTACGGGTTTTGAATCCGCATCCTCTGCCAATTGGGATACCGGGGCCGAACCCAAGATCGGTAGACGACTCTAGCAGGTCAGCGCATCCACCGGCATCCCGGGCGTGTACCCAATCTACCGGACATCGGTACGCTCTTGCTCGTGAGTTCTCAACGGCGAGTAGTGATCGCGGAAGACGAGGCGCTGATCCGCCTCGATTTGAAGGAGATGCTGGAGGAGGACGGATACGCCGTCGTCGGAGAGGCCGGTGACGGGGAGAGCGCGGTCAAGCTGGCGGGCGAGTTGCGCCCCGACCTGGTGATCCTCGACGTGAAGATGCCGATTCTCGACGGCATCTCGGCCGCCGAGCGGATCGTGTCCGAGCGGATCGCCCCCTGCCTGATCCTCACCGCCTTCTCCCAGCGCGACCTGGTGGAGCGGGCGAGGGACGCGGGCGCGATGGCGTACCTGGTCAAACCGTTCACCAAGTCCGACCTGGTGCCGGCGATCGAGATGGCGATCAGCCGCCATGAGGAGATCACGGCGCTGGAGAAGGAGGTGACCACGCTCACCGAGCGGCTGGAGACCCGCAAGCTGGTCGAGCGGGCCAAGGGGCTGCTCATGACCCAGCACGGCTGGACCGAGCCGCAGGCGTTCCGCTGGATCCAGAAGGCGTCGATGGATCGGCGGATGAGCATGAGGCAGGTGGCACAGATCGTGGTCAGTGAGGCGACGGGGGGCGACGGCCCGTCCGGCGAGACGCAGAAGTGATCGTGTGACGCTGAAGCCCGCAGGTCAGAGGCCGGTGGCAGGTAAGTTGAGGACTTATTACGACTCAGCATCCAACCGTCCACAGTTCTGATGCGCGTCTGGTCGCAGGACGGAACGTTCTATAGCTTTCGAGCATTCGATCGGGACGGGTCGGCAGCGCTGACATTTCCCGGGCCTGGATGAAGGAGATGCTTCATGATCCGCATTGCCCCCATCGGGCGGGTGCTGGCCGTCGCCGCGGCAGCCAGCCTCGCTCTGACGGCGTGTAGCGGTGGCGACGATACCGCCGCGCCGGCCACGACGTCGGCACCGGCGGCTTCCTCGGCGCCCGCCGCCGCGCAGGGCGACGGCACTCTCACCATTGGAACGCTGCTGCCGTCGACCGGCTCGCTGGCCTTCCTCGGCCCGCCGGAGTTCGCGGGCGTCAAGCTGGCGGTCAAGGAGATCAACGAGGCCGGCGGCGTACTCGGCAAGCAGGTCGTTGAGATCGACACCGACTCCGGTGACACCTCGACCAACATTGCCTCGCAGTCGGTTGACAAGTTGCTGCAGCAGAAGGCCGACGCGATCATCGGCGCCGCCTCATCCTCGGTGTCGCTGTCCGTGATCGACAAGATCACCGGTGCCGGTGTGGTCCAGTTCTCCCCGGCCAACACCTCCGACCAGTTCACCTCCTACGACGACAAGGGCCTGTACTTCCGTACGGCTCCGCCGGACGTCCTGCAGGGCCGCGTCCTCGGCGACCTCATCGTCGCCGACGGCAGCGACACCGTGGGCATCCTCGCCCTCCAGGACGCGTACGGCACCGGTCTGGCCGACAACACCCAGAAGGCGGTCGAGAGCGCCGGCGGCCAGGTCGTGGAGAAGGTCATCTACGACCCGAAGGCGGCCGAGTTCTCCGCCGACGTCGCCAAGATCAAGGCCGCGAACCCGAAGGCGATCGCCATCATCGGCTTCGACGAGACCAAGAAGATCGTTCCTGAGCTGGTCAAGCAGGGCCTGACCGCCGACAAGGTCAAGTGGTACTTCGTCGACGGCAACCTGGCCAACTACGGCACCGGCAACGACGGCTTCCCCAAGGGCACGCTGAACGGCGCCAAGGGCACCCTGCCGGGCGCGGCAGCTCCGGAGGATTTCCAGAAGAAGATGCGTGAGGTCGACCCGAACCTCAAGGACTTCAGCTACGGCCCCGAGTCCTACGACGCGGCCAACCTGATCGCCCTGGCCGCCGTCGCGGCGAAGAGCGATGCCGGCAAGGACATCGCGGCCAAGCTGCAGGAGGTCAGCAGCGGCGGCGAGAAGTGCAACGACTTCAAGTCCTGCAACGACCTGCTGTCGGCCGGCAAGGACATCGACTACGACGGCATCAGCGGTCCGGTCGAGTTCAACCAGGCCGGTGACCCCGCCGAGGCCACGATCGGCATCTACCAGTACGGCGACAACAACGAGTACAAGAACATCGACTACAGCAAGGGGAAGATCGCCGGGTGATCTTCACGATCGTCTGAGTCGATAATCGAACAGATAGGCAGGGGCCCCGATCCTCGGATCGGGGCCCCTGTCGCTGTACGGCCCGTCAGGTTGCTCAGGTCGGCCTCCACCCGTCGAGCCGAGCCCGGCCGTCGGCGGTGGAGGCGTCGCGGCCCCGGCCGAGCACGTGACCGTGGCGGATCGGGGCCCTCGCCCAGGCCCGCTCAACCCCCTGCGTGCGCTTAGCCCTGCGCCGCTCAACCCTGCGTGCGGCTCAACTCGGCTGCGTCGCGCAGGCCGTGGCGATGGCCTGGCTCGCCTTCCGGTAGTCGCGCATCAGCCCGGGACGGCGGTCGTCCTCGGTGGAGGCGCTGGACATCGTCTCGGAGATCTCGCCGACCTGCCGCGCCGCCTCGCGGGCCTGATCCGGCAGGCGCGAGCCGTACTCGGCGATGGTCCCGGCCACGTAGCCGAAGCGCCCGCGCACGGCGTCGTCGTACCGCTGCCGCTTCTCCTCGCCGCTCGGCAGCAGCAGCGGATCGAGGTAACCGATCGCGGAGATCACCCGTGCGCACGCGTTGTCGGTGATCTTGGCTCCGGTCACGTAGGTTCCGGCGGCGACCCCCGTGCTCCCAGTGGTCCCCGTGGTGTCGGTACGCGCCGACGGGCTGGGCGAACCGGCATGCCCGTCGGCGCGGGGGGAGGAGGACTGACACGCGGCCACGGGCGGAAGGACGACCACGGCGAGCAGGGCGCAGGCCAGGACTCGGCGAGCGCCCGGCCATTGGGTGATTTGCGACATAAAGCCAAGTTTGCCGCTAAAGGCCGTGCGGAGGCCACGGCGATGTGCGGGATGGCGTGAAACGACGACGCCCCGCCGGCTGAGGGCGGGGCGTCGTGACGGCTGTCGTCAGGCCTTGGCGAGGGTGCCGAGGTAGAGCTGGATCACCTTGGGGTCGTTGGCCAGTTCCCGGCCGGTGGCGGTGTAGGCGTTGCGGCCCTGGTCGAGCACGTAGCCGCGGTGGCAGATCTGCAGGCAGCGGCGCGCGTTCTGCTCCACCATGATCACCGTCACGCCGGCGCGGTTGATCTGCTGCGCCTGGATGAACACCAGGTCCTGCAGCTTGGGGGACAGGCCCGCGGAGGGCTCGTCGAGCAGCAGCACCGACGGCTCGGTCATCAGCGCCCTGCCCATGGCGACCATCTGCCGCTCGCCGCCGGACAGCGAGCCCGCCCGCTGCTTGCGCCGCTCGCCGAGCGCGGGGAAGATCTCGCAGACGAACTCGAAGCGCTCCTTGAACTTCTTGGGCACCTGGAAGGCGCCCATCTCCAGGTTCTCCTCGACCGTGAGGCTGGGGAAGACGTTGTTGGTCTGCGGGACGTACCCCACCCCCCGGGCCACCAGCGCGTGGGCCTTGAGGTTGGTGATGTCCTCGCCCTTGAGCCGCACGGTGCCGCTGCGGATGTTGACCAGCCCGAACATCGACTTCAGCAGCGTCGACTTGCCGGCGCCGTTGGGGCCGATGATGCCGATCAGCTCGCCTTCCTTCACGTACAGGTCGGCGCCGTTGAGGATGTTGACGCCCGGAAGGTACCCCGCGTACAGCTCGTCGCAGCGCAGCACGGCGTCCTTGGCGCCCTCCAGGTGCTCCGAGCGGTCGGTGACGGCGGCCGAGGAGGTCATCTCCTCCACGGGCGGCGCTTCGGGCTCAGGCGTCATGATGGGTTCCTCGCTCACTCGGCCCGCTCCTTCACGTTCTCTTTCGCAGGCTCTTCAGCAGGCTCGTCCGACGGATCCGGATCGCTCGTGCCGTCGGCCACGACGGGCTCCGGGCTTTCCTCGTGGGTGACGCCCAGTTCGGCCTCAAGTTCGGCCTCGGCCTCGTGCAGCTGCTCCTGCTCCTCCTCCACCGACAGCGGAGCGTCGTGGTGGGCGCCGAGGTAGGCGTCAATGACCCGCTGATCGGACATGATCGTCGAGGGCGGGCCCTCGGCGATGACCGCGCCCTGGGCCATGACGATGACCCAGTCGCTGATGTCGCGCACCATGTCCATGTCGTGCTCGACGAACAGCACGGTCATGCCCTGCTCGCGCAGGTCCTTGACGTGCCCGAGCAGCGACTGGGTGAGCGCCGGGTTCACGCCCGCCATCGGCTCGTCGAGCATGACCATCTCGGGGCCGACCATCAGGGCGCGGGCCATCTCCAGCAGCTTGCGCTGGCCGCCCGACAGAGACCCGGCGAAGTCCTCGCGCTTGGCGGCGAGCTTGAAGCGCTCGAGCAGTTCCTCGGCGCGTTCGGTGATCTCCTGCTCCTGCTGGCGCCACAGGCCCGGGAACAGCGAGGTGAAGAAGTTCTCCCCGCGCTGGCCCTGCGCGCCCAGGCGCATGTTCTCCAGGACCGTGAGCTTGGACAGCGCCTTGGTCAACTGGAAGGTGCGCACCATGCCCGCGCGGGCCACCCGGTGGGCCGGCACGCCGTTCATCGGCTTGCCGTTGAACGTCCAGGTGCCCGAGTCGGCGGTGTCGAACCCGGTGAGCTGGTTGAAGAACGTGGTCTTGCCGGCGCCGTTGGGCCCGATCAACGCGGTGATCGAGCCGCGCTGGATCTCCACGTGCTCGACGTTGACGGCGGTCAGGCCGCCGAACCGGCGGACGACGTTGTCAACGACGAGGATGGGGTCGGGCTTGGGGACCCCGGGCTCGTGCGGCAGCCCTTCGAAGGCGGCCAGTGCGGCGGCCTTGCGGGGAGTGAGCGTGGCGTCTCCGGCGGGCTTCTGGTCAGCGTGCATCGAGTGCGATCTCCCTCTTGTCCCCGAAGATACCCTGCGGCCGGAAGATGAGCAGCAGCATCAGGCCGAGACCGACGAGCATGAAGCGCACCGAGCCCACCTGGTTCACCGTCATGATCGAGGACGGGATCACGCCGGCGCCCACCATCTCGCTCAGCGTGTTGCCGATGAAGACCAGCAGGACCCAGAAGATGGCGGCGCCCACGATCGGGCTGAACACGCGGGCGGCGCCGCCCAGGATGACGATGGTGTAGGCGTAGAAGGTGAACTCGGTGCTGAACAGGTCCGGCTGCACCGAGGCCTGCCCGAGGGCGAAGATGAACCCGCCCAGGGAGCCGATCACGCCGCCGAGCACCAGGGCCTGCATCTTGTAGGAGAAGACGTTCTTGCCGAGGCTGCGCACGGCGTCCTCGTCCTCGCGGATCGCCTTCAGCACCCGGCCCCAGGGGCTCTTCATCAGCATGTAGACCAGCAGGCAGGAGAGTATGACCAGGATCCAACCGATGGTGAGCACCCACAGCACCCGCTCGTTGAAGCCGAACGGGCCGATGCCGTACTCGCCGGGCGCGTAGGGGTTCATGGCGAAGAAGCCGTCGGCGAAGCCCTGGCGGCCGTCGGAGCCGCCGAACACACTGGAGAACTGCACCGAGCGGAAGATCAGCCGGACGATCTCGGCGGCGGCGATGGTGACGATCGCCAGGTAGTCCGCGCGCAGGCGCAGCGTGGGGATTCCCAGCACGAAGGCCAGGGCGACCGCTGCCACCAGGCCGATGATGATGCCCAGCCAGAACGGCAGCTTGAAGGTGGCGACGGTGACGGCCATGCCGTACGCGGCGACGCCGAGGAACGCCGCCTGGCCGAAGTTCAGCAGTCCGGCGTACCCGAACTGGATGTTGACGCCGATGGCGGCGAGAGCGTAGACCACGGTCTCCAGGCCGATGGCGGCCTCCACCGTGGTCACGATAATGGATAGCCAGTCCACGGAGGTCTCCGATCAGCCGATGCGCTCGCGTCGGCCGAGGATGCCCTGCGGCCGGAAGAGCATGACGAGGATGAGCACCAGCAGGGCGCCGACGGTCTTCAGCTCCGTGGCCACCCAGAGCGTCGAGAGCTGGATGAACAGCCCCACCACCAGGGAACCGACCAGGGCGCCGAACGCGGTGCCGAGACCGCCGAGCGTGACTCCGGCGAAGACGAGCAACAGGATGTTCAGGCCCATCTGGTAGTTCAGGTTCTGCGACAGGCCGAGCATGATGCCCGCGAGGGCGGCGACCGCGCCGCCGGCCGTCCAGATGATGCGGATGACCCGGTCCACGTTGATGCCGGAGGACGCGGCCAGCGCCGGGTTGTCGGCCACCGCCCGCGCGGCCTTGCCGGTGCGGGTCCTGAGCAGGGCCAATCCGACGATCACCAGCACCAGGATCTCGATGCCCATGGCCACGAGGTTCTTCGGGGTGGCCGAGATAGGGCCGATCTGCATGCCCGGCTGGGCGTTGTAGTCGGCGTAGGGAGCGCTCTCACCGCCGAAGAGGAACAGGAACAGGTAGCGCAGGAACAACGCCATGCCGATCGAGATGATCATCATGGCGATGAGGCTGCTGCCGCGTCGGCGGAGCACTCCCCAGAAGAACCTGTCCTGTGCGTACCCCAGCGCGCCACCGATGATCACCGCGATGATGGCGGCGGGGATGAGCTGGATCCCGATGGTCACGTTGAAGAAGTAGGCGATCAGCGCGCCGAGGGTGAGCAACTCGCCGTGGGCGAAGTTGGTGAGCCCGGTGGTGCCGAAGATCAGTGACAGGCCCATGGCGGCCAGCGCGATGATGAGGCCGAGGTTGAGCCCCTCGAACGCCAGTTGTGCCGCGCGTTCCCAGACGGAGGGCTCCGACGCGGTCGGCGTGCCCGCCTCGCCTCCCTGGCCCTTGGGGACGAGGGCGAACAACGCGGTGCGCCGCTGCCCTTCGGCCACTTGGAGCGTCAGGGTCGTCCGTTCCTTGAACCGCAGTTCGACGGTGGGGGGAAGCGTACTCTGGTCGATGGTGACCTTGTACGTGCCCGGTCCGGGGAGCGGAACCTCCCAGGTGCCGTCGGCGGCGGTGGTGGCGTCCCCGACGGGTTTACCGTCCTCCGTCGCCACACTGATTTTCACACCGTTCACTGGCTGGCCTTGGTATTGGAGTGTGCCCCTCAGGCCCTCGTCCTCGGCCCACGCCGCAGGGGCGCCGGCCGCGAGCAGGAAGATGAGTCCACCCAGGAAGGCCGTGAACGCGATCACGGCTCTGCGCAATGGTGCTCCCTCTTTAGGTCATGGTGGGGTTATGCCCCCTGACACGCCACCTCGCACGAAGCATGCGATGACGTGGCGGAGCATAATCCGGTCCCGCATGAATACGAACCTCTCGTCACCGATCGGTGACCAGGGTGTTTCTCCGGTGTGAGCAAAAAAATATCGCAGGTCAGAGCGCAGGTCATCGCACCACGATGTGGAACCGCGAGCCGTCGCGGAGGGCCCGGCGCCCGGGCTCCGGGGGCACACCGAGACGGTCACGCGGGGAGCGCCGGACGGCCGTACACGCTCGGGGGGCGCCGCTCTCAGGACGCGTGGGAACGGGGTCCGCGGGAACGGGGGGGCGCGGGAACGGGGATTTCATGAAGAGGGAATTCCGGTCGCGGGCCGGTGGCGGTACCCGGAAAGCGGCGAGCCCGCAGGCTGTGACCTTTGGGTCCGTGACGCCGTCTCTCCCAGGAGCCCCCGGCGATCGCCGGGAATCCGGGGGAAGGGGCGGCGCACGTTGTCTACTCGGTCTCCTACGGGCTCTGGCGACACCACGCTAGCGACCCTTGTGGGGTATGCGCAAAGGGGGGAGTAAAGGGATCTGAACGGATCCTTGGGAATCTTTCATGGTCATCGGCCCTCCGGCCTCCGCCGACCACGGTGTTTCTGTCGGAGCCGCGGACTAGGCTGCACTTGTGCCGAAGACCGAAGCGACTCCCGTCCGTGACCGTCTCATGCTCCTCGACGGGCACTCCCTGGCCTACCGCGCCTTCTACGCGCTGAAGGAGGCCAACCTCGTCACCACCGACGGCCAGCACACCGAGGCGGTGTACGGCTTCACCTCGATGCTGGTGAACCTGCTGCGCGACGAGCGGCCCGGCAACGTGGCGGTGTGCTTCGACCGCTCCGAGCCGACCTTCCGGCATGAGTCCTTCCAGGCGTACAAGGCGAATCGGCAGGAGACCCCCGAGGACTTCCGCGGCCAGATGAGCCTCATCCACGAGATGCTCGACGCGCTGCGCATCCCCCACCTGTCGGTGCCCGGCTTCGAGGCCGACGACCTGATCGCCACGCTGTCCACCCGGGCCGCCGAGCAGGGCATGGACGTCCTGATCGTCAGCGGCGACCGCGACAACCTGCAACTGGTCAGCGACAAGGTGACGGTGCTGATGACCCGGCGCGGCATCAGCGACATGACCCGGTTCACCCCCGAGGAGGTCGTCGCGAAGTACGACCTCACCCCGGCGCAGTACCCCGACTTCGCCGCGCTGCGCGGCGACCCGAGCGACAACCTGCCGGGCATCCCGGGGGTGGGGGAGAAGACCGCGGCCAAGTGGGTGCGCGAGTTCGGCTCGCTGGAGGAGTTGGTCAACCGCGTCGACGAGGTCAAGGGCAAGGTCGGCGAGAAGCTGCGCGAGCATCTGGGGCAGGTCATCCACAACCGGCAGCTCACCGAGCTGCGCCGGGACGTGCCGATCGACGTCGAGATCGGCGACCTGCGGCGCGGGCCGCTCGACCGCGACGGCGTGCACAAGCTGCTCGACTCGCTGCAGTTCCGCGGCGAGCTGCGCGACCGCCTGTTCAAGGTGCTCGGCGAGGGCGCCGGGGAGCCCGAGGCCGACGAGGGCTTCGAGGTGGCCCTGACCGTCCTCGGGCCCGACCAGGTGACGGCCTGGCTGGAGGCGATGCCCGAGGGCCGCGCCGGCCTGGCCGTGCAGGGCGTGTACGGCAGCGGCACCGGCCGAATCGACGCCCTGGCGATCGCCGCCCCCGACGACGCCGCGGCCTATCTCGACCTGACCACGCTGACCCCCGCCGACGAGGCGGCCCTGCACGCCTGGCTGTGCGACCAAGCGCGCCCCAAGGCGCTGCACGACGCCAAGGGGCCGCTGCTCGCCCTGTGGGCGCAGGGGCTCGACCTGCGCGGGCTGACCTGCGACACCGCCCTCGCCGCCTACCTGGCGCTGCCCGGCCAGGCCTCGTTCCCGCTCGACGACCTGGTCAAGCGGTACCTGAACCGCGAGCTGCGCGCCGAGGCCGAGACCAACGGGCAGGCCGCCCTGTTCGACGACCCCGCCGACAACGTGGGCGAGGACCTCGCCCTGCGGGCGCGGGCGGTGCGCGAGCTCGCCGACGCCCTGGAGGCGCACCTGGAGCCGCGCGGCGGCACCCGCCTGCTGCGCGAGGTCGAGCTGCCGCTGATGCGGGTGATCGCGGAGATGGAGCGCGCGGGCATCGCGGCCGACCGTGACCACCTGTCCGGGCTTGAGGCCGAGTTCGGCGCGGCCGTCAAGCAGGCGGTCGAGGAGGCCCACCGGGTGGTGGGCGAGCAGTTCAACCTGAGCTCCACCAAGCAGTTGCAGGAGATCCTGTTCGTACGGCTCGGCCTGCCCAAGACCAAGAAGATCAAGACGGGGTACACCACCGACGCCGATGCGCTGGCCTGGCTCGCCGCGCAGACCGACCACGAGCTGCCGACGATCCTGCTGCGCCACCGCGACCAGACCAAGCTGCGCACCACCGTCGAGGGCCTGATCAAGGAGATCGGCGACGACGGCCGCATCCACACCACCTTCAACCAGACCCGGGCCGCCACCGGCCGCCTCAGCTCGGAGAAGCCCAACCTCCAGAACATCCCGATCCGCACCGCCGAGGGCCGCCGCATCCGGCAGGGCTTCGTCGTCGGCGAGGGCTACCAGACCCTGCTGACCGCCGACTACAGCCAGATCGAGCTGCGCATCATGGCGCACCTGTCGGGCGACGAGTCCCTGATCGCGTCCTTCGAGTCCGGCCACGACTTCCACAAGGCCACCGCGTCGCGGGTGTTCGACCTGCCGCCCGAGCAGATCGACGGCGAGCTGCGGGCGCGGATCAAGGCGATGAACTACGGCCTCGCCTACGGGTTGTCGGACTTCGGCCTCGCCGGGCAGCTCAACATCCCGGTGGCCGAGGCCCGCGCGCTCAAGGAGGAGTACTTCGAGGAGTTCGGCGGCGTGCGCGACTACCTCGAGGCGGTCGTCGCCCAGGCGCGCAAGGACGGCTACACCGAGACCATCCTCGGTCGCCGCCGCTACCTGCCCGACCTCACCAGCGACAACCGGCAGCGCCGCGAGATGGCCGAGCGCATGGCGCTGAACGCCCCCATCCAGGGGTCGGCCGCCGACATCATCAAGGTGGCGATGCTGCACGTCGCCGCCGCGATCCGGGAGGAGGGCCTGCGCTCGCGCATGCTGCTGCAGGTCCACGACGAGCTGGTGTTCGAGGTCGCGCCGGGCGAGCTCGACCGGCTGCGCGAGCTGGTGGTGGGCCGCATGGGCGGCGCCTACGCGCTGCGCGTCCCGCTGGAGGTCTCGGTGGGCGTCGGCCGTACCTGGGAGGACGCCGGCCACTGACCGCTCCGCCCGGCGCGCTGCGAGACGCCGGCCTGCCCCAAGAGCCGTCGCAGGCGGCCAGGGCGGCGTTCACATCCGCGACCCCCGAGCTCCTGCGCAGGCTGCCGGACGAGCTCTCTCCGGCCGTCATCCGTGCCCTGACGCGCCCTGCTGCCGCCGATTTGGTGAGAAATTACCCAGCCTTTACGTTTACCCCGGGTTGGGGCCGCGTCAGGTCTAAGGTTGGTTGCTGCGCAGCCAACCGAAAGGAGACGAGTGCGGAGTCGCGCGGGGTTGCCGCGTGGGGTCGCGATCGCGAACGTCGCGCTGATGATCATCGCACTGTTCGTCTTCCAGCGAGTGACCGGGCACGACGACCGGACCGAGGTGCGGCCCGGGCACGCCCCCCAGAAGACCGTTCAAGGGCCCCGCGGTCAACAGCCCCGGGGGAACGGCGCGGAGGATCCGGCGGTCGCGCCGGCCGGGCACGTCACGGCCACCAAGGAGTCGGCACGTGCGGCCAAGGCGAACGAACTCGGCCTGGTCCCCGTGCTCATGTACCACCGGATCACGGCCAAGCGCTGGTCGTCGCTCGACCGCACTCCCGGCCAGTTGCGCAAGGAGCTGGAGAGGCTCGCCCGGGAGGGCTACGTCCCGATCACCGCCGCCGAGTACGTCACCGGCAGAATCGACATCCCGGCCGGAGCCCATCCGGTGGTGCTCACCTTCGACGACGGCTCGCCCGGCCACTTCGCCTTCGACGCCGCCGGGCGCCCGGCGGGCCGCACCGCCGCCGGCGTGCTGCTGGACGTCGCCCGCAGGCATCCCGGCTTTCGGCCGGTGGCGACGTTCTGGATCAACCGGGAGCCCTTCGGCCTGAAGGATCCGATCGCCCAGGAGCACGCGGTGACCTGGCTGGTGCGCAACGGCTTCGAGGTGGCCAATCACACCTACCGGCACCCCGATCTGCGGCGGCTGTCCCGCAAGCGCATCGGGGAGGAGATCGCCCGGCAGGAACGGCTGCTGACCCGGCGCGGCGCGCCTCCGTCGGTCACGCTGGCGCTGCCGTACGGGAGCCTGCCCAAGAGGAAGAACCAGCGGGTCGCCCACCGCGGGTCCTGGAAGGGCACGCGCTATGATTTCTCCGGCGTGTTCCTGGCGGGGGCCGAACCGGCCGCATCGCCGTATTCCACGGACTTCGCGCCGTATCGGATCCCGCGGATCCAGTCCAACGGCAAGGGGGGCGAGTGTCGCCGATGGTGCTCGACGTACTGGCTGGGATGGCTGAGCGCGCACCCTTCGCGGCGATACACCTCAGACGGTGATCCGGATCACATCTCCATACCGAAGAAGCTACAGGGTAATATCAGGGAAAAACTCGCCAAGCGAGTCGTGGCCTATTAGCCGAGCCGAGGGCTCCCGGGGGGAGCTCGGATTGACCGCGCCCATGATGGTTGCATATGCTGATCGCTGCGCTGTGGGCTCGCGCGTGCCTCGGACGGAGCGGGTTCGCGCTCGGTCGCTGACGACCAGGGTCAGAATCGATCCATTCCTCGGCTGAACGAAAAGGGTCCGCTGCGCGTCCGCCACATCGACACCCTGTCCGCGTTCGGAGCAATTCCACACATGACGAGCAGCACCGAGGCCACCTCGAGCACCCCGCAGGTAGCGGTCAATGACATCGGTTCCGAGGAGGCCTTCCTCGCCGCGATCGACGAGACCATCAAGTACTTCAACGACGGCGACATCGTCGAGGGCACCGTCGTCAAGGTCGATCGAGACGAGGTCTTGCTCGACATCGGCTACAAGACCGAGGGCGTCATCCCCTCGCGTGAACTCTCGATCAAGCACGATGTCGACCCGGCCGAGGTCGTAGAGGTCGGCGAGCACGTCGAGGCCCTGGTCCTCCAGAAGGAGGACAAGGAAGGCCGCCTCATCCTGTCCAAGAAGCGCGCCCAGTACGAGCGCGCCTGGGGCACCATCGAGAAGATCAAGGACGAGGACGGCATCGTCACCGGCACCGTGATCGAGGTCGTCAAGGGCGGCCTCATCCTCGACATCGGGCTGCGCGGCTTCCTGCCGGCGTCCCTGGTCGAGATGCGCCGCGTCCGCGACCTGCAGCCGTACGTCGGCCGCGAGCTCGAAGCGAAGATCATCGAGCTGGACAAGAACCGCAACAACGTGGTCCTGTCCCGCCGCGCCTGGCTGGAGCAGACCCAGTCCGAGGTGCGCCAGACGTTCCTCAACACCCTGCAGAAGGGTCAGGTCCGCAAGGGCGTCGTGTCCTCGATCGTCAACTTCGGCGCGTTCGTCGACCTCGGCGGCGTCGACGGTCTGGTGCACGTGTCCGAGCTGTCCTGGAAGCACATCGACCACCCCTCCGAGGTCGTCGAGGTCGGCCAGGAGGTCACGGTCGAGGTCCTCGACGTCGACATGGAGCGCGAGCGGGTCTCGCTGTCGCTCAAGGCGACGCAGGAGGACCCCTGGCAGCAGTTCGCCCGCACCCACCAGATCGGCCAGGTCGTGCCCGGCCGGGTCACCAAGCTGGTGCCGTTCGGCGCGTTCGTCCGGGTCGAGGAGGGCATCGAGGGCCTGGTCCACATCTCCGAGCTGGCCGAGCGCCACGTGGAGATCCCCGAGCAGGTCGTGCAGGTCGGCGACGAGATCTTCGTCAAGATCATCGACATCGACCTGGACCGCCGCCGCATCTCCCTGTCGCTGAAGCAGGCGAACGAGGGCGCCATCGGCGCGGACGTCGAGTTCGACCCCACCCTCTACGGCATGGCGGCCGAGTACGACGAGCACGGCAACTACAAGTACCCCGAGGGCTTCGACCCCGACACCGGCGAGTGGCTCGAGGGCTTCGAGAAGCAGCGCGAGGAGTGGGAGCGGCAGTACGCCGAGGCCCAGGCCCGCTTCGAGGCCCACAAGCGCCAGGTCGAGGAGGCCCGCAAGGCCGAGGCCGAGGCGGAGGCGCCGTCCTCCTACTCGGGCGAGTCGCAGCCGTCGGGCCAGCCGTCGGGCGGGTCCGGCGCCCTCGCCTCCGACGAGGCGCTCGCGGCCCTGCGCGAGAAGCTCGCGGGCGGCCAGAGCTGACCCCACCCGGCCGCCGGGCCCGACGCCCGGCCCGACGGCCGGACCCTGGTCACGCGGCGGGGTCCGCCGGAATCTCCGGCGGGCCCCGCTCCCTTTTCCGCCGTCACCCCGCCTGCGGGCGCTCCGACCAGGGCACTACAGTGATCCGGTGATACGAATCGCCCGGGCCGAACCCTGCGACGCCGGCGAGATCCTGACCGTGCAACGCGCCGCCTACGTCACCGAGGCCCAGTTGTACGGCGACCCCTTCATCGCCCCCTTGATCGAATCGCTGGAGCGGTTGCGCGAGGTCGTCGCCTCGGCGCTCGTGCTCAAGGCGCTCGACGGCACCCGCATCGTCGGCGCCGTACGCGGTCAGATGCAGGACCGCACCTGCCTGGTGGGCCGCCTCGTCGTGGCCCCCGACCGGCAGGGCCGCGGCGTCGGCACCGCCCTGATGACCGCCCTGGAGGCCGAGGCGCCGCCGGAGGCCGAGGAGTTCTCCCTGTTCACCGGCCACCTGTCCGAAGGCAACCTCCGCCTGTACCGCCGCCTCGGATACCGCGAGACCCGCCGCGAGCGCGTACACGAGCATCTGAACCTCGTCCACCTCCGCAAGAAGCGCCCCACCTGATGGATCGGGCATCATCGGAAACGGTCGGACAAACCGGGAAAGGGAGGTGCCGGTGGCGGCGTTGAAGGTCGGGCTCACCGGAGGCATCGGCTCGGGCAAGAGCGAGGTCTCCACACGCCTCTCCGCCCACGGCGCGATCGTGATCGACGCCGACACAATCGCCCGAGAGGTCGTCGAGCCGGGCACCGCCGGCCTGGAACGCGTCGTCGCCGAGTTCGGCCCCGAGGTGCTGCACGAGGACGGCTCGCTGAACCGCGAACGCCTCGGCTCCATCGTCTTCGCCGACAAGCAGCGGCTGGCCGCGCTCAACGGCATCGTCCACCCCCTGGTCGGGGCACGCGTGGCCGAACTGCAGGAGGCGGCCCCCGCCGACGCGGTCGTCGTCTACGACGTCCCGCTGCTGGCCGAGAACAACCTCGCCGCGATGTACGACGTCGTGATCGTCGTGGACGCCTCCGACGAGATCCGCCTCCACCGCCTCACCCACCTGCGCGGCATGTCCGAGGCCGACGCCAAGGCCCGCATCGCCGCCCAGGCGAGCCGCGAGGACCGCCTCAAGATCGCCGACATCGTCATCGTCAACGAGGGCACCCTGGACGATCTCCAGGCCCGCGCCGACGAGGTCTGGCGGGACCTGACCGCCCGCGCGGGCCGGCCCACCGCCTAGCCTCTTTTTCCGAGCGGCGGCTCAAGCCGCGCGCCGATCTCGACGGTGCCACGGGTCCAGGCGGGTGACTCACCGGCCCGCGGCGGCGCGACCGCTGCGGGTGGTCAGCTCGGCGTAGACGGCCTCGAAACGATCGAGGGAGCGGTGGTGGTCGTGCTCGGCGGCGATCGCGCGGCCCGCCTCGCCCATCTCGGCACGCAGGCCGGGGGAGGCCAGCAGCGTGGCCAGGTGACCGGCGAGCTCCGGCACGTCGCCGGGGCGGTAGAGCATGCCGTTGCGGCCGGGGTGCACCAGGTGGGGCAGGGCCATCGCGTCGGCGGCCACCACCGGCAGGCCGCTCGCCATCGCCTCCAGGGTGGCGATGCTCTGCAGCTCGGCGACGCCCGGCATGACGAAGACGTCGGCGGCGCCGTACAGGCGGGGCAGGTCGGCGTCGGGCACGAAGCCGAGGAACAGCACCCGGTCGGCGACGCCGAGGCGCTCGGCCAGACGCTCCAGCTTGGCGCGGCGCGCGCCCATGCCCGCGAGCAGCGCCTGCGCGCCGGGCAGGTGCGGCAGCGCCGCGATGAGCTCCTCCAGCCGCTTCTCCTCATCCAGGCGGCCGACGAACAGCAGGCTGTCGCGGTCGGGGAGCTCCAAGCGCTTGCGGATCCACGAGGGCGGCTCGGACGCGGGGGCGAACCGCCGCAGGTCGATGCCGCAGGAGATCGCCTCGACCGGCCCGGCCACCGCACGGCGCAGCAGCTCGGCGGCGATCGGGGTGGGCGTGGTCACGTGGGCGGCCCGCGCGAACACCCGCCCGAGGTCGCGCCAGGCGATCCTGCTCGCCGCCGTGCGCAGCCGCGACCCGACGGGGGCGTACTGGAAGAAGTTCTCCGGCATGAAGTGGTTGGTCGCCACCGCCGGCACGCCCGCGCGCCCGGCCGCCGCCACGGCGCCGCGGCCGATCGTGAAGTGCCCCTGCGCGTGGACGACGCCGGGCCGCACCTCGGCGATCAGCCGGTCGAGCGCCCGGCCCACCCCGGCGGGCACGGCCGTGCGCATGGTCGGGTGGACCAGCAGCGAGACGGACCTCAGCCGGTGCACGACCACCCCGTCCACGGTGCCGGTCCCGGGCGGGCCGTCGTCGGACTGGCACACCACGTGCACCTCGTTGCCGCGCGCGGCGAGGCCGGTCGCGAGCCGGACGGTGAAGTACGCCGCGCCGTTCACGTCCGGGGGGAATGTGTCGGCCGCGATCAGTACCCGGCGCGGCGCGCCGTCGGAGGCCCGGGTGTCGGCGGAGCGGGACAGGGAGGTGACCATGAGGACTCCTGAGACGAAGAGGGAAGGGGGTGATCGGCGCATGTGCGAGGGCAGGACCGCCGATCGCGGCGGGCAGGCGGGTGATCGTTCGGGAGCAGCGGACTGGAGCGGGCGAGGACCGCGATGCCGGCGGCGGCGACGGCCGCGGCGGCGACGGCCAGGACCGCCGCCGCCCCGTCCCGGGGGAGGGGCTCGCCGAGCAGCAGCGCGCCGCAGGCGACCGCGGTCAGCGGGTCGGCCATCTGCACCGAGGCGTAGGCCACCGGGAAGTGCCCCGTCGCGTAGGCGCCCTGCAGCATGGCGAGGGCCGCGAGCGCGGGCGGCAGGACCGCGAGCAGGAGCCACGGCCGGTCGAACCCCTCCGCCACCGTGACCCGGATCAGCGACGCCGTCGCGCCGTACAGGATGCCCGCCCCCGCCGCCATCAGTCCCGACCGCAGGGCGGGCGCGGCGGTGGCGGAGGCGAGCCGGCACACCAGCGCGACGGCCGCCGCGCCGAGCAGCAGCCCGGCCGCCCCGGCGTCGCTCAGGCGCGGCGCCGGCGCCCCGGCGGGCTCGGGGACGAGCAGCACCAGGCCGACCAGGCCCGCACTCACCGCCAAGGCCGCGGCGAGCTCGCCCCGCGCGATCGTACGGCCGCGCAACGCGGTGGCGATCGGCAGGGCGAACAGCATGCTCGCCACCCCCATCGGCTGGACGACGGTGAGCGGACCCAGGCTCAGCGCGACGATGTGCAGCGCCCCGCCGAAGGCGATCGCGGCCCCGCCGATCAGCCACCGGGGGCGGCGCAGCAGCAGGACGAGCGACCGCGTCAGGCCCGCATCGGGCGCCGAGACGGCCTCGAACTGCTGCAGAGCCGCGCCGAGGGCGAAGAAGACCGAGCCCAGCAGCGCGACCGCCGCGGCGACGAATACCGACATACGGCTCCTTTCCGGAATATGAAGACATGCGCGAATGACCGGAGGAGCCGCTCTGAGGCGTCCGGCGGGAGAACGTCAGCGGTCCGATCGGCGGGCCGGGCCGGGCCGGGCACGGCCGGGTCGGGCCAGGCCGGGTCGGTTGGGGACCTCGCGTCCAGACTGGTCGACCGCGCACGCGCGGACCATCGGGGATCGCCCTGACTTCTCCGCGCCATCCCTGAGAAGGGAACCGGGGAAAAACAAGCGCCCCGCGGTGCTCGACCGCGGGGCGCGTGAACTATGGGCGTGGACTATGCGGGTGGACTATGCGGGTGGACTATGCGCGTGGAACCATGCGCGCTGAATCGTGGGGGGCGGACTCTGCGCGAGGGACGCGGCTCACTCCGACTCGGACCCGTGGTGGCCGTTCGCGTGCGCACGCCCCACCCCGCCGTTCCGGGCGAGCTGCGGAAGATACTGGGCCAGCAGCATCGTCGACAGGGCCGAGGTGTCGCCGCCGGAGGTGCGCACGACGACCGGCTGCGGCGCGCTCTCGGCCAGCTTGGCGCCCACGTCCAGGCGGCGGCGGGCCAGCTCGTACTGGAGCACCGCCCGGTTGTCGCGGTAGGACTCGGCGAGCCGGCGCAGCGCCTTGGCCTCGTTCTCGGCGGCGGTGAGCTCGGCCCGGCCGCGCGCCTCGATCTCCCAGCGCACCCGCTGCGCCTCGGTCTCCTGCTCCTCCAGCATGCGCGCCACGTCCTTGCGCGCGGTGTTGTGCGACGCCTTCACCTCGACGATGCGCGCGTCGCGGGTCTTCTTCGCCCGCTCGATCTCCATCAGCAGCGTGTCGATGCGCCGCTTGCGGGTCAGCTCCCACTCCCGCTCGTACGCCGCCAGCTCCTTGGCCACCTTCTCCCGGGTGGACAGGTGCTGCTGGTACTGGTCGGGCAACTGCACGTCGGGGATGTTGGCGCCGGTGATGCGGACGCCGTACCGGCCGAGCTGGCGGTTGAGCGCCTCCTGCATGTCGCCGACGTCGGAGCCGCGCAGGTCGTAGGCCCGCTCGGTGGTGACCTGGCGGCCCCGCTGCCGGATCGCGTCCTGCACGGCGCTGGACAGCACCAGGTCGAAGTTGCCCGCGCCGATCGTGCGCACGAACGCCACCGGGTCGACGATGCGGAACTTCAGGAAGAACTCGATCGACTTCAGCGGCACGTCCTCGGCCGTCGGGCAGGCCGTGATCGGCGCGGTGTACGGGATCTCGGTGGAGGTGTCCACGACCGCGTCCACCCGGTCCCAGGGCAGCCACAGGTAGTGGCGGCCGGGGGAGAGCGTGCCGGTGATCGCGCCCCACCGGCTGCGCACGCCGGTGGTGCCCTCCTCGATCTCGATGATCGCCCGGCGCCACAGCCACACGAGCGCGACCAGCAGCGCGACCACCGCCCCGACCGCGGCGAGCCCCGAGATCGGGCCGCCGCCGGCGAGCGCCGCCGTACCGGCCAGGTAGACGGCCAGCAGCAGCAGCGCCACCCAGGCGAACCCGCGCCGGTCCTTGGGGATGACGACCGGGACGAGCTGCCCCTGCTCGCCGCCGCGCAGCAGCTGCCGGATCTCCGACCAGCTCGCCAGCGACTCCTTGATCTTGGAGAATTCCTTGCTCATGCCTGCACCTCGTTCCTGACCGGCGGGGCGTCCTCGCCGAGCAACCGGGCCACCTCCGCCTCGCGTTCGGCCACCCGCCGGCCGATCTCGTCCAGCCGGGCGCGGATCGCGGCCATGTCGGCGTCGGAGAACAGCGCCGCCTCGGCGCCGCCGATCAGCTCCTGCGCGATCGTCAGGAAGTTGACCGCGTCCGCCTGCCCGACCTGGACCACCTGCGGCAGCTGCGCCGCGACGCTCTCCAGCCGGTCCAGCACGTCCTGCTGGAAGCGGTAGTTGAGGATCTCCGGCGCCTCGGCCGCGCTCAGCGCCCGGATGTCCAGCGCCTGCGCCTCAAGCAGCGCCGCGTTCGCCTTGGCCGTGCTCTCGGCCTCGACCATGCGCTGCGCGGCCTGCGCCTTGGCCTTGTTCGACTCGCGCTCCAGCGCGGTGTCCATCTGCGCCTGGTAGCCGGCGATGTCGGCCTGGATCGCCGACAGCGTCTCCTGCAGCCCGGCGCGCTCCTTGGTGAGGTCGCCCTCGTTCTGCTCCTTGCGCAGCTGCAGCTCGTACTCGTAGGTGTAGGCCTCCTTGGCGACCCGCACCATCTCGGGGGCCGCCAGGTCCATGCGGTACTCCTGGCTGGACGGCTCGGCGTGCGTGATGTTGACGTTGGTGAGCCGTACGGCGGGCAGGAACTGCTGGTTGAGGCTCTCCAGCATGTCCTGGGTGCTCTCGCCCACCAGGTCGTAGATGTCCTCGGCGCGCTGGGCGTAGATGAGGCTGCGGGTGACCTCGCTGACCGCGTTCTGCAGCTTGGCCTGGAAGCCGCTCACCGAGCCGAGCACGAAGATGAACTCGGCCGGGTCCTCGATGCGGAACTGCAGGAACAAGTCGACCGAGGCCTTGACGCCCTGCTGGGTGGGCGCCTCGCGGATGGGCGCGTTGAACGGGAACTCGCGGGTGGTGTTGACCACGTAGCTGACCCGCTTCCACGGGTTGAACAGCGTCACCCGGCCCGGCTCGGCGATCTGCACGAGCTTGCCGAACTTCGTGATCAGCGCCTTGCAGCCCTCGGGCACCATGACCACGCCGCGCCGCCACCACAGGAACGCGGCGGCCAGCACCAGGACGGCCCAGTAGTGCGGCCCGAACAGCACGCGCGCGCCGTCGGGCAGCCCGGTCGCCAGCAGCCCGGCGACGCCGAGCGCGGCGAGCACGAGCAGGGGCAGCACCAGCCGCGCCGTCTGCCCCTTGGGGATGATCACGGGGGAGATGACGTGGATCGGCTCGCCGCCCGGGCCCTGCGCCTGGAAACTGCGGTTGATGATCTCGCCGGCCTCGTCGAGTGGGGCCGTGTGCGCCTCGATCCGGGTGCCCACCGACGCGCCCTGCTGGCGGGCCGCGCCGAAGTCGCCGGGGTCGAGCCGGAACGCCGGCTCCTGGCCGCCGCCGTCGGCGTCGCCGCCGCCCGCGTACTGGGCGGCGGCCTGCAGGACGGCCTGGCGCGGGTCGCCGCCCTGGGCGATCGTCTGCGCCGCCCCCTGGGCGACGGCCCTCGCCCGTCGCGCGACCTCCTGTCGCGGTGTTGCCATCGCATCCTCGATTCGTTCGCTGGAGGGACTCGTACCGTATCGGTGCGCGTTCACAATTCGGTCGCACGGCGCTCGCGTATGGTGATCGCTCGCGTGGGGCGCCCTGCCGCCGGGGCGAGAATTGTCGGCCGGAGAGCGTAGGTTGGGAGACGTGAGGCCGGTAACAGATCTGCAGCGAAAGGTGGCGCCCTTCACGGTCGTCACCGACATGACCCCGTCCGGCGACCAGCCCGCCGCGATCGCCGAGCTGGAGCGTCGCATCAAGGCGGGCGAGAAGGACTGCGTGCTGCTCGGCGCCACGGGCACGGGCAAGACCGCGACCATCGCCTGGCTGATCGAGCGGCTGCAGCGCCCGGTCCTGGTCATGCAGCCGAACAAGACGCTCGCCGCGCAGTTCGCCAACGAGCTGCGGCAGATGCTCCCCGACAACGCGGTGGAGTATTTCGTCTCCTACTACGACTACTACCAGCCCGAGGCGTACGTCCCGCAGACCGACACCTACATCGAGAAGGACTCCTCGATCAACGACGAGGTGGACCGGCTGCGCCACTCGGCGACCAACTCGCTGCTCACCCGCCGCGACACGGTCGTGGTCGCCTCCGTCTCGTGCATCTACGGCCTGGGCACCCCGCAGGAGTACGTCGACCGCATGGTCCGGCTGCGGGTCGGCCAGGAGATCGAGCGCGACGCGCTGCTGCGCCGCCTGGTCGACATGCAGTACGCGCGCAACGACCTGTCGTTCACCCGCGGCACCTTCCGGGTGCGGGGCGACACGATCGAGGTCATCCCGCAGTACGAGGAGCTCGCCGTCCGCATCGAGATGTTCGGCGACGAGATCGAGAAGCTCGCCACGCTGCACCCGCTCACCGGCGAGGTGCTCAGCGAGGACGAGGAGCTGTACATCTTCCCCGCCTCGCACTACGTCGCCGGCCCCGAGCGCATGGAGCGGGCGATCCGCGACATCGAAACCGAGCTGGCCGAGCGGCTCGCGGAGCTGGAGCGGCAGGGCAGGCTGCTGGAGGCGCAGCGGCTGCGCATGCGCACCGCCTACGACATCGAGATGATGCGCCAGGTCGGCACCTGCTCGGGCATCGAGAACTACTCGCGGCACATCGACGGCCGCGGCCCCGGCACCGCGCCCAACACCCTGCTCGACTACTTCCCCGAGGACTTCCTCCTCGTGCTCGACGAGTCGCACCAGACGGTCCCGCAGATCGGCGCCATGTACGAGGGCGACGCCTCCCGCAAGCGGGTGCTGGTCGAGCACGGCTTCCGGCTGCCGAGCGCGATGGACAACCGGCCGCTGAAGTGGGAGGAGTTCCTGGAGCGCATCGGCCAGACCGTCTACCTGTCGGCCACGCCGGGGCCGTACGAGCTGGGGCGCGTCGGCGGCGACGTGGTCGAGCAGGTGATTCGGCCGACCGGCCTGGTCGATCCCGAGGTCGTGGTCAAGCCGACCAAGGGCCAGATCGACGACCTGGTGCACGAGATCCGCGAGCGGGCCGAGCGCGACGAGCGCGTCCTGGTCACCACGCTCACCAAGAAGATGGCCGAGGATCTCACCGACTACCTGCTCGAGCTCGGCATCCGGGTGCGCTACCTGCACAGCGAGGTGGACACGCTGCGCCGCATCGAGCTGCTGCGCGAGCTGCGCATGGGCGAGTTCGACGTGCTCGTCGGCATCAACCTGCTGC
Source organism: Thermopolyspora sp. NPDC052614 (assembly GCF_040678635.1). Classification (NCBI taxonomy): domain Bacteria; kingdom Bacillati; phylum Actinomycetota; class Actinomycetes; order Streptosporangiales; family Streptosporangiaceae; genus Thermopolyspora; species Thermopolyspora sp. NPDC052614. The sequence goes on from NZ_JBFATZ010000011.1 coordinate 134,252, forward strand.
GCGAGGGCCTCGACCTGCCCGAGGTGTCGCTGGTGAGCATCCTCGACGCCGACAAGGAGGGCTTCCTGCGCTCGGAGACCTCCCTCATCCAGACGATCGGCCGCGCCGCCCGCAACGTCTCCGGCCAGGTGCACATGTACGCGGACACGGTCACCCCGTCGATGCAGCGCGCCATCGACGAGACCAACCGCCGCCGCGCCAAGCAGATCGCCTACAACGAGGCCAACGGCATCGACCCGCAGCCGCTGCGCAAGCGCATCGCCGACATCCTCGACCAGCTCGCCCGCGAGGACGCCGACACCGAGCAGCTCCTCGGCGGCGGCCGCCAGCAGAGCCGCGGCAAGGCCCCGGTCCCCGGCGGCGGCGTCGGCCGCAACGGCCCGGCCGCGGGCCGCCACGCCAAGGCCATCGCCGGCGAGATGCCCCGCGCCCAGCTCGAGTCCCTGATCGAGTCCCTCACCGAGCAGATGCACCAGGCCGCGGCCGACCTGCAGTTCGAGGTCGCCGCCCGCCTCCGCGACGAGATCAAGGAACTCAAGCGCGAGCTCCGCGACATGCGCGAGGCCGGCGTGCACTGACGCGATCCGGCCGTGCCGCGGGCTCCACGTCGCGCCGGAGTCGGGCGTGCCTGTCTCCGGGCTCCCGGGCGGTCAGTCGGAGGTGAGGCGTTCCAGGCGTTCGATCGTCTCGGCGAACTCCTCGATCATGTCGTAGACGACCTGGCGGGCGGGTTTGATCTGGTTCAGCTGGCCCACGACCTGGCCGACGAAGTAGTTGGCGAGTTCCTGGGCGCCCGGGTTGCCGGCTTCGGCGGCCTGGATGATGCGGCCCATGACCCCCTCCGCCAGGAGCAGTTGCAGGGGCATGGGCAGGGAGCCGGGGCTTTCGGGGGACTCGTCCCACTCCGTCGTCCAGGCCGAGCGGAGCTGGCGGGCGGGCTTGCCGGTGCGGGAGCGGGAGCGGACGGTGTCCCGGGAGGTCGCGGCGAGCATCTTGCGCTTGACGACCGGGTCCGTCTCGGCCTCCTCGGTGGTGAGCCAGACCGAGCCGCACCAGACGCCGGACGCGCCCAGGGCGAGGGCGGCGGCCATCTGGCGGCCGGTGGCGATGCCGCCCGCGGCGAGCACGGGGATCGGCGCGACCGCGTCCACCACCTGGGGGACCAGGACCATGGTGGAGATCTCGCCGGTGTGGCCGCCGGCCTCCGAGCCCTGGGCGACGATCAGATCCACCCCTGCGGCGACCTGGCGGCGGGCGTGCTCGACGGTCCCGACGAGGGCGGCGACCGGCACCCCGGCGGCCCGCGCCTTCTCCACCATGATCGGCGGCGGCGGGCCGAGCGCGCTGGCGATGAGGCCGATCGGGTGCTTCAGCGCGACGTCGATGAGGGCGGTGGCGCCCTCGGCGGTGACCCGCTGCCCGATCTCGCCCGCGTCGCCGCCCTCCGGGGACAGGCCGGGCACCTCGCCCGGCACGCCGTACTTGGCGAACAGGTGCGCCACGAAGTCGCGGTGCGCCGCGGGGATCGCGTCGAGGATGCGGGCGGCGTCGCCCCGCGCCGATTCGTCGATCTTCCCGGGCACCAGCACGTCCACCCCGTACGGCCGCCCGCCCACCTGCCGGTCGATCCAGCTCAGCTCGGTGTCGAGGTCCTCGGCCGAGTAGGCGATGGCCCCGAGGACGCCGAAGCCGCCCGCGTTGGTGACCGCTGCGACGACGTCGCGGCAGTGGCTGAAGGCGAAGAGGGGGAACTCGACCCCGAATCTCGCAGAGACGTCGGTCCGCATGGTGTGACCGTATCCGTTAGAACGTCATTCGGTCCAGGGGCGCGGGCCGGCTGGGCGGCGATGAGCGAGTCCAGGACCTCGGGCGGGATCGAGGACCCCTGCGGCCCGGGCGGTGCGTCCGAGCCCGACGGCGCGACGGAGGCCGAGGGCGTTCGCGAGGCCGCGCCGGGCCGGTGCCAGCCCTCCTGCGGGGTGTAGGTGCGGACCACCCGGGCGGGAACCCCCGCGAGGACCGAGTGGTCGGGAAAATGGCCGCGGACGACCGCGCCCCCGGCGACGACCGACTGGCGGCCGATCCGGGTGCCGGGCAGGATGATCGCGCCGGTGCCGAGCCAGGAGCCCGAGCCGATCGACACGGGGCTGTTGCGCGGCCACTGGCGGCCGATGGGCTGCTCGGGATCGTCGTAGACGTGGTTCTGGTCGGTGATGTAGACGTACGGCCCGGTGAACACATGGTCGCCGATCTCGATGGACTGGTGGCCCACGATGTGGCTGCCGCGGCCGATCGAGCAGCCTCCGCCGATGCGGACGATCGGATCGGGCCCGAGGTCGAGGCCCGGCCCCATGCCGGCCGACAGCGAGACGCGCTCGCCGACGAGGGTATGGGCGCCGATCTCGATCCACTCCTCCCCGAAGATCGCGCCGACGGGAAAGGCGATGCAGGCGCCGTCCCCGAGCACGCGGAACCGGTATCCGCCGGGGCTGGCCGGGGTGATGGCCCCCGCCGCGCGCACGGCGGCCCAGCCTCTGTGGATCAGGCGGCCCGTGGCACGGCGCAAGGCAGCACGGAGTGACATAACGGCACAAGTTACCCTGTGGTTAGTAAAGTCGGAACGTCCGCATATCGTGGGCGTCTACTGATTCATCCGATTTGTCGTATCCGTCGTCACTGTCACGGCACTTCACGGACAGGCTTTGATAACCTGAGAGCCCGTGGACAGGGCGCTGAGTCAGACCGACCGGCCGCCAGACTTCGGACCACGGGAGCCCAAGTGCGCAGCGCCGCAAACACCAAGCATCTGTTCGTGACCGGCGGCGTAGCCTCCAGTCTGGGCAAGGGCCTCACGGCCTCCAGTCTCGGCCGGCTGCTCAAGCTTCGGGGCCTGCGGGTGACGATGCAGAAGCTCGACCCGTACCTCAACGTCGATCCGGGAACGATGAACCCGTTCCAGCACGGCGAGGTGTTCGTCACCAACGACGGCGCCGAGACCGACCTGGACATCGGCCACTACGAGCGCTTCCTCGACACCGAGCTGCACGGCTCGGCCAACGTCACCACCGGCCAGGTGTACTCCAACGTGATCGCCAAGGAGCGGCGCGGCGAGTACCTGGGGGACACCGTCCAGGTGATCCCGCACATCACCAACGAGATCAAGGAGCGCATCCGGGCCATGGCGGGCCCCGAGGTGGACGTGGTGATCACCGAGGTCGGCGGCACCGTCGGCGACATCGAGTCGCTGCCGTTCCTGGAGGCCGTGCGCCAGGTCCGCCACGAGGTGGGCCGCGACAACGTGTTCTTCCTGCACGTGTCGCTGCTGCCGTACATCGGCCCGAGCGGGGAGCTGAAGACCAAGCCCACCCAGCACTCGGTGGCCGCGCTGCGCAGCATCGGCATCCAGCCCGACGCGATCGTGTGCCGCTCGGACCGCCCGATCACCCAGGGCCTCAAGCGCAAGATCAGCCTCATGTGCGACGTGGACGAGGACGCCGTCGTCTCCGCCGTCGACGCCGCCAGCATCTACGACATCCCCAAGGTGCTGCACGCCGAGGGCCTCGACGCGTACGTGGTGCGCCGCCTCGGCCTGCCGTTCCGCGACGTCGGCTGGAAGGAGTGGGACGAGCTGCTGCGCCGCGTGCACCGTCCCGCCGACGAGGTCACGATCGCGCTGGTCGGCAAGTACATCGACCTGCCCGACGCCTACCTGTCGGTCACCGAGGCGCTGCGCGCGGGCGGGTTCGCCGCCGACGCCCGGGTCAACATCCGCTGGGTCAAGAGCGACGACTGCGAGACCCCCGAGGGCGCGGCCCGCGAGCTCGACGGCGTCGACGGGGTGCTCATCCCCGGCGGCTTCGGCGTGCGCGGCATCGAGGGCAAGGTCGGCGCGATCCGGCACGCCCGGGAGAACAAGATCCCGCTGCTCGGCATCTGCCTCGGCATGCAGTGCATGGTCATCGAGGCGGCCCGCAACCTCGCCGGCGTCGAGGGGGCCAACAGCACCGAGTTCGACCCCGAGTCCGCCCACCCCGTCATCTCCACGATGGCCGACCAGAAGGACGTCGTCGCCGGGGAACGCGACATGGGCGGCACCATGCGCCTCGGCCTCTACCCCGCCAAACTCGGCGAGGGCACGCTCGCCCGGCAGCTGTACGGCATGGCCCGCGTGGAGGAGCGGCACCGGCACCGGTACGAGGTGAACAACGCCTACCGCGAGACGCTGGAGAAGATCGGCATGGTCTTCTCCGGCCTGTCGCCGGACGGCCGCCTGGTCGAGTACGCCGAGCTGCCGCCCGACCAGCATCCGTTCTTCATCGGCACCCAGGCCCACCCCGAGTTCCGGTCCCGGCCCACCCGCCCGCACCCGCTGTTCCGCGGGCTGGTCGGCGCGGCCCTGGCGTACGCGGAGGTACGTGAGGCCGAGGTGAAGGCGGGGCGGGGATGACCGCCGTGTCCGGCCTGCCCGGCGAGCTGACCCCGGACGACGTCGTCGACGTGCCCGAGGCGTGGGAGGTGGTGTCCGCCAAGGACCGCTTTCGGGCCCGGGTGATCTCCGTACGCACCGACAGCGTGAGCATGCCCGGCGGCGAGGTCGCCGACCGCGACTACGTGCTGCACCCCGGCTCGGTGGCCGTCGTCGCCCTCGACGACGCCGAACGCGTGCTGCTGCTGCGCCAGTACCGGCACCCCACCCGGCGGCTGCTGTGGGAGCTGCCGGCCGGGCTCCGCGACGTGCCCGGCGAGCCGCTGGTCGACAACGCGGCCCGCGAGCTGGCCGAGGAGGCCGGTTACCGGGCGGCCACCTGGCACACGCTGCTGGACACCTACACCACGCCCGGCGCGTCCGACGAGCGGATCCGGATCTTCCTCGCCAGGGACCTGGCGAGGATTCCCGAGGAGGAGATCGACCACGTGCCCCGGCACGAGGAGATCGGCATGCCGGTGGTGTGGGTGCCGCTGCGCGACGCCGTCGCCAAGGCGTTGTCCGGTAAGATCCACAATCTCCCGGCGGTGGCGGGTATTCTCGCCGCGTACGCCGCTTCGCTCGGCGGTTTCGCCGCCCTGCGTCCCGCCGACGCCCCGGAGGCATGACCCGCATGGAATGACGCCCGCGGGGCAGGCCCGTGCCGGGGCATGATTCCATGCCACGGGCATGACGGGAGGTTCGACGCCCTGAGTCCTCACGCCGACACCGACGCCGTGCTGGCGGGCTACCTCGCCCACCTGGCCACCGAGCGTGGCCTGGCCGCCAACACGCTCGCGTCCTACCGGCGTGACCTGCGGCGTTACCTGGAGCACCTGCAGGGGCGGGGACGGCGCACGATCGCCGAGGTCGCCGAGTGCGACGTGGTGGCGTTCCTCGACGCGCTGCGCGAGGGGGACGAGCGCCACCCCGCCCTCGGGGCCGGCTCGGCGGCCAGGGCGGTGTCGGCGGTGCGCGGGCTGCACCGCTTCGCCGTACGGGAGGGGGTCGCCGCGCACGACCCGGCCGGTCAGGTGCGCCCGCCCCGGCGGCTCCGAAGGCTGCCCAAGGCGATCGGCGTCGGCGACGTGGAGCGGCTCATCGCCGCCTCCGGGCCCGAGGGCGCGCCGCTGACGCTGCGCAACCGGGCGCTGCTTGAGGTCCTGTACGGCACCGGCGCCCGGATCTCCGAGGCGGTCGGGCTCACCGTCGAGGACGTCGATCTCGGCGGGCCGTACGAGGGGTTCCCGCTCGCAGGCCGGTCGGCGGTCGGCGGGCAGGACGGCGGCGGCGCGTCCGCGGGGCGGGAAGAGCACGCCGGGACTGCCGGGCAGGGGGACCACGCCGGAGGCGACCGCCGAGCCGCACCGGGCGAGTGCGCCGCGTGCCACGACCTTGCCCGTCGCGGCGAGGGCGAGGGAGCGGATCCGTGCGCCGCGTGCGGCGGGGGAGTGGAACGGGTACGGCTGCGCGGCAAGGGCGGGCGGACCCGCCAGGTGCCGCTCGGCCGCTACGCGGGCGACGCCCTGCGCGCCTACCTGGCCCGCGCACGCCCGCAGATCGCCGCGCACGGGCACGGCACCCACGCGCTCTTCCTCAACGCCAGGGGCGGGCGGCTCACCCGGCAGGGCGCCTGGGAGGTGCTTCAGGCGGCGGCCGAGCGCGCCGGCCTCGACGGCGTCTCCCCGCACATGCTGCGGCACTCGTTCGCGGCGCACCTGCTGGACGGTGGCGCGGATGTCAGAGTTGTCCAGGAACTTCTCGGTCACGCCTCGGTGACCACGACGCAGGTCTACACTTTGGTGGCGGTCGACAAGCTACGGGACGCCTACGCGGCCGCGCACCCCCGCGGCCGTCCTTGACCGTGCGTCGAACTTCGGCGTTACCGGGCGAGTCGCCTTGCCGCATAGATGCTGACCCCATAGTGTCCGTCCGGACGGTCCGTTTCGGGGCTGTCAGGGAGGTTCATCTGGTGACAACGACGACGACCCACGCAAGCCCCCTGGGGACCACCCCCGAGGGGTCCTGGGCTGACGCCTCCGGCCAGGTCCTTGGGCCCACGGGGCGGCCGCGTCCGGTCTTCCCGGAGCCGGTGCCGCCCACGACCCACGGCCCGGCCCGAGTGGTCGCCATGGTCAACCAGAAGGGCGGCGTCGGCAAGACGACCACCACCATCAACCTGGGCGCCGCGCTCGCCGAGTGCGGCCAGAAGGTCCTGCTGGTCGACTTCGACCCGCAGGGGGCCCTGTCGGTGGGGCTGGGCATCGACCCCCGGCCGCTGGAGACGACGGTCTACGACCTCCTGATGGAGGAGGCGGACGTCACCACCGACCACGTGCTGCTGGAGACCAGCGTCGAGGGCATGGACCTGCTGCCCAGCAACATCTTCCTGTCCGGCGCGGAGATCCGGCTGGTCAACGAGGTGGCCCGCGAGTTCGCCCTGGGCCGGGCGCTTGAGCCGCTGCTGCCGCACTACGACATCTGCCTGATCGACTGCCAGCCCTCGCTGGGCCTGCTCACCGTCAACGCGCTCACCTGCGCGCACAGTGTGATCGTTCCGCTGGAGTGCGAGTTCTTCGCGCTGCGCGGCGTCGCGCTGCTGATGGAGTCGATCACCAAGGTGCAGGAGCGCCTCAACAAGGACCTGGTCATCGACGGCCTGCTCGCCACCATGTACGACCCGCGTACGCTGCACGCCCGCGAGGTCCTGCAGACGATCATGCAGGGCTTCGGCGACAAGGTCTTCCACACGGTGATCAACCGTACGGTGCGCTTCCCCGACGCCACCCTCGCCGGCGAGCCGATCACCCAGTTCGACCCGGCCTCGATGGGCGCCACCGCCTACCGCGAGCTCGCCAGGGAGCTGCTCGCCCGCTGGCCCCGGCGCGAGTAGCCGCGGCGCGGTCCCGGCTTGGGGGCCGGGCGGTCGCGTACGTGCGGGACAATGGGCGGGTGGTCAAGCAGGTCGAGCAGCAGGAGAACGCACCGGCGCCGGAGGGCTTCCAGGTGCACCTGGAGGTCTTCGAGGGGCCGTTCGACCTGCTGCTGAACCTGATCTCCAAGCACAAGCTGGACATCACCGAGGTCTCCCTGCACCAGGTCACCGACGAGTTCATCGCGTACATCCGCTCCCGCGGCCCGGAGTGGGACCTGGACCAGACCAGTCACTTCCTGCTCGTCGCCGCCACGCTGCTCGACCTGAAGGCCGCCCGGCTGCTGCCCAGCGGCGAGGTGGAGGACGAGGAGGACCTCGCCCTGCTGGAGGCCCGCGACCTGCTGTTCGCCCGGCTGCTGCAGTACCGGGCGTACAAGGAGGTCGCGAAGGTGTTCTCCGGGCGCATGGCCGAGGAGGCGCTGCGCTTCCCCCGGCTGGTGCCCATGGAGCCGCGGTTCGCCGGGCTGCTGCCCGAACTCGTGCTCGGCGTCGGCCCGGAGGGGCTGGCGAAGATCGCCGCGCGTGCCTTCACGCCGAAGAAACCGCCGACGGTCTCCACCACGCACATCTACCAACCGCTGGCCAGCGTGCGCGAACAGGCCGCTATTCTGGTGGAGCGGCTCAGGCGGGTGCGCAAGGCCACCTTCCGCGCCCTGATCTCCGACTGCGAGGGCACGTTCGAAATCGTCGCGCGTTTCCTCGCCGTCCTGGAGCTGTACCGCGAGGCGGCCGTCTCCTTCGAGCAGCTCGAACCGCTCGGAGACCTGCACGTGATCTGGACGGGCACCGACGACGGCGACGTGGCGGTGACCGACGACTACGACGAGCCCGCCGCCCCCGCCACCGACTCGACCCCCGCCGCGGAAGGCGAAGAGGCTGCCGATGACTGACGGTTCCGCCACGGGCGTGAGCGCCCCCGAACCACAGACCCCCCACCCGTCCCGGGGCCCCGGCGGCGAGCCCGGGTTGCACGCGGAGCTGGAGGCGATCCTGCTGGTCGTGGACGAACCGGTCGCCGAGGTGACGCTCGCTCAGGTGCTGGAGCGGCCCACCGGCGAGGTGGCGGCGGCCCTGCGCGAACTGGCGGCGGAATACACGGCCGCCGGGAGGGGTTTTGACCTGCGGGAGGTCGCGGGCGGCTGGCGCTTCTACACGCGCGCCGAGTGCGCGCCCTTCGTGGAGCGTTTCGTCCGGGACGGCCAGCAGACGCGGCTGACCCAGGCGGCGCTGGAGACCCTCGCGGTGGTGGCCTACCGTCAGCCCGTCAGCCGGGCCCGCGTCTCGGCCGTACGAGGGGTCAACAGCGACGGCGTGATGCGCACCCTGGTGGCCCGCGGCCTGGTCGAGGAGGCCGGGACCGACCCGGAGACGCAGGCCGTGCTGTACCGCACAACGAGTTACTTCCTGGAGAGGCTGGGTCTGCGCGACCTGGGCGAGCTTCCCGAGCTCGCCCCGTTCCTCCCCGACGACATCGAAGGCCTTGAGGAGCAGAAGTAGTGAACAACAGGCGTGGTACCCCGTCCGGTGATGGACGCGGTCGAGGTCGCGGCACCGGTCGCAGCGGCGGCCGTGGCGGCGACCAGCGCGGCGGATCACGACGCGACGCCCCCGTCGAATCCCGCGGCGAGCGCGGCGAGGTTCCGCGCGCGTCCCGCGGCGGAACACGGGCCAACCCCCGGTCCGGCGCCGGCGGCGAGCGCCGGGGCGGTGCGGGAGGCGAGCGTCGTGGCGGTGCGGGAGGCGAGCGTCGTGGCGGCTTCTCCGGCGCGGCGGGCGGCCCGCGCGCAGGCTCAACCGGCGGGCGGTCCGGCGGCGCACGGGGCCGGGGCGACTCCTGGGGCGGCGACGCGCGGACCCGCGCCGACCGGGACGTAACAGGACGGGACCGTGGCGGCCGGGACCGCACGAGGCGGGACGCCGGGCGCGACGACCGGCGTGAGTTCGGCCGCGACGGCCGCGACCGCCGCGACGGCCGCGACCGCCGCGACGGCAGGGACCGCCGGGGCGGCTGGGACGACTGGGACGGTCCCGCCGACGAGGTGCGGACCATCGGCGGCGTCGGCGATCGCCGGGGCGGCGTGACCGGGCGGCGTGACGGCTTCCGCGCGGCGCGTCCCGGCCTTTCGAGGGCCCGCTACGGCCGCTCGTCCGACCGCGACACGCCCTTCCGGGACCGCGCGGGCGACCGCGACGGCACGCCGTACAGGGGACAGAGCGGGCGGCGGCTCGATGAGCGCCCGTTCAAAGGCGCGGCCCAGCCGCGCAGGGACGCCGACATCTTCCCCGCCGGTTACACCGACGAGCGGGACACCACCGAGGTGCCCGACGGCGTCCGGCTGCAGAAGGTCCTGGCGGGGGCGGGCGTGGCCAGCCGCCGCGCCTGCGAGGAGATGATCGGCGAGGGCCGCGTCACCGTGGACGGCCAGGTGGTGCGCCGCTTCGGCGCGCGGGTCGATCCGGCCCGGCAGGTCATCCGGGTGGACGGCAAGCGCATCCCGACCGCACCCGACCTGGTCTACTACGCCATCAACAAGCCGATCGGCGTGATCAGCACGATGTCCGACCCGGAGGGGCGGCCGTCGCTCGCCGACTACGTCGCCGACCTGCCGAAGCGGCTGTTCCACGTGGGACGGCTGGACACCGAGACCGAGGGCCTGCTCATCCTCACCAACGACGGCGAGCTGGCCCACCGGCTGACCCACCCCAGCTACGGCGTGCTGAAGAAGTACTGGGCGAAGGTCCCCGGCCCCATCCCGCGCGATCTGGCCCGCCGTCTCAAGCAGGGCATCGAGCTCGACGACGGCCTCGCCAGGGCCGACGACTTCAAGGTCGTCCAGGAGCACGCCCGCCAGGCGCTGGTGGAGATCGTGCTGCACGAGGGCCGCAAGCACATCGTCCGGCGGATGATGGAGAAGGCCGGCCACCGGGTCATCGACCTGGCCCGAATAGAGTTCGGGCCGGTGAAGCTGGGGCGGTTGAAGCCCGGTACGATCCGTTCGCTGACGGTCACGGAGATCGGCGACCTGTACGCCGTCGTCGGCCTGTAAACCGCCGCTCGCGGGGGCCGCTCCGCCAGGACCGGCCCCCGCGAGCGTACGTATGAAGGGAACATCATGGTGCGCGCGATCCGCGGAGCGATCCAGGTCGAGGCCAACGAACGCGAGGCCATCCTCGCCGGGGTCACCGAGCTGGTGACCGAGGTGATGGAGCGCAACAGGCTCACCACCGACGACGTGATCAGCGTCATCTTCACGGCAACCCCCGACCTGACCGCCGAGTTCCCCGCGCTGGCCGCGCGCAAGCTCGGCTTCCACGACGTCCCGCTGATCTGCGCGACGGAGATCGACGTGCCGGGCGCGCTGCCCCGGGTCGTGCGCCTGATGGCCCACGTGGAGACCGACCGGCCCCGCCAGGAGATCCAGCACGTCTACCTGCGCGGAGCCGTCGCCCTCCGAGTGGACATCGCGCAATGAGCGCCGCGTCACCATGTCGGCGCTGCGCGACCATCTGCGGAACGGCGGTCCGGTGAGCATCTCCAGCGTCCTGGTCGTCGGCACCGGACTCATCGGCACCTCGGTCGCCCTCGCGCTGCGCGAGCACGACGTCACCGTTTACCTCGCCGACCGCGACCCGGGGGCCGTACGGCTCGCGCGTGAATTCGGCGCGGGCCAGGAGTGGCCACCGGCGGTCCCGCCCGCCGCGCCCGTCGATCTGGCGGTGATCGCGGTGCCGCCGCCGTTCGTCGCCGACGAGCTGCTCCGCCTCCAGCGCGCGGGCACCGCCCGCTTCTACACCGACGTGGCCAGCGTCAAGGCGCTGCCGCTGCGGCGCGCGGCCGAGCTGGGCTGCGATCTGGCCGGCTACGCCGCCGGGCATCCGCTGGCGGGCAGCGAGCGCTCGGGCCCGGCCGCCGCCCGCGCCGACCTGTTCCTCGGCCGCCCGTGGGCGTACTGCCCGACGGAGGAGACCTCGGCCGACGCCGTGGAGACCGTGCTCGGCCTGATCAAGCTGTGCGGCGCCGAGCCCGTGCGGGTGAGCGCCGACGACCATGACGAGGCCGTCGCGCTGATCTCGCACGCCCCGCACGTGACGGCCGCCGCCGTCGCCGCCCGCCTCGCCGACGCCCCCGGCGTCGCCCTCGGCCTGGCCGGGCAGGGCGTGCGCGACGTCACCCGCATCGCCGCGAGCGACCCGGACCTGTGGACGGGCATCCTGTCCGGCAACGCCCTGCCCGTCGCCGAGGTCCTCCAGGCCGTCGCCGACGACCTCGCCGCCGCCGCGGCGGCGCTGCGCCGGACGGCCGACCGCGGCGACGAGGCCATGACGGACGTCGTCGATCTGCTGAAGCGCGGCGTCGCCGGTCGCGGCCGCATCCCGGGCAAGCACGGCGGCCCCGCCCGCACGTACACCGTCGTCCAGGTCGTCATCGGCGACCGTCCCGGCGAGCTGGCCCGGCTCTTCCAGGTGGCCGAGGAGACCGGCGTCAACATCGAGGACGTCCGGCTCGAACACGCCCCCGGACTTCCGCTGGGTCTGGCCGAGCTGTCCGTCCAGCCCGAGTCCGCCGCCACCCTCGCCGAGGCGCTGCGCGCCCACGGCTGGGACGTACCGTCCTGAACCCGTTCTTCTCAGGACGTCCTCTTGACCCGAGTGCGGCGTCGGCGTACAAAGTGGGTAACAGTGTTTCCGGACGAAAACGGTGTTACCCAGACATGGTGTTCAGCGCGTACGTGAAGGCGCAGCGCGCCGGGCAGGAGGCCGTGCGGACGGCGATCCTCGACGCCGCCACGCGGCTGCTGGTGGCCGAGGGGGTGGCCGCGCTGACGGTGCGGCGGATCGCCGGCGAGGTCGGCTGCTCGACCAAGGTCATCTACACGATGTTCGGCGGCAAGGACGGGCTCGTCGAGGCGCTGTGGCTGGAGGGGTTCGCCCGTTTCGGGCGGCGGCTGGCCGAGGTTCCGGTCGGCGACGATCCCGTGGCCTACCTGCGGGCGCTCGCCTGGGCCTACCGCGACTACGCGCTCGCCGAGCCCGACTACTACCGCGTCATGTTCCAGCGGACCGTCCCGGGATTCAAGCCGGGACCGGAGGCGGTGAGGACCGCCAAGGCCACCTTGGGATTCGTCGTCCGCGGGGTAGAGGCCTGCATGAAGGCCGGGCGCATCACCGAGGGCGACCCCGTCGCCGTCGCCGAGGTGTTCTGGATGGCCATACACGGGGCGGTGAGCCTGGAGCTCGCCCAGATGATCGAGCCCGACCGGGCCGCCGACGCGTTCCGCCTGATGGCGACCATGGTGCTCGACCGCATCCTGGGCGCCCCCTGAGCGGCCGGAACGACCGTGCACGACCTGCGCGGCCCCACGCGAGCGCACACCCGAAGACATCAAGGCATGACCGGCAGGAAGGGAAACCGGATGTCCCCCACGACCGAGCACGAGAACTTCCGAGGCGTCTTCACCCCGGTGACCGAGGAGGTCACCGCGTTCGACCTGCCCGTGACCGGGCGGATCCCCGCCGAGCTGAACGGACGCTACCTGCGCAACGGGCCCAACCCGATGAGCCTCGACGATCCCAAGCTGCACGTGTTCCTGGGCGACGGCATGGTCCACGGCGTACGGCTGCGGGACGGGCGGGCCGAGTGGTACCGCAACCGCTGGGTGCGCTCGGCGCGGGTCGCCGAGCGGCTGGGGGAGCCGTGGCCGGGCGGCCCCGTGCACGACGGCATGGACTTCCCCGCCAACACCCACGTGATCGAGCACGCCGGGCGCACGCTCGCGCTCGTGGAGGCCGGGCCGCGGCCGTACGAGCTGACCTATGAGCTGGACACGATCGGCCCGTGCGACTTCGGCGGCACGCTGCCCGGCGGGTACGTCGCGCACAGCAAACTCGACCCGCGCACCGGCGAGCTGCACGCGATCGCCTACTACTGGGGCTGGGATCACCTCCAGTACGTCAGGATCGACAAGGCCGGCCTGGTCACCCGCACGGTGAACATCCCGGTCGAGGGCTCCCCGATGGTCCACGACTGCGCCCTCACCGAGAGGTACGTGGTCGTCTACGACCTGCCGATCACCTTCGACATGGAGCTCGCCGCCCGGGGCGTCGGCCTGCCGTACTCGTGGAACGAGCGCCACCGGGCCCGCGTCGGGCTGCTGCCGCGCGAGGGCGGGGCGGCGGACGTGCGCTGGTTCGACCTCGACCCGTGCTGGGTGTTCCACACGCTCAACGCCTACGACGACGGCGACCGGGTGGTCGTGGACGCGGTCGTCTACCCGCGCGTGTTCGGCGGCGGGCGGCTCGAAGGCGGCCTGCCCACCCTCGACCGGTGGACGATCGACGTGCCGGCGGGCAAGGTGACCACGAGCCGCCTGGACGACCGCGCCCAGGAGTTCCCCCGCGTGGACGAGCGGTACGTCTCCCTCCCCTACCGGTACGGCTACGCCGTCTGCGTCGGCGACCTCAACGAGCGGTTCGCCGTGGGCGGCCCCGACCTGAACGACCTGGACGACGACGCGTTCGGCAACGCCCTGATCAAGCACGACCTGCGGATCGGATCCAAGCAGACCAGGAATCTGCGCCGGGACGCCTACGCGGGCGAGCCCGTCTTCGTCCCCGCCGAGGGCGCCGCCGCGGAGGACGACGGCTACGTGCTCGCCTACGTCAACAACCCCGACCGGGGCGCGGCCGACCTGATGATCCTGTCCGCCCAGGACTTCACCGGCGAGCCGGTGGCCGTGGTGCACCTGCCGGCCCGGATCCCGCTCGGCTTCCACGGAAGCTGGGCTCCGGACACGCGCTGACCGAGTCATGCTCGCGGTGACGATCGCGCCGATGATCGCGCCGCCGATGCGCGGTCGGCGGCCCGATCCCGGTAACCTCATGGGCGACAACTCACATGGAATGGAGCAACCGTGGCCGGTCTGGTCGTCGCCATGGACGGTCCCTCGGGGTCGGGCAAGTCGAGCGTGTCGCGCGCGGTCGCCCGTGAGCTGGGGCTGCGCTATCTCGACACGGGGGCGATGTACCGCGCGATGACCTGGTGGATGCTGCGCCAGGGCGTCGACCTCGACGACCCGGAGGCGATCGCCGCCCGCAGCGGCGAGCCGGAGATCACCTCGGGCACCGACCCGGACGCGCCCGCCATCGCCGTCGACGGCGAGGACGTGGCGGGGCCGATCCGCGGGCCGGAGGTCACCGCCGCCGTGTCGGCCGTCAGCGCGGTGCCCGAGGTGCGCCGCCGCCTGGTCGCCCAGCAGCAGGCCATCATGGACGAGTCGTGCCGGGACGGCGCGGGCATCGTGATCGAGGGCCGCGACATCGGCCTCGTGGTCGCCCCGCAGGCCCCGGTGAAGATCTTCCTGACCGCGAGCGCCGAGGCCCGCGCGCGGCGCCGTACGGCGGAGCTGACCGGCACCACCGTCGAGGCGCAGCAGGCCGCGATGGCCCGGCGGGACACTTTGGACTCGACCCGGGCGGCCAGCCCGCTCGCCAAGGCGGACGACGCGGTCGAGCTGGACACCACGGCGCTCAGCCTCGAGGAGGTCATCTCCGAGGTGCTGCGCCTGACGAAGGAGCGAACGCCGTGACGGCGGAATATGACGACGACGGCTGGATCGCGGCCGAGGCGGCGGAGTTCGACGCCGGCGGCCGGGAGGACGGCGCCGGCGAGGGCCTGGGGCCCGACGCCGGGCCGCTGCCCGTGGTCGCGATCGTGGGGCGGCCGAACGTCGGCAAGTCCACCCTGGTCAACCGCATCATCGGCCGCCGGGAGGCGGTCGTGGAGGACGTGCCGGGCGTGACCCGCGACCGGGTCACCTACGAGGCCTCCTGGCGGGGGCGGCGGTTCACGCTGGTGGACACCGGCGGCTGGGACCCCGACGCCACCGGCATGGGCCTGCGCATCGCCGAGCAGGCGCAGGTCGCGGCCGAGCTCGCCGACGTGGTCGTGTTCGTGGTGGATGCCACCGTCGGCGTCACCGACGCCGACGAGGCCGTCGGGACCGTGCTGCGCCGCTCCGGCAAGCCGGTCATCCTCGCCGCGAACAAGGTCGACAACCAGCGGCTGGAGCTGGAGGTCGCCGCGCTGTGGTCGCTCGGCCTGGGCGAGCCCCACCCGGTGTCGGCGCTGC
This sequence comes from Thermopolyspora sp. NPDC052614, assembly GCF_040678635.1. NCBI lineage: Bacteria > Bacillati > Actinomycetota > Actinomycetes > Streptosporangiales > Streptosporangiaceae > Thermopolyspora > Thermopolyspora sp. NPDC052614. The sequence continues at coordinate 149,781 of NZ_JBFATZ010000011.1, forward strand.
ACGGCCGCGCCAGCGGCGACCTGCTCGACGTCGTGCTCGACGCGCTGCCCGAGGCCCCGCCCGAGCGGTTCGGCGTCGAGCGCGGGCCGCGCCGGGTGGCGCTCGTCGGCAAGCCCAACGTCGGCAAGTCCTCCCTGCTCAACAAGCTCGTCGGGGAGGAGCGGGTGCTGGTCGACCCGATGGCGGGCACCACCCGCGACCCGGTGGACGAGCTCGTCGAGCTGGGCGGCAGGACGTGGCGGTTCGTGGACACCGCCGGCATCCGGCGGCGCGAGCGCGAGCTGAAGGGCGCCGACTTCTACGCGGGCATGCGGACCAAGGCCGCGCTCGAACGCTCCGAGGTGGCCGTCGTGCTGATCGACGCCTCCCAGCCGCTCACCGAGCAGGACCTGCGCATCATGAGCATGGTCATCGACTCCGGCCGGGCCATGGTGGTCGCGTTCAACAAGTGGGACCTGCTGGACGAGGACCGCAGGCACATGCTGGAGCGGGAGATCGACCGCCAGATGGTCCGCACGCCCTGGGCGCTCCGGGTGAACATCTCCGCCAAAACCGGGCGGAACGTGGACAAGCTCGTCCCGGCGATCGAGCGGGCGCTCGACTCCTGGTCCACCCGGGTGCCGACGGCGAGGCTCAACGCGTTCATGGCCGAGCTGGTGGCCGCGACGCCCCCGCCGGTACGCGGCGGCAAGCAGCCGAAGATCCTTTTCGCCACGCAGGCGGACGTCGAGCCGCCCCGGTTCGTGCTGTTCACCTCGGGCTTCCTGGAGGAGACCTACCGCCGGTACGTCGAGCGGCGGATCCGCGAGGAGTTCGGCTTCGCCGGTTCCCCGATCATGGTCAGCATGCGCATCCGGGAGAGGCGCGGCGCGGCCCCGGCCAAGCGCCGCTGAGCCGCGACCGGGACGGCGGCGCGCGGGGGCGATGGTAGGGCCTGCCCTACCCCGAGGAAGGCGGCTCGCCGGGTCGATCACGGCGGGCCGCGCTCGTAGTTTTGGGGCATGCGAACCCAGGTTCTCCCCGCGCTGCGCCGCCTGCGCGGCGACTCCGCCTACCTGCTGCTCGGTTTCCCCGTCGCGGTCATCGGCTTCTGTCTCCTGGTGCCGCTGTTCGCCGCCGGCGTCGGCACCATCGTCATCTGGGTGGGGCTGCCGCTGCTCGTCGGCTGCCTGCTGCTCGCCCGCGTCTTCGCCGACGTCCAGCGCCTCTGGCTGCCCGGCGTGCTCGGCCGGGACGTGGCCCGCCCCCGCTACCCGGGCCCGCCCGAGGGCGCGGGCCCGATACGCCGCCTGCTCCACCCGCTGACCGTGGGCCAGGCGTGGCTGGACCTGCTGCACGGCATCGTGATCCTCCCGGTGTCGATCGTCACGTTCGTGCTCTGCGTGAGCTGGTGGGCCGTGACGCTCGGCGGGCTCACCTACCCGCTCTACGGCTGGATCGCCTCGAGCGTCCCGGGCAACGTGGAACTGCCCGAGCTGCTCGGCCTCGGCGACAACTTCCTGGTCCACGCCGCGTTCTACATGTCCGGCGGCGCGGTGTTCGGCCTGCTGCTGTACCCGATGGTGCGCGGGTCGGCCATGGCCCAGGCGCTGCTGGGCCGCGCGCTGCTGACCGGCGTCGCCGAACTGCAGGAGCGCATCGCCGACCTCACCGAGGGCCGCGCCGCCGCCGTGTCGGCCGAGGCGAACGCGCTGCGCCGCCTCGAACGCGACATCCACGACGGGCCGCAGCAGCGGCTGGTCCACCTCGCGATGGAGCTGTCGCGGGCGCAGCGCCAGGTGAGCAAGGATCCCGACGCGGCCTCGGCCACGCTCAAGCAGGCCATCGCCGCCACCCGGGAGACCCTCGACGAGCTGCGCGCGCTGTCGCGGGGGATCGCGCCGCCGATCCTGTCCGACCGCGGCCTGGCGCCCGCGCTCGCCGCGCTTGCCGGGCGCTGCACGGTGCCGGTCGAGCTGGACGTGCAGACCGCCGAGCGGTATCCGGCGGCGCTGGAGAACGCGATCTACTTCGTGACGGCGGAGGCGCTGACGAACGTGGCCAAGCACAGCCGGGCGCGGCTGTGCACGGTGACGCTCAGCCGTACCGGGGATGTGCTGCTGCTCACGATCGGGGATGATGGGGTCGGCGGCGCACACGTCGCCAAGGGACACGGCCTGTCCGGTCTCGCCGACCGGCTGCGGGCCGTCGACGGAGAGCTCGTCGTCCAGTCGCCCCCGGGCGGGCCGACGATGATCGTGGCGGAGGTGCCGTGCGCGTAGTCGTCGCCGACGACGCCGCGCTGATCAGGGAGGGCCTGGTCAGGCTGCTTGAGGAGTTCGGCTGCGAGGTGGTGGGCACCGCCGGGACCGGCGACGAGCTGGTCCGGGCGGTGGCCGGCCTCCGGCCGGACGTGTCGGTGGTGGACGTGCGGATGCCGCCCTCGTTCACCGACGAGGGCCTGCGCGCCGCCGTCGAGGCCCGCCGCGAGGTGCCCGGCGCCCCGGTGCTGATCCTCTCCCAGTACGTCGAGGTCTCCTACGCCGACGACCTGCTCGCCGACGCCCGCGGCGCGGTCGGCTACCTGCTCAAGGACCGGGTCGTCGACGTGGAGGAGTTCCTCGACGGCCTGCGCCGGGTGGCGGCCGGCGGGACCGTCTTCGACCCCCAGGTGGTGTCCCAGCTCATGGTACGGCGACGCCGGGACGACCCGGTGGCCTCTCTGACCCCGCGCGAGCGGGAGGTCCTCGCCCTCATGGCCGAGGGCAAGTCCAACCAGGCGATCGGCCGGCGGCTCGTCGTCAGCGACGGCGCGGTGGAGAAGCACATCCGCAGCATCTTCGCCAAGCTCGGCCTGCACGCCGACGACGGCGACCACCACCGCCGCGTGCTGGCGGTCCTGGCCTTCCTGCGCTCCTAGATCAGGACTCGGATCCTCCTACGCGCGCCCGGGCAGGGCGAGGGCGAGCGCCGCGGCGAGGGCGCACAGCACCGCGGTGATCAGGAAGATCTCGGTGTACTCGGTGTGCAGGGCCGCGTTGACCGCGTCGCGGTACGCGGCGAGGCGGCGCGCGTACTCCTGCGGATCGACCCCGAACGGCAGCGGCGTGTCCAGCCGCGCGGTGAGCGACTGGAAACGGTAGAAGCCCCAGGCGGACAACGCGGCGACGCCGAGCAGCATGCCCATCATCCGGGCCACGACCACCGCCGCCGACGCCACGCCGTGCCGGTCGTCCGGGGTGACCCGCAGCACCGCCGAGGACACCGGCGCGATCACCAGCCCGAGCCCCAGCCCGGCGACGACCAGGTCCACGTCGGCGCGGGGCAGGCCGAGCGGGTACGCGGCCTCGGCGAGCGCGACCGGCCACCGGGAGATCAGCAGGTACCCGGCGGCGGCGACGGCGAGCCCGGCCAGGCACACCGCCCGCTCGCCGAACCGCCGCGCCAGCAGGCCCCCCGCGAACGCCGCCGCGGCGAGCGCGATCAGGAACCGCGACAGCACCAGCGCGCCGCCCACGGCGTCCTCGCCGAGCAGCGTCTGCGCGACGAGCTGCACGTCCACCAGCGTCACCAGCAGCGCGGCCCCCGACAGGAGGCTCACCGCGAGCGTGCCGAAGAACGGGCCGCGCGCCACCCCGGCCAGGTCCATCAGCCGCACCCGCGCCCGCGCCTCCCAGGCGACGAACGCGACGGCGAGCACCGCACCGGCGATGATCGCGGGCACGCCCCACGGCGGCAGCACCGCCCGCGACGGATCGGGGTTGTACAGCCCCGCCACGAGCAGCCCCAGCGACAGCGCCAGCAGCGCCCCGCCCGCCCAGTCGACGCGCGGGGCCGGGGCGCCGCCGCCGGGGCGGCCCGGCGGTACCGTGCGGTGCACGGCCACGGCCGCCGCCAGGGCCAGCGGGATGTTGATCCAGAAGATCCCGCGCCAGCCGACGAGCGCGGCCACGCCCGCGCCGTACAGCGGCCCGAGGACGCTGCCCAGCTCCTGCGCCGCGCCGACCGCGCCGAGCGCGACCGGGCGGCCGCGCGCGTCCCACAGGTCCCCGATGAGCGCCATCGTGATCGGCAGCAGCGCCCCGCCCGCGACGCCCTGGAGCGCGCGCCCGGCCATCAGCGCCGGCACCGTGCCGGCGAGGGCGGTCACCGCCGAGCCGAGCGCGAACCCGGCGAGGCAGGCGTGGATCAGCGGGCGCCTGCCGTACCGGTCGGAGAGCTGGCCGAGCAGCGGCATCGCCGCGACGTACCCCAGCAGGAAGCCGGTCACGATCGGCGTCGCCCGCTCCAGCCGGTTGATCGGCACGCCCGCGTCCTTGGCGATGTCGATCAGCACCGTGACCACGACGTACGCGTCGAGCGCCGCGAGCAGCACGGCCGTGCCGCCGACGCCGAGCGCCACCCGGCGGGCGGCCGGGGACGCCGTGGCGGGCCCCGTCGTCACCGGGTCAGCCCGTCGGAGCGGTGATCGTCACGGGCGCGTCGTAGTCGGCGAACGTGACGACGACGGTCCCGGAGGCGTCGCCCTGGCCCAGCGGCAGGCTCGCCTTGAGCAGGCGGCCGGCGGCCTTGTCGACCCACACCTGGCCGTCGGAGCCCTGCTGGATGCCCGGCACCAGCGGCGCCAGCGCCTCCTGGGACAGGCTGAGCGCGATCCGGTAGGCGTCGGCCGAGCCGACCTTCTCCTCGGCCTCGGTCTTCGGGTTCGCCGCGCTCGACAGCAGCTTCGCCACGCCCCGGTCGGGGTCGAGGATGGCCGACGGGTCGTACACCTGCGCGAGCTGCTCGCGCGTCATCTTCTGGTAGCCGCCGGTCGGGCCCTTGAAGTGCACGTTGTCCCCGACCAGGACGAATTCGAGCTCCTGCAGGGCGCCGAGGATCTCGATCTGGATCTTCCCCTTCGCGTCGCCCTCCCGGGTGAGTTCCCCGTCGGCGCTGCGGACCTGCACCGGGGGCTTGCCCTCGGTCGTGATCGTGAAGCCGACCGTCTTGACCGACTTCATCGCCTCCGCGGCCTTGGCCAGGAGCTCCTGACCGGCGGGCAGCGCGGCCGTACCGCTCGCGTCGCCCGAACCGGAGCAGGCGGCGGCGGTGCAAAGCAGCAACAGGACAAGGGCCCTTAATATGCGCACAGCCCGGATCGTAGTCAGGGGGAGGCCGCGCCGCGCCGAGCCGTTCATATCGGTTGGGCCACGGGGCCCGATCGGGCCGTCGGCGACCGGGGGTCCGCCGCTACTTGTCCCCCTCCTCGGCGCGGATCCGCTGCAGGTGGGCGACGACGGGCGTGTACGCCTTCTCCAGGGCCTCGATCAGATCGGGGGTGAGCAGGTCCACGAAGTGCCGGCGCACGCTCGCCACGTGCTGCGGGGCGGCCTTGCGGATGACGTCCCAGCCGTGCCCGGTGAGCACGGCGAAGGTGCCGCGCCGGTCGTACGGGCAGCTCTCCCGCGTCACCAGGCCCGCCGACTCCATCCGGGAGATCTGGTGTGACAACCGGCTGCGCGACTGGATCGTCGCGGTGGCCAGGTCGCTCATCCGCATCCGGTGCTCGGGGCTCTCCGAGAGGTTGACGAGGATCTCGTAGTCGTTGAGGGAGAGCCCAAGCTCGTGCAGGTCACGATCGAGGCGGTGGTCCAGCAGTTTGTGAGCGGCCAGGAGGGCACGCCAAGCCCGCTGTTCGTTTCCGGTCAACCAGCGGGGTTCGACGTCGTCGGTCATGATGCGAATCTATCTCCGCACACCGCCGGGCCGTTGACGGGCCATCGACAAACCGTCGGCGGGGCGATGATGGGCGCGCGTTTCGTGGTCTGCGTTCTTTGACTTTTCGCGCGCACCCCGGTCTTGACTAGGGGGGACATGGCGCTGTTGCCTGAAAACACGGCCCTTCGCCGTCCGAAAGGTGGTGGCGCTTGCTCATCGGCACGATCCTGCAGCGCAAGGGAACCAGCGTGGCGACGGTCCGCCCGTCCGCCACCGTGCGCGAGCTGCTGGCGGTGCTCGCCGGCCTCAACATCGGCGCCGTGGTCGTCTCCGACGACGGCATCACGATCGCCGGAATCGTCTCCGAACGCGACATCGTACGGAAGCTGCACGAGCGGGGCGCGGAGGCGCTCGACGCCCCCGTCTCCTCGATCATGACCACCGAGGTGCTCACCTGCGGCCCCGACGCCAACGTGGACGAACTCCGGCGTACTATGACCAACCACCGGATCCGCCACCTGCCGGTGCTCAAGGACGGCCGCCTCGCCGGCATCGTCAGCATCGGCGACGTGGTCAAGAGCGCGATCGAGGAGCTGGAGACGGAGAAGGCCCATCTCGTCGGCTACCTGCACGGCTGATCGGCGCCTCGGCGTAGACTTGCGCCTCGTCGACCAGGGGAGGCCTTGGTGAAGCTCAAACTCGATCTGCACGACATCTTCAACAAGGGCGATCAAATCGACCGGGCCCTGCGCGGCATCATCGACGAGGCCATCCGCACGAAGGCCACCGAGGTCGAGATCATCCCCGGCAAGGGCTCCGGTCAGCTCAAAAAGCGCGTGCTGCGCTTTCTAGAGCAGAAGGAGATCAAGCGGCTTTACCACCGCATCGACAAGGACGCCAAGAATCACGGCCGCCTGTTCGTGTACTTCCGTCACCAATAGCGGCACAACGGGTCAAATAGCGGAAAAGTCGTACGCCGGCGGATCAAAGCTTGCCGGTGGTGCGGGCCTGCTCGGCGGCGGCGACCACGTCGGCGAGGGGCGCTCCAGCGCCCGCCATGACGGCGGCGGCCACCGCGCCCTCCACGAGGGGGGCGTCGGCGAGCACGACGCGTTCGTCGCCGAGGTCCTCCACCAGGAGCCGGGCGGTGATCACCGAGCTGCCGAGGTCGGCGAGCAGGACGACGCCCTCGCCCTGGTCCGCCGCCTCCACGGCGGCGCGGACCCGGTCGATGCTGGTGCCGAGCGAGCCGTCGAGCGTGCCGCCGGCCGCGCAGACGAGGGCACGCTCGGGGGCGAGCCTGCGGGCCAGGTTGGCCACCTCGAGGGCGAGCGCGAGGCTGTGCGAGACCAGCACGATCCCCACCATCAGGCGCTGCTCACGTCCCGCAGCGCACAGAAGATCATCGCGGTCGAGGTGGCGCCCGGATCCTGGTGGCCGATGCTGCGGGGGCCGAGGTAGCTGGCCCGGCCCTTGCGCGCCTGCATCGACACGGTGTCCTTCGCGCCCTGGTCGGCGGCCTCCGCGGCCATCGCCAGCGCCTCGGGGAGCTTCACGCCCTCCGCCACGGCCTGCCTCAGGGCGGCGCACGCCGGGGCGAAGGCGTCCACCATCGTCTTGTCGCCCTGCTCGGCGCTGCCGAGCCAGCGCACCGCCTGCAGGCCGATGTCCATCGCCGCGGACAGATCGGCGAGGGTGACCGACTCCGCCTCGCCCAGGGCCTTGCCCATCTGCCGCAGGGCGCTGCCGTACAGGGGGCCGGACGCCCCGCCGACCTTCCTGATCAGGGTGGTGCCGGCGAGGGCGAGCAGCGGGCCGGGCGCGGTCGGCGGGGACTCGGCGAGGGCCTGCCGGATCGCGGTGAAGCCGCGGTCGAGGTTGGTGCCGTGGTCGGCGTCGCCGATGGCCGCGTCGAGCCGGGTGAGGTGCTCGCGCTGCTCGTGTACGACCCGGGCGCACTTCTCCATCCAGGCGCCGAAGAAGTGAACGTCCATCCTGCCTCCTTCTACCGGCCCCACCGTAGTGCGGGCGTCTCGACCGGCGCGTCCCACAGCTCGGTGAGCCGGTCGTCCAACCGGCACACCGTGACCGAGAAGCCCTGCATGTCCAGACTGGTGATGTAGTTGCCGACGAGCCGCCGCGTCACCGTCGCCCCCTTCTCGCGCAGGTAGGCGTCGACCTCGGCGAAGACCACGTACAGCTCGATCAGCGGGGTGCCGCCGAGCCCGTTCACCAGGACCAGGACGTCCCCGCTGAGCGGCAGGTCGTCGTGCACCGCGTCCATCGCGATCCGCACCAGCTCGCGGGCGGGCGCGGCGGCGGTCCTGGCGCACCCCGGCTCCCCGTGGATGCCGACCCCGATCTCGACCTGCGACGGCCCCAGGGCGAACGTCGGCCGCCCCGCCGCCGGGGTGACGCAGGCGGTCAGCGCGATCCCGAAGGAGCGGCTGCGCGCGTTGACCTCCTCGCCCGCGAGCGCGACCTCGGCCAGCGACGCCCCGGTCTCGGCGAGCGCGCCGGCGATCTTCTCGACGAGCACGGTCGCCCCGGTGCCGCGCCGCCCCGCCGTGTACAGCGAGTCCCGCACGGCCACGTCGTCGTCCACGAGCACGCTGGCGACCGCGATGCCCTCCTCGTCGCACAGCTCGGCGGCCATCTCGAAGTTGAGGACGTCGCCGGTGTAGTTCTTCACCACGTACAGCACCCCGGCCCCGCCGTTCGCGCTCCTGCTCGCGGTCAGCATCTGATCGGGGACGGGCGAGGTGAAGATCTCGCCGGGGCAGGCCGCGTCGAGCATGCCGTACCCCACGAACCCCGCGTGCAGCGGCTCGTGCCCCGAGCCGCCGCCGGAGATCAGGGCGACCTTGCCCGGGCGGGGGCCGGACGCGCGCAGCACGATCCGGTTCGGCACATCGACGCGCAGCGACGGGTGCGCGGCCGCCATTCCGGCGAGGGCGTCGGCGACCACGGAATCGGCGTCGTTGATCAGCTTCTTCACGGTGCGCTCCCCATTGTGCTCATGACCAACCTTTCTCCCTTTCTGCGCGACGGCAAGCACCCCACTGGTCAACGCGTCGGGTCATGTAGGAGGATCTGGGGCATTCTTCGTGGAGGATGGCCCGCAGGGGCTTCCGGACCTGCGCATATGCCTGGGAGGCGACGATGTCGGTGTTGAGGGGACTGCTGGAGGGCATCGGAAGCGGCGGCATCGAGGTGATCGACCTGACCGCGCCGCTGGCGGAGACGACGCCGATCCTCATGCTGCCCGAGCCATTCGGCAACACCGTCCCGTTCCGCCTCCAGGAGATCAGCAGGTACGACGACCGCGGCCCGGCCTGGTACTGGAACAACATCTCCACCGGGGAGCACACCGGCACGCACTTCGACGCGCCGATCCACTGGATCACCGGCCGGACCGGCGACGACGTCTCCCAGGTCCCTGCGTCGAAGCTGATCGCCCCCGCCGTGGTGCTCGACTTCTCCGCCGAGTCCGCCGCCGACCCCGACTTCCTGCTGGAGATCGAGCACGTCACCGCCTGGGAGGCCGAGCACGGGCCGCTGCCGGAGGGCGGCTGGCTGCTGTACCGCACCGGGTGGGACAAGTACGCCCACGACCAGGAGGAGTTCACCAACGGCGGCCACACCCCCGGCATGTCCGCCGAGTGCGCCGCCTATCTGGCCGAGCGCACGCCGATCGCCGGGGTGGGAGTGGAGACGGTCGGCACCGACGCCGGCGCCGCCCACTCCTTCGACCCGGCCTTCCCCTGCCACTCGTTCCTGCTCGGCGCGGGCAAGTACGGCCTGACCCAGCTGCGCAACCTCGACCGGCTGCCCGTCACCGGCGCGGTCCTGATCGCCGGCCCGCTGCCGATCGTCGGCGGCTCGGGCAGCCCGACCCGCGTGCTCGCCCTGGTGGAGCGGTGAACGTCGCCGAGGCGGTCGGCCGCGCCCTGGCCGAGCTGGGGGCGAAGCGGGCGTTCGGGGTCGTCGGCAGCGGCAACTTCCACGTGACCAACGCCCTGGTACGGCACGGCGTCCCCTTCGTCGCCGCCCGCCACGAGGGCGGCGCGATGACCATGGCGGACGCGTACGCCCGGATGAGCGACGCCGTCGGCGTGGTGAGCGTGCACCAGGGACCGGGCCTCACCAACGCCCTGACCGGCCTCGCCGAGGCCGCCAAGAGCCGCACCCCGCTGATCGTGCTGTCCGGCGAGGTGACCGTGCCCACCTCGAACTTCTGGGTGGACCAGGACGCCCTCGCCGTGGCCGTCGGCGCCGTGCCCGAGCGGGTGCGCTCGGCGCGGACGGCGCTCGCGGACGTGGCCCGCGCCTACCACACGGCTCTCGAGGGCCGGACCGTGCTGCTCAACCTGCCCCTGCAGGTGCAGGCGGACGAGCTCGACGGCCCCTTCGAGCTGCCCGCCGCGCCCGCCCGCGCGATCCCCGAGCCGTCGCACGCCGACGTGGTCGAGCTGGCGGAGCTGCTCGCCGCCGCCCGCCGCCCGGTGTTCGTCGCCGGCCGGGGCGCCCGGCAGGCCCGCGAGCCGCTTGAGGCGCTCGCCGAGCGCGCCGGCGCGCTGCTCGCCACCTCGGCCGTGGCCCGCGGCCTGTTCCGGGGCAACCCCTGGGACCTGGACGTGAGCGGCGGCTTCGCCTCCCCGCTCGCGGCCGAGCTGATCGCGGACGCGGATGTCATCGTCGGCTGGGGCTGCGCCCTGAACATGTGGACGATGCGCCACGGCGCGCTCATCGGCCCGCAGGCCACGGTGGCGCAGATCGACCACGACCCGGCGGCGCTCGGCGTGCACCGCCGGGTGGACCTCGGCGTCGTCGGCGACGTCGCCGCCACCGCCCGGCAGGTCGCCGCCGCCTTGGACCGTTACGGCCCCCCGGCGCACGACCGCTACCGCGTCAAGGCCGTCGCCGACCGCATCGCCCGGGAGATCCGCTGGCGGGACGTGCCGTACGAGGACGAGGGCGGCGACGGCCGCATCGACCCGCGCACCCTCACCATCCGCCTGGACGACCTGCTGCCCGCCGAGCGGGTGGTGGCGGTGGACTCGGGCAACTTCATGGGGCATCCCTCGATGTTCCTGTCGGTGCCCGACGAGCGCGCCTTCTGCTTCACCCAGGCGTTCCAGTCGGTCGGCCTCGGCCTGGCGACCGCGATCGGCGCGGCCCTCGCGCAGCCGCACCGCCTCCCGGTCGCCGCGCTCGGCGACGGCGGCCTGCTCATGGCCCTGCCCGAGCTGGAGACCGCGGTACGGCTCGGCCTGCCCCTGCTGATCGTCGTCTACGACGACGAGGCCTACGGCGCCGAGGTCCACCACTTCGGACCCGATGGCCATCCGCTCGACCTGGTCACGTTCCCGCCGACCGACCTCGCCGCGATCGGCCGCGGCCTCGGCTGCGACGCGGTCACCGTACGCGAGCCCGGCGACCTTTCGGCCGTGGCCGACTGGCTGAAGGGCCCCCGCGACCGCCCCATGCTCGTGGACGCCAAGGTGACGCGGGACCACGGCTCGTGGTGGCTTGAGGAGGCGTTCCGCGGCCACTGACCGGGCCGAGTGAGCCGGACGGACGCCTACGCGAGCGTCCCGCGCCTGCTTGGGGGGTGCTTTGGAGGGGCTTCGCCTCAAGGGCGGTAGGCATCCCGGCGGTGCTTGATCGTCTGGATCGTCACGGTGTGTTTGTCCTCGTCGATGCGGTAGACGACGCGGTACGTCCCGCGCCGGGCGACGTGCAGGCCCTCGTAGGGTTCCTGCAGGGGTTTGCCGACGCGCCACGGTTCCCGGGCGATGGCGCCGGTGATCAGCTCCCATGCGGCTGCGGCGACGTTCTCCGGCAGACCCGCGGTGAGCGCCCGGCGCGCGGGCGGGGCGAGGAGAATCGTGTACCGGTCGCTCACGCGCTCGCCCTGCCGAGGCGGGAGGCCATGATGGCGGTCATCTCCTCTTCGGTGGTCACATCGCCTGCCGCCTCGGCGGACGCGGCCTCGACCAGGTCGGCGCGCATCTCCGGATCGGCGAGGATCTCCAGGGTCTCCTGCAAGGACTCCCACTCGGCAACGGACACGATGACGGCGTGGGGGCGCCCGTTCCGGGTGAGCGTGAAGTGATCGTGTTCGCGGGCGGCCCGGTCGGCCAACTCGGTCAGCCGGTCCTTCGCTTCGCTGATCGGAATGGTCTCCATACGCTCAGGGTATCTCTCTGGCTTGAATCGCGGCCAATATTCCAGCCAGGCTCCTACCGGATCGCATCGGCTGCGAAAGAACACATTGATCGTTAACCCATGTGCGGGTACCGATGATCCACAGGCGGCGAGAAGCTCTCTTTGATCGTCCGGGCGTTGACCCAGCGGATGAGGTTGAGGATCGACCCGGCCTTGTCGTTGGTCCCCGAGGCCCGCGCGCCGCCGAACGGCTGCTGCCCGACGACCGCCCCGGTGGGCTTGTCGTTGACGTAGAAGTTTCCGGCCGCGAAGCGCAGCCGCTCGGAGGCGGCGGCGATGGCGCGGCGGTCGTTCGCGATCAGCGACCCGGTCAGCGCGTACGGCGCGACGCCCTCCATCTGCGTGAGCGTCTCGTCGAACCGGTCGTCGTCGTACACGTGCACGGCGAGGATCGGGCCGAAGTACTCCTTGACGAAGACCTCGTCGGCCGGGTCGGCGCACTCCAGCACCGTGGGCCGGACGAAGTAGCCGGTCGAGTCGTCGTAGGAGCCGGTGAGCACGCGGATCGAGTCGGTCCGGCGGGCCCGGTCGATCGCCGCCCGGCTCTTGGCGAACGCGCGATCGTCGATGACCGCGCCCATGAACGTCGACAGGTCGGCCGCGACGTCGCCGACGGTCAGCGACTCGGCGGTGGCGACGAAGTCGTCGCGCATCCGCGTCCACAGCGAGCGCGGCACGTAGGCGCGGGACGCGGCCGAGCACTTCTGGCCCTGGTACTCGAACGCGCCCCGGATCAGCGCCGTGGACAGCACGGCCGGGTCCGCCGAGGGGTGCGCGAGCACGAAGTCCTTGCCCCCGGTCTCCCCGACGAGCCGCGGGTAGCCCCGGTAGCCGGAGATGTTCGCGCCCACGGTCGCCCACAGGTGCTGGAAGGTCGCGGTGGAGCCGGTGAAGTGGATCCCCGCCAGGTCGGGGTGGGGGAGCGCGACCTCGGAGACCGCCGCCCCGTTCCCGGTCACCATGTTGATCACGCCGGGCGGCAGGCCCGCCGCCTCCAGCAGTCGCATGGTGAACTCGGCCGCGAACTGCTGGGTCGGCGACGGCTTCCAGACGACGACATTTCCCATCAAAGCCGGAGCGGTCGGCAAATTTCCGGCAATGGCGGTGAAGTTGAACGGGGTGATCGCCAGCACGAACCCCTCCAGCGGCCGGTACTCCATCCGGTTCCACACCCCGGCCGACGACATCGGCTGCTCGGCCAGCAGCCGCCGCGCGAACGCCACGTTGAACCGCAGGAAGTCGATCAGCTCGCACGCCGAGTCGATCTCCGCCTGCTGCACCGACTTGGACTGCCCCAGGATCGTCGCCGCGTTCAGCGTCGCCCGCCACGGCCCCGACAGCAGCTCGGCCGCCCGCAGGAACACCGCCGCCCGCTCGTCGAACGGCAGCGCCCGCCACTGCGGCACCGCCGCCAGCGCCGCGTCGATCGCCGCCCGCACGTCCCCGGCCGTCGCCTCCGCCGTACGGCCGAGCACCGCGGCGTGGTGGTGCGGCTGCACGACGTCGATGGCCGCCCCGCCGGCCATCCGCCGCTCGCCGCCCACCGTCATCGTCAGCTCGATCGCCGACCCCGACAGCTCCTTGACGCGCCTCTCCAGCGCGGCGCGCTCCGGGCTCCCGGGCACGTAGCCGAGCACCGGCTCGTTCACCGGCTCCGGAACATTGCTGAAAGCGTCCATGGCGATAGATCCCTTCCGTTCAGGAGACGAGCGAGCGCAGGAAGAAGCCGACGTTGGCGGGCCGCTCCGCCAGCCGCCGCATGAAGTACCCGTACCAGTCGGTCCCGTACGGCACGTAGATCCGCATCACGGCCCCGGCGTCGGCGAGCTCCCGCTGCCTGCCGGGCCGTACCCCGTAGAGCATCTGGAACTCGTGGTCGTCCCGCCCGCGCCCGTGCCAGGCGGCGAGCGCCCGGGCGACGGCGATCAGACGGTCGTCGTGCGTGGCCACCATGGGATAGCCCCTGCCCGCCATCAGCACCCGCAGACAGCGCGCGTACGCCCGGTCCACCTGCCGCCGGTCCCGGTAGGCGACCGAGGCCGGCTCGGCGTACGCGCCCTTGACCAGCCGCACCCGCGACCCCGGCCCCGCCAGATCGCGGCAGTCGCCCTCGGTGCGCCGCAGACAGGCCTGAAGCGCCACCCCGGTCTCGGGGAAGTCGGCGCGCAGCTCCCGCAGGATCGCCAGCGTCGAGTCGGTGGTGGTGTGATCCTCCATGTCGAGCGTGACCGCGGACCCGGCCTCGCGCGCCGCCGAGCAGATCTCCCGCGCGTGCTCCAGCGCGATCCGCTCGCCGTCCTTCCCCAGCGCCTGACCGACCGCCGACAGCTTCACCGACACCTCGGCCCGCGTCCCGAGCCCGAGCGCGCGGATCTCGCCCAGCAGCGTCTGGTACGCCTTGACCGTGGCCGCCGCGGCCCCCGCGTCCCGGGTGTGCTCACCCAGATGATCGACGGTGACGCAGAACCCGGCGCCGGTGAGCCGCCGGATCGCCCCCCGCGCCCCGGCGACGTCCTCCCCGGCGACGAACCGGTCGACCACCCGCCGGGTGAGCGGGAACCCCGACACCGCACGCCGCGCCAGCGGGCTGCGCGAAGCGGCGGCAAGGACCGAACCAAGCATGCACCCACGGTAAGAGCCGCACGTCGGCCCGGCCTATGGACAACCGCCACGCACCACCGCGCTCGCCTTCATACACCTGTATGACGGAAGGAGGACAATGCCGGTGTGGACCTGCAAACCGTCGTCGACGAGATCGCGGACGTCCTCGGCGCCGCGGCGACGATCGAGGACCGCGCCTTCCAGCTCGTCGCCTACTGCGCGCAGAGCGGCGCGATCGACCGCGTGCGCGAGGAGTCGATCCTGCGCCGCCGCGCCACCGACCGGGTGCGCGCCTACTTCGAGGGCTTCGGCATCGCCACCGCGACCGCGCCCGTGCGCATCCCCCCGGACGAGCGCCTGGGCGTCCTCGCCCGCATCTGCGTCCCGCTGCGCCACCGCGGCGTCACCTACGGCTACCTGTGGCTGCTCGACTCCGGCGCGGTGACCGACGCCCGCCTGGCCGCCGCCGCGCCCCTGATCCGCCGCGCCGCCGCCGCCCTCGCCCAGGAGGTCCGCAGCCGCCAGGACGCGGGCACGGCCCTGCGCGCCCTGTTCTCCCTCGACCCGGACGTCCGCGCCGAGGCCGACGTCGAACCGCAGGGCCCGGTGGCGGCGATCGCCGTACGGACCGCCTCCGAGGCCGTCGCGCCCCTGTGGTCGCTGCCGCGCGGCGTCCTGGCCGACCCCGGCGAGCCCCTCACCGCGCTGCTCGCCCCCGCCGCGCAGGCCCGTGAGGTCGCCCGCAGGGTCCAGGCCATGTACGGCACCGCCGCCGGCGTCGGCGGCGCGCGTGACGACGCCGCCGACGCCTGGCAGAGCTGGCGCGAGGCGGTGCACGCCCTGCGCGTCGCCGAGGCCGTCGAGCGGCACGGCCCGGTCGCGGCCTGGCCCGACCTCGGCGTCTACCGCGTGCTGTCCCGGCTGCCCCGCCCCGACCTGGCCGAGCTCGCCGCGCCCGCCAAGGACCTCACCGGCGAGCTGGCCCGCACCGTCGAGGCCTACCTCGACCACGGCGGCCACGCCCGCGAGACCGCCGAGGAGCTCGGCGTCCACCGTCAGACCCTCTACTACCGCCTCGGCCGGGCCGAGCGCCTCACCGGCCTCGACCTCGCCGACGGCGAGAGCCGCCTGCTGCTCCACCTCGGCCTCAAGGCCGCCGCGCTGATCCACTCGTAACGGATCGGAAACGCGACGATCCGGCCGAGGGCTTCCCGTAGACCGTTACCGCCCCCACACTGATGATGTGCCGGATTTTGATGTATTAGTCCTTGGTTCCGGGCCCGGTGGCCAGAAGGCGGCGATCGCGGCCGCCAAGCTGGAGCGCCGCGTGGCCATCGTGGATCGCAGACAGATGGTCGGCGGGGTTTGTATCAACACCGGGACGATTCCCTCGAAGACCTTGCGCGAGGCCGTCCTCTACCTGACCGGCCTCAACCAGCGCGAGATGTACGGCCAGAGCTACCGGGTCAAAGAGGAGATCACCGTCTCCGACCTGATGGTCCGCACCCAGCACGTGATCGGGCGCGAGGTGGACGTCATCCGCAGCCAGCTCTCCCGCAACCACGTGGCGATGCTCCAGGGCACCGGCCGTTTCCTCGACCCGCACACGGTCGGCGTGGTGGACGAGTCCGGCCGGGAGACCAAGGTCACCGCAGACAAGATCATCATTGCCACCGGCACCCGCCCGGCCCGTCCCGAGAGCGTGGAGTTCGACGATCAGACGATCATCGACTCCGACGACATCCTCGGCCTGGAGCGCGTGCCCGACAGCATGGTCGTGGTCGGCGCGGGGGTGATCGGCATCGAGTACGCCTCGATGTTCGCCGCCCTCGGCACCAAGGTGACGGTGGTCGAGCGCCGCGACCGCATGCTCGACTTCGTCGACCTGGAGATCGTCGAGGCGCTCAAGTACCACCTGCGGGACCTGGCCGTCACGTTCCGCTTCGGCGAGACCGTGGCCGCCGTCGAGCGCCGCCCGCGCGGCGCGATCACCCTGCTGGAGAGCGGCAAGCGCATCCCCGCCGAGACGGTGATGTACTCGGCCGGACGGCAGGGCATGACCGCGGCCCTCGGGCTGGAGAGCGCCGGCCTCGCCGCCGACGAGCGGGGCCGCATCCCGGTCGACGAGTGGTACCGCACCGCCGTGCCGCACATCTACGCCGTCGGCGACGTGATCGGCTTCCCCGCGCTCGCCGCGACCTCGATGGAGCAGGGCAGGCTCGCCGCCCACCACGCCTGCGACGAGCCCGTCTCCGGCATCCACCGGCTCCAGCCGATCGGCATCTACACGATCCCGGAGATCGCCTTCGTCGGGAAGACCGAGGACGAGCTGACGCGCGCGCACATCCCGTTCGAGGTCGGCATCTCCCGCTATCGCGAGCTGGCCCGGGGGCAGATCATCGGCGACACGTACGGCATGCTCAAGCTGCTGGTCTCGCCCGAGGACCGGTCGCTGCTCGGCGTACACGTGTTCGGCACCGGCGCCACCGAGCTGCTGCACATCGGCCAGACGGTGATGGGCTGCGGCGGCACCATCGACTACCTGGTGGACGCCGTCTTCAACTATCCGACGCTCGCCGAGTCGTACAAGGTGGCCGCACTCGACGCGATGAACAAGATGCGGCGCGTGGCCCGCTTCGCCGACTGAGTGTGATCGGCGCGGTTCAGGCGCACGCGCGCATGGCCCGCACGTCCTCGTACACGCGGACCAGCTCCTGGCCGATGCGCTCCAGTGAATATCGCGACCGCGCGCGGTCGGCCGCGGCGTAGCCGAGGGCCGTGCGGCGGGTGGGGTCGCCGAGCACCTCGCGGACCCGGCGGGCCAGGTCGGCGGGGCGGCGGGGCGGGATGAGGAAGCCGGTCACGCCGTCCACCACCGAGTCCAGGTGGGCCCCGGCGGCCGAGGCGATCACCGGCACGCCGCAGGCCATCGCCTCCAGCGCGACCATGCCGGTGGGCGCCGAGTGCGGCAGCGAGACCACCACGTCGGCGCTGCGCAGCAGCTTGGGCATCGCGTTGTGCGGGATGCGGCCGAGGAACGTCACCCGGTCCAGGACGCCGACCTCCTCGGCCAGGTCGCGCAGCCGCAGGAAGTGCGGGTCGTCGTCGAGCACGCCCGTGGCGGGCCCGCCGGCGATGACCAGCTCGGCCCCGGGCACGCCGTCCAGGGCCTGGATCGCGGTGCACGCGCCGCCGTCGGGGCCGAGCCGCCCGGCGTGCACGATGCGCGGGCGGTCGCCGCGCGGGAACGCGGGTCCGCGCCTGCGGAAGCGCTCGACGTCGACGCCGCCGGGCACGACGGCGATGTTGCGCCGCGGCACGCCCATCCGGATCAGCTCCGACTCCTCGCCCGCGCAGGAGGCGATGACCGCGTTGGCGCGGCGGCCGATCGCGCGCTCCAGCCGGGTGCGGGCGTCCGGCTGCGCGCCGAGGGTGTGGGCGCCGAGGGTGTGGAAGGTCTGGGTGACCGGTATGCCGAGGCCGTCGGATCCGGCGATGGCCGCCAGCCCGCTGGTCCACGAGTGCGCGTGGATGACGTCCGGCCGCTCCTTGCCCCAGCGCTCCTGCAGCCCGGCGCTGAAGTCGGAGATGTACGGCAGCAGCCCGCTCTCCGGCAGCCACCGGGCGGGCCCGGCGGGGACGTGCTCGACCATGACCCCCGGGGCGAGCCTCCCGCGCTCGCGGCGCTCGGGGGAGTCGCGGCGGGTGTAGACGGTGACGCGATGGCCGCGGCTGAGCTCCCTGGCGATGGCAGGGGTTTCCGGGGCGACTTCGTGCGCTGAGACGATGGCGATATGCATGACACACCTCGGGTGCTGAAGAGCCCAATACGGCCTTGGGCCCCAATCACTGCGGTGTGCCTGCGTCTTAGGCACTACTTAAACGTCTGTACCTCGCCCACCCTAACCCCAAACTGCCCACTTCGGAAATTTCCGGCGATACATGCCGGTCATCGGCTCCGGCGGAGGGCGAGCACCGTCATCTCGTCCAGTTGACGGCCTCCGCAGAACTCCTGGTGGTCCTCCTCGATCGCCTTGACGATCGCGGACGGGCTGAGCCCGGCGCAGCGGGTGAGCAGCTCGACCAGCCGGGCCTCGCCGTACACGTCGCCGTCCCGCCCCCGCGAGCCGACCAGCCCGTCGGAGTACAGCACCAGCGTCTCGCTCTCCGCCAGCGTGACCTCCTCGGCCGCCGTCGCCGCCCCGGCCTCGAAGCCGAGCGGCACGCCGCCGCCGGAGGTGAAGCGCACGCCGCCGTCCGCGCGGATGATCGCCGGCGGGTGGTGCCCGGCCGAGGCGAGCCGGATCCGCCCGCGCGCCGTACGGCCCTGCGGCACGAAACCGGCGACGGCCATGACGTACATGCCGGTGCCCTGCGCGACCAGGGCGTCGTTGAGCCGGCCGATGACGGCCGCCGGGTCGCTCTCCGGCACGCTCAGCACGCGGAACCCGCCGCGCACCATCGCCGAGACGCCCGCCGCCTCCTCGCCCTTGCCGACCGCGCCGCCGAGCGCGAACCCCCAGCCGCCCCTGATCGGGAACACGTCGTGGAACTCCCCGCCGATCGCCTGCGCCCCGGTGCCGCGGTGGTAGACGGCCGCCGCCTCGAAGCCGGGGGTGTCGGGCAGCGTGCGGGGGAGGACCCCGGTCTGCAGCGTCTCGGCCGCCTGCGCCCGCCGCCGGAAGCTGAGCTGGGCGCGCAGGGCCGGCCCGAGGTGGGCGCCGATGTCCTCGGCCAGCCCCAGCTCGGCGAGCGTGAACGGCGGCCGGGCGCGCAGCCGTACCAGCGTGAGCACGCCCCGCACCACCTCGTCGGCGTGGATCGGCACGCTCAGCACCGACCCGGCGCCCATCGCGGGCGCCGCCGCCTCGCCGTCGGACGCCGTGCCCAGCAGCCCCTCGTCGTCCACCATCTCGTGCAGCACGCCCGCGCCGGTCTCCAGCACGTGCGCGACCACGGGGGTGCGCGCCGGGGCGAGGTTCTCCAGCAGGCGCTGGATCCGGCCCACCGGCTGGTCGGCGGGGCCGACCACGGCGGCGCGCGCCACCGCCGCCTGCCCGGTCTCCTCCTCGCCCGCCACGTCGGCGATCACCCAGTCGGCGAGCTCGGCGCCGAGCATGCGGCAGGTCCGGATCAGCGCGACCGGGCGGCGCAGGCTCTCCTCGTCCAGCAGCAGCCGGGTCAGTCGCGACAGCAGGTCGTAGCGCCGGGCCGCCGCCATGATGAGCGGCTCCTCGTCCGGCCGCGGCGGCCGGGGCGCGGGCGGGTCGGGCACCCGCACCTCGACCGGCAGCACCACCGCCAGCACCATCGGCTGCGGCTCGCCCGGCATCCGCAGCCGGGTCAGCGCGAGCTGTACGCCGTGGTCGCGGCCCTGGTGCGAGAGCCTGGCCGGGAAGACCGCCTTCTCCTCGCCGCGCAGCACCTCGTTCAGCCGCGCGCGGAACGCCGCCCGGTGCGCGATGTCCACCAGCAGCGGGAAGGCCCGCCCGGTGAGGTAGCCGGCGGGGCTGCCGAGCAGGCGCGAGGTCTCGGCGTTGACCCGCCGCACCGTCCCCGCGGCGTCCAGGACGATCACCGGGACCGGCAGGGAGCGGTAGACCTGCCGTAGCAGCTTCTGCTCCCGCTGGGCGCCGCCGTCGCGACCGCCGGAACGCTGCGACGATCCCCGCTTCAGCTCGCCGACCGCCGTGCGCAGCAGCTCCTCGGCGGCGCCGAGCTCGGTCAGCGCGGCATCGAGCGCCCGCCCCCCGACCTCGCCCGCCGACCGCGCGCCGCGCAGGTAGGAGGAACGGGTGGCCAGCCCGCTCAGCGCCCGCTCAAGAGCGGAGATGTCGATCGGGTCCGTCAATGCGCGTCCTTCGGATGCCGGAAACGGGGAGAATGCCCGTGTAACAGACGGTACGCCAAAAGCCATCGGATCACCGACGGCAGGGATTAACCCGAACCAGACGGGCATTGAGCATGGTGCGATGGAATCCGCCCGACTGCTGACCCCCGCCCTGGTACGCGCCCTCGCCGCCCTGAGCCGCGTCACCGACCAGACCTCACCCGAGAGCGTGCTGCGCGGCCTCACCGAGGCCGTCGCCCGGGGCGTTCCCGGATGCGCCGGATGCACCGCCGAGCTGTGGCGGGACCGGCGGCTGGTGCTGTGCGCCTCGCACAGCGAGTTGATCGCGCTCGTGGACCGCGAGCGCGACCTGCGGCAGGGGCCCTCCCACGTCGCGCTCACCATCCGCGCGCCCGTGCTCATCGGGGACGTGCTGCGCGAGGAGCGCTGGCCCGGCTACGCCGCCACCGCCGTACGGCACGGCCTGCGCTCGGTGGTCGCCCTGCCGATCGAGGTCGAGGGCGCCACGCTCGTGCTCAACCTGTACGCCGTGCTGCCCGGGGTGTTCGCCGAACGCGACCTGGCCCCCCTGCACAGCCTGCTCCACGAGCAGGTCACGGTGGCGCTCGCGAACGTGTGGGACCACGACCACGTGCTCACCGACCACGCCCAGATGCAGGAGGCGATGGCCGGCCGGGCCGTCATCGACCAGGCCAAGGGCATCATCATGCAGGCCAGCGGCAAGTCGGCGGAGGAGGCGTTCGAGGAGCTGCGCCGCGTCTCCCAGCACCACCAGGTGAAGGTCGCCGACCTCGCCCGCCTGCTCGTCACCGAGCACCAGCGCAACCACGGCGGCGCGCCCCCGCCCTGAACGAGAACCTTGAGAACCCCTAGAACTCGTGAAAACCGGCCAGGGCGTCGGCGACCGTGTCGCGCATCGGCAGGCGGTCGGCGAGCCCCGTCACCCACATCACCTTGCAGTACTGGTAGCGGACGCCGACCAGCGCGTAGTCGCCGCCCGCGGCCGTGGAACGCTGCCAGTGGTGGACGATCAGGCCGAGGGCGCGCGAATCCATGAACGTCACCCCCGACAGATCGAGGATCATGCCCGGCCCGTGCTCGTCGTCGATCTCGGCGAGGAAGCGGGCGAACCCGTCCCGGGTCGTGGCGTCGAGGATGCCCTCGACCCGCACCACCGGGATCCGCCCCCCGTCCCGGTCGATGACCTCCGAGCTCAGCACCAGTGCGGCGGACGTACCGCCGGCTGGAGGGTTCGTCACACGCGCCTCCCGGCTCGGTTTGTGATGGCGCACGCGCCCGGCTCACAAAAAGCCCAAATCAAGATTACTGGGGACCAAGGGGTAGAAATACAGCGACACATGCGGCAGTATCGAATTGGAGAGGTCCAGCAGAGGGCCTCGCCTCGACTTTTCGTGCGAGGCGACGCCGTGCTCTGCCCTGCCATCCCCTGGTCGCCGGTCATCGCCTCGCCGTGGCGCATACGAGGGAGAGAGTATGACCGCCGAGGACCGCGCCGTGCTGATCGACGATCCCACCGCCGAGGACCTGCTGTCCGAGTTGACCGATCCGAACCTGAGCGAAGAGCGGCGCATGCGGCTCCGCGAGAAGGTCGTCGAGATGCACCTGCCGATGGCCAGGGACATCGCCCGCCGCTACCTGCACCGCGGCGAACCGCTTGAGGACCTCCTCCAGGCGGCGTACGTGGGCCTGATGAAGGCCATCAACGGCTTCGACCCCGGCCTCGGCCACAGCTTCCGCGGGTACGCGATGGTCACGATGACGGGCGAGGTCAAGCGGCACTTCCGCGACCGCACCTGGGCGGTGCGGGTGCCCCGGCTGTACCAGGAGCGGCGCTCGGAGCTCAACCGCCTGGTCGCCGACTTCACCCAGGAGCTCGGCAGGTTTCCCACCGTCGCCGAGCTGGCCGAGCGCATGCGCATCTCCGAGGAGGAGATGCTGCTCACCATGGACGCCTCGGCCGCCTACAGCACCCTGTCGCTGGACGCCCCGCTCGGGGCCGACGACGACGCCGCCGCGCTCGGCGACGTGATCCCCGACGAGGACGACGCGCTGAGCACGCTCGTCGACCGCGAGGCCGTCAAGCCGCTCATCGACGAGCTGCCGCCCCGGGAGAAGAACATCCTGCTGCTGCGCTTCTTCGGCAACATGACCCAGGCGGAGATCGCGGCCGAGTTCGACATCTCGCAGATGCACGTCTCCCGTATCCTCCGCAAGGTGCTCGACAGGCTCCGCGGCGAGCTCATGGGCGAGACCGCCGGGGCGGGGGGAAGGAAATGACCGGGCACCGCGGGCGCGAATCCCGGGGATCACCGGCCGGCCGCCCGGACAAACCTCCCCCAGAGCAAACCTCCCCCGAACAAACCCGCACGGAGGCGTGAAGCCGGGTGAACGACGACGTGTCCGCCCGCCGGCGTGCCGTACCCGAGGCCGCCGGCGGGACGGACGGACGGCCGCGACGGCCCGGCGGCGCACAGGCCGAGACGCTCGTCTTCGGCCTGCACGATCTGCCCGGCCTGCGGGAGTTCGTGGCGGCGCGAGCCCGCGGCGCGGGCATCGGCGAGGACGCCCTCGGCGACCTGCTGGTCGCGGTGAACGAGGTCGCCACCAACGCGGTCACCCACGGCGGCGCCGACGCGCGGCTGCGCGTGTGGCGCACCTCCGGCCTGTTCGTGATCGAGGTCCACGACGACGGCCACTGGGTCCCCGAGACGCCGCCGGGCCGTACCCCGCCGGGCGACTCCGCCACCAGCGGCATGGGCCTGTGGGTGTCGAGCCTGCTCAGCGAGGTCATCTACTTCGACCACGGCCCGCAGGGCACGACCGTCACCATGGGCTTCCGCATCTGACGGACCTCTGACGGACCTCTGAGGGACATCTGAAGGACACGGATCCGGGCCGCCGCGACTCGACCGCCATTCTGGGGGTAGTGGGGCGCCTATGACGGCCCTTATGACCCAGCAACCGCCCCGGATCGTGATCGTCGGCGCGGGATACGTCGGCATGTACGCGGCGCTGCGGCTGCAGCGGCGCCTGCGCCTCGGCGAGGCCCGCGTGACCGTCGTGGACTTCGACTCCTACATGACCTACCAGCCGTTCCTGCCCGAGGCCGCGGCGGGCAACCTGGAGCCACGGCACGTCGTCGTCCCCCTGCGCACCGTGCTGTCCCACTGCGAGATCATCAGCGGCTGCGTCACCCGGGTCGGGCTCGCCGACCACACGGTGCACGTGGAGCTCCAGGAGGGGCCGCCGCGCCACATCCCCTACGACTACCTGGTCTACGCCCCGGGATCGATCTCCCGTACGCTGCCGATCCCCGGCCTGGCCGAATGCGGCATCGGCTTCAAAACCGTCGAAGAGGCCATCCACCTGCGCAACCACGTGCTCGCGCAGCTCGACCTCGCCGCCTCCACCACCGACGAGGCGGTGCGGCGGCGGGCCCTGACGTTCGTGTTCGTCGGCGCCGGCTACGCCGGAGTGGAGGCGCTGGCCGAGCTGGAGGACATGGCGCGGGACGCCTGCCGCCACTTCAAGAACGTCAAGCCCTCGGACATGCGCTGGTACATGGTCGAGGCCACCGGGCGCATCATGCCCGAGGTGGGCGAGGACATGGGCGAGTGGACGCTGCGGCAGCTGCGGCGGCGCGGCATCGACGTACGCCTCGGCACCCGCCTGGAGTCGGCGCGCGACCATCACATCGTGCTCAGCGACGGAACGGAGTTCGACGCCGCGACGCTGGTGTGGACGGCCGGGGTCAAACCCCACCCGCTCGCCGCCTCCGGCGACCTGCCCCTCGACGGCAAGGGCCGGGTCAAGGTCACCCCCATGCTCAACGTCGAGGGCACCGATCACGCCTTCAGCGCCGGGGACTGCGCGGCCGTACCGGACCTGACCAGGCCGGGCGAGTTCACCGCGCCGAGCGCCCAGCACGCGGTACGGCAGGCCAAGCAACTGGCCGACAACCTGCTCGCCACGCTGCGCGGGGAGACCCTGACGCCGTACCGGCACAAGTACGCCGGGTCGGTGGCGAGCCTCGGGCTGCACAAGGGCGTGGCGCAGGTCTACGGAATGAAGCTGCGCGGCCTGCCCGCCTGGTTCATGCACCGCAGCTACCACCTGTCGCGGATGCCGACCTTCAACAGGAAGGCCCGCATCATCATGGACTGGACGCTCGCGCTGTTCTTCCGCCGCGAGATCGTCTCGCTGGGCGCGCTGGCGCATCCGCGCCGGGAGTTCGAGTCGGCCGCCGCGGGCGTGGACGGCCGGACGGGCGCGCGCGCCCCGGCGGACACCGTGCCCAGGGAAGACCGGGGCGAGGCGGCCCGGCCCGCCGGGGTCACCCGGTACGCGTGAGCCGGTCCTCGGCCGCGACGGCCCCGGCCTCGGGCGAGTGGTCGGCCGGGCGGGTGGAGACGGGCATCCCGAGAGGATCCAAGGGCTTCTCGGCGAGTTCCCACAGGGTGGACCGCTGCGTAACGCGCCGGGTGGCACGCCGGGTGGACCGCTCTGGGGAGCGCTCGGTGGACCCCGCGGCGACCGGTTCCCGCCCGCGCGCGGCCCGCCGGTGGCGTCCCTTGGACGTGACCGCCTTCGCCGCCGCGAGGCGGCACCCCCGGACGCGCAGCGCGATGAAGGCCGTGCACCCGACGACGACCAGCAGCGCAGTGAGGGGAAGGGTCTCGACCGGCGCGCCGAAGAACTTGAATCCGGCGTCGGGCCGCCCGGAGTCGATGCTCACCGTGGGACCGGAGACGGCGATCTTGGCCCTGGCCTCCAGGTTCTCCTTCACCTTGCGCGGCAGGCCGTACCCGACGACCTTGCTCTCGTCGCGAACCTTGCGTTTGAGCCACACCCGGTCGACGTTGGCCTCGATGGTGTGGATGCGGCCGCCCTCGACCCGTTCCACGATGCCCACGTGATCGATCTTCTTGATGTCCTTCGATCCGGACCAGTCGAAGAACACCAGGGCTCCCGGCTCCGGCCGGTCCGACCAGGCGCCCTGCCGCTCGAACCAGCGGGCGTGCGAGGGCGTCCATGCGAACGTTCCAACGTAGTCGCGCAGCCCGGCCTTGTCCGCCGCCCAGGCGATGAACATGTCGCACCAGGGCGCGTTCTTGTACACGGGGTCGGGGTCGATGTGCTTGGCGTACCATTCGCCGAACTTGGTGCGCTGCCCGTTCTTCTCCCGGTATCCGATGACCGGCCGTACGACGGCGAGCAGGTCTTGGGCGATCGGGTCCATCCGGCTGACAGGTCTCCTCATCGTGCCCGGGCCCGATGAGCGGAGCCCTGCCTTTTTCCGTGGGTAAAGCTTTGGCAAATCGGAGACTAGCAAAGGGATTTCCGGTGTCCGGATGAACCGCTCTATATGGTACTTATGTGACTAATTACGACTACTGTGAAACGCGGCCCGCCCGCCGAGCGCGAAGCGTACGGCCGGGTCGGCGAAAATGGGAGACGGGCGGCGGGCGGAGGACGGCTGCATGGCGGGACGCAAGGCCAGAATCGATCGTGAGGAACTGGGGAGGCTGGTGGCCGCGGGCTGGCCGCTCGCGGACCTCGCGGCCCACTTCGGGGTCACCGAGTCCGGCATTCTCCAGGCCAAGCGCGCGGCGGGGCTCGCCAAGCCGATGCTCGACCACACCCGGGCCATCCCGTGGAAGCTGAACCGGGCCCACTACCAGAGCGGCCCCGCCACCAACCTGCGCACCCTCTCCGCGATCGCCCAGGGCGCGGACGTCCCCCGTACGAAGATCAACACCGCGCTGCGCTGGGCCCGCCGCCTCGTCGGCGACGGCCTGGACATCGGCTACGACCCGCAGGACGGCTTCCGGGAGATCCCGGCCCCGGACGGCGGCGGGCACATCGCGGCCGTGCTGGCGCGGGCCCTCGACGCCGTGGACGACCGGCAGGCCGCGGCGGGCCCGGCCACGCCGGAAAGCACGTCAGCCGGGGCCTGAGTACGCCGGACGCCCGCCGCCCTTGCCTTCCGGGGGCGGCAGGAACAGCAGGGCGTCACCCACGCTCCGCTCTCCCTCCTCATCGGAGGGCCGGTTGTCCAGCCTCCCCCGTACGGCGAGGCTCACCGAGCCGCCGCCGTCCAGGTTGATCCCCTCCACGGCCCCGAGCTCACGCAGGAACCGCGCCCCCTCCAGAAGGCTGAGCCCGTCGCTGTAACCGGGCCGACGCCCGTCCGCGGTGACCAGGATGAGCCGATCCCACCGGTCGATCCCCACCATCACCCGCGGATTCCGCTTGATCCCCCACGTGTAGAAGAAGGCCGGATTCTCCGCATAAAGGACGCCGTCGGAGACGACGTCCACGTCAACGCGCCCATCCCGGACCAGCCACGGCCCGCCGTTCACCACGTCGGCGTCCCCGAGATCGACGGCCCGGCCGTCCTCGTCGCACACCCGCAGCCGGACGCCGAGGCGCACGCCGGGCCACGCGTACGCGGACAGCCACGCCGCGCCCTCCCCGATGCCCGCCAGCACCCGCCCCCCGTCCGGCACCGGCCCGCCGCGCGGGCGGCGCTCCACCACGCGGCCCTCGCCGTCCAGGACGACCTCGACGCCGTCGCCCTCCGGGGTGTGCCGCCCGAGCGCGGGCGTGAACAGCACGATCTCGGAGGGGTCGGTGCAGGTCACGTCGTGGCGGGGCGCCTGGGTGGGGGAGTCCCCGCCGACGCCGCCGCAGTTGCGCACCAGGCCGGGCGTCCGGTTGACCCCGTCGATCTCCCGCCGCCGCCGTCCCGCCACCACGGTCATCGCGGTGAACAGCCGGGCCACCCGCGGCCGGTCGCCGAGCAGCAGGGCCGCCCTGCCGTTGGTGGCCAGGCTCTCCACCTCGCCGTCGTACACGCCGATTCCGGCGGGCGTCCCGGTCAGGCCGTCCTCCTCGTGCAGGACGAAGTAGCCGCCGTTCACCGCGAGCGTGGCCCCCGCCGCGCGGGCCATCGACGTCGTGGTCTCCGGCAGGGCGAGGGCCCGGCCGTACGAGGCGGTGACCTCGCCCCGGTAGCGGCGCGGGTCGAGGATCGCGACCCGCACCCGGGCGCTGTGCCCGCCGCGCGGATCGACCTCCACCGGGTCCGTGCGCGTCCAGTCGGCCCCGGCCGGGTATCCGGCGCTCTTCAGCCGCCTCACCTGGGCCGCCGCCTGTGCGCGCGTGCCGTACGCGCCGACGCGCACCCGCCAGCCGAGCGGGGCGTCCCCCGCGCCCTCGTACCCCGACCAGGGCACGGCCTCCACGCGGGCGTCGAACCCGGCCGCGTGCAGGCGCAGCGCGAGCTCCGAGGCGTCCGCGCGCCCGCCCAGCTCGCCGGGCCTGTCGCCCGGCACCCGCACCGTGACCGTCCACCGGCCCGGACCGGACGGGTCGCCGAGCGTGCCCCGGTACAGGGTCAGCCCCTCGTCCAGTTCCTCGCCCGGCCAGTCCCCGATGACGGCCGGCACGCCCGGCCCGCCGACCGCCGCACGCGGCGGCGGGGCGGCCCGCGCCGGCGTCCGCGCGGGAACCAGCCCCGTGACCAGGCTCAACGCGATCAGGCCCGCCGCCCGCGTCGCCGCCGCTCCCGTCCGTCGAACCGGGCGCGAATGCCCGCGAAAGCCGTACACAGCGAACAGTTCCATCTCCCCGGGCGCGTCGGACGAACGGCGCGCCGAGCGTGTCCCACGTCGGCGTCACCGTCGGACGTGTGATCGTTACAGCGCGTGTCCTGCTGAGACTGCCCCTCCGTCGGCGGAGGAAAGCGGCGCAAACGGCTCCTTGACCCATATTTGGCACCGATCAGACCTCATCGCGAAGGCGGGAGGGGCAGAGACACGACGTGTTCATGGGTCTGATCCGCATACCGAACGTCGGCGACGTCTTGTCGGCCGCCATCCACCTCACCGTGGCGGGCACGGCCGCGCTCGCCGGCGTGCCCTCCGGCGTGGCGGGCGCAGCGCGCAGGGTCCCCAGAACCGTGCGGGAGTGCTTCGGCTACACGCGACGCGTCTGGAGGTACGAGGGGCGCGTGCACATCGGCCTGCGCTCGGCCGCCACCATGACCCCCGAGCGCGCCGAGGCGATCGAGTCCGCGTTGTCCGCGCACCCCCGCGTCGAATGGGCCTGCGTCAACGCGCCGCTCGGCCGGGTGATCGCGAGCGTGCGCGACCCCGCCCCGGACCCCGCCGAACTGATCGAGATCCTGGAGAAGGCGGACGCCCCGGCGCAGGACGACACGGCCGCGGAGCCGCGCCCGCCCGTCCCTCCTCAGCTCATGCTCGCCGCCGACGCCCTCGGCCTCGCGGTGACGGCGCTCGAACGCGTCGTCGGCCGGGCGCCGCTGCCCGCCGAGGTGGCCGCGGCGGTGTCGCTCGCCGAGACCGCGCCGCCGCTGCGCCGCGTCGTGGCCGCCGCCGTGCCCGAGCATCTGCTGCCGCTGCTGACCGCCGCCGCCCAGGCCCTCGTCCCGGGCGGCGCCGGGCTCGCCGCCGACGTCCCCGGGCGGCTGGTGCAGTGGCGCGAGCGGCGGGCCGTGCAGGCGGCCTGGCGACGCCGCGAACCCGAGCTGTGCGGCACGCCGGAGCGGGCCCGGGCCGTGGCCGGGCGCCGCGAGGTCCGCGTCCGCCCGCTGCCGAAGGGACCGCTGGAACGGCACGCCGACCAGGCGCTCACCGCCGCCGCCGGGGGCACGGCCGCGGGCCTGCTCAGCGGCAGCCTGCGCCGAGGATTCCAGGTGGGCCTCGCGGCGGTGCCGAAGGCGGCGTCGTGGGCGCGGGAGGGCTTCGCCGCCGAACTGGCCACCCGGCTGGCCCGGCACGGCGCCGTCGTCACCGACCCCGCGCGGCTGCGCCTGCTCGACCGCGTCGACCTCGTGATCGCCGACACCGAGGTCGTGCTGTCCGCCGAGCCGTCGATCGGAGAGGTCGTGCCCACGCCGGACGCCGACCCGGAACGGGTGGCCGAGCGCGTCTACGCGCTGTTCGACGCCTCGGCGTACCGCGCCTGGACACACGGGCCGGCCGCGCAGCGGGCGAACGGACGCGGCGCCCCCGCCGGTCCGGCGGGCCACCGCGACGGCGACGCCGCGCCAGAGGAACCGGGCAACCCGCCGGTGCTGCGCGACGGCGACGGATGGTCGCTGGGCCCGATCGACCGGCTCACCCTGCGCGGACGCACCGGCAAGCGGGAGCGCCGCCGGATCGACGAGAGCGCCGCCGTCCTCGTGCTCGGGCTCGCCGAGGGGGAGCGGCTGCGGGCCGTCGTCTCGGTCGTCCGCCGCCCCGAGGAGCGGGCGCACGCCCTGGTGACGGCCGCCCGGCGCGCCGGGCTCAGGTTCGTGCTCGCCGGGGACCGCGTGGACCTGCCCGGCGACCCGGTGGAGACCGTGCCCGGCGGCGAACGCCTCGCCGCGTCGGTGCGCGAGGCGCAGGACGCCGGCGCGACCGTGCTGCTGATCTCCCGCGACGGCGCGGCCCTCGGCGCCGCCGACATCGGCGTGGGCGTGGGCGCGGCGGACCGCCCGCCGCCGTGGGGGGCGCACGTCATCGGCGGCCACGACCCGCTGGCCACCGCCGTCGCGATCGTGACGGCGGCGGCGTACGCGCGCCGGGCGGGCGAACGCGGGGTGACGCTGGCCCGCGCGGGCAGCGGCGTGGGGGCGCTGCTCGCGCTGACCGGCCCGAGCCACCGCGCGGCCGGGCACGCCCAGGCGGCCGTGTCCGGGGTGGCCGTGCTGGCGCTGGCGTACGGCGTCTGGCAGGCCCGCCAGGCCATGCGGGTCCCGCCCGCGCCGCCGCCGTCCACCACGCCCTGGCACGCCATGCCGGTCCCGGCCGTGCTCCGCGAGCTCGGCACCACCGAGCGGGGGCTGAGCGAGGCCGCGGCCCGGCGGCGCGCCCGGCCGGAGACGATCCTGACGCCCGACCGTCCCGGCCTTCCGCGCGCCGTCGCCGCCGAGCTCGCCAACCCGCTGACGCCGGTGCTCGCCGTCGGCGCGATCGGCTCGGCCGTGGTCGGCTCGCTCGCCGACGCCCTGCTGATCAGCCTGGTGATCGGGTCCTCCTCGCTCGTCGGGGGAGCGCAGCGGGTCGCCACCGACCGCACCGTCGCCGAGATGGCCGTCCGGTCCACCCCGGTCGCCCTGGTGCGGCGGGACGGCAGGGAACGCCACATCGAGGCCACCGGCCTGGTGCGCGGCGACGTGATCGTGCTGCGCTCCGGGGACGTGGTGCCGGCCGACTGCCGCATCGTCGCGGCCGAGGGGCTGGAGGCCGACGAGTCCTCGCTCACCGGCGAGTCGCTGCCGGTCGCCAAGACCGAGCGGCCGGTGCTCGCCCGGCAGGTCGCGGACCGGCGGTCGATGCTGTACGAGGGCACGGTCGTCGCCGCGGGGGAGGCGGTCGCCGTCGTGGTGGCCGTCGGCGCGGCGACCGAGACGGGCCGGGCCCTGGCCGCCGCGGCGGGCACGGCCCCGGAGACCGGGGTGGAGGCGAGGCTGGCCACGATCACCCGCGCGACCACCCCGGTCGCCCTCGGGGCCGCGCTGGTGTCCGCGCTGTCGGGGGTGGTCCGGGGGCACCCGCTGCGGCGCAACCTCGGGGCGGCGATCAGCCTGGCGGTCGCCGCGGTGCCCGAAGGGCTGCCGCTGCTGGTCAGCGCCGCGCAGCTCGCCGCCACCCGCCGCCTCGCCGCGCGCGGCGTGCACGCCCGCCACCCGCGCACCATCGAGGCCCTGGGCCGGGTGAACGTGCTGTGCTTCGACAAGACCGGCACCCTCACCGAGGGCGGCATCCGGCTCACCCACGTCGCCGACGCCCGGCACGGCCGGCCCCTGAGCGGTCTCGACGACCGGCTCCGGCGGGTCCTGGAGATCGCGCTGCGCGCCACGCCGGAGGCGGACGACGAGAACGGCCACCGCCATCTCACCGACGCCGCCGTGGCCGAGGGCGCGGCGAGCGCCGGGGTCGGCCGGGGAGAGTGGGAGCGGCTGGTGGAGATCCCGTTCGAGCCGTCGCGCGGGTTCCACGCCTGCCTCGGGCGGGAGGGGCGGCGCACCGTCGTGTGCGTCAAGGGCGCCCCGGAGATCGTGCTGCCGCGGTGCCGCACCGCCGGGTCGGGGCGGAAGGGCGGCGTGGACATCGCCGCCGTCGAGGCGGCGGTCGAGCGGCTGGCCTCGACGGGGCACCGGGTGCTCGCGGTGGCCGAGGGGACCGCGCCGGACGCCGTCGAGGACACGGCCGCGGTCGAGCGGCTCGCGGAGGGCGCGGCGGGGGACCTGACGTTCGTCGGGCTGCTCGGTCTCGCGGACGTGGTGCGCGACGCCGCCGCCCCGGCGATCGCCCGGCTCAACGACGCCGGAGTGCAGATCGTCATGCTCACCGGCGACCACCCCAGCACGGCGGGGGCGATCGCCGCGCACGTCACCGGCAGGGACGCCGGGCACCGGATCCTCACCGGCACCGAGATCGACGAGCTCCCCGACGAGGAGCTCGACCGGGTCCTGCCCACCGCCGACGTGGTCGCCAGGTGCACGCCCGCGCACAAGGTCAGGGTGGTGCAGTCCTTCCAGCGCACCGGCCGGGTGGTGGCGATGACCGGGGACGGGGCCAACGACGCGGCCGGCATCCGGCTCGCCGACGTCGGCATCGCGCTCGGCGGCGGCACCCGCGCCGCGCAGGCGGCGGCCGACCTGGTGGTCGCCGACGACCGGCTGGAGACCATCATCTCGGCGCTGGTCGAGGGGCGGGCCATGTGGGCCTCGGTACGCGAGGCCCTCGCCATCCTCGTGGGCGGCAACCTCGGGGAGATCGCCTTCACCCTGTTCGGGGCGCTCGCCGGGGGCCGGGCGCCGCTGTCGGCGCGGCAACTGCTGCTGGTCAACCTGCTCACCGACCTGGCGCCCGCGCTGGCGATAGCCGTACGGGCGCCGTCGAAGGAGGCGGCGGCGACGCTGCTGGGCGAGGGGCCCGAGACCTCCCTCGGCAGCGCCCTCACCCGGGACATCACCGCCCGCGCCGCCGTCACCACCGTCGGCGCGGGCCTCGCGTGGATCGCCGCCCGCCTCACCGGCCCCGACGCGCGGGCCCGCACCATCGGCCTGGTGGCCCTGGTCGGCACCCAGCTCGCGCAGACGCTGGCCGCGGGCGGCGGGGACCGGCCGGTGCTGCTCAGCGCGCTCGGCTCCGCCGCCGTCCTCGCCGCAGTCGTCCAGATCCCGCCGCTCAGTTTCTTCTTCGGGTGCGTCCCGCTGGATCCCCTCGGGTGGGCCACCGCGCTGGCCGCCATCGCCGCGGCCATGCTCGGCTCCCGGCTGCTCCCCCGCCTCATCGACGGCAGGCCCGCCGGGCCGTCATGAGGCGAGGGCCGCCGCCTCCTCCTCTTCCACGCGCTGGTTCCATTCGCGCTTGCCGGCCTGCCAGCCGTCCTCGTCGGTGCCGCGGCGCCAGTAGCCGGAGATCGACAGGCGGTCCAGGGGAAGGCCGCGTTCGACGCGCAGGTGCCGGCGCAGCTCCTTGACGAAGCCGGCCTCCCCGTGCACGAAGACGTGCGGGAGGCCGGGCGGGAACTCGAGCTCGCGGACGGCCTTGACGAGCTTGTCGCCGACCTGGCCGCCGTCGCGGTGCAGCCACATGATCCGCGCGTCGGCGGCCGTGTCGAGGTCGATCTCCTCGCCGGGGCCGGAGACCTCGACGAACACGTCGGCGTGCGCGGCCCGGGGGAGGCGCTCCAGCGCGGCCGCGATCGCGGGCAGCGCGCTCTCGTCGCCGGCCAGCAGGTGCCAGGGCGCCTCGGGGTCGGGGGAGTACGCGCCGCCGGGGCCGAAGAACCACAGGACGTCCCCCGGCACGGCCCCGGCAGCCCACGGGCCGGCGACGCCCTCGTCGCCGTGGTGCACGAAGTCGATCGTCAGCTCCAGGGTCCGGGGATCCCAGCGGCGCACGGTGTAGGTGCGGCTTCGGGGCCACTGCTCCCGGGGCAGGTCGCGGCGGATCGCCTCAAGGTCGAACGGCTCGGGGTAGGCCACGCCCGGGGGCGGGAACTGGATTTTGATGTAGTGATCGGTGTGCTCGCCCGCGCCGAACTCCTTCAGGCCGTCCCCGCCGACCACGACGCGGATCAGGTGGGGGGTGAGGCGCTCGGTCCGCCGTACCTCGCCTCGATACGCTCTGCGCACCCTGCGCGCTGGTCTCTCCGCCATTCGACCTCCCCGAACGGTGTTACTTAGGACACCCTAAGTCGTCCTTGGACCATTCCATACACCCGGGGCATGTGAGAGCGCTCTCTTTTCTGGCGAGAAACTTTTCCTCGCTGTTGACAGCGGATTTACACGGCTCTAACGTCAGCGGTTGAGAGAGCGTTCCCCGGATCTCTCCCGGGTGCGGGAGCGGGGGACGCGCCTCGGCGACGCGTCGACCTCGGGCGGACATACGCGCGGACACGGCCGCCCCGTGTCCCGCCGTGCCCGGCCTCCTTCACCCCCCATCCAGAGAGGTCCCTCGCATGCGTGTCCCCGACGAACCCCCGGTCACGCCCCCAGCCGAACCGTCGGCACCACCCCTGTCAGCACCACCCCTGTCAGCACCACCACGGCGCCGCCGCCGTACCCTGTTCGCCGTCCTGGCCGCCGCGGTCACCGCGTTCGCGTCCTTCTCGGTCACCGCCGCGCCCGCCGAGGCGTCCGTCCCGTCGGTTCCCGGCTGGTCGCTGGTGTGGTCGGACGACTTCGACGGCCCGGCGGGCAGCCTGCCGTCGTCCGGCAACTGGATCATCGACACCGGCCACAGCTACCCGGGCGGCCCCGGGAACTGGGGCACCGGCGAGATCCAGAGATACACCGCCGACCCCGCCAACGTCAGCCTCGACGGCGCGGGCAACCTGCGCATCACCCCCCTGCGCAGCGGGTCCGGCGAGTGGACCTCGGCCCGCATCGAGACCCGCCGCGCCGACTTCAAGCCCGCCCCCGGCCGGATCCTGCGCATCGAGGCCCGCGTCCAGATGCCGAACGTGACCGGCAACGCCGCGCTCGGCTACTGGCCGGCGTTCTGGGCGCTGGGCGCGCCGTACCGGGGCAACTACTGGAACTGGCCGGGCATCGGCGAGTTCGACATCATGGAGAACGTCAACGGCCTCAACACGGTGTGGGGCGTGCTGCACTGCGGCGTGGCCCCCCAGGGCCCGTGCAACGAGTACGAAGGGCTCGGTGCGAACCGCGCCTGCCCCGGCGCGAGCTGCCAGTCGGCGATGCACACCTACCGGTTCGAGTGGGACACCTCGGTCAGCCCCAACCAACTGCGCTGGTACGTCGACGGCCAGCAGTTCCACAGCCTCAGCCAGAACCGGTTCGACGCCGCCACCTGGTCGAACATGACCGGCCACGCCGGATACTTCCTGCTGCTCAACGTCGCCATGGGCGGGTCCTTCCCCAACGCGCTCGCCGGCAGCACCCCGACCGCGGCGACCGTGCCCGGTCACCCGATGGTGGTCGACTACGTGGCGGTCTGGCAGAGCGGCTCCGGCCCGACGCCCGACCCCGACCCGAACCCGGACGGCTTCGACGCCCGCTCGACCATCCAGGCCGAGGCGCACTCGGCCCAGCAGGGCACCTTCAGCGAGGACACCACCGACACCGGCGGCGGCCGCAACATCGGCGGCATCGCCAACGGCGACTGGCTGCGCTTCGACAACGTGAGATTCGGCTCCACGCCGGTCACGCAGTTCGTCGCCCGCGTCGCATCGGGCGCGGGCGCCGGCATCAGCGGCCTGGTCCAGGTACGGCTCGACAGCCCGACGGCCACACCCATCGGCGACTTCGCCATCGCCAACACCGGAGGCTGGCAGAGCTGGCGCACGGTCCCGGCCAACATCGCGCCGACGACCGGCACCCACACCGTCTACATCACCTTCTCCAGCGGCCAGCCGGCCGACTTCGTCAACATCAACTGGTTCACCTTCGGCAACTGACCATCGTTTCCACCCTCCGGAACCCGGCCGATCCTCTCACCCCCCGGGATCGGCCGGCCTCCTTGCCGGCCCGCGCGCGACCCACCCTCCCGTCGCGCGCGGGCCGGGCGCGCGGCGGCGTCGCCGCCGGACACGCGGGTCCGCCGCCCGTGGTAATGTTTCCTCACGAGCACGAAGTGCTCCGAAGTTGGGGGCCATCCCCAATAAAACGGGACGTAGCGCAGCTTGGTTAGCGCACTAGACTGGGGGTCTAGGGGTCGCGAGTTCGAATCTCGCCGTCCCGACAGAGCTTGAAGGCCGGCCGCGAAATGAAGCGGTCGGCCTTCGTCGTTACCGCATGTCATCCCGTAAGCGCGGTGCATTGCCGGGAATTGCGCCGGGCGAATACCGGGAACATGGGGACCGCCGCCGATCGGCCGCCGCGGCGATGCTTCCGTACGTGATTTCGGCGTCGCCGGCGGACTGCGCTCGGACGGCGGTCAGGAGGCCGGGCGGGCCTGGCGCGGCGCGGGCTCGGCGGCGGCCGCCGGACCCGGGACGTGCCCCGCCTCCTGACGGGCGATCAGGTGGCGGCGCTGGAGCAGGACGGCCATCTCGGCGTCGCCGTCGAGCACGGCGCGGATCACCGCGGCGTGCTCGTTCCACGAGATCGTGGGCACCGCCGGCGTACCGCCGCGCAACTGCAGGGCCTGGTTGCGCACGGACCGGAGCAGGTCGCCGAGGATCTTCGAGCCGGTTCCCGTGACGAGCAGCTCATGGAGCTCGGCGTTGAGCCGGCCGAGCGCGGCCGAGTCCTCGATCGCGGCCGCACGGTCGCCCGCCTCGAGCATCCGCCGCAGCGCGGCCAGCGTGTCGGGGTCACGCCGCTCGGTGAGCTTGCGGACGGCGATCAGTTCGAGGGAGAGGCGGACCTCCAGGATCGTGGCCTGCTCCTCGGCGTCGAACTGCACCACGCGTACGCCACGGCGCGGGATCGTCTGCACCAGCCCTTCGGCCTCCAGACGCCGGAAGGCCTCGCGCACCGGCAGCCGGGAGACGCCCAGGCGGATCGACATCGCGCCTTCGGCGAGTTTGGCCCCGGGCGCGAGCGTGCCGTCGAGAATCCAGCGCCGAAGCTGGTCGGCCACCTCGTCACGGAGCGTGCGATGTGTCTCGCCGATGGACAACCGTCCCGTCCTCCCGTCGAATACCAAGAGTGAATACAATATGTGCGGCCCGTGGCGGTGCCGCGCGACCCCGCCGGAGAACGCTCTCTTGCCGGATCCGCCTTGCCCGCCGGGCTTGGCGAATCCATCATGCCAGCATTCCGCCGTCTTTAGGGTGGCGGGGCGATCTCTATTAAAACGTTCCTTGGATACAATATCCAGTGAAGTCACTCGCCGTTTGCCGACAATCGAATGCTTGGACGCGCCGCGCGACCCTTTTGTTCGCCGACCTTGTGCGCGCTTGTTCGGGCTGTCAGAGGCCGTACGCCTCAAGAAGCCTGAGCCAGATCTCGCTGACCGTCGGGAACGACGGCACCGCGTGCCACAGCCGGTCGAGGGTGACCTCCGCGGTGACCGCGATCGTCGCCGCGTGCAGCAGCTCCCCGACGGCGGGCCCGGCGAAGGTGACCCCGAGCAGCACGCGCCGCTCCTCGTCCACCACCGCCTTGGCCCGGCCGGTGTACCCGTCGCCCAGCAGGTAGGCCCCGGACACCGCGCCGATGTCGTACTCGACGACGCGCACGGGGAACCCCTCGGCGCGGGCCCGCTCCTCGGTGCGCCCGACCGCGCACACCTGCGGGTCGGTGAAGACCACCTGGGGCGCGCCGACCGCGTCGGCGGTGGCGCGCAGCGCGGGCGCGTCGTCGGGCAGCCCCTTCGCCCGCGCCACGATCACGTCCCCGCACACCCGCGCCTGGTACTTGCCCATGTGGGTGAGCAGGTTGCGCCCGTTGACGTCGCCCACCGCGTACAGCCAGCCCTCGGGCACGGCCGTCACCCGCATGCTGTCGTCCACCTCCAGCGGCCCGCCGGGCGTCAGCCCCACCGTCTCCAGGCCGATGTCGCGCACCCCGAGCTCGCGCCCGGCCGCCACGAGGATCTCGTCGGCCTCCACGACCGAGCCGTCGTCGAGGTGGACCGTCACCGGACCGCCGGGCACGGGCCGCTCGACCCGCGCGGCCGAGCGCCCGAAGCGCACGTCGATCCCGGCCGAGCGCAGCGACGCGGCGACCATCTCGCCCGCGAACGGCTCGACCCGCTCGAGCAGCCGCCGCCCGCGCACGAGCATGACCGTCTCCTCGGCCCCGAGAAAGTGCATCGCCTGCGCCA
Source organism: Thermopolyspora sp. NPDC052614 (assembly GCF_040678635.1). Taxonomy (NCBI): domain Bacteria; kingdom Bacillati; phylum Actinomycetota; class Actinomycetes; order Streptosporangiales; family Streptosporangiaceae; genus Thermopolyspora; species Thermopolyspora sp. NPDC052614. The sequence goes on from NZ_JBFATZ010000011.1 coordinate 187,425, forward strand.
TCTCGCAGGCCACCACCCCGCCGCCGATCACCACCAGCCGCCGGGGCACGTGCCGCGCCGTGGTCGCCTCCCGGTTCGTCCACGGTTCGGCCTCCCGCAGCCCCGGTACGGCGGGCACGGCGGGCCTGCTGCCCGTCGCGATCGCCACCGCGTGCCGGGCGACCAGCGTGCGGGTGCCGCCGTCGGGGGTGGCCACCTCGACCCGGCGCGGCCCGGCGAGCCTGCCGTGCCCGCGCACGAACGTCGCCGGCACGCCGTTGATCCACCTCACCTGGCCGGAGTCGTCCAGGTTGGCGATGGCCTCGTCGCGGCGGGCGAGCACGGCCGCCGCGTCGACCGGCCCGAGCGGCCCCAGGCCCGGCACGCGTCCCACCTCGGCGGCGAGCTCCATGGGCCGCAGCAGCGCCTTGCTCGGGATGCACGCGTAGTAGGAGCACTCGCCGCCCGCGAGATGCTCCTCGACGATCGCGGTGCTCAGCCCGCCCGCGACCGCCCGGCCGACGATGTTCTCCCCGGCGGGTCCCGCGCCGATCACGATCACGTCAAAGGAATCCGGCTCGTCCGGCACGGTCACCTCCACCTCGTCACGCCCCGGAGGGCTCGCACGGTGCGAGCCATCCTCGCACGGACGGCGCGACGGCACGGAGCAGGCACGCCCGGCGGAAAAACGCAGAACATCCGGGTACGCGAAGAGCGCCAGGGTAAGGACGGCGCGAACCGCCGATGGTCCCCCGGCGTTAACACGGGCGTTACTCCGCCGATTTCCTATCTCGGCGCCAGCCCGTGCAGGATGTCGATGATCTGCCGCCAACCGTCGCCGGTGGCGTAGTGCCCGGTGCGGACGTCGCGAACCGCGAAACGGTTGCGCGGCGTGAGCCGATCCGCCTCCCTGATCATCCTGTTCTGCAGGGCGAGCGGAATCGACGTGTCCAGGGTGTGGCGGATGTAGGTGCGCGGCACCCGCCCCCAGGTCTCCTTGTGCCCACGCCCGTCCTCGCTGGAGACCGTCAGCGACTCGTCCGGCAGCAGGCCGTTGAGCATGGCCATCAGCTCGCGTTCGCCCTGCGGTCCGTCCTCGGCGATGTTGGCCGCGCGCACCGCGGCGAGGAATTTCGGGTCCGCCGTGCGCCAGTTGAACCGCACCGCGCCGAGCCTGGCCGGGTCCCCGACGACGCCCGTGGCGAGCGCCGGGTCGAGGAGGAGGCTGGTGCGCCCCTCGGGCGTCGCCAGGTAGTCGACGGCGCTGCGCAGGTCCACGCAGCAGAACGCCGAGTCGTAGACGAGGTGGTCGATGAGGTCGGGCACCTCGTTGGCGGTCCTGCTGAGCGTGACCCCGCCCATGCTGCCGCCGACGGCCACCACCGGCCCGTTCTTCGCGGCCCGCCGGATCGTTGTGACGGCCGCGTCGACGTAGTCGTCCAGCCCGATGCCCTTCATCGGCGACGGCGCGGACGCCAGGGCGGCCAGGTCCTGCGGCGCCTGGTAGGCGCGGTGGTACTGGCCGACCGGGTCGTGGCCGGGAAGCTCGACGGCGACGGCCCGATGCCCGCGCAGCATCAGCTCGTAGTATCCGCCCGCGCCGGCGCCGCCGCTCGCGCCCACCACGAACACGAACGTGGTCACCGGTCTGCGGGCCGTCCGCGTGGCCACCCCGCCGGTGGCCGCCACGCCGGTGGCCGCCACGCCCCCGGCCATCGCGCTCAGCTTCAGCGCGGTTCGTCGGCTGTGCTCCATCTCCATGTGAGATCGCCTCCTGTTCGTTCCACGGCCAGCGTCGCGTGGACCCCCCGTCCGCGGATCGCCCCGTCGGCTCGCCGTACGGTGGAATCTCCTCAGCCGATCGGTGGATGCCGGGCGTCCGCGGGCGGCGGGCATACTCGCCGCATGAGCGCTCCGCAGGACGGGCCCGAGGTGGGCGGCGCCGGGTTCGCGGCGACGGATCCCCGGGCCAGAAGGTTCTTCGTCGCCCTCGCGTACGGCGTGCTCGGACTGTCCACGGTCGTCGTCCTGGTCTTCGACGAGGCCGCGGCGGCCCGTCCCGCGCACGTCCTCGGCCTGGTCGCCGCGGCCGCGGCCTGGACGCCGCTGCTCGGCCTCGTCGCCGGCCGCCCGTTGCCGTCCCTCGTCTACTTCGCCGGGCTGCTCGCGGTGTCCGCCGCGCTGGGCGCGGTGAGCACGCTGTTCGCCCTGTTCGCCTCGATCGGCTACCCGCTGGCGTTCGCCCTGTTCTCGTCGCGGTGGAGCGTGATCGCGGTGATGGTCACGGCGATCGTCAACGTCGTCGCGCAGAACGACGGCGGCGGGGCCGCGATGCACGCGCCGCTGCTCGCCCTGGCCCTGCCGCTGGTGCTCGCCGGCTGGCTCGTGGGGGCGGAGAGCGAGCGGCGCAAGGACCTGGTCGCCGAGCTGAGCGCCGCCAACGCGCGGCTGGAGGACGCGCTGGCGGAGAACGCCGCGCTGCAGGCGCGGCTGGTGGAGCAGGCCCGCGAGGCCGGGGTGCTCGACGAGCGGCAGCGCCTGGCCAGGGAGATCCACGACACGATCGCGCAGGGACTGATCGCGGTCATCACCCAGGTGCGCGCGGCGGTCGCGTCGCCGCCCGGCTCCGGGCGGGCCCGGCGGCATCTGGAGATCGTCGAGTCGCTGGCCCGGCAGGCGCTCGGCGAGGCGCGACGGTCGGTCCAGGCGCTGCGCCCCGCGGCGTTGGAGCGCTCCCGCCTGCCCGACGCCCTGTCCGACATGGCGGAACGCTGGTCGGCGGCCTCGGGCGTGCCGATCGCGGTCGAGGTCACCGGCGACGCCCGCGCCCTGGCCACGAACGTCGAGGTCGCCCTGTTCCGCGTCGCCCAGGAGGCGCTGGCCAACGTGGCCAAGCACGCCGGCGCGGCACGGGCCGGGCTGACCCTGTCGTACCTGGACGACGTGGTGCTCCTGGACGTCCGCGACGACGGCGTCGGCTTCGACCCCGGTCACGCCCCCGCGGAGGGGTTCGGGCTCGTCTCGATGCGGGAGCGGGTGCGGGAGGTGGGGGGCACACTGGAGATCGAGAGCGGTTCCGGCCAGGGCACGGCCGTGGCGGTGTGCGTCCCCGCCGCCGGGGACGGCCGGACCGGCGGGGGCGGGGAGGCGGAGTGAGCGAATCCATCCGGGTGCTGATCGTGGACGACCATCCGATCGTCCGGGACGGCCTGCGGGCCGCGTTCGACGCGGCGGGCGACCTGGAGGTGGTCGGGGAGGCGGCCGACGGCGTCGAGGCGGTGGCGTGGGCGCGCAGGGCCACGATCGACGTGGCGCTGATGGACCTGCGCATGCCCCGCATGGACGGCGTGTCCGCGATCCGCGAGCTTCAGCGGGCCAGCCCGGCCACCCGCGTGCTGGTGCTGACCACGTTCGACACCGACTCCGACGTGCTGCCCGCCATCGAGGCCGGCGCCACCGGCTATCTGCTGAAGGACGCGCCCGCCGAGGAGCTGCTGCGGGCCGTCCGCGCGGCCCATCGCGGCGAGCCGGTCCTGTCCCCGTCGGTCGCCGGCCGCCTCATCGGCCAGGTGCGCAGGCCGGCGCGCGGCGTCCTCAGCCCGCGCGAGCTGCAGGTGCTCCGCCTGGTCGCCGACGGCGCCACCAACCGGGAGGCCGCCGCGAACCTGTTCATCAGCGAGGCCAGCGTCAAGACCCACCTGCTGCACGTGTACGCCAAGCTCGACGTGCGCGACCGCGCCTCCGCCGTGGCCGAGGCCTACCGCCGCGGCCTGCTCGGGTGAGCGCCGCCGCGCGCCGCGCGTACGTCAGCGCGGAGGCGCCTCGACGACCAGACCGGCGTTGAGCAGCTCCTTCTCCCGGGATCCGAGCTCCTCCATCGCCGCGCGCGGGCTCGGCCCGGACGCGGCGATCATGCCCCATCGGCCGGGGATGGCGGTCAGGACGCGGAAGCGCCGGGGATCCTCGGCGACCTGGCGCTCGCGCAGCACCCCGAGCGGGGCGCGCGGGATCACGACCTTGGTGGCGGCGTAGGCGGTCCGCCGGCCGTCGCGGACCGTGTCCAGGAACAGCCGCAGATACTCCGCCCCGTGGGAGGACAGGTTGGGGTCCTGCATGACGGTGAACAGGCGCCCTCCGAACGCGCCGCCGACGGTGCCCACGGCGAAGTCGAACCCGGCGGTCACCAGGCTGTGGCCGTTCTCGGTGAACGCGGCGTACAGCTCGCGCAGCATGGTGGTGATGGCGGCGTACTCGGCCGGGCCGACGCCGACCTCGTGGCAGGCGGCGGCGTCGAAGTAGAGGTTGCCCTGCCATGAGGTGCCGTTGGTGAACTGCAGGGTGAGCCCGTCGGCGACGTGGCCGTAGCGGACATGGCCGGAAGGGGCCAGCGTGAACGTGGTGCCGGACACCGTGGCGGTCAGGTAGGAGAACTGGGGCTCCAGGATGTACTGCCCGCCGGTGCGCCGGGCGGCCTCGGCGAGCCGGTCGAGCGCGGCGTCGTCGCCGAGCCGTACGTCGCGGACGATGCGGGCTCCGGCGCCCCCCTCGGACGGTTTGAAGCAGCCGCGGGTCAGGCCGTAGCGGTCGGCCAGCAACCGCGCGGCCAGCCGTATCTCGTCGCCGATGTCGGCGCCGGCGCGATCGGGATCGCCGACGGTATATCCCGGCAGAACCGGGCATTCGATGTGGAGTTTGCGCGCAATCGGAGAAATGCATATCTCATCGCGCAACGTCTTTTCCGGATCATCGCCGACGGTGAGCCGGGCGGCCTCCGTGGCCAACGGGTGCAATGGGGCCTTTGTGTTCCAATAATCGGCGACCTCCGGGCTGTTGGCATCGGTGAGGAGAAAATCGAGCCCGGCCTGCCGCTTCAGATACAGCAGCACCATTTGAATCTCGCGGTCCAGCGCGTACAACCGGATCAAGGTGTGCGGCCGGTCGGTGAGGACGCGCACCAGTCGGCGCAGCGGCGCGGGGTCCTCGCCGCCATTCGCGGCGAGATCGAGAATCGCGTGGGACAGATAGTAGAAATCGATTCCGGGAATGGCGACGGCCTCCACGCCCGCCAGGCGCGCGGCCACCGCCCAGGGGTGGGTGCGGCCGACGACCACGTCGCCCGGCCCGGCCAGGCTGACCGCCCGCGCCTCGACGTACGTGGCGACGTCGTCGGCGACGCGGCCGTTCATCGCGTCGCTGAGGTCGGCCTCGACGCTCTTCAGCACCGGGGTGGCCGAATGCAGGATGATCGACGGCGTGGGCGTTCCGTCGGAGACGTAGGGGCGCAGGCCGGAGGCGGCGGCCGCGGGGACGTCGTCCAGGTCGATGCCGAGCAATTGCCGGCATATCTCCCGCAGGCGATCCGGAGAAAGGACCCGCGGGCCGGTGTAGAAGCCCTCCCAGCGGAAGGTCCTGCCGTCGCGGAACACGACGTCCCAGCTGCCCGGGGTGTCTGGATTGTCCCCTGTCCCGGGCGCGCCGGCTCGCAGGCAGGTGTAGTCCGGGGATGCGGAGATTGCCATGAGTTCACCTCATCAGCCTGTGCCGTGCGAGCAAAGGGGCGACGCCAATATGATCACGTGCGCACCCCAGGGGCAACATCTTGGCAGCATGCGGCCAGGGGCGCGGAAGCCACGCCGTTTGTTCACCACCGAATTCCCCATTAGGGTGCCCAATAAATTCTTTTAGATGGCTAATGATCCCATGTATTAGTGTATGAGAATGGGATCGGATTCCGACATCCCACGTCGAGTTCGTCGGCGATGGGCGCATCGGACGGTTTTGCGTAACGCTACTCTCGGGCTCGTCACCATGGCCGCCACCGTCGCCGGCGTACTGGCGGGCTTCTCCCAATCTCAACCCGAACTAATCGCTCTGATCAGTATGGCCGGTCTGTTCGCGGCCGTCGCCGTGATCATAGAGGCCACCCAGCGCCGGAGCGACGTGGAACCCATGGGGAACGGCGCTCCCCGCGCGGTGCAGGACGGCGAATTCGGCGTCGATCTGTTTCAGCTTCCCGCCGACATTCATGATTTCGTCGGCCGCGAGGGGCTGCTCACCCGCCTGGACGATCTGCTGACCGGATCGTCGTCGGACAAGGCGGTGCGCATGGTGCGGATCACCGGCCAGCCCGGGGTCGGCAAGACGGCGCTCGCCGTGCACACCGGGCACCTGCTGCGGCACCACTACCCCGACGGGCAGCTCTACGTCGACCTGCGGGGCGCGGAGGCCCGGGCGCTGGACCCGCGTGAGGTGCTCGCCGGCTTCCTGCGGGAGCTCGGCGTGGCGCGGGCCGCCGTCCCTGAGGGGCTGGAGGAACGCGCCCGCCTGTTCCGCGCCCGCCTCAGCGGCAGGCGCGTGCTCGTCATCCTGGACAACGCGGCCGACGAGGCGCAGGTCCGGGCGCTGCTGCCGGGCTCGCCGGGCTGCGCCGTACTGATCACCAGCCGGAGCAGCCTCGCCGGCCTCGTCGGCGCGCCGCTGGTCGAGGTGGACGTGCTCGGCCTCGCGCAGGCGGCCGAACTGCTGCGCAAGATCGTCGCGGACGAGCGCGTGGCCGAGGCGCCCGCCCTCGTCACGGAGATCGTGCAACTGTGCGGCCTGCTGCCGCTCGCCGTGCGGATCGCCGGCGCCCGCCTGGCGGCGAAGCGTCACTGGTCCCTGGCCGCCTACACCAGCAGGCTGCGCGACGAGCGGCTGCGCCTGGGCGAGCTGCAGGCCGGGGACCAGGCGGTCCGGGCGGGGTTCGCGCTCTCCTACCGCGCGCTGGACGAGCACGAGCGGCGGGTCTTCCACGCCGCGGGCGTCCTCGACGGGCCCGATCTGACCGCGTGGATCGTCACCGCGATGACCGGCATCCCCGAGGCGGAGACCGAGCGGATTCTGGAGCGGCTGGTGGACATCCACCTGATGACCGTCGGCCGCACCGCGGTCCGCTCCCCGGCCCGCTACCGGTTCCACGACCTGCTGCGCGTCTATTCGCGTGAGCGGCTGTCGGAGGACGCCCCGCAGGGGGCGCGCGAGGCCGCGCTCGCCGCCGCGCTGCGCGCGTACACGGTGGTGGCCGAGCGCGCGTACGCCCTGGTGGAGCCGGGGGAGGTCCGGCTGGACACCGAGGAGCACGACTGGTGGCCGGCGAACGACCCCGACCTGCTCGCCACCTTCCTGCGCGACCCCGAGCGCTGGTTCGCGGTCGAGCGGCCCTGCCTGGTGGCGGTCCTGGAGCAGGCGTTCGACGCCGGCATGCAGGAGCTCGCCTGCCGCCTGGCGCTGCCGCTCTACGGCGCGTTCACCGTGGGCGCGCACTGGCACACCTGGCAGCGGGTGTTCGGCAAGTCGCTGCAGACGGCGCGCGAACTCGGCAGCGAACGCCTTGAGGCGCAGGTGCTGCTGCGCCTGGGCGATGTCTACAAGAACAGCGGGCGGGTGGACGGCCCCGGGGGCATACCCGATCCCGATCGGGAGGACGTCAGCGCCGCCGCGTTCCTCGAACGCAGCCTGGCGATCTTCCGGCGGCTCGGCGACCGGCAGGGCGAGGTCGCCGTGCTCCGCAGGCTGGGCGGGGTGTATCGGGATCTGGGGAGGTACGACCGGTCGCGGGAGTGCTACGAGGCGGGTCTCGCCGCCGCGGCCGCGCTGCCGTCCAGCGACGCCGTGCGGGCGTACCTGCTGCGCGGCTTCGGCGCCCTGCTGCGGATCCAGGGCGAGTACGACCGCGCGGCGGCGTGCTTCGACGAGGCCCTGATGGTGTTCGGCGACATGGGGGCGATCCGGGGGGAACTCGGCGCGTTGCGCGGGCTCGGCGAGACCCGGCTGCGCCAGCGGCGGTGGGACGACGCGGAGTACTGCTTCACCCGGCATCTGATCATGGACCGCAAGCTCCAGGACCGCCACGGCGAGGCGCACAGCCTGCGCGGCCTCGGCGAGGTGTACGCGGGCCGGGGAAAGAACGGCCTGGCGATCCGCTACCTGTCCACGTGCCTTCCGCTGTTCCGCGAGATCGGCCACCGCGCCTCGGAGGCGGAGACGCTCGTGATCCTGGGCCGCGTCCAGATGCGGGAGGGCCGCCCCGCGGCCGCGCGAAAGGCGTGGCGGCGCGCGACCGAGATCTACCAGGAGCTCGGGCTCCTCGAAAGCGCCCGGCCCCACCTCGGGGCGGGGCCGTGGATGTGGGCCCGCGCGCTCACCGTCCGCCCGATGCGGCTGCTCGCCCGCCTGGCCCGGCTTGACCGCGCCATCGGTTCTCACGCAGGTGATGGAGGTGGTAGGGAGTGACGTTCTCGGCACTGGTGACCTTCCCCGTGGACGGGCCGACCAGAGCGCTGCTGACCGACGACGGCACGGCCGACCGGCAGGGCGGCGCAGTGGACTACCGGCCGGAACTCGACGGGAGCGAGCCCTCGCGGTTCGCGCGGGCGCTGGGCGCCGCCGGGCCCGACGCGCTGATCGTCCGGGAGCCGCCCGACGCCGAGGCGATCGCCGCGTGGCGGGCGGCGGCTCCCGGCCGCCCGCTCGTCCTGGTGGTCGCCCCTCGGGCCGCCGATCGGCTCGCCTCGAACGGGGCGGAACGTCAACCAGCGGATCGTCAACCAGCGGAACGTCAATTGGCGGAATCCGGCATCGAGTGCGCCGTGCACGACGATCCGGAGGCGGAGGACTGGTCCGCGCTGGCCCTCGCCGAGCGCCTCTGGAGCACGCGCCGCACGGCCGAGGCACGGCCCGTCCCCGGCGGGCCCGGCGACGGGCCGTCGGTGCTGATGGTCGGAGCCGGCATCGTCAACCTCGTGACGGCCCTCGCCCTGGTCCACGCGGGACGCCGGGTCACCATCCTCGACGCCAGGCCGGACCCCCGGGTCCCGCATCCCTGGACGGCGTACGGCTGCACGGTGGGGGGCGGCAACGCCCGCATGTTCACCTACACCGAGGCGGACGGCTACCACCTGGGGGACCGCCTTGACGGCGGCCGGCTGCGCAGGCCGGTGTCGCAGGGCGGCTGGCGACTGGGCGACTTCAGCCGCCCGGCCCCCGACGAGGTCGACTGGCTGCGCGACTGGGAACAAACGCCGTCCTGGCTGGCGACCTGCCTGGCCGAGGACAACTACCGGGTCAACCGCATGGCCGAGCACGGCTGGCGTCTGCTCATGGCGGCCGAATCGGGGCTGTTCGCGCGGGCCGGGCTGCGCGACGGCATCGTCCGGCTGTACTCCGACGAGGATCGGCTGGCCTGGGACATCCGCCGCCATCGGCGGCTCGGCGCGCTGGTCGGCGTGCTCGGTCCCGAGCAGGTGAAAGATGCCCAACCGGCGCTCGCGGGCGGGGACGCGATCGTGGGCGCGCTGGCGGTGAAGGGGTTCACCGTGCGGATCCACGATCTCGTCCGGGGGCTGCTCGACCTGCTCGAACGGGCCGGCGCCCGCCTGCGCTGGCGCGTGCCGGTACGCCGGATCGAGTGGGACGACGAGCGGCGGGTCGCCGGGCTGGTGGACGGGCGGGGCCTGCTGCACGAGGCCGACCACTATGTCCTGTCGCCCGGGGCGTACGCGGGAGATCTCCTGGCGGGGCTGCACTGCCACCGGCGGATCCACGGCATGGTCGGCGTCTGGCATACCATCCCCGACCCCCGGCGGCGGCTGACCCGCTCACTGAAGATCAGCCGAACCGGCCATGTCGCCGCCGACGCCAACGCCACCGTGAGCACCGGGCGGCGGGGCGAACCCGTCATCGTCATCGGGTCCGGCTACGGATGGACCGGTCACGACCCGGACAACATCCTGCCCGACGAGCTTGAGTCCTTGTACCGGGCGGCCGAGGACACCTCGCGCGCGTTCTTCCCCCAGGCGTACGACGAGGGCGGGGTCGGGCCGACGCGGAAGCTGTGCGTACGCCCCTGGACGGCGAGCAACCTCGGCATCTTCGAAACCGCGCCCGCCAGGGGCGGCGGGCTGCTGATCGCCACGGGAGGGCACAACACCGGAGGTTTCGCCCAGGCCCCGGCGGTCGCCGACGCCGTCCTGGCGGCGCTGCGCGGCGAGGACCACCCCGTGCACGCGCTGTGCGACCCGCTGCGGCTGAGCCGATTGCTGGGCACCGCATGAGGGTCACCCGAGACGGCGGAGTGTTCACGGCGACGCCGGAGCGGCCGGGCGACCGGCTGCGCCTGGTCCTGCTGATCTCCGACGACCCTCAGCAGCGCTACCTGCGGGACGTGCTCGCCGCCCGCTTCGAGGTGGCCGCCGTGGTCGTGGAGCCTTCGGCGGCGCAGCAGCGACGGCTGCGCGTCACTCGCAGGTGGCGGGCCTACCTGTGGCGCGGCTACCAGATCCTCCGGCAGCGGCTGACGGGGCGGGCGGCCTACCGGCGGTCCTACTTCCGGGCGGCGTCCGTCGCCGCCTCCCGCACGGCGCCCGCCCACGGCGACGCCGGCCGTCGGCGGCCCTCGGTCCTGACCGTGGACTGGATCAACGCCCCCGCCGTACGCGCGCTGCTGGACGACGTCCGGCCCGACGTGCTCGTCGTCTGCGGCACCTCCTACATCCGGCCCGGCACGATCGCCGGGCCGCCGCTCGCGATCAACGTGCACGGGGGCGTGCTGCCGTGGTACCGCGGCAACCACGGCGTGTACTTCGCCTTCGAGGCCGGCGACTTCGCCCGCGTGGGCGCGTCGCTGCATCTGGTGACGGCGGACCTGGACGGCGGCGAGCTCCTCGATGTCGTGCGTCCGCCGTTTCGCCCGGGGGACCAGGACGAGCGCCTGTACTGCCGTGCCTTCCGGGCGGCCACCCGCCGCCTGGAGGCCCTGCTCGCCCGGCTGGAGCAGGGCGGTCCGCTGCCGGTGCGCCCGCAGTCCGTCCGCACGACCCCGTACCGGCACCGGGACCGTACGCCGTGGCGTGAGCTGCGGCTGCTGTGGCGCCGCCTGACGGGGGCGCATGCCCCCCTCGCGGGGGCGGGCAGTGGGGACGCGTTTTATGGGGATAGGGGCGAAACGGTGGGGGAAGGAGAGGAATGCCATGTCCAGGGACCTGACGATCATCCTTGACGACCGGCCCGGCGAGCTCGCCAAGCTGGGGGAGGTCACCGGCGAGGCCGGGGTGAACCTCCGCGGCCTCGCCGCGTTCACCGGCGAGGGCAGGGGGGTCGTTCACGTGCTCGTCGATGACGAGGACGCCCCGCGCTGCCACAAGGCCCTCGCGGGGGCCCACATGGGCATCGCCGACGACCGGCCCGTGCTGGTGATCGACATCGAGGACCGGCCCGGTACGCTCGGCGAACTCGCCCGCCTCCTGGCGGAGGCGAACGTCAACATCGACCTCGCCTACACCGTGTTCGGCGGCAGGAAGATCGTCATAGCCACCGACGACGTCGAAAGCGCCCGCGCCGCGCTTTCCTGACGAACCCGACAAATCTGACGAAGCCGACGGCGAAATCGTCGACGCCCGTTCGTAAAATGCTTTATCGGAGTTCGCCCATTGGAAATTCCGGCGTATCAGGTCAGGCGGATTAGCCTGGATTAGCCTGGTCGCATGGAAGAGAACAATCGGCCACTCGACGGCTGGGACAGGTGGGAATTCACCGCGCACGGCATTACCCACCCCGTCTACCGGCGCGGATCCGGCCCCTGCGTCATCCTGCTCCCGGAGATGCCGGGAATGACCCCCGAGGTGATGACGCTGGCCGGCCGATTGGTGACCGCCGGCTTCACCGTCGCCGTCCCCTCCCTGGTCGGCACCCCCGGCCGCGCCCAATCCACCGGATACACGCTCTCCGTGGCCGCCCGCGTCTGCGTCTCCCGCGAATTCCGCGCCTTCGCCCGCGACGAGAACCGCCCCGTCGCCGCGTACCTGCGCGCACTCGCCAAGCACCTGCACGGCGAGCTGGGCGGCCCCGGGGTCGGCATCGTCGGCATGTGCTTCTCCGGCGGCTTCGCGCTCGCCGCCGCCGTCGAACCGGCCGTGCTCGCCTCCGTGCTCAGCCAGCCGTCCATCCCCTTCCCAGTGACGCGCGCGGCCCGCCGCGACCCCGGCTGCTCCCGCGAGGAGCTCGCGGCCGTACGCGACCGCGCGCGCCGCGGGGAGTTCCGCGCGGCCGGGCTGCGCTTCTCGCACGACCGCGCCGTCCCGCCCGAGCGCTTCGCCGCCCTGCGCGCCGCCCTGGGCCCCGCCTTCGAGGTCATCGAGATCGACTCGGGCCCCGGCAACCCGCACGGCTTCCCGCCGTCCGCCCACACCGTGCTGACGGGCCAGTACGTCGACAAGCCGGGCCACCCCACCGTCGAGGCCCTGCAGCGCGTGGTCAACCTGCTCCGGTCCCGCCTCGCCCCGGAGTAAGTCGGCGCCCGAACCGGTTGGCGCCCGAACCGCGCCCGAATTGGTAGCGTCGCGCGCGTGCGCACGATTGACTGGGTCGACGGCGCCATCGAGCTCGTCGACCAGACCCTGCTGCCCGACGAGTGCGTGGTGCTGCGGATCGAGACCGTCGACGCCCTGATCGACGCCATCCGCCGCCTCGCCGTCCGCGGCGCGCCCGCGCTCGGCGTGGCCGGGGCCATGGGCGTCGCCCTCGCCGCGGCCACCCTCGACGACCCGGCCGAGGCGATCGCCCGGCTGCGCGCCGCCCGCCCCACCGCGGTGAACCTCGCCTGGGGCGTCGATCAGGCCGCCGCGTGCCTCCCGGACGCCGACGCCGCGCTCGAACGCGCCCTGGCGATCCGCGACGACGACATCGCCGCCTGCCGCTCGATGGGCGAGTACGGCGCCGATCTCCTCGCCGACCTCGCCCCGGCCCCGGCCCGCGTCATGACCGTCTGCAACACCGGCGGCCTCGCGGCGGTCGAGCGCGGCACCGCCCTCGGCGTGGTCCAGACCCTGCACGAGCGCGGCGCGCTCGCCGAGGCCCTGGCGCTGGAGACGCGCCCGCTGCTGCAGGGGGCCAGGCTGACCACCTGGGAGCTGGCCCGCATGGGGGCGCCGCACCGCCTGGTCGTCGACTCGGCGGGGCCGTACCTGCTGGCCACCGGCCACGCCGACGCCGTGCTGATCGGCGCCGACCGGATCGCCGCCAACGGCGACACCGCCAACAAGATCGGCTCGTACGCGCTCGCCCTGGGCGCGGCGAGGGCCGGGGTGCCGTTCGTCGTGGTCGCACCCGAGACGACGGTCGACATGACCACCCCGACCGGGGCGCACATCGAGATCGAGGACCGCGGCCCGTCCGAGGTGCTGACGGTAAAGGGTGTACGAGTAGCTCCGAAGGGTACACACACGGTAAACCCGGCCTTCGACGTAACCCCCCACGAGCTGATCACCGCCATCGTGACCGATCGCAGGGTGGTCAGGTTGGCCCAGGGCGAGACGCTGTCGTCGGTCCCCCAGGGCGCGCGTCGCTGAACTCACCCCTATAGAACTGAACTCACCCCTATAGAAGGGGTGTCTCCCATATGGTCGGAAAATCCCCGAAACAGGAGACACTTCGTGAGTATCGACCTGGTGTCGCGCAAGGAGTGGGGAGCCCGTGCCCCCAGAGGCTCCTACTCGACCCTGAGATCCACCAAGGGCGTCAAGGTGCACTACACCGGCGGGCGCGTGGACCCGGCCATCGTCGACGACCACTCCCGGTGCGTGACCCTCGTACGGCAGATTCAGAACAGCCACATGAGCGGCAACGGCTGGATGGATATCGGCTATTCGCTGGTGGCTTGTCCCCATCGGAAGGTCTTCGTCGGCCGAGGGCTCAACCACCTTCCCGCCGCCAACGGCCCCGGCCTCAACTCGGGCCACTACGCCGTGCTCGGCCTGGTCGGCTCCTCCGGCCTGACCCAACCGCCCGACGACATGCTGCACGGCATCCTCGACGCGGTCGAGTACCTGCGCGCCAACGGCGGCGCGGGCCGGGAGATCAAGGGCCACCGCGACGGCTTCGCCACCGATTGCCCCGGCGAGCCCCTCTACTCCTGGGTCAGGCGCGGTGCCCCGCGCCCCGGCTCCGGGCAGCCCGCGCCCGAACCCGATCCCGACGAGATCCCCTGGCCCGGCCGCCTGCTGCGGTACCCGCCGATCATGCGCGGCGACGACGTGCGCACCTGGCAGGAGCGCCTGCGCGAGCTCGGCTACGAGGTCGAGGTGGACGGCGCGTACGGCCCGCAGACCCGCGGCGCCACCCGCGAGTTCCAGCGCGACCAGGGCATCGCCGTGGACGGCGTGGTGGGCCCCGAGACCTGGGAAGCCGCCTTCGAGATCCGCTAAATCGGGATAAATGGTGAAAAATTTAGCGTGCCGGGACGTGCCGTAGATGCCCCCGGCGTCGGCCGTCCCCAGACGCCCACCTACTATCCAGGCATGACAGTGCCGTCTGAGGAACTGCGGCTCGCCTCCGAGTTCCCGCCCGCCGACAGAGACCGGTGGCGGGAGCTCGCCTTGGCCGTGCTGCGCAAATCGGCCGAGGTGGACGACCCGGAAGCGGCGTTGTCCACGACCACCTACGACGACATCACGCTGCGCCCGCTCTACGACGCCTCCGATCTGCCCGCCGGGACGGGCGCGGCCGGGCTGCCGGGGCTGCCGCCGTACACGCGGGGCGCCCGTCCCGAGGGCGGCGTCGCCTCCGGCTGGGACGTGCGGCAGCGGCACGCGCACCCGGACCCCGCCGTGACCCGCGAGGCCGTGCTCGCCGACCTGGAGAACGGCGTCACCTCGCTGTGGCTCGTCCTCGGCGAGGACGGGCTGGAGGTGGCCGCGCTGCCCGGCGTGCTCGACGGCGTCCACCTCGACCTCGCCCCCGTCGTCCTGGACGCGGGCCCGGCCACCGCCGAGGCCGCCGACGCGCTGCTGCGCCTGCTCGCCGACCGCGGCGTGGCCCCGGCGGGCGGCAACCTGGGCGCCGACCCGATCGGCCTGCGCGCCCGCCTCGGCGCCGTGCCCGACGGGGCCGGCCTCGACACCGCGGTACGGCTGGCGCGGCGCTGCGCGGCCGACCACCCCACCCTGCGCGCGATCACCGTGGACGCCACGCCGTACCACGACGCCGGCGGCAGCCACGCCGAGGAACTCGGCTGCTCGATCGCGACCGGCGTGGCCTACCTGCGCGCCCTCACCGACGGCGGCCTGAGCGTGGCCGAGGCCCTGGGCCAGATCGAGTTCCGCTACGCAGCCACCGCCGACCAGTTCCTGACGATCGCCAAGCTGCGCGCGGCCCGGCTGCTGTGGGCGCGGGTGGCGCAGGAGTGCGGCGCCGCCGAGCACGGCGCGCAGCGCCAGCACGCGGTGACCTCCTCGGCGATGATGACGGCCCGCGACCCGTGGGTGAACATGCTGCGCACCACGATCGCCTGCTTCGCGGCCGGGGTGGGCGGCGCGGACGCGGTGACGGTGCAGCCGTTCGACGCCCGGCTCGGCCTGCCCGACGCGTTCGCCCGCCGCATCGCCCGCAACACCTCGGCGCTGCTGGTCGAGGAGTCCGGGGTGGCCCGGGTCATCGACCCCGCCGGGGGCTCCTGGTTCGCCGAGCGCCTCACCGCCGACCTCGCGGCCAAGGCGTGGGAGTGGTTCCAGCGGATCGAGCGCGCCGGGGGAGCCCTGGCCGCGCTGGAGGAGCTCATCCCCGAACGGCTCGCCCGCACCTGGGCGAAGCGCTCGAAGGCGATCGCGCACCGCCGCGACCCGATCACCGGCGTCAGCGAGTTCCCCAACCTGGCCGAGAAACTCCCGGTCCGCACGCCGCGGAGGGAGCCGCAGGGGGGCGGCCTGCCCAGGGTGCACTACGCCGAGCCGTTCGAACGCCTCCGCGACCTGTGCGACCGCCTGCCGGAGCGCCCGAAGGCGTTCCTCGCCACGATCGGCCCCGTCTCGGCGTACACGGCCCGCGCCACCTTCGCCGCCAGCCTCTTCCAATCCGGCGGCGTCACGACCGTGGACGCCGGGCCGGGCACCGACCCCGCGACGATCGCCGAGGCGTTCCGCGCGAGCGGCGCCGCCGTGGCCTGCCTGTGCTCCGCCGACCGCCTGTACGCCGAGCACGCCGCCCCCGTGGCGGCGGCGCTGCGCGAGGCGGGCGCGAAGCGGGTCTGGCTGGCGGGCAAGGGTGGGTACGACGGGGTGGACGGCAACGTGTACGCGGGCTGCGACGCGATCGCCGTGCTGGAGACGACCCTCGACGACTGTGGAGTGAAGCGATGAGCCCCAGCGGGCACATTCCGGACTTTTCCGGAATCGACCTGTTCGCCGGCACCGCCGCCACCGGGCCGGACGACCGCGACCGATGGGCGCGAGCCGTACGCGAGACGACCGGCAAGGACCCCGAGGACCTGGTGTGGGAGACCCCCGAGGGCATCGCGGTCCGGCCCGTCTACACCTCGGCCGACCTGGACGAGCTCGCCGCGTCCGGCGAATACCCCTTGTCCACCTATCCCGGGATCGCGCCGTACGTGCGGGGGCCGTACCCCACGATGTACGTCAACCAGCCGTGGACGATCCGCCAGTACGCGGGCTTCTCCACCGCCGAGGAGTCCAACGCCTTCTACCGCCGCAACCTCGCCGCCGGGCAGAAGGGCCTGTCGGTCGCCTTCGACCTGGCCACCCACCGCGGCTACGACTCCGACCACCCCCGCGTCGCCGGGGACGTCGGCATGGCCGGGGTCGCGATCGACTCGATCTACGACATGCGGCAGCTGTTCGACGGCATCCCGCTGGACAAGATGAGCGTGTCGATGACCATGAACGGCGCGGTGCTGCCCGTGCTCGCGCTCTACATCGTCGCCGCCGAGGAACAGGGGGTGGCCCCCGAGCAGCTCGCCGGGACCATCCAGAACGACATCCTCAAGGAGTTCATGGTCCGCAACACCTACATCTATCCGCCCGCCCCGTCGATGCGGATCATCTCCGACATCTTCGCCTTCACCTCCAAGCGGATGCCGAAGTTCAACTCGATCTCGATCTCCGGCTACCACATCCAGGAGGCGGGGGCCACCTGCGACCTCGAGCTCGCCTACACCCTCGCCGACGGCGTGGAGTACCTGCGCGCGGGCGTGGGCGCGGGCCTCGACATCGACGCGTTCGCGCCGCGCCTGTCGTTCTTCTGGTGCATCGGCATGAACTTCTTCATGGAGGTCGCCAAGCTGCGCGCCGCCCGCCTGCTGTGGGCCAAGCTGGTCAAGGACTTCGGCGCCAAGAACCCCAAGTCGCTGTCGCTGCGCACGCACTGCCAGACCTCCGGCTGGTCGCTCACCGCCCAGGACGTGTTCAACAACGTGGTGCGCACCTGCGTCGAGGCGATGGCCGCCACCCAGGGCCACACCCAGTCGCTGCACACCAACGCCCTGGACGAGGCGCTCGCCCTGCCCACCGACTTCTCCGCCCGGATCGCCCGCAACACCCAGTTGCTGCTCCAGCAGGAGTCCGGCACCACCCGGGTGATCGACCCGTGGGGCGGCAGCGCGTACGTCGAGAGCCTCACCCACGACCTGGCCCGCGCCGCCTGGGCGCACATCCGCGAGGTGGAGGAGGCCGGCGGCATGGCCAAGGCCATCGACGCGGGACTGCCCAAGATGCGCATCGAGGAGGCCGCCGCCCGCACCCAGGCCCGCATCGACTCCGGCCGCCAGCCGGTGATCGGCGTCAACAAGTACCGCCCGGACGCCGACGAGCCGATCGAGGTGCTCAAGGTCGACAACACCGCCGTACGCGCCGCCCAGCTCGACAAGCTGCGCCGCCTGCGCGCCGAGCGCGACGAGCACGCCGTCGCCGCCGCCCTCGACGCCCTCACCCGGGGCGCCGAGACCGACGGCAACCTGCTCGCCCTGTCGATCGACGCGGCCCGCGCCAAGGCCACCGTCGGCGAGATCTCCGCCGCGCTGGAGAAGGTCTTCGGCCGCCACGAGAGCCGCATCCACACCATCTCCGGCGTGTACCGGGAGGAGGCCGGCCAGGTGGAGTCGATCCGGCGGGCACGCGAGGCGTGCGACGCGTTCGAGGAGGCCGAGGGCCGCCGCCCCCGCATCCTCGTCGCGAAGATGGGCCAGGACGGCCACGACCGCGGCCAGAAGGTGATCGCCACCGCGTTCGCCGACCTCGGCTTCGACGTCGACGTGGGCCCGCTGTTCCAGACCCCGGAGGAGGTCGCCCGCCAGGCCGTCGAGGCCGACGTGCACGTCGTCGGCGTCTCCACGCTCGCCGCCGGGCACCTCACCCTGGTCCCGGCGCTGCGCGAGGCCCTCGCCGAGATCGGCCGCGACGACATCATGATCGTCGTCGGCGGCGTGATCCCGCCCGCGGACTTCGACGCCCTGCGCGCCGCCGGCGCCTCGGCCGTCTTCCCGCCGGGCACCGTGATCGCCGACGCGGCCCTCGACCTCCTCAAGGAGCTGTCGATCCGTCTCGGCCACTCCACGACGGCGGCATGACGCGCACGCCCCCCGTCGAGGACTACGTCCAGGGCGTACGCGAGGGCTCCCGCGCCTGGGTGGCCCGCGCCATCACCCTCGTGGAGTCCAAACGCGCCGACCACCGCGAGGCGGCCCAGCGCATGCTCGTCGAGCTGACCCCACTGGCGGGCAAGGCCCGCCGGGTGGGCGTCTCCGGCACCCCCGGCGCGGGCAAGTCCACGTTCATCGACGCGCTCGGCGTCCGCCTCACCGCCCAGGGACACCGCGTCGCCGTACTCGCCGTGGACCCCTCCTCGACCCGCACCGGCGGCAGCGTGCTCGGCGACAAGACCCGCATGACCCGCCTCGCCGCCGACCCGAACGCCTTCATCCGCCCCTCGCCCACCTCCGGCACCCTCGGCGGCGTCGCCAAGGCCACCCGCGAGGCGATGGTCGTGGTGGAGGCCGCCGGGTACGACATCGTCCTGGTGGAGACCGTCGGCGTCGGCCAGTCCGAGACGGCCGTCGCCGACATGGTCGACACCTTCCTGCTGCTCACCCTCGCCCGCGCCGGAGACCAGCTCCAGGGCATCAAGAAGGGCGTGCTCGAACTCGCCGACGTCATCGCCGTCAACAAGGCCGACGGCCCGCACGAACGCGACGCCCGCAAGGCCGCCCGCGAGCTCGCCGGAGCCCTGCGCCTGCTCCGCTCCGGCGAATCCGCCTGGCAGACCCCCGTGCTCACCTGCAGCGGCAAGGAGGGCACCGGCCTGGACGAGCTGTGGCGCCAGATCGTCCGCCACCAAGAGGTCCTGGAATCCTCCGGCGAGCTCACCGCCAAACGCCGCCGCTGGCAGGTCGGCTGGACCTGGACCCTCGTCCACGACCGCCTCCTCGCCGACCTCCACGCCCACCCCGAGGTCCGCGCCCTCACCGCCGACACCGAACGCGAGGTCCTCGACGGCACCCTCACCCCCGCCCTCGCCGCCGACCGCCTCCTCGAAGCCTTCTACCGCTCCCGCCACTGACCCGGCTCAGCGGCGTCGCCGTACCAGCGTCGCCGGCTCGATGGTGATCGGGAACGGCTCGGTCACCGTCACCGACTCTCCGGCCGTCACGGTGACCGTCTTCTCGGCCTCTCACTCGGCCTCTCAGTCGGCCTGTGGCAGGCTGGCGGCGATGCCGTCGAGGACGCACTCCAGGCCGAAGGCGAAGCGGTCGCCGGGGCCCATGAGTTCCTTTCCCGCCTCGGTGATCATGCGGGCGAAGCGCGGGTACTCCCCGCTTTGCAGGACCGACATGATGTACGGCGCCTGCATCGCCATCCACTCGGCGATGTCGACCCCCGTGCGGCGTCGCGCCTCGGCCTCGGCCAGTTCGCTCATCACGTAGCCCTGCACGTACGCGGCGACGGTCCCGATGATCGTGAGCATGCGGTCGACGCCGATGTCGAGGCCGTCGAGCATGCTCAGCGCGCGTTCCATCAGCCGGATGCGGTTCGGCCCGGAGGACTGCCGGCCGGCGGCGAGCGGGGCGAGCCAGGGGTGCCGGAGGATGGCGGAACGGCTGTGCTCGGCCATGCCGCGCAGGTTGGCCCGCCAGTCGTCGGTGATGGGGAGGTCGTCGGGGATGAACTCGACGGCGACCTTGTCCACCATCAGGTCGATGAGGTCGTCCTTGCCGTCGATGTAGCGGTAGAGGGACATGGTGCCCGCGCCGATCTCGGCGGCGACCCTGCGCATGGTGAGCGCCTCCAGGCCCTCCGCGTCGGCGACCCTGATGGCCGCCTCGGTGAGCTGGGCGCGGCTGAAGCTCGGCCGTGGCCCCCGGGCGGGCCGTTCCGGCCGCATCCAGACGTTCTGCCGGGCCGCCATCACATCGCCTCCATGCCAATTGCGTACGACGTACCTAGTTCTGTAACCTGTAAACCGAGTACGTCGTACTCGGTTTCCTTGCCGTAGTCCCCCGTTCCCCCATCCTTTCGGAGTGCCGCGTGCCCGCGTCAGCCGTTCCGTCCCCCCGCGAGTTCGAGCCGCCCGGCACCGGCCTGTTCGACTTCCCGCCGTTGTGGGACGGCGCGCCGTACTGGCTGACCAAACCGGTGCTGTTCGCGCTGCTCGGGGCGTTCCTGCTGTGCGCCCTGGCGTGGGCCGCGTTCGCGCGCCCGGCGCTGGTGCCGCGCGGGCTGCAGAACGCGGGGGAGTACGTCTACCTGTTCGTGCGCGAGCAGATCGCCCGCCCGTCGCTCGGCAAGGACTCCGACCGGTGGATGCCGCTGCTGTTCAGCCTGTTCACGCTGATCCTGATCTGGAACCTCATGGGAGTCATCCCCGTGATCCAGTTCCCGGTCACCGCGCACGTGGCGTTCCCCTGGGTGTTCGCGATCGCGGTCTACCTGCTCAAGCTGTACCTGGCGATCAAGCACCAGGGCGTCCGCCGGCTCTTCGCCGGGATCTTTTTCCCGCCGGGCCTGCCCAAGCCCCTCGCCATCGCCCTGTACGCGCCGATGGAGCTGATCTACGTCTTCGTGACCTCGCCGTTCACGCACGCGATCCGGCTGTTCGCGAACATGTTCGCCGGGCATCTCATCCTCGCGTTCTTCAGCGCCGTCGGCTTCTGGTTCCTGATCGAGCGGCCCACGCCGCTGGGGGCGCCCGTCGGCGTCCTCGGGGTGCTGGTGACGATCGCCATGACCGGATTCGAGATCTTCATCCAGTTCCTGCAGGCGTACCTGTTCACCATGCTCGCCGCCGTCTACATCGGGACCTCGCTGCACCCCGAGCACTGAGCGCCTTCACCGCGGTACGCCCTCGACGGTACGTTATGCCACACCAGTAACAGATGAACGGCACAAAAGAGAGCAGTCCATGGACATCGAGACCGCCCTGAAGGAAATCATGACGATCGAGGGGGCGCTGGGCGCGGCACTCGTCGACCTGGAGACCGGCATGTGCCTGGGCACCATCGGCGGCGGCGACGATCTGGACCTGGAGCTCGCGGCGGCCGGCAGCACCGAGGTCGTCCGGGCCAAGGCGCAGACGCTCGTCGCGCTCGGCATGGACGACCAGGTCGAGGACATGCTCATCTCGCTGTCGCGGCAGTACCACATCATCCGGCAGGCGTCCCGCAGCAGCGTCACCGTCTTCCTCTACCTGGTCCTGGACCGCGAACGCGCCAACCTCGCCCTCGCCCGGCACCACCTGCGCCGCATCGAGGGCGAGCTCGTCGTCTGAGCGGCGTGCGGGTCAGGCCGGCTCGGTCGCGAGCGTACGCCTCCGGTCGGCGGGGATGACCAGCGGAGTGCCGGCCTCGGGGCAGGCGATGACCTGGCACGGCAGCCCGAACACCTCCTCGACCAGCTCGGCCGTGACGATGTCGCTCGGCGCCCCCTGCGCGATCACCTTCCCGTCGCGCATCGCGATCAGGTGCGTGGCGTACCGGCAGGCGTGGTTGAGGTCGTGCAGCACCGCGACGAGCGTGCGCCCCTGCGCGTGCAGCCGGGAGCACAGGTCGAGCACCTCGATCTGGTGGGCGATGTCGAGGTACGTCGTCGGCTCGTCCAGGAGCATGATCGGCGTTTCCTGGGCGAGCACGAGCGCCAGCCACACCCGCTGCCGCTGCCCGCCGGACAGCTCGTCCACCACCCGGTCGGCGAGCCCGGCGACCCCGACCGCCTCCATCGCGGCGTTCACCGCCCGCTCGTCCTCCCGCGACCACTGGCGCAGCAGCCCCTGGTACGGGTAGCGGCCCCGGCCCACCAGGTCGGCCACGGTGATGCCCTCGGGCGTGATCGGCGACTGCGGCAGCAGCCCCAGCCGCCGCGCGGCCTCCTTGGCCGGCAGGTCGCCGATCGGCCCGTCGTCGAGGTACACCACGCCCGCGCGCGGCTTCAGCAGCCGGGCCAGCGCGCGCAGCAACGTCGACTTGCCGCACGCGTTCGGCCCCACGATGACCGTGAACGATTCATCGACGATCTCCACACCCAAGTGCTCGGCCACGACCCGTTGCTCGTACGCGAGCGTGAGGTCGGTCGCGTGCAGCCTGCTCATGGCAATTAAGCTTAGCCTAAGCTAATCAAATCACCGCCATACCCTCGGACGACGCCGGAGAACCTCCCGCTAGCCTGAACCCAGGAACGTGGAAAGGGGCGGTGACAATTGGCGAACGAGCCTCGCTCTCTCGTCCGCCGTACGTTGCGGATTCTTGAAACTGTCAAAGACGCGCCCACAGCCGGCCTGACCCTGTCCGAGATCAGCCGCCGATCGGGGGTGCCGCTCACCACGACGCACCGCATCGTGGGGGAGCTGCGCGACTGGGGCGCGCTCGAACGCGACGAGGCCGGCGAGTACCGCATCGGGCTCCGGCTCTGGGAGGTGACCGCCGTCACCCCCCGCACCGAGGGCCTGCAACGGGTCGCGCTGCCGTTCATGCAGGACCTGTTCGAGACCACCCGCCGCGGCGTGCACCTGGCGGTCCGCGAGAAGGACAAGGTGGTGTTCGTCGAGTGCTTCCTGAGCCCGGACACGGCCGCCGACCGGGCCAGGGTGGGCGGGCGGTACGCGCTGCACGCGACCGCGGTCGGGCTGGTGCTGCTCGCGCACGCGCCCTCCGAGCTGCGCGAACGGGTGATCAAGGGGCCGCTGGTGGCCTTCACCCCGCGCACCTACACGCGCGAGCGCGAGCTGCGGCAGGCGCTCGCCGACATCCGCCGGTCGGGCTACGCGATCAGCGACCGGCAGATCCACCCGGAGTACGCCTCGGTCGCCGCGCCCGTCTTCGGCCCGTCCAACACGGTCACCGCCGCGCTCTCGGTGATCGTCCCGCACGCCGAGTCCCACGGGCCCAGCCTGGTGCACCTGGTGCAGGCCACGGCGCGCGGCATCTCCCGAGCCCTGGGCGCGGGTGGAGGCCACACCGGTGGAAGCCACACCGGTGGAAGCCAAAATGGTATCCACGCGTCTTCCGCTGGCCGGAAAAACGGGTAGTCCTACGGCCGAACGCCAGCAAATCTCATTCCGGTCGGTCATGGTATGTGAATCACACCATCATGTGAGACTTAGGAGCCGATCGTGCCAATAGAGACCCCCCAGCCCTTCTCCTTCGACCGCCGGGGTTTCCTCAAGCGTTCAGCCCTCACCCTCGGTGCCGCCGTCGCCGGTTCCAGCCTCCTGTCGGCCTGCGGCTCGGATGACGCCGCCGGCGGCGGGGAGGGCGGCGCCGAGAAGGTCACCTACCTGAGCATCCTGCCCCTGGAGACCCTGTCGCTCGCGCCGGAGCTGCTCGGCGTGGCCGGCGGCTACTTCGCCAAGCACGGGCTGGACGTCACCCTGCAGGCCACCAAGGGCAGCGCCCAGGCGCTTCAGACGCTGGTGTCGGGCGTCGGCCTGGTCACCCGCCTCGGCCAGATCGACCTCATGATCGCCAACGGCAACAGGAACCAGCAGCTGGTCAACGTCGGCACCTACAACCGGGTGACGACGCTGCGCTTCGTCTACAGCAAGAAGAACCACCCGCTGGAGAAGCCCGAGGACCTGCTCGGCCAGACGATGGGCGTGCCCTCCGAGGGCGGCACCAGCGACAACGTGGTCTCCCTGGTGATGGCCAACGCCGGCCTCGACCCCAAGCAGGTCAAGCGCCAGGTCGTCGGCCTCACGCCGGGCACCTTCGAGCTGGTCGCGCAGGGCAGGCTGGCCGGTTACGTGGTGAGCACCGACACCGCGCAGATCCTCCTCGCGCAGAACTCCGACGTCGGGATCTTCGAGCCCTCCAAGTACGTCACCGCCGACTCCCAGGTCTACACGGCCACCAAGGACACGGTGGCCAAGAAGCCGGAGACGCTGCGCAAGTTCATGGCGGGCCTGCACGACGCGATGTCGGCGATCCTCGCGGACGAGAGCCTCGACGAGACGATCAAGACGCTGCGCAGCAAGTACAAGTTCGCCACGCTCGACAACGACGCGATCGCCAAGCAGAGCCTGAAGCTTTCACGGGAGAGCTGGGTCGCCGGCGACCCGAACAAGTCGGTGCTGGTGACCAACGAGGAAAGGTGGCTGGCCGGATACAAGGAGCTCACCAACGCGGGCCTCGTCCAGGCGGGCAGCGGCGACCCGAAGACGTGGTTCGACAACAGCTTCCTGCCCAAGTCCTGACCCGCGTACGGCGGGCCGACGGTCGTGGCCGCCCGCGCGGGCATCCGCGCGGGCGGCGCGACGGCGGGCGGCGACACGGACGAAAACCGTTCCGTTAGCCGGAAATCGGGGAGGCGCAGGGCCCTGTGCTGACATAACGCTTGTAGATGGTGATAGCACGCCCATCTGGAGCTTAAATGGCACAAACCGGCCCATACCGTCTGCGTAGCGACCTCCCCGAAGGCAGCCCGCGCTGGGCCACCCGGCGGGCCCAGTGGATCGCCTTGGGCCTCACCGACGCCGACCTGGCCAAGCCGAAGATCGCGATCGTGAACTCGTCCTCCGGCCTGGCCCCCTGCTTCAGCCACCTCGACCCGATCGCCGCCGAGGTCAAGCGGTCGGTCGAGGCGGCCGGAGGCGTCGCGTTCGAGATCCGCACCGTCGCCCCGGCGGACTTCCTGATGAGCAGGGGCGGCGACGGCGGCTACATCCTGTCCGGCCGCGACCTGGTCGCCGCCGACATCGAGGCCGTGGTCGAGGGCGCCCAGCTCGACGGCATGGTCTGCCTCGCCTCCTGCGACAAGACCACCCCCGGCCAGCTCATGGCCGCGGCCCGCATCGACGTGCCCACCCTGATCGTCTCCTGCGGCTACCAGAGCTGCGGCACCCTCGACGACGGCGAGCGGGTGGACATCGAGGAGGTCTTCCTCAAGGCGGGCCACCTGAAGTTCGGCGGCATCACCTTCGACGGCCTGTGCGAGCTCAGCTCCCGGGCGATCACCGGCCCCGGCGTGTGCACCGGCATGGGCACCGCGAACTCCATGCACATCGTCGCCGAGGCCCTCGGCATGACCCTGCCCGGCACGACCCCGGTGCGGGCCAACAGCGAGCCGATGTGGCGCGCCGCCCGGTCGAGCGGCGAGGCGATCGTCGCCGCCGTGCTCGCCGGCCGCCGCCCCCGCACCATCCTCACCCCCGAGGCGTTCGCCAACGCGGTGATGGCCGTGCTCGCCGTCTCCGGCTCGATCAACACCGTCAAGCACCTGCAGGCGATCGCCCGCGAGGCCGGCACCGACGTGGACGTGTACGCCCTGTTCGAGAAGTACGCCGACACGATCCGCCCGCTGTCGGCCGTACGCCCCAACGGCCCCGACACCATCGAGGAGTTCGAGGACGCCGGCGGCGCGCTCGCCGTACTGAAGCAGCTCGGCGACGCCCTCAACGGCGAGGCCGTCACCGTCACCGGCGACACCATGGCCGACCGCGTCGCCGCCGCCCGCGTACGCGACGAGAACGTCATCAGGCCCCTGTCCGACCCCCGCGGCGCCCACCCCACGGTCGTCGTCGTGCGCGGCACGCTCGCCCCCGGTTCGGCGATCGTGAAGCTGTCGGTCGACGAGGAACGCCCCGCCGCCTTCGAGGGCCCCGCCCGCGTCTACGACGGCGCCGCCGCCGCGATCGCCGGCATCGAGTCCGGCGAGGTACGGCCCGGCGACGTCCTGGTCCTGCGCGGCCTCGGCCCGGTCGGCACCCCCGGCATGGGCATGGCCTCCCAGACCGTGTTCGCCCTCAACGGCGCCGGACTCACCGAGCGGGTCGCGGTCGTCACCGACGGCCAGCTCTCCGGCCTGGTCAACAAGGGCATCGTCGTCGGCGAGGTGTCGCCCGAGGGCGCGCTGCCCGGCCCGCTCGGCGTGATCGCCGACGGCGACCGCGTCTCCATCGACCTGCGCGCCCGCCGCGTCGACCTGCTCGTCGACGAGGCCGAGCTGGAGCGCCGCCTGCGGGCCCGGCCGCCGCACCGCCTCCCCGCGGACACCTCGAGCTGGCTCGCCGTCTACGCCCGCTCGGTCGAGCCCCTTCCCCGCGGCGCCACGCTCCGCGGCAACGACCTCACCACCGCCTAGCCCCCGCCTGACCCCCGCCTGATGACGGCCGCGCCGTACCCCCCTGGAGAACCCATGCCGCACGACCTCACCGAGCTGAAGGTCAACACCGTCACCAAACCGGCCGGCGACCCGGCCGAGGAACTCACCGCCGACGTGTGCGTGGTCGGCGCGGGCATCGCGGGCCTGTCCGCCGCCGTCGAGGCCCGCGAACTGGGCCGCACGGTGGTGCTCGCCGACGCCCTGCCGGTCCTCGGCGGCCAGTGCGTCAACTCGCTCATCGGCCTGTTCTGCGGCGTCTACGGGAACGCTCCCGACTACCGGCAGCTCACCCACGGCATCTTCACCCCGATGTTCGAGGCCCTGGCCGCGACCGGCGACATCGCCTTCAACCGGCGGCATTCCATGACGGTCGCCTACGACGAGGTCGTGCTGAGCCGCTGGATCGAGAACCTCGTCTACGAGCTCGGCATCCAGGTCGTGCTCGGCGCGTCCGTCCTCGCCGTGGACACCGATGACGACGCGGGCCGGATCCGGGCGACCACGTTCGCCACCCGCCACGGCCGGGTGCGGGTACGCGCGGACGGCTTCGTCGACGCCAGCGGCGACGCCGCGCTCGCCTGGGAGGCCGGGCTGCCGTGCCGGGTCCCCGAGCGCACCATCTGGGGCTCCCAGCAGGTCCGGGTGGAGAACCTGCACGAGGAGTTCCGCCCCGAGCCCGCCGAGATGGTCGCCCGCATCAAGGAGAACGCCGCCCGGTACGGCCTGCCCCGCCTCGACGGTCTGGCGTTCTTCTTCCAGGGCCGCGACTGGGCCGTCCTCAACATGACGCACGTTGAGGCCCCCCTGGAGGCCGTCCGCGCCTCCCGCGCGCAGCTGGAGGGCCGCGCCCAGGCCGACCGCGTCGTGGAGTTCCTGCGCCGCGAGTTCCCCAAGGCGTTCGGCGAGGCGCGGGTGCGCAACTACGGCTTCCCCGGCCGCCGCCAGACCCGCTGGCTCGCCGCCGTACACCAGCTCACCCTGGAGGAGGTGCGCTCCGGCCACCGCTTCGAGGACGCCGTCGCCCGCACCTCCTGGCCGATCGAGCTGCACGACCGCGTGGAGGGCTACGTGTGGGAGGAGTTCGACTCCGACCACGTCCACTACGTGCCGCTGCGCAGCATGCTCGCCCCCGGCGCGCACAACCTCGTCGCCGCCGGACGCTGCGTGGACGGCGACGCCGCCGCGCTGTCCAGCGTCCGCGTCATGGGCCCGTGCGCCGCCGAGGGGTTCGCCGCCGCGCACGTCCTCGACCTCGCGCGGGACGGCAGCGTCCACGACATCGACCTCGCCGAGCTGCGCGCCCGCGTGCACGAGAACATCGAGGAGTGAGGAGGCGCCGATGAGACTGGCCGACGACGAGAAGGCGATGCTCGACGGCGCGGAGGGCCCGGCCGTCGCCGCCGCCATGGACCTGCTGGTCCGGTACGGCGAGGCCCTGGGCGCCGAGCGCCTGTGCGACATCCGCAACGTGGCCGGCACCATGACCCAGCCCTCGCCGGTGAAGGCGCGGCTGGTCCGCGAGCACGGCTGGCACAAGGCGTACGCGACCATCAACCTCGACAGCGACGGCGACTTCGAGATCCCGCACATGCGGGTGCCGACCTGCCAGCTCCAGCACGGCTTCGGCGAGGACGCGCTCGGCGTCGCCCCCTACCCGCGCGAGCTCGTCCAGCTCCAGCAGGACGCCGAGTCGTACTATGGCGCGCACGGCGTCAACATCCTCGCCACCTGCACGCCGTACCAGGTGGGCAATCTGCCGGTGCGCGGCGAGCACTGCGCCTGGATGGAGTCCTCGGCGGTCGTCTACGCCAACTCGGTGCTCGGCGCCCGCACCAACTGCGAGGGCACCGCCTCGACGGGCGCGGCGAGCCTCACCGGCAAGATCCCCTGCTGGGGCAACCACCTGCCGCGGAACCGTTACGGCACGCATCTCATCGAGGCGGCGGTGCCGGTGGACGGCTTCCTCGACTGGGGCATGCTCGGCTACTTCGTCGGCGACGCCGTACAGGAGAACCGCCCGGTCGTCGTCGGCGACCTGCGCCGGCCCGACCTGGCGGACCTCAAACACTTCGGCGCGGCCACCGCCTCCTCCGGCGGCGTGGAAATCTACCACATCCCCGGCATCACCCCCGAAGCGCCCACCCTGGAGGCCGCGTTCGGCGGCGCCGCCGTACCCGAGACAATTGTGTACGGCGAGCGCGAACGCCGGACCGTCTACGAGACCCTCAACGACCAGGGCGAGAGCACCGACGTCGACTTCGTCCTGCTCGGCTGCCCGCACGCCTCGCTCGATCAGATCGCCCGCGCCGCCCGCGCCCTGGAGGGCCGCAGGCTCAACCCCGGCACCGAGCTGTGGATCATGGCCCCGCGCGCCCTGCGCACGGTCGCCGACCGCAGCGGCTACACCGAGATCATCCAGCGGGCGGGCGGCAGGGTCCTCACCGACTCCTGCCCCGCGATGTCCCGGGTCGCCCCCGAGGGCACCCGCGTGTTCGCCACCGACTCGGCCAAACAGGCCCACTACCTGCCCGCCATCCTCGGCATCGAGGCATGGTTCGGCACCTTGGAGGAGTGCGTCGACGCCGCCGTCACCGGCACCTGGCGAGGAGAACTCACATGACCATCACGATCCACGGCCGCGGCATCGTCCCCGGCCGCGCCGAAGGCGAGGCCCTCGTCTCCCACGAGACGATCTCCGGCTGGGGCGGCATCGACCCCGCCACCGGCACCATCATCGAACGCCGCCACGAACTGTTCGGCGTCAGCTTCGCCGGCAAGATCCTGGTCTTCCCCGGCGCCAAGGGCTCCTCGGGCTGGTCCGGCTTCTTCCAGAGCACCCGCCTGCTCGGCACGGCCCCCCTGGCGATGGTCTTCACCACCCTGTCCACCAAATCGGCCCTGGGCGCGGTCGTCACCCGAGTCCCCGCGATCACCGACCTCGACAAGGACCCGGTGGAGATCATCCGCACCGGCGACCACGTCATCGTCGACGCCGACAAGGGCGTCGTCATCGTGGACCTCGCACCGCGAAACGGCTGATCGCGAACGCGGGTGGGACCCCGCCGCGCCCGATCAGGCGGGGCGGCCGGGGTGCTGCGGGCCGCGCTGTGGCGGTGGCCCATCCGGCTCGACGGGGCGGTCAGTCGGTCAGTCGGTCCCGTCGGCGGCGTCGAGCAGAAGGCGATCGGCGCGGAGGCGGTGGGCTCGGGGCTGCTCATCGCCCCACATGAGGAGATCGGCGGGGCCCGGCAGGCCAAGACGCTGGACCTGGCCGCGCACGGTATCGAGACGCCTGACCAGGCCCTCGCCCTTCTCTCCGGCGAGGCGTGAACGCACAAAGCCGTTGTCCTCCTTCCGTGTCCCTTTTCGCGGTCCTTTTTCCGGTCCTTCTTTCGCAAAGGTTCGCGCTACCCGGTGGCCCAGGCCGGATAGGACGCCGGGGCGAGGGTACGGCCGCCTGTCTGGGAGGCCGCACGGAGCGGGAGGTGCGACGGGATGGGTGTGCAGTCATCACTCACCGCACTTGATGACCGGCTGGGCGTCGCCCGTGGGCTGCGGCGCAACATCCGCAAACTGTTCCCCGACCACTGGTCCTTCTTGCTGGGCGAGATCGCCCTCTACAGCCTGGTGACGCTGATCCTCACCGGGACGTTCCTGACGTTCTGGTTCACCCCCACGATGGGCGAGATCGTGTACGACGGGCCGTACCAGCCGTTGCGGGGCGTCTCAATGAGCCAGGCGTACGCCTCGACGCTCGACATCAGCTTCGAGGTGCGCGGCGGGCTGCTGGTACGGCAGATGCACCACTGGGCGGCGCTGGTGTTCGTCGCGGCCATCATGGCCCACCTGCTGCGCGTGTTCTTCAACGGCGCGTTCCGCAAACCGCGCGAGCTCAACTGGATGATCGGCGTCGGCATGCTCGTGCTCGCCATCGCCGAGGGCTTCACCGGCTACTCCCTCCCCGACGACCTGCTCTCGGGCACCGGCCTGCGCATCGCCCAGGGCATCGTCCTGTCCATCCCCGTCGCCGGAACCTACCTCTCGGCCCTGGTCTTCGGCGGCGGGTTCCCCGGCGACATCATCATCAGCCGCCTGTACCCGGTGCACATCCTGCTGATCCCCGGCCTCCTGCTCGCCCTCGTCACCGCCCACCTGATGCTGGTATGGGTGCAGAAGCACACCCAGCAGCACGGCCTACACCGCGCCGAGGACAACATCGTCGGCACGCCCGTCCACCCGTCCTTCGCCGCCAAGAGCATCGCGTTCCTGCTGTTCACCCTCGCGGTGATCGCCGGACTCGCCACATTCGCGCAGATCAACCCGGTCTGGCTGTACGGCCCCTACACCCCGGCCAACACCTCCTCCTTCGCCCAGCCCGACTGGTACATCGGCTTCCTGGAGGGCACCCTGCGCCTAATGCCGTCCCTGGAAACCAACGTCGCAGGCCACACCATCTCCTGGAACGTCCTCGTCCCCGCAGTGATCTTCCCCCTGCTCTTCTTCACCGTCCTGGCCGCCGTCCCCTACCTCTACCGACGCTTCACCGGCGACCGCGAGCCCCACCACCTCGCCGACCGCGCCCGCGACGTCCCCACCCGCACCGGCCTCGGCGTCGCCGGCATCACCCTGTTCGGCGTGGCCTGGGCCTCCGGCGCGCAGGACGCGATCGCCCGCTACTTCAACCTCAACCTGTTCGACCTGGTGTGGTTCTTCCGCGTCGCCCTCTTCGCCGCGCCACTGCTCGCCCTGTTCGTCGCCCGCCGCGTCTGCCTGGGTCTCCAATTGAGCGACCACGAGCTCCTCGACCACGGCGTGGAAACCGGCGTCATCGAGCGCGCCCCCACAGGCGGCTACTACGAGCTCACCACCCCACCCCGCCCGGAGGACCGGGCGAAGATCGAGTACGACGGCCGGTACGCCGTGGAACACGACGGCGAGGTCGCCCGCCGCCCCCGCGAACCGGCCCGGCAACGATCGTCGGACTCCGGTCGAGAACACTAAGGTTTCCAACTTGCTCGCGCAGGCCAGTGCGGTCGTCCCCTCGGCACAGCAGCCTGCCCTGCCTCGGTAATGATCTGTATGCCGGGGTGATCGTTCAGCCAGGCACCCGGCGCTTCCGCCGACCGTCCGGCGGCACGTCACCCGGACGGGCCTGCTCGGGCCGATAGTCTTCGCATCGCGGTCGTCGTCGCCGCCGCAGCGAACCCGCCGTACCCGCAGGTGACGCACCGGCTCCCGGCTGTCGGCACCGTGTCGCGCACCCGCCGCCTGCCGCCGTGTAAGCGCCGGGGAGCCGTCCCGCACCGCGAGCACGCCGCCGTGATGGTGCGGGTTCCGGCCCGGGATCCGTAGCGGCCTGCCCGGTCTGCCCGGCCGGTCCACCTGGCCGTCCCGCAGGCCGGCCAGGCAAGGGGAAAGAAGCCTGCGAGCGACTCCGAGATTGTCATCCGGCAGGGTCGGCAACCCCGGAGGCTGGGCGCTGGAGGATCACCGAATCAGTGCCAGGGCCGGTCTTCCACCGGCACCGGCAGGCGGAACGGGCGGCCGAGGCGGCGTGCGTAGCGGTACCGGTCGGTGGCGAGGTGCCTCGTCCGGTGTCCTCGCCTCGTCCTTGCCGGGGGTCCTTGCCGGGGTCCTTGCGGGGGGTTGCGGGTGGGGGTGTTGCCCCGCGGGGGTTGTCAGAGGGGGTAGCGGTCGGGGTGGACGGTGTGGGTGCGTTCGGCGGGGGTTTCCCACACCAGGGTGCCGGGGCTGGGCTGGGTGAGTTTCCACCCGTCTGTCTGCTTGAGGCGATGACGCCCATCAGCTGGGGGTGCTGGCGGAGTTGCGGGGGGATTACGGGGAGGCGGAGCGGTTGTACCGCAGTTCCCTGGAGATTGACGAGCGGCTGGGCGACTTGGCCGGCATGGCTACGACCTACTCACAACTCGGGAACCTGATGGCCGTGGTCGAATCCCCGGTGCAGGCTATCGCCTGCCATATACGCGCGCTGGCGATCAGGCTCAGGTTGCAGACTCCGGAAGCGGTTAACAATCTTGAGCGCTTGAGCGAGTATCGACGGCTGCTCGGTGCCGAATCGTTTGTGCAAGCTGTTCAAGAGTCGGTGGGGACTGATGACACTCGCCAGCTCCTTGACATGCTTGATTGGTACGACGAGCAACAGAAGGATCAACCGTCTACGGCGTGACGGTGTCGCTTGCGTGGTCTGGCGATGTCGGGGTGTCTGGTGCCCTGTGTTGCTGCACGAGGTTCCTGACGATCAGGGGCGGCGGAGCTTCGGTGCCGGCCTGGCCTCGTCCTGTTCGCCTGCGTACGTGCTGCCGTACGTTCCTGTGCTGTCTGAGGGAGCGGGGGCGGCGTGGTGAACAGCATGGCGGTGTCCGCGCTCGATTGTGGACGGGGTCGCACTGGCCGGGCTGCGTTCTGGGGGCGCGGGCGAGGGTGATGGGTTTCGGCTGGTCAGGTGGGGGCTGAGGTGCGGCGGTGGGTGTGAAGCGGGTGGCTCCACACCCACCCGACCTGATGTCTTGCGGCCCATGCGAGTCGCGCGGACCGGTTCCTCATCGGGGTTGCCTCCCCGATGACTGCCGTCGTGCCGGATCTACTCGGCCTGCGCCTGGGCCTCGGTCTCCTCGGGCTCCTCGTCGGCCAGGTCGTCGAACTCGCCGTCGAGTACGCCGAGGCGGAACGCTTCCCACTCGGCCGGGGTGAAGTACAGCTTGGGGCCGTCGGGGTCCTTGGAGTCGCGGACGACGTACAGGCGGTCGTACTCGGCCTTGTGCGCGGCGCCTACGGCCAGTTCGGCCGTCTCCACGAAGTTGGGGTCCGTCTTGTCGATGATCGTCACTTCGACGCAGTTGCCTTCGTTGGCTCCGCTGTGGCTGGACTTGCGCCAGACGCCAACCTCGACGCAGTCGCCTCCGCTGGCACCGCTCCGACTGGCCTTGCGCCAGACCACATTGGTCAGGTCTATGTCCATTTCTCCTCCACCACGTTAGATATGAAGTCTAGGCTCGCCGGTCCGGGCAGGGCGAGGGAACGAATTGCCTCATACCAGCCGACGAGTGTCGCTACGTCATCCTGTTGCTCGGTAACGTAGCCCTTACCTACGCCCTCGACATACACGACATCCGGTTCGCCGGACACACTAGCTATCACGAATGCCCCGGTGAGGCCGAGCAGGGCTTGGGAGCCAATAGGTACCACTTGAATGCTGATTCTAGGGCCCATTGCGGCATTGATCAGTGCCAGGAGTTGGTCCCGCATGACCTTCTTGTCGCCGACGGGCCGATGCAACACTCCCTCATCGAGGACCACGCACAACAGTGGCGGTTTGGCCCTATCAAGGATTTCCTGTCGAGCCAATCTAGCGGTTACCGTTTCCTCAACCTGTTCCAGCGTGCGATCGGGGCGCTGCGAGATGATCGCTCGGGCGTAGTCCGCAGTCTGAAGTAAACCAGGGACGAGCAGCGGCTCCCAACTCCTGAGCAGATGGGCGCTCTCCTCGATGTCCATCCAGCGGTGGAACCAGCCAGGGAACGGAGACTTGCGTGCGAGCCGCCACAGCCGGGTCAACGCGCCGTCGGTGCTGAGGGCTTCGTCGCAGAGCTTGGCGAACTCGCGGCGCGGAGGCCGCTTGCCGGTCTCGATCGCGCCGATCTGGGACGTCGAGTAGTTGATCTTCTCGCCGAGTTGCTCCAGGGTCAGGCCCGCCTTCGTACGGTAATGCCGCAGTTCAGAACCGAAGAACGCCAATGGGCTCTCGGCCGGGTCGAGATCGCGAGGCGCGGGCATGGGGGCCTCCCAAGGGTCTGTGACGCTGCTTGAGTCGGTGCCGCACGGGTTCCCGAAGCGTTCCGCGCATCGCCTCCGGTCGCGTGGCGCGTTCCCGCGCCAAGCGCTTTGGACGGTCGGCGTTGCGCGTCCGGCAATGCGGTATCCGTTCGCTTACACACCGTAGTGGACCGGCGGCATGCTGAGGGGCCGGAAATCAACGAAATCCCGCCACGGAAGGTGCCGATGTCCTTCTACGCCTCGAAGTCCGAGCGTAACGAGCAGGACCACCTCAAGCGGCTGGAGCGCCTCGGCGACCTCCTCGCCGCCCACGGACTCCACACCCGCGTGTACCGCCACGTCTGCCTGCGCCTGTTCCAGAACGAGCTCGCCCCGCCCGCCTGGCACGAGCCCGTCCTGTCCGTCCGCCGCCCCGGGCCGAACCGTTCCGCCTGCATGGAGATCACCGTCCGGCCCGCCAAGCCCGCCTTCAGCGTCACCCTCCCCGGCGGACGCGCCCTCTGGGCTTACCACGGCGACGAGAGGGCCGTGATCGCCTTCGTACGCGCGATCCTCGACGCCTGGCCCCGCGAGCTTGAGGATCCGCAGGTGGGCCGGCAGGGGCGGCCAGAAGATCGCGACGTGCCGGGCGTGGCGGCGCGGGAAGACGCCTGGGACGGCCGGTGCGGGCCGGTCGGCCCGCGATAGGACGATCGCGGCGATGGGGTGGCGTCGGTGAGGGGACCGTGCCCGAGGGGTGGCGTCGGTGATGACGCGAGGGGACCGTGCCCGAGGGATAGCGTCGGTGATGACGCGATGACGTGATGGCGGGTGGGGCGGCGCCCGTGATGAGGCGGGTTCATGGGCAATGGCCCCTCGCGTCGTCGCGAGGGGCCATTGGGTTGGCTCGGCTTCTGATCGCGGTTTCACGATCCGTTCGGACGCCCGTTCGCGGCCCGCGCCAGCGGAAGCCGGGGCGTACCCTGGTGGATCAGCACTCGATGAACGTGCTCTTCCAGCCGAAGGGCGTCGACTGCTCGGTGTACCGGCTGGAGCTCAGTACGTAGTGCGCCACGCCCTCGGCGTTGGGCTGGTTGTACATCCGGGCGCTCTGGCCCGTGGGGTACCACTTGTAGGACCCGTTGTACCCGGCGGGGATGTTGCTGACCCCGCACCTGGTGATCGCCTTCGAGTGGCCGGAGAAGCCGGGGCCTTCGTAGACCACCAGGGTCGAGGCGTGTGCGGCGACGGCGGTCAGGACGATGATGCCGGCCGCGAGGGCCGGGACCAGCGTCAGGGACTTCTTGCGCAAGATGCCTCCAGGGTTGGATGTCCTGCTCCTGGCGGCATTGCCTGTGGCTTGTTGCCAGGAGTGATTCCATCACTGTCACTTTAGGCGATCAAACGAATGCGATCCGCGACTTTGCCATTGGCTGGGAGATTGATTGCCTGCCGTATTCGGTCAAGAGCGTCACGGTGAACCGCTTGCGGGCCGCCCTCGCCGCCGTACGCCGCGGTGCGGACGGCCCCAAGCGGCTCCAAGCGGCCCCAAACGTCCGCGCGGAGATCGAGGGGCGGCCCGGCCGGTCAGGCTTCGGCGGCCCGGTGGGCGAGCCACTCCTCGCGGGTGATCGCGTACTCGACCTCGCCGTGATCGCTGCCCGGCAGCGGCTCCTCCCACTCGGGGTAGAACGTGCGTACGTGGCGCATGCCGATCGAGGCCATCGTCGCGCGGGAGCCCGTGTTGACCGCCATCGTCTCGGCGAAGACGCGATGCAGGCCGAGGTCCTCGAACGCGTGCCGGAGCAGCTCGCGGGCCCCCTCGCTGGCCAGGCCCTGGCGCCAGTGGCTGCGCATCAACCGGTACCCGAGCTCGGCCTGGCCCGAGACCGGCCCCTGGTCGGCGCGCTCCGGCGGCTTCAGGATCCACCAGCCGACGAAGCGCCCATCGACGAACCCCGTCCAGTAGCCGAGCCCGGGAACGATGTTCGCCGCCGCGAGCCGCTTGCGGTGGATGCTCTCCACCTCGTCTCGCGTGCGGGGGCGGCCGTTGCCGAGGTAGCGCATGACCGCCGGGTCGGCGTCGAGTTCTATCTCGTACTCCAGATGGTCGTCGGAGAGCGGAACAAGGTGGATCCGATGGGTACGCAGCGTCGCCTGAGCCATGACCCCAATCTTGACGGGAAACGCGAGGGAATGTGCGATCACCCCCTCTCCGAACCTGCTGTGAGTCCCTCGGTGACCAGGCGTTCACAGGCGAAGAACGCCAGGACGACGGGGAACGTCAGGACGACAGAGCCGGCCATGAGCACGGTCGTCGGCACCTCGACGGCCCCGGCGAGCTGGGAGAGGCCGAGGGAGACCGTCCACCGGTCGCGGTCCTCGACCAGGAACAGCAGCGCGAACAGGAACTCGTTCCAGGCGATCATGAAGACGTAGAGGCCGGTCGCGGTCAGCGCCGGGAGCGACAGCGGCAGCGTCACCCGCCACAGGGTGGCGAGGGTGCCGCAGCCGTCGAGCGCGGCGGCCTCCTCGACGCCGCGCGGGACCGTCTCGAAGTAGTTGCGCAGCATGTACACGCATACCGGGAGGGTCTGGGCGATGTAGACGAGTGCGAGCCCGGCCAGCGAGGCGCGCAGGCCGATCAGGCTGAAGAACACGAACAGCGGGATCGCCACCACGATCGGCGGGAACAGGTACGTGGCCAGGAACAGGAAGTGCACCTGGCGGCGGCCGAAGAAGCGCAGGCGGGCCACCGCGTACGCGCCCGGGATGGCGACCAGCAGCGTGAGCGCGACCGTCGCGGCCGAGACGGCGACGCTGTTGCGGATGAACGCGCCGAAGCCCTGGCCGCCCGCGTCGGCCGGGGTGAGCACCTCCCGGTAGGTGTCGAGCGTGATCTCGGGCGGCGGGGCGAGCGCCGAGGCCGGGTCGAGGATGAGGGATTGGATGTCCCACAGCGATAGGACGATCATGTAGTAGAAGGGGAAGGCGGTGGCCAGCAGCAGCGCGGCGACGACGGCCGGGCGCAGCACCCGCAGGGCCGCCCGCTCGATCCGGTCGCGGCCGAGGGGCCCGCGGGCCGTACTCACTCGGATACTCACTCGGAGGTCCGTTCGGCGGCGGCGAAGAAGCGCAGGTGGACGCCGAGGAACACGACGAGGACGAGCGCGAGCACCATGGCCTGCGCGGCGGCGGCGCCGATGTCGTCGCGGGCGGTGAGCAGGGTGAACACGCGCACGCTCACCACCTCCGTGCCCGCGCCGCCGCCGGTGAGCAGGTAGACGTCGTCGAACTTGTTGAACGTGAACACGAACCGCAGCACCGACAGCAGGGCCACGACCCGCCAGAGCTGCGGCATGATCACGTGCCGGAGGCGTTGGGTGGGCGTGGCGCCGTCGACGAGGGCCGCCTCGTCGAGTTCCTTCGGTACGGCCTGCAGGCGGGCGAGGATGAACAGGAACGCGAACGGGAAGTACCGCCACGCCTCGAACGCGATCACGGTGAGCAGGGCCACGGGGACGGTGATCCCGAGGAACTCGCCCTTGGCCTGGGTGAGGAAGGCGATCGGGCGGTCCCAGCCGAGGTGGCGGACGCCGAGCTCGTTGACGATGCCGTACTGGGGGCTGAGCATCACCTCCCACACGTACGTGGCCGCGACGACCGGCGCGACGTACGGGAGCAGGACTGCGGCGCGGATCAGGCCGCGGCCCCGGAAGCGGTCCCGAAGCGCCAGCGCCGCCACCAGGCCGCCCGCGATGGACAGGAACGTTCCGGCGACCGTGTAGATCAGGGTGACGGCCAGGCCGTTCCAGAAGCCGGGCTCGGTGAGGACGTAGGCGAAGTTGTCCAGGGTGTAGCGGCCGAACAGGCCGGTGTAGCGGATGTTGATCAGGCGGGCGCGCTGGAACGCCAGCATCAGCGCCCACAGCAGCGGCAGCACGACCGCCACGAGCGTGATCACCAAGGTGGGGGAGAGGAGCGCCAGCGCCGTCCGGGCCTCCCGGCCGCGCAGCGTCGGGACGTGGGCCTTCGCTGACGCGCCCGATGCCGTCCTCATCTTTCCGCTTGCCCGCACGTCCCGCTTGTCCTCACGCCCTGATCGGCTTCATGTCCTGTTTGTCGTCACGCCCCGACCGGAGCGCCCGTTCACTCCCGCAGGCCGCGTTTAATGGCCGCCATGTCACGTTTGGCCTGGTCGGCGGCCTGCCGGGCGGTGAGGGAGCCCTCGACCATCCCGCTCAGCGCCTTGGGGATCGGCAGTTCGCCCGCCGCCGCGCCCACGAGCCTGCCCTGCCCCTGCGGAATGCCCCACCGGTCGAAGGCATCGGTGCTCGCGCGCAGCCCCTCCAGCAGCGACCTGGGGTAGACGTCCACGAGCGGCTTCTTCCGGTCCACGCCCGCCGGGAGGCGGTACCACGCTCGGACGAATTTCCGCGGCTGGCGTACCGTGCCGGTGCGGACGGGGATCTTGCCCTCGGGGGCGAGGCCGAGCCAGCGCTCGTACCCGGTGTCCATCATGTACGTGACGAATCGCCGCGCCGCGTCCCGGTTCGCCTCCCGGGTGATCGCCCAGGAGACGATCTCGCCGTACCGGGCGGGGCGGATGGCGTCGGGGCCGCGCAATGCGGTCACCACGCCGGTGTGCCGGGCCAGCCACTCCGGGTTTGCCCGGCACTCGGGGCAGCTCGGCAGCGCGTCCGTACGCAGGCCGGCCAGCTCGTCGAGGATGAACGACGACCAGATCGCCATCGCCGCCCTGCCGGAGAAGTACGTGGCCCGGACCGAGTCGATGTCCTGTTTGCCCGGCACGGAGTACTTGTTCGCGAGGTCGGCGTAGAACGCGAAGGCGCGCTCGCACTCCGGGCTGTCGATGGTCAGGGCACCGCCCCGGCCGACCAGCTCGCAGCCGTTGGCCAGCGCCACGTACTCGAAGCTCTGCGCGGTGAACGCGTCCCTGGGGGCCACGGCGAGCGCGATGCCCGCGACGCCGCCGCCGTTGAGCCGCCGCGCCGCCGCGCGCAGCCGTTCGTAGGTGTCGGGCGGGCCGAGCCCGGCCTTGCCGAACAGGTCCTTGCGGTAAAGGAGGATCTGGGCCCAGGCGTCGCTGGGCACGGCGAGCAGCCTGCCGCCCTCCGAGCCGAGTTCCAGCGCCCGCCGGGAGAACGTCCCCCGGCCCAGGGCGTCGGCCACCTTGCCGGGGGTTTCGGTGTCGAGCAGCTCGTTGGCCTCCAGCTCGCGCACCGACGTGAGCGGCAGGGCCCCGATCACGTCCGGGAGCCGCCCGGCCGCCGCCGCCGACCGCACCACCTGGCTGAACTGGTCCTCGGCGATCCCGACGAGGTGCACCTTGATCCCCGTACGCCGGGCGAAGTCCGCGGCGAGCCTTTCCTGCACGCCCATCCGGTCGGGAAGGCTCTCCAAGGTCCACACGGTGATGGCGTTACGGTCCCCGGCGTCCTCGCCGCCGCATCCGCCCGCCATGGCCGCAAGGAGGAGCACGGCGACCGCGGCGATCAGTCTTCTCGGCATTCGCTTCCCCGCACCTCCCTTCCGACCAGCGGTTTTGTGCCCCATGTACGCCCGGCGTACCACCGGCGCGGACGATCGCGCCGTGGCGGGCGGGTGGCGCCGCAAGCCGCTGTCGGCTCAGGAGAGGTCGCCGGAGGCGGGCGATTCGATGGCCGGGAAGGGGAGGAAGGGCTCGGCCTGGTGGGAGACGCCCGAGGCGGCGACGTTCCAGGCCGGGCGGGGGTCGGGGACCTCGCGGAGCTGGGCGCGGGAGAAGCGCAGGGTCGGCGTGCCGGGGACGCCGCCC
The DNA here is from genome assembly GCF_040678635.1 of Thermopolyspora sp. NPDC052614. Taxonomy (NCBI): domain Bacteria; kingdom Bacillati; phylum Actinomycetota; class Actinomycetes; order Streptosporangiales; family Streptosporangiaceae; genus Thermopolyspora; species Thermopolyspora sp. NPDC052614. Next base: position 227,400 of record NZ_JBFATZ010000011.1, read on the forward strand.
GCCACGGTGATCGCGACCGAGCAGGAGACGGCCACGTCCCCGGGCTGCCTGCGCACCGGGTGCGTGGCGGGCCAGCCGGACCAGGCGGCGGCCGGGAGGAACTCGCCGGGGCCGGTCTCCAGCGCGCCCGCCAGCAGGGTCCAGTTCTGGCCGCCCGCCGACAGGAGCAGGCGCGGGTTGTACGAGAGCCAGCCGGGGTGGGCCGAGACCTCCTGGTGGAGGTGAAAGCGCAGCCACGCCGCGTCGCCGAGGTCGGTGAGCGGCAGCAGGGCGGGGTCGGTGCGCAGGATGAACGTGGTGTCGTGGTGGCCCGGCGTGATCTGGAGGACCTGTTTCGCGACGCCGTCCTCGGTCGTGGTGGAGGCCCGCATGCGGGCGTCGCCGCTCTTGCGGGCGATCGCCCAGCCCGACGCGCAGTGCCCCTCGACGCCCCAGCCGATCAGGCCCGAGGTGCCGGTGAAGGCGCCGTTCGGCAGCAGGTTTCCGGGGGCGAGGGGGTCGGTTCCGTAGACGTTGTCGTCGGCGATGAGCGTGCGCAGGATCGGCAGCAGGGCCCGCGCCTCCGCCCAGGCGGCCGGGGTGCCGGGGTGGACGCCGTCCACGGGGGTGAGGTCCGGCAGCCAGTCGCCGCCCGCTCCGGCCCGGGAATCCGGATCCTCCAGGTAGGCGTTGACGTCGGCCACGAGCACTCGGCCGGATGCCTGCGCGCGCAGCCAGTCGTTCACCTCGCGGCGGGCCGCGTACCGGGAGTCGCTCGCCTGGTCGGGCATCGCCCACGCGGCCCGGCCGAGCGCGCCGCGGGGCCGTACCGTGGTGACGATCGGGATCGCGCCCGTGGCGGTGATCGCCGCGATCTGGTGGCCCAGGTCGCGGCGGACGGCGGAGGCGGGGATGAAGGAGTTGAGGTCGTTGGTGCCGACCGACAGCAGCACCACCTCCGGGCGCATCGGCGCGACCTCCTGATCCCACCGCAGCAGCGTGCCCGGGTTCTCGGGGGACAGGTAGCCGAGGTGGTCGCCCGCGATGCCGTTGTTCGAGCCGCGCATGCACCGGCCCTGCCGCAGGTCCTCCGGATCGTGCCAGGTGTCGTCGTTGAACGCGGGGAACAGGGTCTTCACCCAGGTCATGGCCCCGCGGGCCCGGCGGCTCAGCCGCGCGGGCCCGCCGATCCTCGCGTACTCGGCGAACTGGGTGATCGAGTCGCCGAGACGCGCCACCTTGGGCCCCGTCAGGCCGCCCTCCGGGAAACGCGTCGCCGACGCCGCCGGTAGCCCGGCCGCTCCCGCCGCCACCCCCGCCGCCAATGCGGAGCGGAGCAACGCGCGCCGGGAGATCCCGGCCGGGGGGACACGGTCGAGCACAGCAGGATCATCCCAGGACCGTCCCCTGCCGCGCATTGACCGGACGGCACGAGTCGGTCACCGTCCGGTGACGGCCGCCAAACGCTCCGCGATCTTCGGAGGGTGCCGCGCGTCCGTGGCGCACCGCGCGTCAGTGGCGCACGGCGTGCGGCCGGTACGGCTCGGCGAGGGCGGCCACCTCCTCGTCGGACAGCGACAGCTCGGCGGCGGCCAGGGCGTCCTCGATGTGGCGCTCCTTGGTGGCGCCGACGATGGGCGCGGTGACCTGCGGACGGTGCAGCAGCCAGGCGAGCGCGATCTGGGCCGGGGGCACGCCGCGCTCGCGGGCGAGCTCGGCGACGCGGTCCAGGATGAGGCGGTCGTTGTCCTCCTCGCCCGAGTAGAGCGCCTGGATGCGGTCGTCCTCGCCGGACCTGGTGGTGTCCTGGGCGGGGGAGCCCGCGCGGGCGAGCAGGCCGCGGGCGAGCGGGCTCCACGGGATGAGGCCGACGCCCTGGTCGGCGCAGAGCGGGATCATCTCGCGCTCCTCCTCGCGGTAGAGGAGGTTGTAGTGGTTCTGCATGGAGACGAACCGGGTCCAGCCGTTCTTGTCGGCGACGTGCTGGGCCTTGGCGAACTGCCAGGCGTACATGGTGGAGGCGCCGAGGTAGCGGGCCTTGCCGGCGCGGACGACGTCGTGCAGGGCCTCCATGGTCTCCTCGATCGGCGTCTCGTCGTCCCAGCGGTGGATCTGGTAGAGGTCCACGTGGTCGGTGCCGAGGCGGCGCAGCGAGTTGTCGATGGCCGTCATGATGTGCTTGCGCGACAGGCCCTTGTCGTTGGCGCCGCGGCCCACCGGGAAGTACACCTTGGTCGCCAGCACGTAGTCGTCGCGGCTGGGGAAGATCTTGCGGAGCAGGCGGCCGGTGACCTCCTCGCTGATGCCGAACGAGTACACGTCGGCCGTGTCGAAAAAGGTGACGCCGCCCTCGGCGGCCTTGCGCACGATCGGCTCGGCCTGCTCCTCGGACAGCACCCAGTTGCTCCACTTGGCGGGGTCGCCGTAGCTCATCATCCCCAGGCAGATCCGCGACACCTTCAGACCGGTCGTGCCGAGCCGTACGTAGTCCACTTCGCATTCCTCTCGATAGGGACCTGTGGCGACCTTGGCAAGCCTATGCCCGGGGCGTAAAGCGATCATGGGATGGGCGGGGCCTACGGCCTGCCTGGCCCAGCAGGGGAAAATTCGGGTAAATGGTGCTTCGTCTCGTATGTCGATTCGAATGATCGGAGGCCGCCCGGGTAGCGGCTTCGCTGATCCGATCCGCCCACCAGGGGAGGTCGCCGATCACCGGGGAGGCAGACGTGGGCATCGACATCCAGCAAGGTTTGCAGGACCTGTGGCGGACGCTTGTCCTGTTCGTCCCGAGGCTCGTCGTCTTCGTGATCATCCTGATCATCGGCTGGATCGTGGCCCGGGTGCTGCAGAAGGTGGTCGACACCATCCTCGAACGTGTCGGCTTCGACCGGATGGTCGAGCGCAGCGGCGTGGGCCGCATGCTGGCGCGCGGGCGGTACGACGCCAGCAGCCTGATCGCCCGGATCGTGTACTACCTGATCCTGCTGATCACACTGCAGGTCGCGTTCGGCGTCTTCGGCCCCAACGCGATCTCCAACCTGCTCAACGCGGTCGTGGCCTGGCTTCCGCTCGCCATCGTCGCGATCATCATCCTGGTCATCGCCGGAGCGATCGCGGGCGCGGTCAAGGACGTCATCACCGGCGTGCTCGGCGGCACCCGCTACGGGCGCTGGCTCGGCATCGCCGCCGCCGTCTTCATCTGGGCGCTGGGCATCATCGCGGCCCTCAACCAGGTCGGCATCGCCACCGCCGTCACCACCCCCGTCCTGATCGCCGTGCTCGCCACCGTCGGCGCGATCCTCGCCATCGGCGTCGGCGGCGGTCTCGTCCGGCCCATGCAGCAGCGCTGGGAGCGCTGGCTCGGGGCCATGGAGGAGCAGGCGCCGCAGATGCGCGCCCAGGCCGAGGCGTACACGCGGGGGCGTCAGGACGCCGCCGAGCACACCCCCGCCGCCGCTCCAGGAGAGACGACCGGTACGACAACCGGTCCCTCGGGGACGGATACGGCGGGTGGCCCCGGCACGACCAGGCGGCCAGGCGGTCCCCGTACCCGACCCTGACGGTCGGTGAATCGGTCGCCGGCCAGGCCGGGAGCTCGTCGTCGAGGTAGCCGAGCCTGCGGGCGAGCAGGACGATGGCCGTCAGGCGAAGGGTCGGGTAGTCCTGGACGCCGGTGAAGATCCAGCCGCGGTCGCGCAGCTCGTCGACGAAGCCGAGCAGATAGTCGCCGAGGGTCTCCTCGTCGAGGTCGATCGTCTCGCGCAGCGCCGCCATGTGCTGATCGACCGCGGCGAGTACGCCGGGGTCGGCGGACGGCAGGGCCAGTTGCCCCGGGCCCAGCATGTCCACGATCCGGCGCAGCGGGGCGGCCGGCCCTTCCTCCTGGTCAAACACCGGTACACGATAACGAGGGAGACCGTCCTTGACCTCGGCGGGGGGAGGACCGACGGTGCGGTCCGGGGCGGTCTGGGCCGGTTTGGGGGCGCGGTTTGGGGGCGCGGTTGGGGGTGGTGCGCCGTCGGCGTCACTCGACCAGGTCCAGCGCGGCGGCGACGATCGCGTCGGCGTCGATGCCGTGGTGGCGGTAGACCTCGTCGAGCGCGCCGCTCTGGCCGAAGCGGGTCACGCCCAGCGTCGTGACGGGGACGTTGTTGACCGTGGCCAGGAACGCCAGCGTGTGCGGATGCCCGTCGAGCACGGTGACCAAGGGAGTCGCCCGGTCGGCCGGGAAGACCTGGTCGAGGATCCAGCTCGGGGCCTCCTCAAGGCCCCGGCGGGCACGCCCGGCGCGGAACAGCAGGTCCGGGCTGGTGACGCAGACGACGTCGGCGGCGACGCCGAGGGCCTCCAGCCGGTCGGCGGCGGCCAGCGCCTCGGTGACCAGGGCCCCCATCGCGGCCACCGTCACCCGGGGATTCGGGCGGCGGCGCAGCGGGTAGGCCCCGGCGACGACCTGGCGGCGGTGCCGCTCCCGCGCGGCGGGGTCGGCCGGGACGGCGGCGAGCGACTGATCCACCGGCCGGGTGGACAGGCGCAGGTACGCCGAGCAGCCGTCCGGCCTGCCGAGCCTGGCCAGCGCCTCCAGCAGGCACCACTCGGTGTCGAGGACGAAGGCCGGCTCGTACGACAGCACGCCCGGCTGCTCCAGGCCGAGCGAAGGCGTCGTGATCGACTGGTGGGCCCCGCCCTCGGGGGCGAGGGTCACGCCCGAGGGCGTGCCGATCAGGATCGACTGGCCGCCCGCGTAGACGCCGAACGACCACGGCTCAAGCGCCCGGTTCACGAACGGGTCGTACACCACGCCGATCGGCAGCAGCGGCTGCCCCCAGCGGCTCCACGTGGCGCCGAGCTCGCCCAGCAGGCCGACCAGGTTCGTCTCGGCGATGCCCAGCTCCAGGTGCCGCCCCGCCGGGCCCTCCCGCCAGTGCAGGATCGTCTCGGCGTCGTCGGCGAACCAGTCCACCCGATCGGACGGGGCCCACACGCCGACCTTGTTCAGCCAGCCGCCAAGGTTCGTCGAGGAGCTCACGTCCGGGCTGACGGTGACGATGCGGTCGGCGGCCTCGGGGGCGCGCCTGGTCAGGTCGAGCAGCACGCGGCCGAGGGCCTGCTGGGTGCTGCCGGTGCCGGACGGGGTGCGGCCCAGGTCCGCGGGCACCGGGGGCGGTGTCGTCGCGCCCTGTGTCGTCGCGCTCGGTTCGGCACGGCGCAGCCGTTCTGCCGTACGGGCGCACAGCACGGCCTCCGCCCCGCCCGCGGGGAAACGGGTCCACGGCGCGTCCGGGTCGGCCCCCAGGTCGGCGGCGAGCCGGCGCAACTGCTCGGCCGTGAGCAGCGCCGAGTGGTTCTGCGGGTGGCCCTCGGTGGCGAGGCGGTGTCCCTTCACCGTGTACGCGAAGATCACGGTGGGCCGGGCGTCGTCGATGGCCGCGTACGCGTCCAGCAGCGCGCCCAGGTCGTGCCCGCCGAGGTTGCGCACGGCGGCGCGCAGGGTGTCGTCGTCGAGGTCCGCGATGAGACGGGCGATGGGCTCGCGGCCGGGGCCGGTGCCGGGCAGCCGCTCGCGGAGCCGTTCCGGGGCGCAGCGCAGCAGCCGCTGGTACTCCGGGTTGCTCATCGCGTCCAGGCGCGTGCGCAACGCCTCGCCGCCGGGGCGGTCGAACAGCCGCCGCAGCAGCCGGCCGTACTTGAGGGTGAGCACCTGCCAGCCCGCCGCGGCGAACATGCCCTCCAGCCGCCGCACGGCCATCTCCGGGACGACCCGGTCGAGCGACTGCCGGTTCAGGTCGACGATCCACACGACCTCGCCCAGGCCGGCGACCATGGGGTCCTGGATCGCCTCCCAGCAGGCGCCCTCGTCGAGCTCGGCGTCGCCGAGCAGGGCGTACTGGCGGCCGATTCCCGCGCCGCCGAACCGGCCCTCGACGTAGCGGCGCGCGATCGCGCCCCAGATCGGGGCGGTGGCGCCGATGCCGACCGAGCCGGTGGAGTAGTCGACCGGGTCGGGGTCCTTGGACCGGCTGGGATAGCTCTGCAGGCCGCCGAAGGAGCGCAGCCGGGTCAGGTACGACTCGTCCAGCTCGCCGAGCAGGTAGTTGATGGCGTGCAGCACCGGCGAGGCGTGCGGCTTGACCGAGACGCGGTCGGCCGCCGTCAGGTGGCCGAACCACAACGCGGTCATGATCGTGGTCATCGAGGCGCTGGACGCCTGGTGGCCGCCGACCTTCAGGCCCGAGGGGTTGGGGCGCACCCGGTTGGCGTGGTCGATCATCGCCGTCGCCAGCCACAGCACCCGGCGCTCGATCGCTTCCAGCGTCGCCGGCCTCTCGTCGGAGAGGCCCGGGGCCGCTTCGAGCGAGGGCGACGGCGAGGGTGAGTAGGCGCGCATCGCAGCCCCCTTTGCCAGAGCTACCCGTACATGCCGGGAAGTTGTCCGTATGTCTGTCTAGTAGATGAAATGGGTGCGATCTGCGCAATAGTTATGTTGTTGATTGAGCAATATGCTCAATCCTCTCGTAGAGGAGGATCCGTCATTTGAACAGCATGAGGCATGAGGCGGCCATCGACGCCACCGACGCCCGCATCCTGCTCGCGCTCCGCGACGAGCCGCGTGCGACGGTTCTGGCCCTGGCCGAGAGGCTGGGCCTGTCCCGCAACACGGTCCAGGCGCGGCTGACAAGGCTGGAGCGGAGCGGCGCGCTGGGGTCCTTCGAGCGCCGTATCTCCACCGCGGCCCTCGGCTATCCGCTGACCGCGTTCATCACGGCCCGGGTCGATCAGCACCGGCTCGCGGAGGTGGCCGAGGCGCTGGCGGACGTGCCGGAGGTGGTCGAGGTCCTGGGGCTCAGCGGCGAGACCGACCTGCTCATCCGGGTGGTCGCGGCCGACGCCGAGGACCTGTATCGCGTCGCCGGGCACATCCTGGCCGTCGCGGGGGTCGAGCGCACCACCACCGGGCTGGTCATGCGCGAGCTGGTGCCGCATCGCCTCACGCCGCTGCTGCGGCGGGCGTCCGGGGAGGAGCCCCGCGACCGGCCGCGGGCCGCGGCGCCTTCGGGCCGGGGACGGACGCGGTCCCCGGGGCGTCCGGTCTGAGACCGCCTGGTGCGCGTTTTGTCCTATTTACACCTTTTATGACTGTATGCTACCTTCGGGTGTCACACCTGGCACGTCGTTGACGATGCGCCGGTGTTCGCCGCCCGGACCGCGTCTTCGTCCGGGGATTCCCGCAGGACGACGCCCGGCCGCCGAATCCGCATCGCGGAGCCGGGATCCACCCACCCGGGGTGAACGGGACCGGCCCTCGCCGCGCCCGCAGGGCGCTCTCCGGCCCGTGCTCCTCACCCGGTAGGCGGCAATGGAAGCAAGGAGCACAGCCCCTTCATGCCCACATACGTCAAGAACCGGCTCACCCACGCCCTCATCGGCGCCGCCCTGGCCGCGGGCGCCGTCACCGCCGGAGCCGCCCCCGCCGCGGCCGCCGCCACGCCCGCCACGTCGGCGGTCGCTCTCGCCCTCGGCGCCGACGCCCCCGCCGTACTCGGCCGGGCCGCCTACGTCATGGACGCGAAGACCGGCAGGGTCTACTACGACAAAGAGTCCGGCGAGCGCATGCCCATCGCGAGCCTGACCAAGATGATGACCGCGTACGTCGTGCTCAAGCACGCCAAGCCGACCGACACCGTCAAGGTCACCGCCGCCGACGTGCGCTACGGCGCGAGCGGCGACGCGTCCGTCGCGGGCCTGCACGCCGGGGACCGCCTCACCGTCGAGGAGATGCTGTACGCCCTGCTGCTCCCGTCCGGCGCGGACGCCGCCCACGTGTTCGCCCGCACCTACGGCCCCGGCGTCGACGGGTTCGTCGACAAGATGAACGCCGCCGCCCGCGAACTCGGCATGAACGACACCCGGTACGTCAACCCGGACGGCATGCCGACCAACGGCGGGGGCTACTCCACCGCCGCCGACCAGGCGCGCCTCGCCGCCGCGGTGGTCGGCAACCCGGTCCTGGAGGCGGTCACCTCCACGCGGCACCACTCCCTCCCCGCGACCGCCGACCACGACGCCTACTCCTGGCGGAACACCAACCACCTGCTCGGCGCGCCCGGCGTCATCGGCGTCAAGACCGGCTACACCCGCGCCGCCGGATACACCCTCGCCTTCGCCGCCGACCGCGACGGCACCCGCCTGATCGGCGTCATCCTGGGCGAGACCGACTCCGGCCGCCGCTTCGACACCGCCGAAGCCCTCCTCGACTGGGCCGCCGCCCGGCCTCGGACCTAGCACCCGGGGTCCCGCCGGGCTGACCCGCTGCGCGGGGCGTACGGGTGCGTGACGGTGTGGAACGTCGCGGCAAACGGCGAGGTAGGACATCGCCACGTCAAGCGTGCCCTGGGGCGATTTGTTGGCGGCAAGCGGTACGAATGGGAGCCCACCACGCGGGCCGGGGGTTGATTGCCGGTTTTGTGCGTGACACGTTGAGGCAAACGGCGAGGTAGGTATGGCCACAGCCAAACGCGCACTGGGTCGCCTTCTGTACGGCAAGCGCTACGACAAGGTTCCGCAGGCACAGCGCGTCTACGTGCGACCGGGGGAGCGGCTGCTCCGCGAGCTGTCCTGGCGCAGGCTCGTCCGCGGCACCGAGATCATCTCGCTGGAGGAGTTCAAGCGCAGGGTGTCCCTCGGCCCCATCGAGGAGTATCTGAGCTGCATGCTGTGCGGGGAGAGCAGGCAGCAGCCGCTGTTCCGGCCGCAGGGGGAGAAGAAGAAGGGCGACACCAGGCCCGCCTGGTCCTACGTCGTGGTGCGCTGCCCTTCGTGCGGGTTTCTCTACCGCAACCCCAACATCCGGCCGGAACGGCTCGGCGACCTGTACGCCAAGAACTACAGCGGCTTCCTCACCGGCGACTACGCCGCCAACCGGCAGCGGCGCTACCGGCTGACGATGGACGCCTTCGGCGAGGTGTTCCGGGACGGGACGGGCCGGCGGCTGCTCGACTTCGGCTGCGGCTCGGGCCTGTTCCTGGAACTCGCCGAGGAGCGGGGGTTCGACGTCACCGGCGTCGATCTGTCGCCGGACTCGGTGAAGCTGGCCAACGAGCGGCTGCGGCGCGGGCGCGCCTTCCACGGCGTGGCCGAGGAGATCCCCGAGATCGCCCGGGGCGGGTTCGACGTCATCACGTTGTGGTCGGTGCTGGCCCACCTGCCCCGGCCGCTGGAGGACTTCGACAGGTTCCGCCGAATGCTGGCGCCCGGCGGGGTGCTGCTGATCCTCACCGTGAACGCCCGATCGCTGCTGCTCAAGGCGTCCGGGAGCAAGTGGAACGGGTTCACCAAGAACCATCTCATGTTCTACTCCTCGCAAACGCTGCCGGTGCTGCTCGGGCGTACCGGGTTCGCGGGGGTGGCGTTCTCGCACTTCTACGGGGACACGATCGAGGCCGGATCGACGCGGCTGCCCGTGGCGTATCAGCGGCGGCTTCGCCGTGCGGTGGAGGCGTCGGACGGCGGCAACATGCTGCGGGCGGTCGCGTTCGCCGACGAGGACGCGATCATTCGGTGGGGCGCCGGGCTGCGGGTACGGCACTGCCCGGCGCGCGTGCCCGGCGGGGAGCACCGGGCCGAGCCCCCCACGTCATAGCCAACGTCATAGTCGGCGTCATAGCAGGCCCCACAGCAGGCTCAGCAGTAGGGCACAAGTCAGCGGCAAATGGCACCCAAGTGGCGGGGCGTACAACGGGGGCATGGAAAGGTTCTCAATCGAGCGGCCGTGCGTGAGTGACGCCGCCGACATCTACGCCCTGGTGTCCCGCCACAACCTCGGGGTGATCGGCATGGCCGACGTGACCCTCGACGACATCGCCGACCAGTTCGCCGAGCCCGGCTTCGACCCCGCGCGAGACGCCTGGCTGTTGCGGGAGCGTCCCGGCGGGCGGGTGGCCGGCTGGGGCTGGGCGAGCCGCCAGGGGAGCGGCGCGCAGGTCGGCGTCGAGGTGGTGGCGTGCGACCCGGACGCCAGGGCCCTGCTGTGGGAGGCGGTGCTCGGGCGGGCCCGGGAGATCGGCGCGGAGTCCGGGCACGAGCGCGTCCGCGTGGGCATCGGCATCTACCGGCAGGACGAGGCCGGGCGGGAGGCGGCGCGGGCGCACGGGTTCACCTCGGCGACCGCCTTCCGGCGGCTCTACATCGAGCACGGCGGCGGCCCGCGGCCCCTGTTCCTGCCCGGGGTCACGCTGCACCGGGGCGCCGACGACGAGGAGGCGCTCGCCGCGGCGCACCGCGTCTACGAGGAGGCGTTCGCGACCCACTACGGCCACGTCGCCCGAAGCCTGGACGAGTGGGCCGAGTACCTGGAATCCTCCGCCGCCAACGACTGGTCCCAGCTTCTGCTGGCCCGGGTGCACGGGCTGCCCGCGGGCATGATCCTCGGCTCCGACCAGTTCGTGCCGGACGAGAACTGCGGATACGTGCGCAACCTGGCCGTGCTGCCCCGCTTCCGCGGCCGGGGCCTCGGGAGGCTGCTGCTCTCGCGCGCCTTCGCCGAGGACGAGCGCCGCGGCCGTCGCGGCACCTACCTGCACGTGGACGCGGGCAACAACACCTCCGCCCTCGGCCTGTACCTGTCGGTGGGCATGCGCGAGGTGCTGACCATCGACGCCTGGGAGGCGACGGTGGAGGCCGCGCGCGTGGGCCAGCGCGTGGGTCAGGGCGTGTGACCGGTCATAGGTGCCGGGGGCCCTCGAACCCGCCGGGCCGTTCGAAGCCGGTGGGGCGGTGCTCGGCGACGATGCGCAGCGGCGTCTCCTCCCCGGGGGAGGGCATGGGGTGGCGCTCGCCCTGACCGATCGAGGTGAGGGCGATGCGCTGTTCGCTGAGCGCCTGGAGGATCTCCAGGTCGTCGGCCGACACGATGGCGGCCAGTGGGCGGCCGTGCCGGGTGAGCACCACGCGCTCCCCGCTATAGGCGACCCGGTTCACCAGTTCCGCCAGCTCGGCTCGTGCCTGAGTCACCGGGATCTCTCGCGTCATGCCTCCATGCTATCATTCTGTACGTTTTTACAATTCTGTACAGAACGTACGCCGGGAGGACCCGTGGACCAGCGCAATCCCCTTCTGACGCCGGCAAGCCGGGTGACGGAGCTGCCGCCCTCGCCGCACACCGAGCGGGTCTTCGACCGCCTGCTCGCCGAGCGGATCGTGTTCATCGGCAGCGAGATCGACGACGAGATCGCCAACCGGGTCTGCGGCCAGCTCCTGCTGCTCGCCGCCGAGGACGACGAGCGCGACATCTTCCTCTACATCAACTCGCCCGGCGGCTCGGTGACCGCCGGGATGGCGATGTACGACGTCATGCAGTACCTCCCCAACCCGATCAGCACGGTGGCGATCGGCCTCGCCGCCTCGATGGCGCAGGTCCTGCTGTGCGCGGGCACCCCCGGCCGGCGGTACGCGCTGCGGCACGCGCGGGTGATGATGCACCAGCCCTCCGGCGGCCTGGGCGGCACCGCCAGCGACATCAGAATCCAGGCCGAGCAGATGCGGTACGTGAAGAAGACCTTCGCCGAGCGCATCGCCTTCCACACCGGGCAGAGCGTGGAGCAGGTGGAGGCCGACTGGGACCGGGACCGGTGGTTCACCGCCGAGGAGGCACGGGCGTACGGGATGGTGGACCACGTCGTCCACCGGGCGGCCCAGGTCGGCTCCGCCGGGCCCGTCTCCTGACGGATCACCCGCTTGACGGGCGGCGGCAGCGGGTAGGTGCCGGGCGTGATCTCGGTTTTCGGCAGCGTCAACATGGATCTCGTCGCCTACGTCGAGGCCGCGCCCGGACGCGGGGAGACCGTCACCGGGCGGGCGTTCCGGATGATCCCCGGAGGGAAGGGCGCCAACCAGGCGATCGCGGCGGCACGGGCAGGGGCGCCGGTGACCTTCGTCGGCGCGGTCGGGGACGACGCCTTCGGGCCCCGGCTGCGCGAGACGCTGGTCGAGGCGGGCGTGGACGTCACCCACCTGCGGGAGGTCGAAGGGCCCTCGGGCATCGCCCACATCGTGGTGGACGAGCAGGGCGGCAACTCCATCATCGTGGTGCCGGGGGCCAACGGAAGGATGACCGGGCCGGGCGAGGCGGAGATCGCCGCGATCTCCCGCACCGACGTGCTGCTGCTGCAGCTCGAACTGCCGCTGGAGGCGGTGATCTCCGCCGCCCGGCAGGCCGCCGCCGTCGGCGGCGGGGACCACGAGGCCTACACCGTCGGCGCCGGCCCCCGCCCGCACGCCGGACGGGGCGGCGCGGTCTCGGTGATCCTCACTCCGGCGCCGGCGCGGCCTCTTCCCGGCGAGCTGCTCGACGCCGTCGACGTGATCGTGCCGAACGAGCACGAGGCCGCCGCGCTCACCGGCGCCGGGGAGCCGGAGCGGGCGCTTGACGCGCTGCTCGAACGGGTCCCCGAGGTGGTGATCACGCTGGGCTCCGAGGGCGTCCTGTACGGCTCCCGCGACGGGAAGCGCCTGCACGTCCCCGCCGTCAAGGTGAAGGCGGTCGACACCACGGCGGCCGGGGACACCTTCGCCGGAGCCCTCGCGGTGGCCCGCGCCGAGGGCCGCCCCTGCGAACAGGCGCTCCGCTTCGCCTCGGCCGCGGCCGCCCTGTCGGTGCGGAAGGAGGGCGCGAGCACCTCCATGCCCGACCGCGCCGAGATCGAGGCGCTGCTCGCCGTTCTCTGACGCGCCCTTCGGGATGCGCCGCCCGGACCGCGCCGCTTGTCGATTAGGGACTTAGCTATATAGCTTATTGCCTATGTACCCTTATGTGATCTTGGACGTCTTCACCGACACACCTCTGGAGGGCAACCCGCTGGCGGTCTTCCCCCGCGCCGAGGACATCCCCGGCGAGCGACTCCAGGCGATCGCGCGAGAGATGAACCTGTCCGAGACGGTCTTCGTGCTGCCCCCCGAGGGCGAGGGGCACGCGCGGGTGCGCATCTTCACCCCGGCGGTCGAGCTCCCCTTCGCCGGGCACCCCACCTTGGGCACCGCGTACCACATCGCCGACCGGGACGGCCTGGACCGCGTCGTGCTGGAGACCGGCTCCGGGGCCGTGGCCGTCGAGTTCGAACGCGCGGACGGGCGGCTCGCCTCGGGGCGCATGCGGCAGCCGATCCCCACGTGGGAACCGTACGAGCGCGCGGATGAGATCCTCGCCGCGCTCGGGGTGGAGACGTCGGAGCTGCCGGTCGAGCTGTACGTCAACGGCCCCCGGTTCGTGTACGTGGCCCTGGAGAGCGAGGAACGGGTGGCCGCCCTCGCCCCGGACCTCGCCGCGCTCGCCGCTCACGGCACCGTGGGCGTGGTCTGCTTCGCGGGGGCGGGCACCCGCTGGAAGTGCCGGGTGTTCTCCCCGGGGGCGGGCATCGCCGAGGACCCGGCCACCGGCTCGGCCGCGGGGCCCTTCGCCGTCCACCTCGCGCGCCACGGCCGGATCGCCCACGGCGAGGAGATCCGGATCGCTCAGGGCGCGGAGATCGGCAGGCCCTCGACCCTGTACGCCCGAGCGCTCGGCGAAGGCGACAGAATCGACGCCGTGGAGGTCGCGGGCTCGGCCGTGTTGGTCGCCCGGGGAGAATTCCTCGCCTGACGATGTCTGCCTGAGTCTGTCTGACGATGTCGCGGGCGAGGGCGCCGCAGCCTATGGTTTTCTCCGGGCCGCGATCGGCCTACCGTCCGACGAGGTGGCCATGCGCGCCGATACTGGTATGAAGGTCTACGAGGTGCACCGGCTGCCGGTCACCTGGTGACGAGGCGACAGGAGGCGTAATCACATGAAGATCAGCGCCGACACCGATGTGTGCATCGGGGCGGGGATGTGCGCGCTGACGGCGCCGGAGGTGTTCGACCAGAGCGAGGAGGACGGCACCGTCGTGCTGCTCGACGCCGAACCGACGGGGGAACTGGAGCGCAAGGCCCGGCAGGCCGTGCAACTGTGCCCGTCGGGGGCGCTGAAGCTCGTCGAGTAGTCCTGCGCGGTTCCCGCGGTCAGAACGGATCCTCCCAGAGCGTGGCGGCCAGGCCGGCGCAGGCGACGTCCTGCGCCGGTGTCCCGCCGCTGACGCCGACGCCGCCGACGACGGTCTCGGCGTTCCACAGCGGTATGCCGCCGGCGACGCAGACGAACCGGCCGGAGGCGAGGCCGTACAGCTCGCCGCGGGGCGCGACCAGGGGCGCCAGGTCGGCCGTCGCCGCGCGCAGCGCCACCGCCGTGTACGCCTTGGCGGGCGCGAGTTCCGGGCCCGCGATGTCGGCCCCGTCCATGCGCTGGAACGCCAGCAGGTGGCCTCCCGCGTCCACCACCGCCACCGAGATGAGGGCGCCGAGCCGCCGTGCCTCCTTGATCGCCGACTCGCACATGCGCAGAGCGAGGTCGAGGTTCACCGGGTGACCGCCATAACCGAAAGCTTGCCATGAACCTTGCCAAGAACATCGTGTCCGGGCATACGCACAGTTCGCTTCATATCCGGAGTTTCGCCCTCCATGCTTGCGGCCGGGCGCGTGGTACTAAGCTGCTCGCCCGCGGAGGCCGGGTGATCGGAGCCGGGTGATCGGATCGGAGGGGGAGACGCGGGTGGCGGAGGTCAGGGAACACGATCTGTCGCGGGACGAGGTGCTCGCCCGGGTCGAGCTGGTGGCGCGCCGCGCGCTGGCGCGCTACGACGCCCCGCCGGAGGCCCGGGTCACGCTGATCAACGTCTCCGAGAACGCCACCTACCGGGTGGACGGCCTGGACGGATGGGACGGCGGCGGCACGGCGGGCGCCGCGATCCTGCGGGTCCACCGGCTCGGCTACCACTCGCGGGAGGCGATCGCCTCCGAGCTGGCCTGGCTGGAGGCGCTGCGGCGCGACGCCGGGGTGCGTACCCCCGCCGTGCTGCCCGCCGCCGACGGCTCCCGGATCGTCACCGTGCCCGACCCCGGCGCGCCGCCCGGGGGAGAGCTCCGCCACTGCGTCATGTTCGAGCTCCTGCCCGGGACCGAGCCCGCGGAGGACCGCCTCGTCGAGGACTTCGAGCCGCTCGGCGCGCTCACCGCGCGCATGCACCTGCACGCCCGCGAGTGGACGCGCCCGCCGGGCTTCACCCGCTTCCACTGGGACTACGACGCCGCCCTGGGCTCGGTGGCCCGGTGGGGCCGGTGGCAGGACGGGGCCGGCGTCGACAAGGAGGCCGCGGCCGTGCTCTCCCGGCTCGACGCCACGCTGCGCGAGCGGCTGGCCCGCTTCGGGCGGGGGCCCGACCGGTACGGCCTGATCCACGCCGATCTCCGGCTCGCCAACCTCCTGGTGGACGGCGCGGCGGGCGGCCGGCCGGGAGTGATCGACTTCGACGACTGCGGGTTCGGCTGGTTCCTGTACGACCTCGGGGCGGCGGTCAGCTTCATCGAGCACTACCCGCAGGTGCCGGAGATGATCGAATCCTGGACGCGGGGCTACCGGTCGGTCCGCCCGCTGCCCCGGGAGGACGAGGCGGAGATCTGGACGTTCATCATGCTCCGCCGCCTGCTGCTGGTCGCCTGGATCGGGTCCCACACCGGCGTCCCGATCGCCCGCGAACTCGGCGCCGGCTACACGGCGGGCACCTGCGACCTGGCCGAACGGTATCTCGGCGGCGCCCTTCGCGGGGTTCTCCACTGAGCCCGCAATGAACCCCTTCCGCCAGCCCGTGGAATAGGCCGAATTTTTCCTTCAAATTTCTCTGAACCGCTCTCCGAGGGGCGGCGTATCTCGCGGCGTAGGAGTTCGCGCGGAGCACCCGAACCACGCGCATGTGCACCCTCTCGTGCGAACTGAAAAAGCGCATGCCGACGACATAGGAGGCCAGATGCGGCCACGCATCGTCACGCTCTGCGCTGCGGCACTCGTCCTGGGCATCACCGGCACGGTCCCTGCGCACGCCACATCGCAAAGCACCACCGGCAAATCGGAGACCTCGGGGAACGGCACGCCTCGGGCCACCCGGTACGCCGAGATCCCCTTGGTCTCCGACCTCCGTGGCAAGGCACCGATCACCGACCCCAAGCTGGTCAACGCCTGGGGCATCGCGCTCGGCAAGACGTTGTGGGTCTCCAACGCCGGCACCGGCACCGCCACCGTGTACAGCGGCGGTCCCGGTTCCATCAAGAAGGCGCCCACCGAGGTGGCCATCCCCGGAGGCACGCCGACCGGCCAGGTCGTCAACACCACCGACGACTTCGTGGTCAAGGGCAAGGGCGGCAAGGGCCCGGCGACGTTCATCTTCGCCAGCCCGAGCGGCGCCATCACCGGCTGGAACGCGGAGGCCGACCCCAAGAACGCGATCATCTCGGCGTTCACCAGGGGCGCCGACTACAAGGGCCTGGCCCTCATGGAGACCAACCGCGGCAACTTCCTGCTCGCCGCCGACTTCGCCAACAACCGCATCGCCGTATGGGACGGCGACTTCAACAGGGTGCACCTGGGACGCCGCGCCTTCCACGACCCGTTCATGCCGAAGAACTACCACCCCTACAACGTCGAGGTCGTCGGCGACGTCGTCATGGTCGCCTACGCCCTGCGCGACCCGGCCACCGGCAAGTCGGTGGCGGGCAAGGGCAAGGGCTTCGTCAGCGCCTTCCGTCCCGACGGCCGCTTCCTGCGCCGGATGGTCAGCCGCGGCCGCCTCAACGCCCCGTGGGCCATGATCCTCGCGCCCAAGAACTTCGGGACCTTCTCGAACGCCCTGCTCATCGGCAACTTCGGCGACGGCTGGGTGAACGCCTTCAACCCGCACAACGGCCGCTACCTCGGCCCGCTCCGCTGGCCCAACGGCAAGCCGATCGCGATCGAGGGCCTGTGGGACCTGGAGCCCGGCACCGCCGAACTCGGCGGCACCGACGCGATCTGGTTCTCCGCCGGCATCCAGAAGGTCCAGCACGGCCTGCTCGGCGTCCTGCGCCCGGCCCGGCCCGGCGACCCGACCGGCGGCAGCGCGGTGCCGCAGGGCGGCGGCTACTGACGGCCTGAGCGGCGACGAGCGCCCGGCTACGGAGGGTGGCGCGGACCCTTCGTGGCCGGTGCCGCCGCCGTCCTCGTGAAAACAAATAACGGGCGGCCGCGAAAAGCCCGAACAAAACAATCGGGAATCGCGCCCGAACCTCACTTCGCCATAGTGAACGTTCATGCCGTAACCGTCCACGCCGAAACAAGGAGGGATGCCAGGGGTAACACCAGGGAAATGACACGCATCGTGCGTCACCGGCATCAGGCGGGCAGGTAAGTGAGGGGCGGCACAGCCGTCGACCTGCCCGCCTCGGCCGTTGTCCAAGACCCCCGCCGATCAGAACGCGCGCGGCGACGTCGCCAGGATGTGGCGGATCCGGTGGCGGGGAAGTTCGATCAGGCGCAGGTCGAGGACGCCGGGGCCGGGCGCGGACTTCTCGATCATGGTGCGGGCCTGGTTCTTGGTGAGGACGACGTCCCGGGTGGTACGGGCCGCCCGGATGAGCGCCTCGCGCCAGACGTTGCCGAGCTTGCCGTGGGCGCGGGACAGCAGCGCGTGGGCGATCAGGGAGCCCGGATCCTCCGGGTCGGGCGGGACGGCGGTGGCCTCGACGACGCAGTGACGCGGCGTGGGGAAGCTGCGGCGGAACCGCAGGGCGTACTTGGGCGCGATGATCTCGGTGAGCCGCCGCTGGCCCTCGGCGTTCGCCACGTCGGGGTGATTGTTGGGGACGAGCAGGGCGAGCCGCGTCGCGTTGACCGCCAGCAGGGCACGCAGCAGCCAGGGGCCCGGGTCCTGGGAGAGGTCGGCGGCCACGGCCGCGCCCGGCCGGGAGGCGATGCCGCGGGGCAGCCCCTCGCCGATCAGCGCGCCGACGTCGAGGCGGGCGACGCCGGAGAGCCGGGGGTGCCCGTCCGGCCAGCCCGGCCCCGCGACGGCCGTCAGGCCCGTCACGGTCGAGCCGGCCGCCGCCGCGTCGATCAGGGCGTCGGCCGGTTCGCCGGACAAGGGTTCCTGGGCGGCCTCCAGCGACTGCGGGCCGTGCGTGTAGATCCCGTGCGTGTGGTTCTTGGCGAGCGCGCCCTCCGCCCGAGGCCCGATCAGCGACCAGCTCTTGGCCGTTGGCCGGAACACGTACAGATCGCTGCTGGACCCGACCGCCTGCGCCCCGACATAGCGGTTGAAATCCGGCAGGATCGCCTCGCACGCGAGGTGGAGGTCCTGCGCGGCACGTTGCACCTTCAGCCCCAGCGCCGGATGACGCTCGCCGAACCCGTACGCCATGACGAGCCGGGCGTTCTCCCGGTCCCGCAGCCCGGCCAGGCCGCGGGCGAGGAACAACCGCACGCCCTCGGGCGTGTACGGCGGATCGGTGACCACCAGGTCGGCCTGCTCGGCCGCGCCCGCCGGGAGCCCGAACCGCAGATCGGCGTGGAGGCAGCGCACGTCCAGGCCCAGCCGGTCGGCCCGCACGTCGATGAACTCCAGGATGCGCTCGTCAATGTCGACGACCGTGACGGCGACGGCGGGATTCACCTGGCAGACCGCCAGGGAGGTCAGGTCGTGGTCGCCGACGCACAGCAGCCGCCGACCGGCCAGCTCGAAGACGCCGTCGAGCCAGACCGCCCGGCGCACGGCGGTCTCCGGCGTCGCCGCGACGTGGTCCAGGGCCTTGCGCGACACGGGCGCGGCGGCGACCAGCTCGCCCATCCGCCCGACCAGCTCCGACGCCGCCGCCATCCGCTCGGCCAGCGGATCGGCGATCCTGGTTCGCGCCAGGTGCTCGTACCGGCACAGGTCCCGATAGGCGGCTCGCCGCTCGGGGGCGATCGTCAGCTCGGGCTCGCCGCCGGGCCGCCGTATCAGATCGGGTCCGAGCGCGCCGAGGAGGTCCTCGACGGTCCTGCGCGACAGGCCCGAGTCGCGGATCAGCTCGTCGAACCGGTACGCCCGCTCGGTCAGCCGCGCCACCACCTCACGCAGCGCCCGGCCACCGACGCCGAAGCCCGCGATCACCCGCGTGACCGCCGCGAGCGGATCGTCGTCGGGCGGCACCGGCCGGTCATCGTGCATGGACACCCCAGGTCTGTGGCGAACGCCGATCGTGTGGGAGGACGCGCCACTCTACCAGCGTCCGCCGCCTGCCTCGGGAGCCGCCGAACCGCCCACCCCACAGCCTTGCCCCCATACCAGCACGGGCCGGGGCCTATGGGACTTGAGGAGATTCTGCTATCAACAGTGCTTCGAGTGCGCCGATTTGGCTCTTCACCGCGTATCTCCCAGTGACGCCGCTCGGAGGGGCGCGCGCGTAGGAGGTGTCATGGTTTCGAGCACGTCGTCCGTCGAGCAGCGGGCCGAGGGTCCGGCGGCCGGGGAACGCCCTGCGACCGGAGAGGACGCAGGCCCGGAAACGCGGGCGACGGCCGACGCGACCCCGGAGGCGGCCGGTGCTGGGGGTGCTGGGGGCGCGGGGGGTACGGCGGTTCGGCGGCGTCGGGTCGTCGTCTGGGCCGCGGCCGCCGTGGCCTGCGGGGTGGGCGTGCTCGTGCCGGCCCTCTGGTTCGGGATGAGCGGGCCGCCCCGCGCGATCGTGGACCTGCCCGACGCCGGGCCGGTGGTCACCTGGTCGTTGCCGGTGGTGCGGCTGCTGGTCAACGGGTTCGCCATGCTCACCGTGGGCGCGCTGCTCGCCGGGGTGGCGTTGCTGCCCGCCGACGGCGGGAGGTTGGGGCCGACGGCGCTGCGCTGCGTGCGCGCCGCCGGTCAGTGGGCGCTGTGGTGGGCGGGGTGCACCGCGCTCGGGCTCGCGCTGACCCTCGCCGACATCCTGGGCGTGCCGCTGTCCCGGCTCGCCGCCCAGGAGGCGGTGCTGGAGCTGATCGGGTCGTTCGACCAGGGCAGGGCCGCTCTGATCGTCATGGTCGCGGCGATGGCGGTCGCCGCCGCGGCCAATCGCGTGGCCACGGTCCGGGGCGGGCTCGCGCTGCTCGGGCTGGCCGTCTTCGCCCTGCTGCCCCCGATGTACGCCGGCCACTCCGCCTCCTCCGCCGACCACGACCTGGCGGTGTCGAGCATGATGGTGCACGGCGTGGCCGTGGCCGTGTGGGTCGGCGGCCTG
The DNA here is from genome assembly GCF_040678635.1 of Thermopolyspora sp. NPDC052614. Classification (NCBI taxonomy): domain Bacteria; kingdom Bacillati; phylum Actinomycetota; class Actinomycetes; order Streptosporangiales; family Streptosporangiaceae; genus Thermopolyspora; species Thermopolyspora sp. NPDC052614. The sequence continues at coordinate 247,503 of NZ_JBFATZ010000011.1, forward strand.
GTCGCGATCCTGCTCTACCTGCGCGGCGCGGGCGAGCCGCTCGCGACGGCGCTGACCCGGTTCAGCGCGGTCGCGCTCGCCTGCTTCGCGGCGACGGGGATCTCCGGGCTGGTGAACGTCGTCGGCCGCTTCGACGACCTCGGCCGGCTCCTGACGTCGCGGTACGGCCAGCTCGTCATGGTGAAGGTCCTGGCCCTGGCGGTGCTGGCCGCGTTCGGGCTCGCGCATCGGCGGCGCACGATCGCCGCGCTCGTCGAAGGCCGCTCCCGGCGCCCCTTCCTGCGGCTCGCCGCCGGCGAGGTCCTCGTCATGGCCGCCACCGTCGGCCTCGCGGTCGCGCTGTCGCGCACCCCGCCGCCGCCCGGGGAGGGCGAGGCGTCGTGGGTCGGCCTGCAGCTCGGGTACGATCTGCCGCCGTTGACGTGGGAGCGCCTGGTCACCGAGGGGCGTCTCGATCTGGTCGCCGTGCTGGCGCTGGTCGCCGCGGGTCTCGCCTACGCGGCGGGGATGCGGTGCCTGCGGCGGCGGGAGGGCCGATGGCCGGCGACGCGGGCGCTCGCCTGGTACGCGGGGCTCGCCGTGGTGGCGTTCGCCATGCTCAGCGGCGTCGGCGCGTACAGCAGGGCGATGTTCTCCGTGCACGCGATCCAGCACCTGGTCCTCACCGTGCTCGGGCCGCTGCTGCTGGCCTTGGGCGCGCCCCTGACCCTGTGGGCGCGGGCCCGATCCGGCGAGGGGAGGTTCTCCGGCGGCCGCACATGGACCGCCCACCCGCTGGCGGTGGTGGCCGCGTACGCGGTCCCGATGGCGGCGTTCTACTTCACCGACTTGTTCACGGTGGCGCAGTGGAGCCACGCCGGGCACCTGGTGAGCCAGGTCGTGTTCCTCGGCACGGGATTCCTCTACTTCCGGCTGGCGCTGGAGGCCGACCCGCCCGCCGTACCGCTGGGACTGGGCAACCGCGTACGGCTCCTGCTCGCCGGTCTGCCGGCGCATATGCTGATCACCGTCGCGCTGCTCGACGGGCCGGTGGTGGGGGAGAATTGGTATCGTCGGCTCGGGCTGATGTGGGCGGGGAGCGGCGCGGGCGGCGGGATCGCCGCGGAGTCCGTCGCGCTCGCCACCGACCAGCGCATCGGCGCGGTCATCAGCGGGCTGGGCGCCTTGGCGGTCTTCACGGCGCTGCTGGTCGCCCTCGGACTGCGCGGATGGGCGGCGAAGCGGGGCGCGCGGGGCTGACCCGCCAGGGCGCCAGATGTCCTATTTGCACCTTTAGGGTCAAAAGTCCTAATAGGCCAGTCAATGCCAGCGTGACCTTTGGTATGACGGTTTGTCGATGAGCCTGGTGAGGTTAGACTTCCGTGAGCTTGCCCCGCGATCCCGCCGCCTCCCCAGGGCGGAGGGCTACCTGTGAACCCTGCGCATGAACTGAAAACTCGCCCACTTTTCATAACTTTCTGGTACCAGAGTTGGTCAAGTGGCGATAGTGTCATCTTGCGCAAGTTCCAGATCCTCGGGCAGTTCCCCTCACGGCTGGTCCCTCTCTTCACGAGGATGGGATGAAGGAAATGCGACAAGGATTCGCTCCGCGTCGGAAGAGCCGCAGGCTCCTCCTCGCCGGGGCGTTGGCGACCGCGGTCGTGGTCGTCGGCATCGCCGTCCAGGGCATGACGTTCCTGGTCGCGGTGCGCGGCTTTCTGGAGTTCTACACTGGAGCGTTCTCGCTCGTAAGTCTGAGTTTGACGGTGATGGTGGGGCTGGCCGCCACCGACCGCCTGCTGTTGTCCATCCGATTTCGCATTCTCCTGCAGATCGCCCACCGGGTGATCACCACGTTCGGCCTGGCCTTCCTCGCGACCCACGTCATTCTGAAGATCTCCTCGGGCAAGGCGGAATTCGTCAACGCCTTCATCCCGTTCTCGGCCGATCGGGTCGCGGTGAGCCTGGGCACCGTGGCGGCCCTCGCCTGGCTGATGATCACGCTGACGGGCGTGTTCCGCATCCGGTTCGCCACCCGGGGGCAGCCCTGGATGTGGCGGCTCGCGCACAGCATGGCGTACCTGTGCTGGCCCATCGCCATCGTGCACGGCCTCACCGCGGGCCGCGCCGCCGCCCTGTGGGTGGTGCTGAGCTACGTGGCCTGCCTGATCATGGTCGGGCTCGCCCTGGTGATCCGGCTGGTGGCGACGTTCCGCGCCAAGCAGGCCGGCGGCCGGGTCGTCGCGATGCCGGTACGGCGCGGCATCGGCATGGGGAGCGGCATGGGTGGCGGCAAAGGCGTGGGCGCGCAGCCCGACCTCATCGAGGGCATGGCCGCGGACGGCGTGATGGACGCCGAGTTCTGGGCCTCGCTACGCCGCGAGGTGCGCCGCAGAAGCAGGAACGAGGTACGACGCTGAAGTCCCGCAGGCTCTCCACCGGCATGCCCTGCCTGGACGGCGAAGAGACCTGGGGACTTCAACGGGGACTTCATCGGCGACTCCAATGGGGACTTCGAAGCCGTACGGGCCGGCCGACCTCATCCGGCGGGGACGTCCAGCAGATCGGGTCCGTTGTTGGTGCGGAACTCGAATCGCTTGATGGACGCCTTGTCGAACGACGTCGCGCCCTTGATCTTCAGCGGCTCGTCCTGCCCGGCGACGCCGTACGACTGGCCGGCCTTGACCTTCCAGCTCGCCACGGTCTCGGTCTCGCCCGTCTTGGAGACGGCGACCAGCGTGCACTGCAGCGGCCCCGTCACCCCCGTGAGCTCGAAGGAGACCTCGGTGCCCCAGTCCTGGGCGACCAGGGCGATGGACGCCTGGACGTTCTTCTCCGGGCTGGCGGCGCGGAAGGTCTGCGAGGCGATGTTCTGCTCGGCGCGGTCCGGCCACAGCTGCCGCACGGCGACGGGCGTCAGGGCGGTCACCGTGACCGCGGCGGCCACGGCCAGCCACAGCCCGCGCGTGCGCTTGCGCCGCCGGGCGGCCACCCGGTCGAGCAGCGAGGCCACCGCGGCCTCGCCGCTCGCCCGCCGAGGCTGGATCGGGGCGGCGTCCATCGCCATGGGGCCGCCCTTGATCAGGTCGAGGGCCGTCGGAACCTCGTGTAGTTCCAGCAGCTCGGCCTGACATTCCATGCAGTCCACGAGGTGGGCTTCGAACGCCTCGCTGTCGGCGGGGTCGAGGACTCCGAGGGCGTACGCCGCGACCTCGAAGTGAGGATCGAAGTGAGGAGGGGAGAACATGTCAGGGCATCCCTCTCTCTTTCAAGGCGGCTCTGAGCGCCCGGAGGGCGTAGTAGACGCGAGATTTCACGGTACCCGGAGGCACCCCGAGGATCTCCGCCGCCTCGTTGATGGTCCGATCCTTCAAATATGTCTGCATCAGAGCCTCGCGGTGCTCTTCGGAGAGCGTGAGCAGGGCGTCGGAGACCACGATCGACGACAGCGTCGAGTCGGAGGCGTCCGGCACCCACGCGGTCTCCAGGCCGTCCGGCTCGACCTCCGGCGGGCGCACGCTGCGACGCCGCCGGCCGTCGATGACAATGCGCCTGGCCACTGTCATGAGCCAGGCCCAGAGCAATCCCGGTTCCCGGTTGAGCTTCCCGGCGTTGCGCCAGGCGCGGAAGACCGTCTCCTGGACGACGTCCTCCGCCCACTGCAGGTCACCGCCGGTGAGTCTGCGTACGTTGCGAAGAAGCGGGCCGCGGAACTCCTGGTAGAGAGCCGTGATGAGCTGCTCTTCCGGGTCGTTGTCGGCGGCCGGCCCCTGGGGGCTGATGCTGCGGTAGCGCTGCACGCCCCACATAGTGCCAGCAACTCAGTCTGCACATCCATAAAAATCGCAACTCCAGTCACATCAACTTTTTTCATCAGTTTCCTTGAACCGAGGCCCAGCCTCCTCCGTAGCTTCCCTCGGAAAACAGCCCGACTCCGGAGGGGGAAGGTGACAGCGGTGGGACGCGGTGAGCGCGGTACCGAACCGGCGCAGGCGCCGTGCCCGACCGCTGTCCGCCCCTCGGCGGCTCGCGCCGCCGAGGTCCTCGATGAGAGATACGCACGAACGGCTGGAACGTCTCAATCGCCGGGCCCGCAGATGACAGGGTCCGAGCCGGACGGCCTGCGGTCGGTCTTCCTCTCCGGCGCCAGGGCGTGTGGCGCCGGTGATGGCGCTGATAGCGGCAATAGCGGAGGTGGCTACTAACTGTGGACGGCACGAATCGCATAAAGGCAGTCGAGTTGCTTCTTGTCGCTGCCTTTCTTGTCGTCGCCACGGTTGCGATCATCGTGATCCTGCCGAAGGCGGCTCCCGCGGATGGAACGGGGAGCACCGGGGACCCCGAGGTCCTCAGCCAGACCGCCTCCGGTCCGCTCACCACCGCCGACCGCGACTTCCTCTTCAAGATCCGACAAGCCGGGCTCTGGGAGATCCCGTCGGGCAACATGGCGCAGAACAAGTCCAACAACCAGAAGGTGCGGGACGTCGGCCGCATTCTCGCCGCCGATCACGTCAAGCTCGACGAGCAGGTCCGCGCGCTGGCCGCGCAACTCGGGGTCGTACTGCCGAGCGAGCCCAGCGAGGACCAGCAGAAGTGGCTGGCCGAAGAGATGGCCGCGAACCCCGGCGAGCAGTTCGACCAGGTCTTCGCCAACCGGCTGCGCCTGGCCCACGGCAAGGTCTTCGGCACCATCGCGCTGATCCGCGCGGGCACCCGAAACGACCAGATCCGGGCGTTCGCCGAGGTCGGCAACACGTTCGTGCTCAAGCACATGCGCCTTCTGGAGAGCACGGGGCTGGTCGATCACAACCAGCTGCCCCAGCCCCCGGCTCCGGCCAAGTGATGACGAAGGACACAGACTTCCATGGTTAGTGACACGCCTAAACGCAAGCGTTTTGCTGGCGTACTCATGGCGGTGACGCTCGCGGGGGCGGGTTTGACCGTGGTCGACGCGGTCACGACCCCCGCCGTCGCGGCCCCCTGCCTGCGGATCGGGCAGGCGGAGCAGAACAACAACCAGCAAGGTCAGAACCAGGGGCAGGGGAACAACGATCAGCAGGGCCTGGACCAGAGCGATCTGGGCCAAGGGCAGGGTGACCAGGGGAACAACAACCAGGGTCAGGGCCAGGGCCAGGGGAACAACGATCAGCAGGGCCTGGACCAGAACGGCCAGGGTCGGGGTGACCAGGGTCAGGGCCAAGGTCAGGGCGGTCAGGACCAGGACCTGGGTGGCGGTCAGAACGGCCAGCAGGGCCTGAACCAGCAGAGCGGGCAGGACGAGCAGCAGCTCCAGGCGTTCGGCCGCAACAACCGCAACCCTGGGGACAACAACCGCAACCGCGGCTTCGGAAACGGTCAGGACAGGTTCGGCAACAACCGCGGTGGCTTCGGCGGCGGCCGAGGCAACAACAACGGCAACAACAACGGCGGGGGCAATCAGGGCGGTGACCAGGGCGGTGACCAGGGCGCGTGTGATGACGTGGGTCCGGCGCTGAGCGACTTCGCCGACGTCCGCACCTTCCAGCCGGTGCAGCAGCCCAGGTTCGGCCGGAACGGCTCGCGCGGCACGTTCATCTCCCGCTGCGGCACCAACCAGAACGGCCACTTCAACTCCGACAACCACATCGTCGCCCCGGGCGTGAGCAACGGCGCCCAGCACCAGCACGACTACGTCGGCAACCTGACCACCAGCGGCCAGTCCACCGACGAGAGCCTGGCGGCCGGCGGCACCACCTGCGCACGCGACGACAGGTCCGCCTACTTCTGGCCGGTGCTGCGCGACCGCACCCGGCAGGGCAACGACGCCAACGCCCCCGGCGGCGGCCAGGACGGCAACATCGGCCGCATCCTCACCCCGCGCGCCGCGATCATGGAGTTCCGCGGCAACCCGCAGAGCAGGGTCGTCGCCGCCCCGCGCTTCCTGCGCATGATCACCGGTGACGCCAAGTCCGCCGTCAACGGCGGCGCGAACGCCAGGGCCGGCTGGACCTGCTCGGGCTTCGAGAACCGGATCTCCGGCGACAAGTACCCGCTGTGCCCGCGCGGCAGCCTCGTCACCCGCGTCCTGGACTTCCCGAGCTGCTGGGACGGCCAGAACCTGGACAGCGCCAACCACCGCACCCACGTGGTCTTCCCGGACGGCAACGGCGCCTGCCCCGCCGGGACCCAGGCGATCCCGCAGTTGCGGATGACCCTGAGGTACGCGGCGCCCGCCGGGCCGAACTTCGCGGTGGACGCCTTCCCCGACCAGAAGCACGCCCCGATCACCGACCACGCCGACTTCCACAACGTGATGCCGGAGAACCTGATGAACTTCGTGGTCGACTGCATCAACAGCGGCCGGCGCTGCTGACCCGCGCGACCGCCGCGTCATGGGCGCGGCATTCACCTCCGACCCGTTCATGGGCGGCCCGTCGACGACGGCCGCCCATGCGGCGTTTCAGCAGAAAAACCGCGCAGTTAACACGAAAACCCGCTGATATGGATGAACCTTCATCGTGCTCGCGGCGTACCTCACAGCAGAGATCACCCCACCCGCCCTCGCGGAGGAGAGCACGTCGATGAGTTTCCCCCACAAGACCCGCCTCGTCGCCAAGCGTGCCCGGCTTCTCGCGCCGCTCATCGCGCTGCCGTTCGCCGTGGCCTGCGGCGGAGCCGAAGGCGTCGACGTCCAGGGCGCCGGCCACCACGACGGTCAGGTCGTCGCCAAGCAGGCCCAGGTCTACAACATCCAGGAACTCGCCAAGGCGATCGGCTGCGGCAAGCCCAAGATCCAGGTCAAGGCCGCCGACATCACCTCCGGATACTGCAACATCGACAAGCAGCGCTACTTCCTGTCCACCTTCCCCACGCTGGAGGGCATGCGGTCCTGGGCCAACGAGGAGCAGGGCTGGGGCTCGGTGCTGGTCGGCAACCAGTGGGTCGTCGGCGTGGCCCCCGAGAGCCTCCTGCCGGAGCTGCAGGCCAAGCTCGGCGGCACCATCCAGGGCGAGCACCAGATGGCCCACGACGGCGAGCTCACCGCCGGCCACTCCGCCGGATCGGGCCACTGATCACCCATCCGGCTCTCCGGCCCGCTCACCGACGGACCCCGACCGCCGAACTCGCGCGCACCGCCGCTCACCGCCCTTTGCACTCGGTGTCATGGACAATCGGCCCGGCAGGCGGATAAGACGACGGGAGAACGTTGGCGACGGGTCCAAAGGAGAGACAGTGGGCGCGTATCAGGAGACCTACCGCAGGAGTCTGGACGATCCTGAGGGTTTTTGGCTGGAGGCGGCCTCGGCCATCGACTGGGACCGGCCGCCGGCCCGCGCGCTGGACGCCTCCAACCCGCCGTTCTACCGATGGTTCCCCGACGCGACGCTCAACACCTGCCACAACGCCCTCGACCGGCATGTCGCCGCCGGTCACGGCGACCGGACCGCGCTCGCCTACGACTCGGCGTACACGGGGGCGAAGATCGCCTACACCTACGCGGAGCTGCGTGACGAGGTGGCCCGGTTCGCGGGCGTGCTGCGCGGGCTCGGCGTCGAAGCCGGCGACCGCGTGGTGATCTACATGCCGATGATCCCGCAGGCGGTGATCGCGATGCTCGCCTGCGCGCGGCTCGGCGCGGTGCACTCGGTGGTGTTCGGCGGGTTCGCCCCCAAGGAGCTGGCCGTACGCGTGGACGACGCCAAGCCGAAGGTGCTGCTGTGCGCCTCGTGCGGCATCGAGCCGAACCGGCTGGTGGAGTACAAGCCGATCGTGGACGAGGCGCTGGACCTCGCCGCCCACCAGGTCGAGCGGGTGGTGGTGTTCCAGCGCGAGCAGGCCCGTGCCGCGATGGGCGAGCGGGACCTCGACTGGGAGGAGGCGCTGGAGTCGGCGGTCCCCGCCGAGTGCGTGCCCGTCGCCGCGACCGACCCGCTCTACATCCTCTACACCTCCGGCACCACGGGCAGGCCCAAGGGCGTGGTCCGCGACAACGGCGGCCACGCCGTCGCCCTCGCCTGGTCGATGCGGTACATCTACGACATCGGCCCGGGGGAGGTGTGGTGGACCGCCTCCGACGTCGGCTGGGTCGTCGGCCACTCCTACATCGTGTACGGCCCGCTGCTCGTCGGCGCCACCACGGTCCTGTACGAGGGCAAGCCGGTCGGCACCCCGGACGCGGGCGCGTTCTGGCGGATGATCTCCGAGTACCGGGCGAAGGCGCTGTTCACCGCCCCCACCGCGCTGCGCGCCATCAAGCGGGCCGACCCCGAGGCCAAGGAACTGGCCCACTACGACCTGTCCTGCTTCCGTACGCTGTTCCTCGCCGGAGAGCGGCTGGACCCGGAGACGTACCACTGGGCGAGCGACGTGCTCGGCGTTCCGGTGGTCGATCACTGGTGGCAGACCGAGACCGGCTGGCCGGTCGCCGCCAACCCGCGCGGCCTCGAACCGCTGCCGATCAAGGCGGGCTCGCCGACGGTCCCCGTCCCCGGCTACGACGTGCGCGTCCTGGACGCCTCCGGCACACAGCTGCCCGCCGACGCCGAGGGCGCGATCTGCATCAGGCTTCCCCTGCCGCCGGGCACCCTGCCCACCCTGTGGAACGACGACGACCGCTACGTCGAGGGCTATTTGTCCCGCTACGACGGCTACTACCTCACCGGCGACGGCGGCTTCCTCGACGAGGACGGCTACCTGTACGTCATGGGCCGCACCGACGACGTGATCAACGTGGCCGGGCACCGGCTGTCCACCGGCTCGATGGAGGCGGTGCTCGCCTCCCACCCGGCGGTCGCCGAGTGCGCCGTGATCGGCGTGCACGACTCGCTGAAGGGCCAGGTGCCGCGCGGCCTGGTGGTGCTCAAGGCGGGCGTGGACGTCGACGAGGAACGGCTGCGCGCCGAGCTGGTGGCGGCGGTGCGGGCCCAGATCGGGCCGGTGGCGTCGTTCAAGGACGTGGACGTCGTCCCCGCGCTGCCGAAGACGCGCTCGGGCAAGATCCTGCGCAAGTCCATGCGCGCGATCGCCGACGGGCGGGAGGAGCCCGTGCCCTCCACCATCGAGGACCCCGCGGTCCTGGAGAACCTCCGCCCCGTCCTGCGCTCCGGCGACTGAGCGCCGTTCCGCCCGATAACGACACCTATACCGAGACCTATACCGAGACCTATACCGGCACCGGCCCGCGCGGACGCACGGCTCAGACGCGGCGGACCGTCACCCCGGCGTCCTCCAGGCGGCGTAGCTCGTCGTCCGGCAGGCCGGTGTCGGTGATCAGCAGGTCCACGTCGGACAGGTCGGCGTACTTGAGCATGCTGACGTGGCCGATCTTGCTGTGGTCGGCGAGCAGGATCCGGCGGCGGGCCGCGCCGTACATCATGCCCTTGATCATGGCCTCCGCCTCGTCGGGGGTGGTCACCCCGCGCTCGACCGACAAGCCGTTGGTGCCGAGGAAGGCGACGTCGGCGCGCAGCTCGGACAGGGCGCGGGTGGCCCACATGCCGACCTCGGCGAGCGTGACGCCGCGCACCCGGCCGCCGAGGGTGTGCACGGTGAGGCGGGGGCGGCTGACCAGCGTGAGCGCGATCGTCAGCGAGTTGGTGAAGACGGTCAGGTCGCGGTCGGAGGGGAAGATCTCGGCCAGGCAGCCGACGGTGGAGCCGTTGTCGAGCAGCACGGCCCCGGTGCGCGGCAGCTCGTCGAGGGCGGCCCGGGCGATGCGCCGCTTCTCCTCCATGAACTCGGTCCGCGCGGAGATCGCCGGCTCGAACGACAGCTCGTCGACGGCGATCGCGCCGCCGTGCACCCGGCGCAGAAGTCCAAGCTTCTCCAACTCGATCAGATCCTTGCGGATGGTCTCGGTGGAGACCTGGAACTCGTCGGCCGCGGCGGCGGCGTCCACGCGCCCGGTCGCGCGCACCGTGCGGACCAGCATCTGCTGGCGCTGGGAGGCGTAGAGCGACTGATCGGAGCGGCGCCGTGCCCGCTCGGAAGCCTGTTCAGGGGCCTGTTCAGAGACCTGTTCTGGGGCCTGTTCTGGGGCCTGCTCAGGGGGTCCTTCGTGGGGTCGCTCGGGGGCCCGCTCCGAGGTCCCGGTCCCGCTCATCGCCACCTCGTCCATCGCTCGGTCCCGTCTTTCACTGGTCGCGTCCCAAGAGTACGGCGAGCCGGGCGGCTGCGATCCCGGTCCGCGGTTCCCGGAGGGGATATGTCTCCAACCATCGCCAAGTAAACGCAATCAAACCCTTGACTCTGCAATCAATCACAACTAGAACCAATGAGTACCAACGTAACCCGCAAGAAATCTCAGGTTCACGGAGGGCGACCCCGCCTGTGATCATCACTGTCACGCCCAACCCCAGCCTCGACCGCACGTACCACGTGGACGAGTTCCGCCTCGGTGAGCTGCACCGGGCCAACTACGTCGCGGTCGAGGCCAGCGGCAAGGGCGTGAACGTGTCACGGGTGCTCGCCGCGCTGGGCGTGCCGACCGTCGCGGTCCTCCCCGTCGGCGGCCGGGCGGGCCACGACCTGGCCACGCTGCTCGGCGAGACGAGGCTGCCGTGCCGCGCCGTACACGTCGGCGGCGCGGCACGGGTCAACGTCACCGTGATCGAGCCGGGCGGCCGCACCACCAAGGTGAACGAGCCCGGCGAGCCGCTCACCGAGGCCGAGCTGGACGAGCTGGTACGGCAGGCCCGCACGGCCGCGGTCGAGACCGGCGCGGCCTGGGTGGCCTGCTGCGGCTCCCTGCCTCCGGGGGCGGGGCCGGAGCTGGTCGCCCGGCTGGTCGACGCGGCGCACGCGGCCGGGGCCAGGGCCGCCGTCGACACCTCCGGCGCGGCGTTGCCGGCGGCGTTGGCGGCGGGCGCCGACCTGGTCAAGCCCAACCGCGAGGAGCTCGCGGAGCTGGCCGGGCGGCCGTTGCCCGACCTGGCCGACGTCGTCGGCGCGGCCCGCGAGGTCGCCGCCGGCGGCACCGCGGTGCTGGCGAGCGCCGGCTCCGAGGGCGCCGTGCTCGTCGACGGCGGCGCGACCCGCTGCCTGTGGGCGCGGGCGCCGAGGATCCGGCCGGTCAACACCACCGGCGCGGGGGACACGCTGCTCGCCGGCTACCTGGCCGCGTTCCTCGGCCGAGGGGCCGCGGACGCCGCCGTCTGCCTGGCCGAGGCGGTGGCGCTGGGCACGAGCGCGTGCCTGGTTCCGGGCACGGCCGAGCTGCCCGAGCGGCTCATCCCGGCGGCGGAGGTGACCGTACGGCGGATCGACGCGGCCCCGCTCCCCGAGGAGCCGCACGAGGCGCGACGGTCGTTGGCGAACGGGGCGGAGCCGGGCCCGGCCCGGCTCGACATCGGGGGCGTCGGATGATCAACCGGCCGCCGAGCGGCGGCGGTAAGACCAGGAGGTCAGGATGACGTCACAGGGTCGCTATCGGCGCTCCCTCGCGATGATCGCGAGCGTGGCCGCCGTGGCGTTGGCCGCGGGCGCGTGCGCCGGGGCCGGTGGTGGCGGCGGCAGCGGAGCGTCGGGCGAGAAGTCGATCAACGTGCTCATGGTCGGCAACCCGCAGATGGAGGACATCTCCCGCCTCACCGCCGACAACTTCACCAAGCAGTCCGGCATCAAGGTCAACTTCACGATCCTTCCCGAGAACGAACTGCGCGACAAGGTGACGCAGGATGTCGCCACAGGGGCCGGGCAGTACGACGTGGTCACCGTGGGGGCCTACGAGGTGCCGATCTGGGCCAAGAACGGCTGGCTGCACGAGACCTCCTCCTTCGCCGCGGCCGACGCCGCCTTCGACCAGGCCGACCTGCTCGAACCCATGGTCAAGTCGCTGTCGGGCACCGACGGCAAGATGTACGCCGTGCCGTTCTACGGCGAGTCGTCCTTCCTCATGTACCGCAAGGACCTGTTCGAGAAGGCCGGGCTGACGATGCCCGAGCGGCCCACCTGGCAGGAGGTGGCCAAGTTCGCCGCCAAGCTCGACGACAAGAAGTCCGGCGTGGCCGGCATCTGCCTGCGCGGCCTGCCCGGCTGGGGCGAGGTGTTCGCCCCGCTCACCACGGTCGTCAACACCTTCGGCGGCACCTGGTTCACCAAGGACTGGCAGGCCCAGGTGAACTCGCCCGAGTTCACCTCGGCGGTGAAGTTCTACGTCGACCTGCTCAAGAAGCACGGCGAGGCCGGCGCGGCCCAGTCCGGCTTCACCGAGTGCCTCAACACCTTCGGCCAGGGCAAGGCCGCCATGTGGTACGACGCCACCTCGGCCGCGGCGTCGCTGGAGGACCCGAAGACGAGCAAGGTCGCCGGCAAGGTCGGCTACACCTTCGCCCCGGTGGAGAAGACCGAGTACTCCGGCTGGCTGTGGACGTGGGCCTGGGCGATGCCGAAGACCACCAAGAAGGCCGACGACGCGTGGAAGTTCATCGCCTGGGCGTCGGGCAAGGACTACGAGAAGCTCGTCGGCCAGCAGCTCGGCTGGTCGCGGCTGCCCGACGGCAAGCGCAAGTCCACGTACGAGATCCCCGAGTACCAGAAGGCCGCCGCGGCCTTCTACAAGGTGACGCTCGACTCGATCGCCAACGCCAACCCGGAGAACCCGGGCACGCAGCCGCGGCCGACCGTGGGCGTCCAGTTCGTGGGCGTGCCGGAGTTCGCCGACCTCGGCACGAAGGTGTCGCAGCAGGTGTCGGCGGCGATCGCCGGCCAGACCACGGTCGAGGAGGCGCTCGCCGAGGGGCAGAAGCTGGCCGAGCAGGTCACCCTCAAGTACCGGTGAGGCCCGGCCCCGCCGTCGCCGGGCAGGACGGCGGGGCCCGGTCTCCCTGAGCCCGGCGCGGCGCGGCGCCCGCCCTCCCTTCGCCCGCGCACCCTCGCGGTCGCCCCTCTGGGCGCCCCGCCGCGCCGTTCTCGTCCGAATTGCCCACCCGCCGCCCGCCCGGCCGATCACACGCCGACCGCCCGCGGCCCGCCCGCCGACCGATCGTCACGTCCGATCCTCACGCCCGTGCGGCGCACACCCGGGGAGTGCCCGCCGACCGAACGCCGCCCCACCGAACGTCCGCCCACGGAATGTTCAAGGAACTCCGATGACCATCGCCCCCTCGCCGCCGGTGGCGGCGAAGCCGTCCCCCCGCGGGCCCGCGCCACAACAGCGGCGGAGCGAGCGCTGGACGCGCCGGTTCCCGCTGCTGCCCGCGCTGGTCTTCACGATCGTCGTCACCCAGCTCCCGTTCGTCGTCACCCTGGTGATCTCGACCTTCGGCTGGAACGTCCTGCACCCGAACGACACCGCGTTCGCCGGCCTGCGCAACTACATCACCGTCTTCACCGACGGGCGGCTGCGCGCCGCCGTGGTCAACACCGTCGTGCTGACCGCGAGCGTCGTGATCATCTCGATCCTGCTCGGGACCGTGCTCGCCTTCCTGCTCGACCGCAGGTTCGTCGGCAGGGGGATCGTGCGCACGCTGCTCATCGCGCCGTTCCTCATCATGCCGATGGCCTCGGCGCTGCTGTGGAAACACGTCATCTACAACCCGACGTACGGGCTGATCAGCAGCACCATCGACATGATCCAGCGGCTGTGGGGGGACACCGTCCCCACCCGCGTCGACTGGGTCACCGACTACCCGATGACCACCGTCGTGGCCTCGCTGGTGTGGCAGTGGACCCCGTTCATGATGCTGATCATCCTCGCGGGGCTGCAGAGCCAGTCGGGCGACGTGCTCGAGGCCGCCCGCGTCGACGGCGCGGGACCCTGGCAGATCTTCCGCTCCATCACGATGCCGCACCTGCGCCGCTACATCGAGCTCGGCGCGCTGCTCGGCTCGATCTACGTGGTGCAGACCTTCGACGCGGTGTTCACCATCACCCAGGGCGGGCCGGGCACGTCCACCACCAACCTGCCGTACGAGATCTATCTGACCATGTTCCGCAAGTACGAGTACGGCGAGGCCGCCGCGGCGGGCGTGGTGGTCGTGATCGCCACCATCATCGTCGCGACGTTCACGCTGCGCGTCGTCTCGTCGCTGTTCCGGGAGGAGACGCGATGACATCCCAGGTGACGGCCGCGCCGACGGCCACGGCGCCGCGCAGCGGGTCCCACGCGCGTCCGCGCGGGAGGCAGGGCCACAGGTGGGGCGTGCTGTGGACGCTGCTCGCCTGGGTCGCGGCGGTGTTCTTCTTCTTCCCGGTGCTGTGGATGGTCCTGACCTCGTTCAAGACCGAGTCGGCGGCGGCGTCCAACCCGCCGGACCTGTTCGCCACGCCCACCGTCGCCCAGTACGAGCTGGTGCTTGAGCGCGGCATCGCCCCCTACCTCATCAACTCGGCGATGGCGGCGCTCATCTCCACGCTCGCCGTGCTCGCGCTCGCGCTGCCCGCCGCGTACGCGCTGGCGATCAAACCCGTGCCGAAGTGGCGCGACGTGCTGTTCTTCTTCCTGTCGACGAAGATGCTGCCCGCGATCGCCGCCCTGCTGCCGCTTTATTTGATGGTGCAGTGGCTGGGCATGCTGGACAACGTGTGGTCACTGGTCATCCTCTACACGGCGATGAACCTGCCGCTGGCGGTGTGGATGCTGCGCTCCTTCCTCCAGGAGGTGCCCGTCGCGATCATCGAGGCGGCCCAGGTGGACGGCGCGCGGCTGCCCACCGTGCTCGTCCGTGTGATCGGCCCGGTGATCATGCCGGGGGTCGCGGCGACCGCGCTGATCTGCTTCATCTTCGCGTGGAACGAGTTCCTGTTCGCGGTGAACCTGACCGCGACCCGGGCCGCGACCGCGCCGGTGTTCCTGGTCGGCTTCATCACCAGCGAGGGCCTGTTCCTGGCCCGGCTGTGCGCGGCGGCCACCCTGGTCTCACTTCCGGTGCTCATCGCGGGTTGGATGGCACAGGACAAGCTCGTACGCGGACTCACCCTGGGAGCGGTCAAGTAAATGAAGGCAGCGATCATCGTCAAGCCCGGAGAGATCACCGTCGAGACCGTGCCGGACCCGGCGCCCGGCCCGCGCGACGTCGTCGTACGCGTCGCCGCCTGCGGCATCTGCGGCACCGACCTGCACATCCTCGAGGGCGAGTTCGCGCCCACGCTGCCGGTCGTGCCCGGCCACGAGTTCGCCGGCGAGGTCGTCGAGGTCGGCGCGGACGTCACCGAGGTACGCGTGGGCGACCAGGTGGCGGTGGACCCCTCGCTGCACTGCGGCGAGTGCTACTACTGCCGCCGCGCCTGCGGCAACCTGTGCGAACGGTGGAACGCGATCGGCGTCACCGTCTCCGGCGGCGCGGCCGAGTACGTGGCCGCCCCGGTGAAGAACTGCTTCAAACTGCCCGAGGGCGTCGCCACCGCCGACGCCGCCCTCATCGAGCCGCTGTCGTGCGCCGTACGCGGCTTCGACGTGCTGCCCCGGGACATGGCCTCCCACTACCTCATCTACGGCGCGGGCACGATGGGCCTGATGATGATGGAACTGGCCAAGCGCGCGGGCGCGGCCACCGTCAGCATGGTGGACCTCAACCCCGACCGCCTCGCCACCGCCCGCCTGCTCGGCTGCACCGACGCGGTGACCTCCGCCGACGAACTGGACCGGCCGCGCGGCTGGGACATCGTCGTCGACTGCACCGGCGTCGTCGCGGCCATCCAGGACGGGCTGAGCCGGGTCGGGCGCGGGGGCACGTTCCTGCAGTTCGGGGTCTCCAACGAGGACGCCAAGGCGGTCATCGAGCCGTACAGGATCTACAACCAGGAGATCACCATCACCGGGTCGATGGCCGTGCTGCACAGCTTCGAGCGGGCGGGGGAGCTGTTCGCCGCCGGGGTGCTCAAGCCCGAGGTCATGATCAGCGACCGGTTCCCGCTCGACGAGTACGAGACCGCGCTGACCCGCTTCAAGAACGGCATCGGCAGAAAGATCCAGGTCCAGCCCTGACGGCTGGTGAGCGCGCCGCCGGACGGTTCGCGGACCGTCCGGCGCGCCGATGCGGGTGGCTCGCGGTCATGGTGGCCGACACGTGACGCCTTTTCCTCGGCGGATCTCCGTTTCCGATTCGTCGATATCGGCGTCCGGTCGTGTTTCGCCGGCCTGGTGCCGCCCGGCGGCGAGAACCTAAGCGCGGCCGGAGAACTCCTCCAACTGCCGGATGATCGGCGAGATGAGTTCGTTCAGCTCCCTGACCAGCACGATCACGGCTCGGCGGGCCGTGCCCTCGACGTCCTCGCCGGGCCCGTCCGGGGCGGCGGGCAGGTCGCCCAGCGGAACCGGCGCGTCGATCTGGAGCGTGCCACGCAGGTAGGGAATCTTCGCCAGGTCCTGCTCGGACGGCTCGACGAACTGCCCGAACACCTCCGGCCAGTCGAGCCATCCCCGGTCCTGCCACCAGTCCCGCGACCAGGTGAGGGCGGCCGGCCACGGCGAGACCAACTGGGCCTGGACGGTCAGCGTCCCGTCGTAGGAGTTGCGCACGCAGGTCGCGTCGAGCACCCGCCGGTGCCAGCGTACGAACCCCGGCGACAGCGTCGGGGTCGTCGCCAGCCGCCACGCCGTGCAGGCGAACGCGACCGGCGCGATGTCGCCCCACGCCTCCGAGAACTCGTCCAGACCTGCCCTCACGTGCGCGTCGTAACGGCTGATCCCGTCGGCCGCGTGCTCCCTGTCGTAGTCGTGATCGATCCAGAAGGCCAGGTGCTCGCTCAATCGTCCTCCCGACGGTGGATCAGGTCCGGTACGGCCAGACGCGCCTCCGACCGGCTGTTCCATTGAATCGGATATGCCCGGCACAACCCGTCCGAAGGACGACGCCCATAGCGAACATGGCCCAAACAAATGGTCAACGCCCGGCACCACCGCGGCGATCTCGGCCTTCCCGGCCGCCGTCCGCCGCCGCGCCGAGCGGTACGCTCGTCGGCGACACGGCGTCGGCGCGAAAGGTGTGGATCGTGCGGTTGCTGCCCGCCGTCGAGGCGTACGCGGAGACGATCGCCGCCTGGCCCGCCTCGGGGCACGAGGTGACGATGTGGTGCGGCCGCCGGGAGTATCCCCTGCCGCCGCGGGTCGTGGCCGAGTGGCTGCGGGAGCAGGACGTCCGGGCGTACGCGCTGCTCGACGGCCGGGACCTGCTCGGCTACGGCGAGCTGTGGTTCGACGCCGAGGAGGACGAGGTCGAACTGGCGCGGGTCATCGTCGCGCCCGGCTTCCGGGGCAGGGGCGTCGGCAGGGCCCTCGTGCGCAACCTCACCGGCCTGGCCCTGGACGCGGGCCAGGCGAACATCTTCATGCGCGTCCACCCGGACAACCAGGCCGCCCTGCGCTGCTACCGCCACGCCGGGTTCCATCCCGTCGACGACGACCTGGCCGCCGCGTGGAACGCCGCCCAGCCGGTCGCCTACGTCTGGCTGCGTCACGCCGCCCCCGCCGATCACCCGTCGCCCGGCTGACCGCCGGGCCGAGGTTCGGGGAGGGTGGCCAGGAAGCCCGCCCGGCCCGGCGCCAGGTCGTGATCCCCGTACGAGGCGAGCTCGCGCACCGTGAAGCCCGCACGGCGCAGGGCGTCGGTGATCTCGTCGCGGGTGTAGAGGCGCTGCAGGTGGGTCTCGTCGGAGCGCCGCCACAGCTCGCCGAGCCGCCGGAAGGTGGTGATGCGGCGGGTCAGCGTGCCGGAGGACTCGGCGGCGTGCACGACCGCCATCCAGTCGTCGCCTTCGGTGCAGGCCACGCGGGGGCGCGGCTCGGTGCCGACGAGGCACACGTCGAACAGCAGCAGACCGCCGGGGCGCAGCGCTCGGCGCACCCGGGCGAACAGGTCGGGCAGCAGGGTGGAATCGGTGCCGACCCGCGGGTCGAAGGCGTAGTTCAGGCACTCGCCGATGGAGACGACGGCGTCGCACTCCGGCAGCGGCACGTCGGCGAACGAGGCCACCTGGAGGACGGCCCGCGGCGCCCGGGACCTGGCAAGGGCGATCGCCGCGGGGGAGATGTCCACGCCGTGCACGCGATGCCCGGCCTCGCTCAGCCGCTGGGCCAGGATGCCGGTGCCGCAGCCCAGGTCCATCACGACCGCGTTCGACGGCAGCAGGGGAAGCAGCGCCGTGGCCGCGGCGCGGGCGAGATCCCCGTACCCGGCGTCGTGCACATGGGCCAGATCCTCGTTGTAGTAGGTGGTCACGATCGGTTCCCCAGGACGGTACGCCGGTGTGACCGGCAGGGCGGATGTGCGTGCCCGACGCTACTCTTTGATCTGCGCGTCAGCGATAAACGGTGGTGAACCACCACGGAAAGGACATCCATGTCGTCGCAGTCGGTGCCCGAGCTTAGGAAGTTGTTCGACGAGATCGACCAGAGTGGCGACGGATACATCTCGCAGGCCGAGTTCGTCCGGCGCTTCCCCCACGTGACCGCCGAAGCGCTCGCCGCCCTCGGCGACGCGGCCGATGTGGACGGAGACGGGAGGATCTCGTTCGAGGAGTTCGTCCGCCTGCTGGCGTAGGCCGGGCGAGGCTCCCGGTAGGTCCTGGTCCGGTGGGTCCTGGTCCGGTGGGTCCTAGTGAGGCCGCGCCTTCGTGAGCACGGTCTCGTAGATCTCGTACACGGTGACCAGGAGGGCCGCCACCGCGATCGCGGTCAGGTACACCGCCCGCGAGATCGCCAGACGCCGGCGCGGACGCCACGCCGCGTCCGGGGCAGGAACGCCATGCGCCTCGGCGGCCGGTGACGCGGACCCGGCGCGAGCGGACTCCGGGGGCGAGACGCCGAGATCGACCTTGTCCCGGTAGGTGATGTCGGGGTGGCGGTCGAGGTAGCCCTTGGGGAACGCCGTGATGCTCGTGGCCCGGCATTTGGGGCAGCGGGTGCCGCTCGGCGGAGGCTGGACCGGAAGGCCGTCCGACAGCCAGACCTCGATGACGTTGCCGCGATTGTCGGTCACCTGCCGGAGGACGTACTCCTCCGCCCAGATGTGCTGACAGCGAAGACACTCGAACGGCCACACCTCGCGAGCCCCGGAACCGTGCACAAACTCCACCTCCGTGTTCGCATAGTGACGTATCGTCATCAAGGGGAGTGTACGGCGAGGTGCTCAGACGGTCAGGTGGGCGGTGATTGGCGGCGAGGCCACAGAATTATTGCGTTCGGTAACGTGTCGTGCGCTTGGCGGGCATGGGTCGGGCATCGGGATGCGAACGACGTGTTCCTCGGCGATCCCGATGGCTGTGCCGTGGTTCCGGTGCCGGCCGTCCGTCGGTCACGACGAGGAAGCGTGCGGCGGGTCCGAGGCGCCGGGTCGCGCGCAGCGCGTCCCGTGCACGGCCTCGACATCGTCCGGAACGCGTCGTTCCTCCGCCCCTGAGCCTTTCGGCGCTGATCCGTCCGCCGCCGGGCCACTCGCCCTCGGCTCCGCCGCCCGGGATTCCGCCCGGGTTCCGGACGTCCGGGGCGCCTTGCTCACGTCGGCGTACCGGGCGATGGTCGCGGCGGCGCGGCGGACCGCGTTCACCGGCACGGTCGGCACCAGCCGTTCGAGGAACGAGTACCGCCGGGCGAGCAGGTTGTCGTAGGCGCGCCCGCGCCCGGCGGCGGCCCGCACCTCGTGCCACCAGTCGGCGATGTCCCCCCAGCCGGGCGCGGCGAGCGACCCGCCGAACTCCTGCACCGCGAGCGCCGCGCACAGCTCGGCGAACGCCAACCGGTCGGCGAGCGGCCACCCGCACAGCGTGCCCAGCACGATCCCCGCGCCGAAGACGTCGCCCGCGCCGGTCGGGTCGAGCGCGGTCACCCGGGGTGCCGGGACGTACGCCTCCTCGCCGGTGCTGGAGTCGATCGCCATCGCCCCGTTGGCCCCGTCGGTGACGACGGCGAGCGGAACCCGGTCGGCCAGCAGGTACAGCGCCTCGCGCGGGCTGTCGGTGCCGGTGTAGGCCATCGCCTCGACCGCGTTCGGCATGAACGCGTGGCAGTAGGACAACTGGTCGAGCAGGGCGGGCGACCAGGTGCCGGAGGGGTCCCAGCCCACGTCCGCGAAGATCATCGAGCCTTGGCGGCGGGCCAGCTCGGCCCAGCCGCACGAGTCCGGTGACCCGCCCCCGCCGAGCGGCTCGTCCGGGGACAGGCCCACGATCACCACCCGCGAGCGGGGCGGCGTGCCTATCATGTCCGAGGCCGGCATCGGGGCCGGATGGCCGTGCGTGACCATGCTGCGGTCGCGATCCACGGCCATGGACACCGTCACCGGCGAATGCCAGTGCTCGAACCGTCGCGACCGGGACAGATCCACGTGCTCCTGCTCCTCCAGCGTCCGCCAGCAGAAGTCGCCGTAGTCGTCGTCGCCGAACGCGGCGGCCAGCGAGGTGCGCAGCCCCAGCCTGCTGGTCGCGATGGCGAGGTTGGCGATGCCCCCGGGGCACGAGCCCATGCCCTCGGCCCACACCTCGGTGCCCGCCGCAGGCATCGCGCGCAGGCCGGTGAAGACGATGTCGAGGAAGACGGTGCCCGAGAGGAAGACGTCGAACTGCGGCGCGTCCGCTGTTCGCAGGTCGGCGAGTGGGTCGTACGCCTGTGCATCCACCGGCTGTCCTCCTCGACGAAGCGAGATGGGCGCAATCTTGCACGGTCTTCCGGGGCATAGCAAATCGATCGCGCACGTGTTTGCTCCATCCTGCTCACTTGTGCGCGAAATTGACTGATAGGATGCGCCCGTGCTCCAGCACCTCCGACACGCCGAGATCATGCGCCGCGTCCGGCTCGCGGGCGCGACCAGCGTCAGCGACCTGGCACGCCAGCTCGGCGTGAGCCCGTCCACGATCCGCCGGGACCTGGAGGTGCTCGACCGCGATGGAACGCTCCGGCGGGTGCGCGGCGGCGCGCTGGCCGGCGTGGACGCCGACGGCGACCTGCCGTTCGCCGAGGTGGCGGCCGTCGATGAGCAGGAGAAGGACGCCGTCGCCCGGCGCGCCGCCGAGCTGGTGCGCGACGGCGAGGTGATCCTGCTCGACATCGGCACCACGACCATGCGCCTCGCCCGGCACCTGCGCGGGCGCCGCATCACGGTCGTCACCACCAGCCTCGCCGTACTCGACGTGCTGCGCAACGACCCCGACGTGGAGCTGCTGCTGCTCGGCGGCATGGTCCGCCGCGCCTACCACTCGCTGGTCGGGGTGCTGACCGAGGAGGCGCTCGGCCAGGTCTGCGCCGACCGCGTCTTCCTCGGCGCCAGCGGCGTGCGCCCCGACGGGCAGCTCGTCGACACCACGCTCGCCGAGGTCCCGCTGAAACGCGCCATGATCGCCGCGGCCGGTCAGGTGGTGCTGCTCGTCGACCGGCACAAGTTCCCCGGCACCGGCGCGCTGCGCGTCTGCGGGCCCGAGGCCGTCGACGTCGTCATCACCAACGAGGGCGCCGACGAGGCCATCCTCGCCAACCTCCGCGCCGCGGGCGTGGAGGTCGTCCTCGTTTGAGGTCTCCGGTCCGTTTGCGGCAGTCCGGAAGCGTCGTCGGCCCGCGGCGGGAAGAACCTGACAATCGCCGCGAGTCGAAGTCGAAGGAGCCGCGATGAAACTGGCCGTTGTCGGGGGCGGGGGCTTCCGGGTTCCCCTCGTGTACGGCGCGCTGCTGCGCGACACCGGCACCCCGCGGGTGGAGGAGGTGGCCCTGTACGACGTGTCGCCCGCGCGGCTGGAGGTCATCGGGCACGTGCTCGGGCAGCTCGCCGCCGGATACCCGCGACCGCCGCGCGTGCGCGTCGCCGCCGACCTCGACGAGGCGCTGCGCGACGCCGACTTCGTCTTCTCGGCGATGCGGGTCGGCGGTACGGCGGGCCGTGTCGCCGACGAGCGGGTCGCGCTCGACCTCGGCCTGCTGGGGCAGGAGACGACCGGCCCCGGCGGCATCTGTTTCGCCCTGCGCACGATCCCGGCCGCGATGCGCGTGGCCGAGCGGGTCGCGGCGCTCGCCCCCCGCGCCTGGGTGATCAACTTCACCAACCCCGCCGGCATGATCACCGAGGCGATGCGCGAGGTGCTCGGCGACCGCGTGGTGGGCATCTGCGACTCGCCGATCGGCCTGGTCAGGCGGGCCGCCACCGCGCTCGGCCTCGACCCCGCGCGGGTCTCGCCGGGCTACGCGGGCCTCAACCACCTGGGCTGGCTGACCGAGCTCGGCCACCAGGGTGAGGACGTGCTGCCCCGGCTGCTCGCCGACGACGACGCGCTGCGCCGCGTCGAGGAGGCCCGGCTCTTCGGTCCCGAATGGGTGCGCACCCTGGGCGCGCTGCCCAACGAGTACCTGTTCTACTACTACTTCACTCGCGAGTCGATCGCCGCGATCACCGGCGGGCGCACCCGCGGCGAGATCCTCCTCGACCAGCAGGAGCGCTTCTACGCCGCCGTCCGCGAGCGCCCCGGGGACGCCCTGGCCGAGTGGCAGCGCACCCGTCGGGAACGCGACGCCACCTACATGGCCGAGACCCGCGGCATCGCCGACGCCGGCGAACGCGACGCCGCCGACCTGGAGGCGGGCGGCTACGAGGGCATCGCCCTCGCGCTCATGGCCGCCATCGCCCGCGGCGAGCCCGCCACGATGATCCTCAACGTGCGCAACGGCACCGCCCTGCCCGGCCTCCCCGCCGAGGCCGTCGTCGAGGTGCCCTGCGCCGTCGACGGCTCCGGCGTCCACCCGCTCGCCACCCGGCCCCTGCCCGGCCGCTTCCTCGGCCTCCTCCAACAGGTGAAGGCGGTCGAGCAGACCACCATCGAGGCGGCCCTCACCGGCTCACACCGCCTCGCCGTACAGGCCCTCGCCCTGCACCCCCTGGTCGACTCGGTCGGCACCGCCCGCGCCCTGCTCGACGCCTACCGCGCTCGCATCCCGGAACTCGCCGCCGTCCTGCCGGGTCCCCGCTGACGATGTCGGGCGAGCCGCGGCGGCCCGTTCGGTTCCAGGAAGGCACGCTTGACCTGCGCCGGAACCCGGATGACGGGTAGCCCGAGGCTGGCATCTGTCTCGTCCGACCGCCCGGCGGGGAGAACCGCATGCGCGAACCTCATTACGGCACGCATGAGAAACTGGCCGAGCAGGTTGTCGACCAGTTGACGCCGTATTTGGATCGCCCCTTCGGGTCATTCGGCCACTGAAGGCGGAAGGAGGGCGGGTACTCGCCGGACCGGGGCGCACCGTTGCGGCGGACACACCAGATGGCGCGACCACACGTAATCGAATGGTAGCGTTCTGTGCATGCCTACCCCTCGGCATGACGCCCTC